>JALWRI010000136.1 GCA_026994225.1 Gammaproteobacteria bacterium | reverse complement strand
CAGATGCCCAATCACTTTTCAGGACTTACGAATCTGTCACTTCAGGTTATTTCGATTTAGAAAATTTATCTGCAGTATACGAGAATTCCATTCCTTCTGCTGGTTATGGAATAGTATCGGAGATAACAGGAAGTGGAAGTAAATTTGCCATAGTTCCATTTAATTTAGAGAACATTATAGGTATATTTGGTCTAAAAAATGAAAGTATAGCTAAGCCGTATGCTCCTGCAGATCAGGGTGAGGCGCTATTGCTCTATAAATTGTTTAACTGGTTTGGTTACAAACCCAATATGCCTGAATTGGCCACTTATACCTCGGATATAAATATTACTTATGGGGGAAATATTCCAAATCTACCTCCTATAATTGGGCGCTCATATATGCTTCGTACAAAAGTTTACAATTATGGTGCAGAGGGTACAAATGCTGTTGTGAGGTTTTATGATGATTTCGATTGGATAGGAAGTAAAACCGTGTATGTGCCTGGTAATAGCTATGCTCAAGTGGAAATAAAATGGACCCCTATGTTTGCAGGAGCGGCTAGGCATATAAGGGTTATTGTTGATCCTTTAAATGAAGTTAAAGAGACAGTATTTAATGGAACATCCTATAACGGTAAGGAAATATTCAATTTTAACAACGAAGCAATTAAAACTGTCAGAGTTTACTATTTCTGGGATAATATGGAAAACGGTGCTGGAAACTGGATTCATGAGGCAACAGTGCTTGATATAAATGGGGAGTCACCTCTGGACTTTATAAATCGGAGAGATGTTAGTACCAATGTGGTGGGTGACTGGGACTGGACATTAAGCGGAGATACCGATAGTGACGGAGTGTATACCCAAGATGGTAATACTTTCTATACAAACGATACCAAGGTTCTTAATTTCACTGGCGGTGCTTATCATTCTGCTTCAAGTGCATTCTGGATGCCCGAGGCACCAAGATTAAATAAGAGAAAACCTATTGATATAATATTTGTAATAGATACCTCTGGTAGTATGAATAGTGTAGTGCCTGGCGCCACTGTTGGGGATGTTAATGGTGATGGTAGATCAAATACTAGAATTGATGTAGCTATCCAGGCTGCAATCGATGCTGTTAAGGAATTGGGTCCGCAAGATAGGGTTGCAGTTTTCACTTTTAATGGATATAGTCACCCTGAAGAATATATGGGATTTACATACGTAACTGCTGATAATTTACAAACTATTATTTCAGATCTGAAAGACATTCAGGCTGGTGGAGGAACACCCTTATATGATACCCTTTCTTGGGCAGTTTATTATATGGATAAATATTCTACAGATAATCCCGATAGGGAAGATGCTACTCGTGGTATACTTGTTTTGACCGATGGTTTGAGCAACTATGATACATATGGTACGAGTAATGGGGCTAGATATGATTATGCACCAGGCACAGGTAAAGGTGAGATTGAAAGTGGAGTAGTACAGGATTATCAGAAATATCAATCAAGCGGACTATTAAAAGTTCCATATAATCTCTTGGCAATTTCTGTGGCTCCGGATGCTTGGGATGGACGTTTATTCCCTATTGGAAACTCATCTCAAGGGAGAGTATCTATGGGGTTATTTGAAGACGATCCTGTGGCTATAGAACAAGTATTTACTATGTTTATTCAACTTCTCATTCAGCAAACAACAGGTGGACTTAGAGCAGCTGCACCGATGTCTTCTTATGAGAGCAGCTTAGGAGATAATTTATATGCCTCAAACACAATCCAAGGTCTTGGGGCCGTTGTGTTTTCTGATGGATTTAGAGCTTATGCTAAAGAAGGAAAAACAGGAACACCAGATGATGCTAATACCCCAGGATTCTTGGGTAAATGGGCACAGAGTGGTTTTACTGTGGTGTCTACGAATGATGGAAATTACTTCTATAAAGATCAAAGTTTGGGTTGGACGGATAAATATTGGGTAGTACAAACAGATACTAAGGGGGCTTATCTTGAACATATGATATATCCAGGTGATGTTCTTAAATATCATTATCCTGGGAGTTATACTATAAAAGGAGCAGAAATAAGATTTTGGGTTGGTGTGAATGGGGATAATAATTATTATCCCGATGCTACAATTTCTGTTTATGCAAATGGACAATTGCTTGAGACTTTCAAGGATGTATTAGATGGCTCTGTTCAATCTAGTACTGGCGATAGGTATGAGGCGTATTATTCTGTTACAATTCCTGTATCAGTCTACGATTTATCTACATATACAATAAATATAACAGTCGTGAACACCGATGATTATATAGCAATAGACGATGTAATGGTCGTGTACTACATAGATTACACTCCGCCATCTTCAAGTTCTGGGGGATCTGGGGGGATTATCCCTGCAGATTATTCCTCCGTTGTGGATGTAAAAGCTAATTATACCTATTTCATAACTCAACCTGTTGAAGTTTCTGGTGCAAAGAAGGCATTTCTAACCTTCTGGACAAAGT
>JALWRI010000135.1 GCA_026994225.1 Gammaproteobacteria bacterium | reverse complement strand
TACCAAAGAATATCGATTAATGAGGCTTAGAATTACGCAAAGACTTAATTGTTTCATAAGGCAATTTTGTGATCTTTGCGATTTTCTCATCATCCATAAAACTCAGCATTTGTTTAGCAATTTCAATGGCTTCTTGCTTTCGCCCTTGCTCCAAGCCCCAGTTGTATGAGGGTAATTTTTTGATGTCGATTTCACTTAGCATGTTTTTTGCCTCGTCTATATTCGATTTGAGAGAGCGGTTTTCAGATAGAGTTTCTAACATTTCAAAGTAGTTACGGAAACCGCTTTCATCATCTTTCAATAATTGCTGTAGTCGCTTTACTATATAGTTTACCACATCTTGCACTGGTCGTTCTTTGAAATCGCATAAAATGGCTAATACCAGTGCATCAGGGGTATCTTGAGCAAGTAGCAGTTGGCAATCTACGGTGTGCATATCAAGTATATGATAGCGATAATTGAAGTCGCCTGCTTTGAAGCAATCAGGCATATTCAGTACTGCTTTGCCGATATAGACTAGATACTGGTGGATACGTTCATCAGGATAAGCCAGTTGTATATCGGTAAAATACCGCAGCATCCGCAGTGGCATTTGTTTGTCATTATTGTTTTGGATTTCTACATGCAGGATAAATGACTCTTGTGTATTACGTTGCTTTACGCGAGCCACTAAGTCGGCATGACGAAGCTCTATACGTTGTTGTTCAGTACTCAATAGCTCTACGCTGTCATTATCAATATCCAGATGCAGTAGAATATTAGCAATGTCAGCGGCTAGATGTTTGAGGACGTGTTTGCTGATTATATCTTTCTTTCCCATGCGTGAAAGATAGCAAACAATATTTGCTGTTATCGCAAAATTCGTGACGAATGGTTAGTTCACAAAAAAGGAGCCGTCGGCTTGACGACGGAGTTCTCCCCGATTGAAGAATGCCTGCGTTGTCAAGCCAACGCCTCCTATCCAATGGGTTGACAAAAAAGGAGCCGTCGGCTTGACGACGCAGGGTTATACCAAGAACTTTTAAATAGTTGATTTAAAATTTACCAAATAAAGGAGTCGTTGACTTAACAACAGTATTTCCCCCAACTTATAGAATTACTGCGTTGTCAAGCCAACGCCTCCTGTTCGTGGGCTGGGTTAGTGCAAGCTGTAATAGGACGGAAACACACAGTCTTTATTCCGTTGGGAGTTTTCCAGAAACAAGTAAGCGACTGAGTGATTCTTGGATATTTGGTCTATCCGAGCCAAAACCTCTATCACCATATGTACCAGCAAAGTCAGAGAATACACAAAAATAATAGGGATATTTTTTAATATTTTTATAAGGAATAGTTAGAGAAACTACCACATGAGTTAAAGCGGTATTACCAGTGATAGTAACTTTACTATGTCCAAATGGATAGTTAATATTCGAACTTTGTGTATATAAAGCACGAGAAATATTAGCATTTATATCACTTATTTTTTTTAATAGTGCATCATAAGCCATGCATGATATATTAATTGTATTATTTTTTTTGCTATAATTTTTTGTTTTAGGGCTACAATAGGAGGATTTTATTCCTAATTCTTTTTTGAAAGTATGGATTGATCTGCACCAAAAATCAAGAGTACTTTTATTTGACACTTTTATTGTAGATAAATTCTCTATCCTAATAGGAATGGTTATTTCATATCTTGCATCATTTTGGTATGCCATTGCACTAGTAGTAATAAATTCGAAAATAGAAAATATAATTACTAGTTTTAATAATTTAGTTTTATTGCTATTGTTTGATAATAGTTTTTTTATCATGATATGACCTCTATATTATTCAATAAAGTTAATTATTTTCCTATTAGTCTTAGTTGATCAGTTTTAAACTTAATAGGATCACGTTGTCCGATCCCAATTAGTTTTAATTGGTCGGTCTTAAATTTAATAGGAGCACGTTGTCCGATTCCAATAAGTCTTAGTTGCTTAGTCTTAAACTTAATAGGAGCACGTTGTCCAATTCCAATAAGTCTTAGTTGCTTAGTCTTAAACTTAATAGGAGCACGTTGTCCAATACCAATAAGCCTTAATTGTTTAGTCTTAAAGGCAATAACTGATTTATCAACGTCTATTTTAATTATTTTATCTACACGTTGTCCTGTATCTTGTCTTATAACCCTAAATACAAATTTAGTTGGTAGTTTGATTTTATAGATTTCATAGTCATTATTGTATTTGAATATATAATTTTTATTTCTAATATTTTTTATTTCTTTTAGATTTTTGGTGCTCGTTGGTCTTTTATTAAAACCATTAGCATATTCCACTTTTGTGACTAGAGCAGATTTAATCAGAGTTGCTTCAGCGACTACATTAATCGGTTTGTTAGTAGCTAGTTTCCTGTCATTGCTTGTGCCATTAATTGTAAATTTCATACTGTATTTATTAATCGTATTAATACGGATTATTCTTGTAATGCGTTTACCTGTTTTTTTACTTTTTACTCTAAAAA
>JALWRI010000134.1 GCA_026994225.1 Gammaproteobacteria bacterium | reverse complement strand
TCATCTTTAAAAGCATTAGGGATTTTACCAGCTTTATAACGATTCCAGGCAGCTCTATATTTAATCCCATGCTGTTTTGCATAATCTTTAAGCTTCATAAAATATAGTATATTATACTATTAAATATAATTCAATACTATCAAAAGAATAATTGTATTGAATACTCGTAATACCTTAACTGAAACCGACAACATACGTTTATTAATTGTTAAAAATATGGTGAAATCTATTACTGGTAAAGAATTTAAACTTTTTTCTGCTGCCGATTTCCAGGCAAACACAAATGATATTACCTCAAACCTTCCCACCACCAAAGCAGAAAATGGCAATAACCCATCTTCTACTGGATTTAGTTTAGCCTATGATTATTATGAAAAAACAACTGAAACAGAGCAAACCCTTTTTTCTGCACAAGGATATATCCAAAGCACCGATGGTAAACGTATTGATATTGCTATTGAGATGCAAATGAGCTGTCAATTTTTAGAAGAAAAACACTTACAAATTCGTGCTGGAGAAGTAGAAAAAATAGATCCCTTAGTTATTAATTTTAATGGTAATACTGCAGAGTTAACCGATACAAAATATCGTTTTGACTTAGATGCAGACGGAATGGAAGAACAAATTTCATTTGTTTCTCCTGAGAGTGGTTTTTTATCCTTAGATAAAAATCAAGACGGTAAAATCAATGATGGCTCTGAATTATTTGGTCCACAAAGCAATAATGGGTTTGTGGAATTAGCACGCTATGATCAAGATGGTAATCAGTTTATTGATGAAAATGATGCCATCTATGATAAATTACGGATATGGACTAAGGATGAGCAAGGCAATGACCAACTATTTGCCCTCGGTGATAAAAATATTGGTGCTATCTATCTTGGAAATATTGACACTTCCTTTGCCTTGAAAGATACTAACAATCAAACGTTAGGGTAAGTGAGATCAAGCAGTGTGTTTATACGAGAAGACGGAACTACAGATACCCTCCAGGAGATTGATTTGGTGGTCTAGTATTAACCATAACAAAACCCCGATTAAAGCAAATTAATCTGCTTTGATATATACTATTAAAAAAGGAGTTTAACTATGTCTATTAATACTGAATCTGTCAATAACAGTGCTTATGCTGTGCCCGTTACACCCTCTGGACAAACTGCTCCGGTGCAAGCAACGCAGGACAGTACTAATACAGTCCGTCCTAATACACAAGTAGATAAGACTGACAAAAGTGTTGATCAAAAGCAGCTACAACAACGCATAACAGAGAGAAATGCTGAAGATTCTGAAAAATCAAATAACTTACAAAAAACATTAGCGCAACAGCTTAAAAAAACGGCAACTTCTTCTGATCCAGAAGTACTTACGGAACAGGTAAAAGAAGCGATTAAAAATATTAATGAGTATATTAAAAGTTTTCAACGTTCTTTGTCCTTTACCATTGATGAGGAAAGTGAAACACCGATTATTAAGGTGTTAGATGAAAGTGATGGGACGGTAGTACGACAATTACCATCAGAAAACTTACTCGAAATTGCACAACATTTATCTGAAGCACAAGGATTATTATTTAATGATAAAGCCTGATTTATAGATAATTAAATAAAGACAGACCTTGTATCTTAACGTGCGATTGTTGTGCAGCTTCTAATGCAGTAATGCGTTGGGTTAAATCGGTAATACCTTCAGCATAATCCAGATCTCTAATTTGCGACAACGTTGTTTTTGCCTGTAAAATATAATCCTCATTAATCCCTTTTTGTCTTTCAATGGCACTTAATCTTGCTCCAATAGATGCTTCCGTACCAGAAATATTTTCCATTGCTTTATCTGTCGCTTCTAGTGTTCTCCCTGATAAATTTTCAAACTTAGAACGAGATACCTCACTATTGACAGGTAATGTTTCCAGCCCATCAATAAAATTTTGCATCGTGGTAAATAAACTTTGATAACGACTTGGTTCTACGATAAATTGATCCCCTACTGCCGGATTACCAGTAATAGAGGTACTAACCCCATCAAAACTGATTTCTGTTCCCCCAGTATAATCAGTTAATGGGGTAACAATCGCTCCGGTGGTATTATCTGTTACCGTATATGCAACCCCTGCTGTACCCGCAGTAAAATCTAAGGTATAGGTATGCCCCTGATACGCATCATTATCAACAATCCGTCCAGGTTCAATCACGCCGGTACCACTATTATTGTTCCCATCAACCGTATAGATCCCTTCAGCATTACGAATATTCATAAATATATCTGAACCTGGATCCGTGTCGGGTACTCGATAATCTCCCCCTACTTGTAAAAAGCGTTGTCCATCATCACCTGTATAGGTTACTGAACCATTTGCATTTTGAAAAAAAGGTTTACTATTCCCCTGATAGCCAGAAAATAAATAATTTTCATTACTATCTATAGTATTAGATAAACCGAGTATATTATCAAAAATTTCACGACTTTCTACTGCTAATAAACGTCTATCTGTATCCGTTTGAATACCGTTATTCGCTTGTATGACAATTTCTCTAAAACGTTGCATTTGATTTACTACATTACCCAAAGTAATTTCACTTAAACGTAAACGAGTATTTGCGGCATCTGCATTAAACTGATATTGTTCTGTGGTTTTTCGACTTTGTTCTAAATCAATTACTCTTGCACTGGCAGTCGGATCATCGGAAGGGTTAAGAAATTTTAACCCTGAACTCACTTTTTTCTGTGCTTCACTTAATTCTGCCTGCTTATTTAAGATAGAACCTACAGAAGATTGGTTAATTTGGTAAGTAGATATACGCATAACGTTCTCTCCCTATTCTCCTCTTTATTGCACTGCATTGAGTAAACTTTGAAAAATAGTATTGGATGCAGTAATAATTTGTGCTGAGGCTTGATAAACTTGTTGAAAACTTAATAATTTTGCGGCTTCTTCATCCAGATTGACTCCAGATACTTCTTCCCTTTTTGCACTCGTTTCATCTAATACTACCCGTTGTGCTTCATAATTAATATCCGCACTATGTGTTCTACCTCCTACTAAAGAAATACCTTTAGCATATAAACTTTGATAATCTGCATCATTACTCATTAATAACTTGGTCGATTGTAACCGACTTAAAGCCAGAGCATTACGGCTATCACTCACTCCTCCATTATTACGTTCAACACGAAAGCTATCCCCCGAGTACACTTCTTTAGAAATTTGTACCCGTACACCGTTAAAATCAATATCTGTCCCACTGGTATAAGGCTGTACTGCACCACCATTAATACTATATTGATCTGCAACCGGCGCAACACCTGCTCCACTGACTGTAAAGACAATATTAAAAGGTTGTAAATAATTGGGATCAGTAGGTGCCAAGTAATTGGGATCAGTGGTATCTGCAATCAGGATAGGGGGAGTAATTTCTCCTTGACCAAAATTATTATTATCAATAAAAGAACGGGCTGCTCCAGCGGCTGCCACTTCACTGGCATCTTTTACTAATAAATCTATTTCCCGAGCCGCATAATTGACAGGTTGAATTAAAAATTCATCACCAGCCACTGCCCCGGCATTAATCGTAATATCCATTCCATCAACACTTAATGTAAACGGTGAACCACCCGCAGTAATATTTGTTTGTAGATTATCGGATTGACGTGTTAATACATAATTCGCACCGCCATCTACAGAGCGCAAGGTATAATCACTGGGTTGAATATCAGCTAAACCATTGACTGTATACACTGCAGAAATAGAACCTGTTCCCTTATTTTCACTATCTGAATTAAAGCTAATAGCAGACTCATTAAAATAATTTTGTCCTAAATTATCATTGAGATCTAATCCCAAACGATGTTGTTCATTAAAAGTTTGTGCTAATCCTATTGCTGTTAAGCCTAAATAATTTTTGGCAGGTTGCAATACTTCACTGACAAAATTTAGTGTCCCTCCTAAACTGCCTCCTTTAATATCTTTAGTAATATCAATAGCAACACCTGTTGGACTTTGTATTGCTACTTTTAACTGCTGCGTACCTAAGGTATCTTTTTGAGCGGCTAATTGTGTCGCATAACTATCTACTACTAATGCTTGCCCATTTCCCATAAAGACATTTAAACTACCTGAATCTTGCTCGATCACTGTTACATTCACTTTTTCTGAAATTTTCCGTACTAATTCATCTCGTCTATCCCGTAGATCATTAACAGGTTGTCCACTGCTCAATACCTCAGTTTTTAATATTTCTGCATTCAAGTCAGCAACCGCTTTCGAGAAACCATTTAATTCATCCACTGTGCCAGATATTTCTAAATTTGCCCCACCTTGTAATTCATCTAAGCGACTATATAAATTCTGAAACCGCTCCACCAAGGCATTACTATCATTAATTAAAACTTCCCGTGCAGGCAAAGAAGAAGGATCATCGGTTACTCCTTGTAGAGAATCAAAAAATTGTTGCATAGAGGGGGATAATCCGGTGCTTTCATCAGCTAACAAGCCATCAACTTGTTTAGCAAAACTCAAATACGTATCAAATTGATTATAACCGGAGGTAGCACTACGTAGTTGATTGGTAACAAACTGATCAAACATACGTGCAGTGGTTGCAGAGTGAGCACCTGTTCCAATTACGCCACTCCCCAAAAATTCTGGAATATTGGTTTCTTGTTCAACCCGTTGGCGGCTATATCCTTCGGTATTGACATTGGTAATATTATGCCCAACCGTTTTTAACTGCTTTTGTGCCAATAACAATGAGGAGGTACCAATATTTAATAACCCTGCCATATCATTGTCCTCCTGCTAATTCCTGCGTTTTATCTACAACCCGTAGAATTTTTTGGGCATAGTACGGATCAGTCGCATAGCCTGCTTTTTGTAACGCATGTAAATATCCTTTTGCTGAGGTTTCTTGTAGCGCATCCGCATAACGTGAGTTATTACGTAAAAATTGTACATAATCAGCAAAACTTTCAGAAAATGAATGATAAACACGAAATGCTGCTTTTTTCTTTACCGCTATCCCTTGCTCATATTCTAACGTTGAAATAACTGCTTTCTCTCCCGACCAACGTTTATCTGCTTTAATATTAAATAAATTATAACTGCTTGCTCCTCCTTTTTGAGCAATAATCGCTTTTCCCCAACCCGTTTCCAGTGCAGCTTGTGCTAACAATACTTCTGCATCAATGGGTAAACCCTTGGCATGTTGTTTTGCTAAGGGTAACAAACTTTTAACAAATTTTTCAGCACTAGAAAAATCTATTTTTTCTCTTATGGTGGTAGCAGGAGTTTCCGAGCTAGATGGTAGCTTAGCTTGTTGTTCTACTCTTTGCTGTTTTACTTCCTGAGTTAAATCATGCAGTGCTTTCCCTGCTTCAGTGACTAAGGCATCATCATATTGTGATAAAAATGCTAACTGCTGCGCTTTAATCACTGAGGATGTTGTGCTAGTCTCTAAATCTTCTTTTTTCCTGACAGCCCCCTCTTTTTCTAACTCTTCCATCCTGTTATTGGCAACATTTCTTGCTTGAATTCTGGTTTCTGGCATCTTCAATATGGGGGAAGTCGTTGTTGCTGTTTGACTACTTCCTAACTGTCTAACTAATGATTCAGCCAAGCCCAATCCTCCACCTTGCCCAAGATGTAAAGATAACTGCTGATCATATAAGTCCTGATACATTTGAGAATTATTACTATCAAAAAGTGGATCACCAAAATTAGCCTGACGCATACTTTTTAACATCATATTAATAAAAATCCCTTCAAATTGTTTCGCAACTTCTTTTAATGCCGCATCTTTATCTGTCCGAGCCATCTGCCTTAAACCAGAAAGACCATTTAAATCACTATAGACTTGTGCTTTTGCTGTTGCCAAACTCATAATATTTACTCCTGGTACGTTTTTGAGTTATTTTTTTTGTACCCTATTCCCTTTAAATCACAATTAATTCTGCTTTTAATGCTCCCACTGATTTTAATGCTTCTAATATTGCAACCAAATCACCTGGCCCAACTCCCACTTTATTAATAGATTTAACAATTTCATCTAATGAAACGCCAGGGTTAAATAAAAACATTTTGTTATCTTCTTTCTCCACTGCAATATCTGATTGGGGTGTTACTACTGTTTCACCTTCGGATAAAGCATCTGGTTGGCTTACTTGCGGGGTATTGGTTATCGTAACGATTAAATTTCCATGTGATACAGCAGCGGGACTTACTCTTACATTTTGTCCAATCACTACCGTTCCAGTACGAGAATTAACAATCACTTTAGCTGGTGCCTCTGCGGGTAAAACCTGTAAATTTTCTAATACCGATACAAAAGATACCCGTTGTGATACTTTCAGTGGTGCTCTAACCCGAACAGAAATAGCATCCATTTCTTGTGCTGTCCCTTTGCCAAAGGTTTCATTGATAATATCAGCTAAGCGATGTGCAGTAGTAAAATCTGCTTGATGTAAATTTAACGTAATAAAATCCCCTTGTGCAAAGGGATTAGCAACCATTCTTTCTACTGTAGCCCCATCGGGAATACGCCCAACACTCGGAATATTAATAGTAATTTTAGATCCATCATCAGCACTAATGCCTAATCCTCCTACGATAAGATTTCCTTGCGCTAGCGCATATACCTTGCGATCAGCTCCTTTCAAAGGGGACATTAATAACGTTCCCCCTCGTAAACTTTTAGCATTCGCAATAGATGAAACAGTCACGTCAATTTTTTGACCTGGTTTAGCAAAAGGCGGTAATTCTGCACTTAATGATACGGCTGCAACATTTTTTAGTGGCATTTTAGTACCTGGAGGAAGAGAAATACCTAACTGACGCAACATATTTTTCATGCTTTGTTCAGTAAATGGCGCACTTTGATCACCACTCCCATCTAGTCCTACAACTAAACCATAGCCAACTAGCTGGTTACTACGTACGCCATAAATAGAGGTTAAATCTTTAATACGTTCGGCATAAACCGTAGAGGTAAATAAAAAAAGAAAAGATAATAGATAAATTGTAGACCTTTGCATGACAAAATTCCGTAATCTGTTGTAGGATTACTAACTATCATGCAAAATTTATGCCACAAATTAAATTATTGCAAATTCAATAACTTAATTTTTTTTAGTAATTGAATTCCCTGTTCAGCCGCCATTGAACCAGAAAATTGTCGTAATAAATCCTGGAGTTGTTGTTGTGCCTTTTGATAACGTTTTAAAGCATAATAACATTGTGCTGATTTTAATATTGCTTCAGCTCGTTTTTTACTTTTTTGATAACGATATAATAACTGTTGATATGCCGTTAATGCCTTATTATATTGTTGTTGTGTAAAATAGGCTTCCGCAAGCCAATATTGGGCATCTTCTGCCTTATCACTTTCTGGATACCGTTGTAAGAAATTGTCTAGTGCAGTAATACATCATTTAATGCATTTGATATAAGACTTCAACCCGACGATTTGCTTTCCAACTTTCTTCATCATGTCCTAATGCAATGGGACGTTCCTCACCATAACTCACTACCTGAATTTGTTCTACAGCAACGCCTTGTAACTTCATTATTTCAGCAACGGCAATGGCTCGTTTTTCACCCAAAGATAAATTATAATCCCGAGTGCCTCTTTCATCACAATGTCCTTCCAAGATAACTTGTTGTTCCGGGTGTGATGACAAATATTCTGCATGGGCACTGATAATCGCTCTTGCTTCTTCTGTCACATGGCTACTATCAAAATCAAAATAAATAATGCGTTGTGATAAGATACTATTAGGATCATTGAGTGGATTACCACCTGGAATACTGCTATCCATGTTAATACCACTCGCATTGGCAACATCATCCATATTTTGTGCTGTAGCAACTTGATCGCTCCCATCCGTACCCACGTGTACCGTTGCACTATTATCATTATCCATGCTATCAGGATTTGCCATATCAGACGTATCCTTTACATTTTCACCACAGCCAGTCAATAACAAAATACTTAAACATAAAATAGGTGTAATAGATAATTTCATTGATATACCCTCAATTTTTTAATATATAATTTACGATTAACGATAAGGTGACCAAGCAGGTTCTCGTACATCACCTTGCTGTAATTTTAAGCGTTGTGGAGGTGCCAGACCTTCCACTGCAACGGCTTCTAATACGCCTTTTCCTGCTTTTTCTGTAGCATAGATAAGCATTTTACTATTAGGAGCAAAACTAGGACTCTCATCCATTTTAGATTGGGTCAATACTAGAAAATAACCACTTTTTAATTCCAATGTTGCTATACGGTATTTTCCTTTAGTACGATGTACCATTGCTAAATATTTACCATCGGGTGAATAACTAGGACGAGCATTATAATTCCCTTTGTTAAAAGTAATACGCCGAGGTCGATCAACACGCCCTTGTTGATTCACTTTGACTTGATAAATTTGTGGCCGACCACTACGATCTGAGGTAAAAGCAAGCTGTTTACCATCTGGCGACCATGCAGGTTCGGTATCAATAGCTGAATTATAGGTAATACGCTGTAGTTTACGGTTAGCTAAATGCATAATATAAATTTCACTATTACCATCTTTAGAAAGTACCAAAGCCAAACGTTTACCATCTGGTGACCAACGTGGTGCGCTATTAATACCCTGATACTCCGCTAGTTTACGCCGTTTTCCTGTGCGTAATTCTTGTTGAAAGATCATAGATCGTCTTTTTTCAAAAGATACATAGACTAAAAATCGTCCATCAGGCGACCAACTCGGAGACATAATAGGTTGTGTGGATGATAACACAACTTGTTCGTTATATCCGTCAGCATCTGCAACCGCTAGAATATATTGTCGTTTCCCTTTTTTATTTAATGCCTTCACATAAGCAATACGAGTATCAAATGCGCCTTTTTTTCCAGATAATAATGTTTCATAAATTAAATTACTTATCCGGTGAGCAACACGACGTAATTTCTTTTTACTGGAATTAAAGCGTAATCCGATCAGTCGTTCCTTTGAATACACATCGAATAACTGAAAAGCAACTTCATATTGTTGTCTGGGTAAGGGTTTTAACTCACCAATCACCAAATAATCTATTTCTTTATTTTGCCATAGATCAAATTTGATTGCTTTTTTATTTTGAGGCTTTTGGGGTAATTGGTAGCCAGATAAAATAGAAAACTCTCCACTACGTTGTAAATCTGCACGTAGAATTTGATCTATTTTGATTGGCGAAGTACTACTTGCTCGCCATTTAAAAGGGACTATAGCTATTGGTAACGCACCTTCTACTCCTTTAGTAATCACGACAGTCAGTTGTTCTGCTTTGAGTGTATTAATCCAACTATAACTAAATACCACAATAAATAACCATAGATAAAAAGGGGTGATTTTTTCTTGTATCATGTATTCTTTCCTGTCGCTTATTTTTGCTTATAATCCATCGGGTGCAAAAATCAGTTTAAATCCTTGCTGAAATAAGGTTGCTGCATCCTGATTCTTAGGAACGGGTAAAGGTGATGCTTTACGTACTGCAATTTCTGCAGATCGATCAAAACTCTCATTACCACTGCTTTCGATTATTCTGATCATAGTTACCCTACCTGTAGCGGTTATTTTTACTTCTAACGTACATTTTAATCCACTACTGGTATTATGTGGGCGTATCCAGCTACGGGTAATTTGCTGTTGCATCATTACTGTAAAGCGTTGTATTTCCCGCTTTACTTTCCTTGCGTTACGTCTTTTTGCTATTGCTTCTTGCTTTGCTTGCTCGGCATTAATACGCTGCTGTTCGAGTAATTTTTTCTCTTGCTGTTCTTTGCGTTGTTGTGCTTCTTTTTGCTTACGTTGTTGCGCTAATTTACGTTTTCTTTCTGCTTCTTGTTGTTTTTGTTGTTGTCTTTTTTTCTCTTGCTGTTCTTTGCGTTGTTGTGCTTCTTTTTGCTTACGTTGTTGC
>JALWRI010000133.1 GCA_026994225.1 Gammaproteobacteria bacterium | reverse complement strand
GAATACCTTGTTGTATTAGAAATAGGAAATTCAACACCTGTTAATATAACTAGGGTATCAGACAGCGAAGTCAGTTTTGCCGACTGGCAAGTGGCTTTTAGCTCTGATGGTAGTTATACCGTTACAAATACAAGTCTGCCTGATTTGATTTTTATTGATAGCTTTGAATAGTGCAGATTATAGGTATATATCGGAACTTGAGTAATAAAGAGATTAATATGATAAATAGATTTTCTATAAATTTGTATCTACTTTTACTATTGCTATCAGCTAGTAAAATCGTCACAGCTGCAAACAATACCATAACAGGTACTTTGGAACATTATGCAACTATTTACTCTATTGGTGTGGAGTGGGATATAACAGGAGACGATAATCATAATGCCTCTGTTCAAGTAAAATATAGAAAAACTGGAACGGATAGCTGGAAAGATGCACAAGCTCTTTTTAGAGTTGATTTTCAAGGTTATAATATGTTAGCTGGTAGCATTTTCTTTTTAGAACCAGCTACTGAATATGAAATATCACTGGTTTTGTCAGACCCTGATGGCGGCAATCAAAGTCAAGTTATTACCCAATCAACTAGAAATATTCCAACTCTTCCAAATGGTAACCAATACCACGTAATTGTAGGCACTGGTGGTGGTGATGGCACTGTTGCCAATCCATTTAAAGGCATTATAGCAGCTCAGAGCCAAGCCCAAGCTGGGGATATTTTTTTACTTCATGCAGGGGATTATGGAACAGCAGGAGAAGTTTACTTTAATAAGGCAGGTTCTTTTAATAACCCTATAGTTTGGAAATCAGCAGGGGATGGGAGGGTTGTCCTTAATAAAGCTCGTATCGCTGCCGACTATATTTGGCTTGATGGTTTAAACTTTGAATACGATGAAAGCAATAGTGACTTTGGATTGCTAACGACATCTCCAGGACCTGTTGGAGCAATATTGACCAATAATTATTTTTTCAACTGCAATAAGTGTATATATCTAAATCAAGGAGGTAGTAACTGGTACATAGTTAATAACACTATTGTTGGCAATAATGATCCCAACACTGGTTCTAACTTTACTGGAGAAGGAATTGAACTAAACAGAACATCTGGACATACAGTCGCCTATAACACTATTTCTAAAGTTGCTGATGGCATATCTTATCCTCGTAGCAACGTTGATATATTCAATAATGAAATTTTTGACACTACAGATGATGGTATCGAGCTGGATTATGGTCATAATAATGTTAGAGTGTGGCGTAATAGAATTTCCAATGCATTTAATAATGGTATAAGTTTTCAGCCCATGGATGGTGCACCGTGGTATGTGCTTTATAATCAGGTGGCAGCTCCTGGTGAAGATGCTCTGAAACTACGAACTCGTATAGATAGGGTATTGCTGGCACATAATACCTTAGTTGCTTGGAGCGGCCCAATAAGCTCTAGTTCTATTCTGCTTAGGAATATGAAAAGTAGAAACAACCTATGGATATCTGTACAACCAAGATACATCTGGGAAAATGGTGGTGACTCTTCCCTTAATTGGAAGACGGATTTGGACTATGATGGATTTGACTGGGGAAATTATACCTATGCTTTCAAGTGGGGACAAAGATTGACACATTTAAGTGACTTTCAGTCTTTAACAGCTGAAGAGCTCAATGGTATAGTTATTGATAGAAACTCCTGTTTTGAAGAATTTAATATACCAGGACCTCCTCCTTTGGCAATTCCTTTCCAACATATTTCTTTGACCAGTAGTTGTAACGCTATAGATGCAGCAGAATATTTACCTAATATCAATGATGATTATTTTGGCACTGCACCAGATATGGGTGCTTTAGAAAGGGGCAACCTATTACCTAATTATGGTAATGATATTATTTATAAGAACTCTTTCGAGTACACTTTTGAGTAAAAAATTAACTTTTTAAAATATAAATGTGGAAAATAATGAAAGTAAAAACAATAGTAAGTTTTATCAGTTTTTTGATAGCATGCCAAAGCTTAAATGCTCAAGACTATCAACCGCCAATTGGTATTCCTGCTCCAGAATTTGGTATAAATGAGCAACTTTCTGATTACTATACAAGACCAGACCCTTGGGATACAGAAGTAGCCGGTTGGTATTACATAGACCAATATCACCCTAATGCTAGTAACTCTTATCCGTATGGAACACCAAATAATCCATTGCAAAGATTGCCGAGTTCAGTCCCTGCTGGTTCGGTAGTAGAGATTCATGGAACTTATGATTTTGCTCCCATTGGTTATGATGTACTCGTGGCAAATGGTACTGAGCAGGCTCCTGTATTTGTTATTGGAGATGAACAAACCATCGTTTTACGCAAATGGGAAATCGAGGCAAGTTATACAATTATTGAAAATATGGAGTTTACTAATTTAGGTAAGCTTGTTGTTAATTATCCATCACACCATTTATCAATCAGAAACAACAATTTACATGATATGGTCAACACTGGGAAAATTGCTGGAAC
>JALWRI010000132.1 GCA_026994225.1 Gammaproteobacteria bacterium | reverse complement strand
CCGAAAACAAACAAAAGCAGCATGCTAAAAAAGCACCAGAGGCGAAAGACAATAAAGACAATGCTAAAGACAGCAATCAGGGTCAATCTCAAAATCGTCGGGGCAAACGCGGTGGACGTCGTCGTGGGGGTCGCAATCAAAATGACAATGCTAATAGCAATACAGTTCAGCAAGAGGCTACAGCCGCAACGCAAAATAAGAATACAACCGCAGCTTCTGATGAAAATCTGGCAAATAAAGCCGAGTCCAAAGATAATACTAAACAGACTAAAGCTAACCCCGTTTCTCAACAGGCAAAACCTGTCAAAAAGAAATCAGATACCCCTGTTTTTCATGAAACCCCTAAACCTCAGAAACAACAGGTTGAAACAGGTAAGCCTGAAAAGGTACAGGCAGATACATCTAATCAGGTTAAACCGGCTAAGGAAACAGTTGCTGAAACTCCAAAGCCTGTTAAAGACACTACAAGTAGTACTAGTGCCGTAAAAGAAAGCCCAAAGTCGGCATCACAAACTGACACCGACAAGGCAGATTTACAACAAGTTTTTACAAAATCAAATGAATAATTAATATCTATGCTATACCTGATTTATACAGGTATAGTATTAGACGCTGTATGTAAGGATACGATGAAATGACGTTACAAGAAGCTCGTCTCGCAATAATCGGTTTAGGTTATGTAGGTTTGCCGTTAGCGGTAGAATTTGGAAAAAAAAATAAAGTTCTCGGTTTTGATATCAATAAAGCGCGAATTAAAGAATTAGAGTCCGGTACAGATAACACCTTAGAAACTTCAGCGGAAGAATTAAAAGAAGCGATACATTTATCGTTTACTACTGACATAGATAAGTTAAAAGACTGTAATGTTTTTATAATTACAGTCCCTACTCCCATCGATAAAAATAAAAACCCTGATTTAACTCCTTTAATAAAAGCTAGTGAAATGCTCGGTAAGATCATTTCTAAAAACAGCATAATTATTTACGAATCAACTGTCTATCCAGGTGCAACCGAAGAAGTTTGTATTCCGGTTATAGAGAAAGAATCAGGATTAAAATTCAATCAGGATTTTTATGCCGGTTACAGCCCTGAACGCATTAATCCCGGCGACAAGGAGCATAGAGTCACAACAATATTAAAAGTCACTTCAGGCTCTACTCCTGAAATAGCAGAATTTGTTGATGACTTGTATAAATCAATTATTACAGCAGGTACACATAAAGCAAGCTCCATCAAGGTTGCTGAAGCCTCTATAGTTATCGAAAATGTTCAATGAGATGTCAATATTGCATTAATTAACGAGTTTGCAATGATCTTTAGCCGTTTAGGCATTGATACAGAAGAAGTTTTAAAAGCTTCCGGTACGAAGTGGAATTTTCTGCCCTTTCGCCCCGGCTTAGTCGGTGGTCACTGTATTGGTATAGATCCTTATTACCTCACACACAAAGCGCAGGAACTTGGTTATAACCCGGAAATTATTCAGGCAAGTCGAAGACTCAATGATGGTATGGGTGAATATGTTGTAGCGCAGGCATTAAAGTTGATGCTTAAAAAACGCATTCATATCAGCGATGCTAAAGTACTTATTTTAGGTTTAGCATTTAAAGAAAACTGCCCTGACTTACGCAACACACGAATTGTGGATATTGTCGAAGAACTGCAAGAATTTGGTGCAAATGTTGATATCTATGACCCCTGGGTTGATAAAGATGAAGCAATGACCGAGTATGATTTAGAGTTACTAGATTCTCCTGACGATAATACTTATGACTGTATTCTTGTTGCTGTAGCGCATGATGAATTTAAAGAAATGGGCGCAGACAAAATACACCAGCTAGGCAATGATAATCATGTCCTATATGATATTAAATATCTTCTCGATAGCTCTAAGGTAGATGGACGATTATAAATAATATTCTTAATCAATATAAGGAACGTCTTCGATGCCAAAAAAATCATTTCAGGTTAATGGTAAAGAAGTTACATTAGATTTACCAAACGACATTCCCCTTTTATGGGTACTGAGAGATCATTTAAAATTACTTGGTACTAAATACGGCTGTGGAATAGGCCAATGTGGTGTATGTACTGTACACCTCAATGGTGAAGCCATTCAGTCGTGCCTCATTCCTTTTTCATCGCTTGATGGTGTTAATGTAACAACCATTGAAGGCTTGTCGTCCGATAACAGTCACCCCGTTCAGAAAGCCTGGCTTGAGGAAAGTGTTCCACAATGTGGATACTGCCAATCAGGACAAATTATGGCTGCGGCAGCCTTACTATATAAAAACCCAAGTGCCACCCCATCCCAAATTGAGCAGGCAATGGATAAGGTTTTATGTCGTTGCGGGACATATCAAAGAATTAATAATGCAATTAAAAAAGCCCAAACGCTAATAAGTATGAAGGGAGATGCATTATGAGTTATAAAATATCAAGGCGTGAATTTTTAAAAATAAGTGCGGGAGCAAGTCTAACACTAGCAATAAGTTTACCAGCACAAAATATAAGTGCAAAATCATCAAGCCTGAAAAACGGCGAATTTTCTCCCTCTGTCTGGCTTGAAATTAATAAAAATAATATTGTAACCGTAACGGTAGCAGAGTCAGAAATGGGACAAGGTGTTCTTACAACTCTTTCTATGATGGTAGCTGAAGAGCTTGATACAAAATGGGAAGATATTCGAGCCATTTTAGCTGATGCGGATCAAAAATATGGGGATCAGGCAACAGGAGGTAGTACTAGCTTAAGGAAAAACTGGACTCGTTTACGCATGGCCGGTGCGGCAACTCGTAAAATATTGATTCAGGCTGCAGCACAAAAGTGGAAAATAAAAGAAGAACAATGTAATACCAATGAAGGTAAAGTAATAAACTTATTAACCAATCAAATACTTTCTTATGGTGAATTGATTGAAATAGCAGCATCCATTCCTTTGCCGGAAGAAGTCTTTCTTAAAGAAAAAAAAGATTTTAAATATATCGGCAAACCAATACCAAGACTGGACTCACCGATAAAAGTAAATGGTAAAGCTAAATTTGGAAATGATATATTAATTGAGAATGCACTTATAGCCACGGTAGTACATCCCCCAGTTATAAACAGTTCTATTATTTCATTTGATGCAAGTAGAGCAAAAAAAATTCAGGGTGTCACTCATGTTTTACAGATAGATGAAGGCATTGCAGTTATTGCTAAAGATTTCTGGTCTGCTAAAAAAGGGGCTCAGTTAGTCGATATAGTATGGGGTGATAAGAAAAATAATAAAATCAATTCTGCTTACATTAAAAATTTATTAACTAAAACATTAACAAATACCAAGGAACATAACATAGAGCAGGATCTTGGTAACGCGGATAAGGTTATAGCTAATTCAGAAAATACGCATCATTCTGAATATTTTTTACCCTATCAGGCACATGCAAGTATGGAAACTATCAATTGTACCGCTTTTGTAAATGGAGATAAATGTGAAGTATGGGCTCCTACACAAACACCTACCCGAGCCAAAGACGAGGCAAGATCAAGAACTCAATCATTTTTTTCAAAAATAAAATATAAAATTCTCAAGTCAGACGATAACAGTATCACATTACACAATACTCTAATTGGAGGAAGCTTTGGTCGGAAACTCCAAACTGACTTTGTTTCTGAAGCAGTTCAGATTTCAAAATTAATACAAAAACCCGTAAGGCTTATTTGGGAACGTGAACAGGATATTAAAAATGATTACTATCACCCTGCTACACTGCATTCATTGTCAGCGGCATTAAATAAAGATGGTTTCCCCATTGCCTGGTGGCATAAAGCCACAGGACAAAAACAACGCTTCGGCGGTGCTTTTCTGCCTTACAATATCCCTAACATTAGATTACAGGGTAAAAGAATCTCATTACCAATTAAGGTTGGTCCCTGGCGTTCTGTCAATCATTATTATAATGCCTTTGTTGTGGAATCTTTTATCGATGAACTGGCCGCTAAATCTAAAATTGATCCTCTTGAATACCGGTTAAAACTGATTGACGATCCTCAATTTATCAATGTACTTAAATTAGTTACATCAAAAGCTAACTGGGGTGGAAAATTACCAAATGGTCACTTCCAAGGCCTCGCTATGCACAAAGGATTTGGTTCTTATGTAGCTCAAGTAGCAGAAATTTCACTTAAAGATGATGGTTCAATTAAGGTTCATAAAGTAACAGCAGCAATTGATGCAGGAATTGCAGTTAATCCGGATACGATCAAAGCGCAGATGGAAGGTGCAATTGTGTTTGGATTAAGTGCGGCACTTAAAGGGAAAATAACTTTTAATAATGGTAGCCCTGTTCAAAGCAACTATCATGATTTTCCTATCCTTAAATTCAGTGAAATGCCTGTTATAGAAACCATCATTGCAGATAGTGATAAATCACCTGAAGGTATTGGTGAACCTGGTGTTCCTTCAATTGGACCGGCAATTGCTAATGCCTATTATGCTGCTACTGGAAAAAGGGCTTATACATTACCCATTGAAACATCATAATTTTATTTCAACATCAAACTATCCAGAAAAAGATAAACCGGTTTGGTAACTCCAGTTAGAAATAGACTAAAACTTTTAATATTGGTTATATTCATTTTTCTATTTTCAGGTGCATTAATAATCTCGGATAGTGGTAAGCTGATATCATTCCATCCTGATTGAAGTACGATTACCTTATTAAAGCGGTCATTATATCGATAATCATTTTTGATGTGTGCTTCATCATATATTTTTAATTCAATTGTTCTTTGTTTCTCTACGTACAAACTAAACACAATTTTTTTATAGTTACTCCAGTCCCTGACAAAATGTTGTAGAGTAATATCTGAAAACTCACCAGGATAAAATATTGCACGTATTGAATATTGATGATTTTTGACATGTATTTTACTTTTCTTAAGGCTTGTTAAATGAGTGTCCCAGCGGGTAAGTTCAAATGGTGACTCGAAATCAGCGAGCACAGGAAATTCTAGCCTCATATAATATTCATCAAATATGACTTTAATGAGAGAAGATAAGCTCAGTACAACAAGAAACACGGTTAAAAGGATAATAATTCGTTTTTGAAATACAGATAATATCAAAGTTCTGTATCTACTGATTAAATACCCTATCATTGCACCATAAACATCATTTAACACATCAAAAAGATCAAAACTACGCTCAACCAATAACTGTATAATTTCAATGAGTAAGCCCAAAAAAAGACTTAAACTTAAAATTGTTAAAAATATGTAAATTTCTTTAAAGTTATTTAATGGTTTGAATGACAAAAATATGCTAGTTAAACCAAAAAATAAAACGACGTGCCCATAATCCCAAATATTCGTTACTATTCTATGGCTTTCATAACCTGGCCCGCCCACAAAAAGCAGAACAATTAAAACAAAGATAAATAAATATATCGTTTTCATTTCACTTACCACCTGTTAGATACATATACTTTAACACAATAATAATAAGTGTTAATGCGATTACGTTCGTCAATCATGAAAACTGTATTTATCCAAAAAACTGAGAGTTCGTTCACAAATATAAAACGTGCTAACACACATCTTTTACAAACTTGATCTATGCACAGTTAAAAATACATTTAAGAACTATAAGTTAATTATTGTAATTTTATTTTTTAAGAAGTGTAATGCGTTAAGGATTAGTAAATGAAAGTTCTAGTTAAAAAGTTACAAACTGTTAAAACATTATTGATATTGGTCACTTTATCAATATTAACCGCATGTGGTGGTGGAAGTGGCGGCAGCTCTACAACGACAACACCAACCGGCGCAACTATAACTCTCTCTCCTGCAAGTAACGCATCAAAAATACCTGTAAGTCTTAATCAAATAACAGTGAATTTTAACAAAGAATTTGACTCAACCACAATAAACACTAATACATTTATCGTCAGTAATGGAATAACAGGAGTTATAACAACTTCAAATAACAATAAACAAGCTACCTTTACGCCGAATAATACACTAGCAAGCAATATGACATACACTGTTACACTTACCGGTATAAATGATGCAAATGGGACCTCTATTTTACCAGGTAATGCTCAGGTATTTAGTTGGGCATTTACCACTTGTGGCTCGACCCCCATCGCCACGTATTCTGTTTCATGGAGTCCGGTTAATGATAGTGATCTTGCTGGCTATAAAGTTTATTACGGTACAACGACTCCTCTAACCAAGGTAAATTCAACCTCGGTTAATCTTGGTAATGTAACCTCTTGGACTTTAAATCCAACAAATATGGGATTCAATCCCTGTGATAAGGTTCAGGTGGCTATTTCCTCAGTAGGTAATACTAAAAGTGAATCCAATTTGTCTCAAGCGGGCACAATAACTATTGATTGAAGGAATAGATACGATGAAGACAACCTATTGGTTTTTATTAACTTTAGTATTAACTAGTAAAATAGTATTAGCAGATACGCACTATATAGCAACAACAGGTTCAGATAACGGAACTTGCACTAGTATATCAAACCCATGTCTATCATTTCGTTATGCTTTTTCACAAATGTCTGGTGGTGACACGCTAGAAGTCGAGAATGGAACGTATTCTGGAGTCAATAATACTATTGATGAATTAATTCCTTCGGGTACCTCAGCAAACTATACCGTAATTAAAGCACGTAATATTGATGACAGTACTTCACATGTGACTATCACAGCCCCATTCGCAATTGGCGACGGAGCAGGAACTCCCCCCCATCATTATGAAATACACGGGCTAAAATTCAAGAGCACCAGCGGGAAAGGACTTGTTGGGCATGATATTAAAATATTTAAAACAGCTTTCGAAGGTGGTGCGGCAACAGGTAACCAAATGACATTTTCAATTGGTGATAATACAGCTGGTAAAACATATAATATTTTATTAGAAGATATCTGGTCATACGGATTAGGTGGTCGATACAATATATTAATTTATAATTCACAAAATATTGTAGTTCGACGTGCGGTTATTCGCCATGATGGTGGCTGGGCATGTGATGGTAGTAATCCGGAATCTGCAATCACGATATATAACTCACGATTTATTGAATTACAAAATGTTATTGTACTTGACGGTGTTTCTACTGCAGGAGACTGTCAGGGATTTAATTCTTTTTACAACGTTAGTAATAATGCAGGTGGTACACAGCATGAAAATGTACGTATCGTAGGAAGTATCGCAATAAATAACTCCTCTGGCTCAGGTATGTCATGGGATGCACCTAATTCTATAAACAATGCCGTATTAGAAAATAGCGCAATTATGAACAGCGGTAACGGAATTATTGCTAACGGAAGCTCTAAAAATGTGACTATCAAGAATGTAACTATTACTGGAAACGCTGATGGCATTGCAAAATATGATGCAAGTGATAAGTTTACGATATCTAACACCATTATATATAATAATAGCGGTGAATCATTAAGAGGGGTTCCGGGCTCAGATGTAGTTGGCGGTGTATTATGTTACTCAACTTCTGGCACAGGTTCCTGCTCAATTGCAAATATCGACCCTTCTTCAGCAGGATTAACTTATCTCGCCCGAATAGAAACTTCTTCATATTTATCAACCGCAGGTACTGGCGGTAACCAAATTGGCGCCCAAATCGTCAATAAAACAGGGGTTAGTGGAACACTTTATGGTGAATCGGGTTTTAATGTTTCACAGAGTGCATTATGGCCGTGGCCGAATCAAAATAGAATTGCAGCAGATCTATGTGCAGTGAGAAATACAGGCTTCTGCAATAGTAATATTACTAATTACATATGGAGTGCACTTGGTACCGCAACGCCCTCAAATATTAATATAGTGCCAATGCCAACACCAACAGGAATACAGGTCATTAAAAATTAAGAATACAACTCATAAATTCGACATCTATCATTATTATACAGCTCAAAATATTCTCTACTGTATAAAATAGAGGAATATAATTGATAAATATTTTATAGCATGAAGCTTATATATAGTTATATACTCGAGTCACCCCATTTTTTATGAAATATTATGGTGAAATAACTTTATGAGCTTCTATAAATACTTAATAACAACGATATTAATCAGTTTACCACTTGTTGTTTACTCAAAAAGCTATTATGTCGATGCAACATCAACAGAAAGCTGGCCAGATGGTTCGTCAACAAGCCCCGTTAATACTATTAATGATGGAATAAATCTCATGTCATCTGATGGCGGTGATGTTTTAATCATACGTCCCGGCATTTATTCTGAAGATATTTTATCAGTGCAAAATGGTGAAGCTAATTCATACAATATTATTAAAGCAGAGAAAGATGGTACGGTAATACTGACAGGCGCATTTTACCTCCCCTTTTCAACTGAATATATCCAGCTTGAAGGTCTAAAATGGGATAGCCGGCATACAAAAGCGATTACGGGACACCATATCAAATTTTTAAGATGTGCATTTAAAGGTGGTCCACTAAAAGATAATACTGTGAATGTTGGTATAGGATCTAATGATCAGACACCCGGGGCACATCATATATTAATTGAAGATAGCTGGGCTTATGGAAAAGGCGGACGCTATAATTTTTTAATTTACAACTCAGATTCTGTTGTTTTTCGAAGAGTTATAGCAAGACATGATGGTGGCTGGAAAGGAAGCGGTTATGATCCTGAAGCAGGGATCACCATATACAACTCATCAAATATCGAAATACAAAATAGTATCGTTCTCGATAGTGATTTAAAATACCAATACTGGGAAAGTGCTTTTTATAATGTTAAAAATGAATCTAGTCAGCTTGCTTACAAAAATACTCGTATCGTTGGAAGCATTGCTTTAAATACTCCCGTCGGCAATGCTTTTTCATATGATGCAGGAGGAATAATGAAAAATACTATAATTGAAAACAGTGTTGCCTGGTCGTCCGGTGGTGGCATAGCATTAAATGGAAACAATAAATCAGTTACTGCAAAGAATTTAACCTTAGGTAAAATTATTGGTACAGGGGTTGCAATATGGGGCGGAGACAAAAATAGATTAGATCTATCTAATAGTATTATTTATAAAAATAAAAATAGAGCAATAAGAATTAATGCCGGCCGTGCAATATTAAATAAACTTAACTGTTACCCTAAAGAATATAGTCCTTGCGGAAAACATGCATTATTCATAAACCCGATTACTCATGGATTAAAACATCTTCCCGTAATCGATAAAAACAGCAAATTGGATACATTAAAAATCGGGGCAAATATATCTAAACAAACCGGTAAAAATAGAAGTCTTTATAATGATGCTGGTTTTAATACCACCACGGATATTTCTTTATGGCCATGGCCGCTAGAAAGACGGATAAAAAATGATTTATGTGAAAATACCACACGAGGACTATGTGCATCATCTAAATCTTTAACAGAGTATATTTGGTCTTATCTTGGTTTTGATACACCTAAGGCTATTTATTCTAAATAATTTTTTATGTTAGAACAGGTAATCTAATGATTAAATTTATTTTTACATTTATATTGGTTTCTCATGCCACAATATTATCGGCAGCGACCTATTATGTTGCCACAAATGGTAACAACAATAATAACGGATCAAACTCAACCCCCTGGAAAACTATCCAGTTTGCGGCCAATACCGCAATCGCTGGAGATACGATTATTGTCAGAGATGGTACATATCAACCTTTTCATATAGCTACTAGCGGAACTTCTACCAATAAAATAACCGTTAAATCCCAGAATAAATTAGGCGCTAAAATTAATGGTAACGAACTTTTTAATGGAAGATATGCCGGTATACATATCACTTCCGATTATGTCACTGTAGATGGTTTTGATATAAATTGTACAGGAAACCCTGCCGTAAGCTCTGGAGAGCGAGGGATCCGTTTATCCGGTGATCCAAGTACATATAGACAAGGTGTAACAATAAGAAATAATAAGGTTACTGGTGCCGGCTGGGTTGGTATTACCACATCATATGCCGATGATGTACTAATAGAATTTAATGAGGTTAGTAATACAGTTAACCAGCATGGAATTTATGTGGCCAATAGTGCTGACCGTCCTATTGTCAGAGGTAATATTATTCATAATAACAATCAGGCTGGAC
>JALWRI010000131.1 GCA_026994225.1 Gammaproteobacteria bacterium | reverse complement strand
CTTTTGCTTGTTGATATGCTGTAAATAAAGGTTGGAATGCTTTTAATATGTCTTCTTTTGATTTGATGCTATCTATCGACATGGGTTTATCCTTTTCTTGTAGTAAATCGGTGTGTTTGTATTAGTTAATTTATTATATGTAAAGTTTATTTATTAGTCAATAAACTTTACTGTATTTATTTTAAGCGCAATAATTTTTAGCCCGATAACAATCTAGGCTATTGACGTATCATATTGATATTTATGCCTTTTTTTTCTAATTGTTGTTTGATATGAGTAGCGTTAGATAATCCCTGATAAGGACCAATACGTACTTGGTAAGTGATTTTTCCTGTTGTACTACGTTTATAATGGATAAATGAAGAGAGTGCATGTTCTAATGCGAGTATACCTCGTAATTTTTCGGCATTTTTTTTATTAGAAAAAGCACCCGCTTGCAATACATAGTGATGACTATGAGGAGGGGATTTTTTTATAGCGGGAGGGTTAACTCTCTGTGTGGATGGCATGTTTTTTTGTGTGGCTATCACGGTATTAGATGGGGGAACTTCTGTTTTATTTTTATTACTGCTTGTTGCAGGAAGGATAGAGAGTGCTTTTTTTGGAACAAGCGGGGGGGTATTGCCTGGAACAGTAATTTGTTGCTCGGGTAATAAAGTATAAAACTTAAATTGTGGTGCTTGAGGTGGCGGTACTTGGGTGGTTTTTATTTTTATATCATTAGTAGCTTGTGCTGCGCTATCATTGCTTGACGTTGCTGATAAGGTCTTTATGTTATCTATACTCGCTATGGATGTGATAGGTGTTGGTAAAGGTAAATCATATTTATCAGCCAAATGGGCAATAGTGTTAGGTTTAAAATAGACCATAACGGTTGTTAATAAACCTAAAGCTAGTCCAATTAATATTCCCCCCCAACCAGGAAGGGGAGGAAATACCTTTTTGGAAGTGTTTTTTTTTTTTTTTTTATTACCACGATGAGGGGTTTTCTTTGCATAGTCCTGAGGCATAACGAGAAAATCCTTATCTTACATTGAAGTCGGTGCGCTAACACCTAATAAATTTAAACCATTTGCAATAACATAACGCACAGCAATGCTTAATGCTACTCGTACACTACGTAATACGGGATCGTCGAGTAGCACTTTATGTTCGTTATAATAGGTATGAAATGCATGGGCTAATTCACGTAAATAATGTACTAATAAATGTGGTTCAGAGTTAATAGCAGCTTGTTGTAATACTTCGGGATAACGTATTAAGGTATCTAATAAACTACTTTCATGTGGTGTCTTGAGTAAGGAAATATTTTCCAGGGCAAGATGTTGATCATAGTCGATCTGTTGTGCCTGCATTTTTTCTAACATACTACAAATACGAGCATGAGCATATTGAATATAATAGACTGGATTTTCTTTGCTTCGTGATTGCGCTAGGTTTAAATCAAAATCTAAATGTTGTTCACAACGACGCATCACATAGAAAAAACGGGTTGCATCATTGCCTGCTTCTTCTCTTAATTCTCGTAGGGTAACAAATGATCCGCCACGAGTTGTCATAGGTATTTTTATTCCATCTCGGTATAAATTAGCAAATTGTACTAATAACACTTCTAATTGTTCAAGCGGATATCCCATTGCCTTTAATGCTGCTTTGACACGAGGAACATAACCATGATGATCGGCACCCCAAATATCTATGACTTTATCAAAACCTCGATCAAATTTATCTTTATGATAGGCAATATCAGATGCAAAGTAGGTAGTTTGCCCATTTTCTCGTTGAATAACCCGATCTTTATCATCACCAAAATGGCTGGAACGAAACCATAATGCTCCATTTTGTTCATATACGTAACCAGTTTTTTGGAGTGCTTTAATACATTGATTAACCTTTCCACTTTCTACTAAGGAACGTTCTGAATACCAATCATGATATTGTACAGAGAATTTGCTTAAATCTTCACGAATATCATCTAAGATAGTATTTAAACCTAATTCAAAAACAAAGCGATAACGGTTATCTCCCAATAATTTTTTACACCGAGTAATTAGGGCATCAATATAACTTTCTTTATCTCCACCGTCTTTTTCATCTGGCGGTAAATCTTGTAGAACGTCTTTCGCTGCAACACTATATGCGGTGTCATGTTCATTATAGAGGGTAGTAGCAATTACTTGAGTAACATATTCTCCTTTATAGGCATTACTTGGAAAAGGCAAGTTTTCACCGCATAACTGTAAATAACGTATCCAAACACTGGTTGCAAGAATATCCATTTGCCGTCCTGCATCATTCACGTAATATTCACAATGTACGGTATAGCCAATGGCTGTGAGCAAATTAGCTAAGGTTGCTCCATACGCAGCCCCTCGACCGTGTCCTACGTGTAAAGGACCTGTAGGATTAGCAGAGACAAATTCTAATTGTATTTTTTGTCCTTTGCCATATTGAGAATGTCCAAATTGATCTTTATCATGTAAGATTTGCGATACAATACCTCGTTGTTGAGCAGCGGGTAAATAAAAATTAATAAAACCTGGTCCTGCTATTTCAATTTTTTCAACAAAATTGGATAATTCTAATTGATCAATAATGGTTTGAGCGATCTGACGTGGATTAGATTGCATCGGTTTTGCGAGTAATAAAGCGATATTACACGCAAAATCACCGTGTTTTTTATTGCGAGTACGTTCAATTTTGATAGGAGGAATATCGACACCGAGCATACCATCTGTGTGTAAATGTTGTAAAGCGTTATGAATTGCGTGTTCAATTTGTTGTTTCAATGTATCTGATCCTGATTAGAGTAAAAAAATAATAAAATTATGCATTGGAGTGTAGAGTGTTGATGCAGATCAAGGTACAATGCAATTATTTTCGTAAACATCATTTTACCTGTAGACTATTATTTGTTAGTTAAGAGGTATGTGAATGCTTACTTGTCTTTAATAATATAAAATTGTATCAGTTCTTATGCTCGATTGGGATAGTATTCACAGTATTTTTTTAGATATGGATGGCACGTTGCTGGATTTGCATTATGATAATTATTTTTGGCAAATCTATGTTCCACAACGTTATGCAAAAAAACATCATATATCTGAACAACAAGCATTAAACATTTTAACCCCTAAATTTAAGGAATTAGAAGGTTCTTTAGATTGGTATTGTGTGGATTTTTGGACAAAAGAGTTAGATCTGGATATTGTTTTATTAAAAGAGGAAGTTAATCATCTGATTCAGGTACATCCACATGTTATTGAGTTTTTAACATCAGTGAGACATCTTCATAAACGAGTGGTATTAGTAACCAATGCTCATGATAAGAGTATCCATATAAAAATGGAAAAAACAGCCTTGAGGGGCTATTTTGATGTAGTGATTAGTTCTCATCAATTTGGTATTCCTAAGGAAAAAATTGAATTTTGGCAGCATTTACAGAAAGTCGAAGCCTTTGATCCTGCACATACCGTATTAATTGATGATAATTTAACTGTATTATCGTCTGCCAGGCAATATGGTATAAAGTATTTACGTGCAGTATGTCAGCCAGATAGTCGGCAGGGTATTAATGGTACGGGTGCTTTTTTAGCTATTCATAGTTTCCATGATATTTTACCTGTTAAGGAGTAGTGCTATTATTTTTTTGTAGATGTTTGTGCCAGGATTTAAAACGTTTTTCACAATATGCAAATAATTCATCATAATTAGTAAAATACAGTTCAAAGCCTTCTTCCGCTGGTGAATCATATTCACAATAATCATTGTCATAGTTGCGACAAATTTGGGGACGTTGCGGATAAATACCACATTGCCCATTGTCTTGTAAATGACTACAAGTAGTCTGAAAAAGTAAAAACCAGCCATCTTCATCTCGATAAACGGTAACATTTTGATGAGAAACTTGCCACAGTAAGGTATCAAAATCATCCATTGCACGGGGAGTATCTATATGTTGTGTTACATAGTTACAGCATCGACTTCCAGGGCAAAATTGACATTTATTTTTAGCGGTAATCGGTATGTTTTTATTCATTATTTTTACTAATAACAATAATCTATGTACAGATCGTTATGTTAGTGGCTATTACGCATAGATTTTTTTACTCTAAGGGAGAAAAGAGGATATATGCGTAACAATTTAGTCAATTAATGTATGATGATAGAGACTAAATAATAGCGTATTTGTGTAACGTCAGAGAGTGATATACTCAGCGTTTACCAGGAATAATAATCGTCATAATAATATCCTTTGTCATGACGCATTTCATCACGCATATCGTCTCTTAAATAACCAGGAGGGGTATAACGATGGTAGCTATCATAATCACCATCATTGTAACCATCATTATAACCGTCATGCATTCCTTTACGTGATCCTTTTCGCCATCCTGCATCATAACCATGTTGATAGCCCCGTGTATAATCACCACTTAAACTATATGCATGGCGGCTACCGTCAGAATAACCCAGGCGATAATTATGTTTATAAGCATTCTTATAACCATCTTGCAGACCATCATTATAACCATCATTATAACCTTTATTATATGCAGCACTAGCATAAAGGTTTATATTCGCAAGTAATACGAAGAGACTTAAACATACTAATAAATAACGTTTCATTGTATTTCTCCAAAGCATTGAATATATAAAGACCAGCTCAAGTAGTATTATAAGATATTTAAATGAATAATAAATGAATAACAACAGGTTTTAATATGTCATGGTTAATAATAGAAGAAACATCTCAAGCTATGATGCGAATAATATTAGGTATCTTGAGCAGCATTTACTTGGCAATCGGTATTTATCGTGGTGATTTTATACTTTCTGTGTCGGCATATCTTTTTTTTGTTGTCTTTTTCTTTCTTATCAGTGGTTTGTTAAGGTGGCATATACAGCATTATCAGCACAGTATATATCGTTGTTATTTTAGTTTATGTTTTGATATTAGTATGAATACCTTGGCAATGTATTTTACGGGTGCAGCAGATAGTGTTTTTTTATTTCTTTATATCTGGATTTATATGGGTTACGGGATGCGTTATGGGGTGTTTTATCTTTCACTGGCAACCGTCTTAACCTTATTCACTTTTACCTTATTATTAGTGATCAGCCATGCTATGGAGCATCATCTTTTAGATAGTATGGCAAAAATGCTATTTTTATTGCTATTACCCATATATTTATATTCATTATTAAAAATATTTGAAGAAACAAAACAACAAGCTCATGCTGCTAATCGGGCAAAGAGCCATTTTTTAGCTATTATGAGTCATGAAATTCGTACGCCGGTAAATGGTATTTTAGGTATGACTCGTTTACTTAGTCATACGCCATTAAACCAACAGCAAAAAGAGTATTTACAAGGCTTAAATGCTTCCTCTCAAAGCTTATATGCGTTAATTAATAATATTTTGGATTTCTCAAAAATAGAAGCTGGGCAAATGCAGCTTAAAAAAGAGATGGTTAATCTATTGGGGTTATTAGAAGATATATTATGTATTGTTGAAGCAATGTTGGATGAAAAGCAATTAGAGCTCATTTTATGGATAGACAATGATGTACCTGAATACTTATATACCGATAAACACCGTTTACAACAGGTATTACTAAATTTAGTGATGAATGCGTTAAAATTTACAGAACAGGGTGAAATTGAGTTAAAAGTTAGTATTAAAGCGCAGAGTATATTATTTTATGTTCGAGATACGGGGGTAGGGATTGCTGACGATCAATTAAAGAAAGTATTTGACAGTTTCACCCAGTTAGATACATCATTAACCAATGCGTACCGAGGGAGTGGTTTAGGAACCAGTATCAGCCAGCAATTAATGACCTTAATGGGAGGAACTATTAAGGTTAAAAGTAAGGAAGGGGTAGGAACTCAATTTACCATTACATTGCCGATAGATAGATTACCAGAAAATGTTTTGGTAACAGATACTAAGCCTATTAGTTTATGGGGAAGAAACATTTTATTGATTGAGTCACATCCTTTGTTATGTCAAGTATTACAGCAATATTTTCAAGATCAAGGAATGCGAGTAACAGCCAGTAATAATATTGAAAATAGTGATTTAATACTAGCGTTACAACAACGCAATACAGAGCAATGTACTTTTGATGTGATTGTTTTTGGTGCAAGCTATAAACGTAATTATTTAGGATTAGCATCATTAATAAAAGAACAAATAGATCCGCTTCCTTTGTTAATTTATCTTGTCCCACCTTGTTTATCTCATGAAGTATTACATTATGATTTTTTACAATGTTTAACTAAACCTGTTTCTTATCGTCAATTACAGCATGTATTACAACAATATTTTTATCCTGAAAGCATTCAGGATAAGTCCTCATTGCAGCAAGAAAAAGAGCAATCAGCCGTTATTTCATATCATATCTTGTTGGCAGAAGATGAGGAGATTAATGCAACGGTAATTAGTCAGTTTTTGCGAAAAGCAGGGCATACTGTTACACGGGTAAAAGATGGTAAGGCTTTATTAGAACTACAAAAAAATGCGCATTGCTTTGATCTGTTATTGGTTGATATGCGGATGCCTGTTATGGATGGAGTAACGGCTGTGCAACAGTGGCGAAATCAGGAAAAAACACTGGTTTTGCCTATTGTAGCATTGACGGCGAATGCAACAAAAAAAGATAAACAACAATGTTTAGATGCTGGGATGGACGATTTTATTTTAAAACCGGTAACTCCTGAGCAATTAGAACAAATAGTGCAAAAGTATTGTCATCGAGTTAAATAATTAGTTTGCGGAAGCTGGTAATTGCCAATTTATAGGGGATTTATTATTTTCTTGTAAATATTGATTGGTTTTTGAAAAATGATGACAAGCTAAAAAACCACGATGAGCAGAAAGAGGGGAAGGGTGAGGAGAAGTTAAAACAAGGTGTCTTTGCTTATCAACAAAAGCCGCTTTTTTTTGTGCATAACTTCCCCACAGTAAAAAAACTAAATGTTTGGCTGATTGATTTAATACTTGAATAACTTTATCAGTAAAGATTTCCCAGCCTTTTTGTTTATGGGATGCCGCTTTTCCTTGTTCTACTGTTAATACACTATTGAGTAGTAAAACCCCTTGTTCTGCCCATGCCGTTAAATAGCCATGAGAGGGAATGGGGATATTTAGATCAAGCTGTAAGGCTTTGAAAATATTGATTAAAGAAGGTGGAGGAGCAACAGTCGGCAAGACAGAAAAACACAGACCATGCGCTTGCCCCGCACCGTGATAGGGATCTTGCCCCAAGATAACGACTTTGACCTGATCAAAGGGAGTAAGATTAAAGGCTTGAAAATAATCATTATTTTCAGGATAAATAATTTTCCCTGCTTGTTTTTCAGCAACCAGAAAGGCACGTAATTGCTGCATATAAGGTTGTTGAAATTCATTTAAAAGGTATTTTTTCCAAGTATCATCCAATCGAATGCGTGAACTTTCTGATAGTGTTTTAGGCATATTTATGGTATATAAGTTATCGTGAGGGAAGCGGTTATTATCTGATATTTGTGTGATAAAAAAAAGTCGGATCGCAAAAAAAGGCGTTAGTCCCATCTAAAAAATAGAAGATAGCGGCTTTAGGTGAAGAATATGCAACAAAAAAAGCAGGGCTTTACTTTAGTAGAAATGGCGATTGTTATTGTTATTATGGGTTTAATTGCGGGGACGATTTTATCAACATTAAGTAGTCGTATGGAAAACACCAAGATTGAAACTACTCGCACGCTGATGGATAACATCCAACGTGCATTAAATACGTTTATGGTGCGGCATCATCGTTTACCTTGTCCGGCTAATCCGGATTTATCTCCAGATAAGGCAGAATATGGTTTGGAACAGCGTGGGGCAAACACATGTAACAATATGGTTATTAAAGTAACCAAAACAAGCAATATTGACTATATAGGTATTTTACCCTGGCGGACATTACATCTTAAAGAAAGTGCGGCAATTGATGCATGGAAACGGCGGTTTACTTATCGGGTAAATTATCAAGGGGTAAAAGATAATGCCATGCAAGCACCTAAAATAGCAGGGGATGAATTTGAAGGAGCGATCAGGATATATAAAGACAGCACAGCAACAATGCCTGTTAATACAGAAAAATACATCTATTTAGTGATGTCACACGGAAAAAATGGTTATGGGGCTTATTTACCCAATGGCACTAAAATGCCAGTTGCAAAGGGGGATAATGAAAAAGAAAATATAGATATTAATAATTTTAAATATATAGATGCTGATTATAGTAGTAATGAAAATAATCCCTTTGATGATATTTTATTTTATTATTCGGGTGATCAAATTCTTATAGATTTAATGCATAAAGGAGAATCTACAATAAAAAGTAAAGATGAGCAGTTACGTCAGATATTTAATGAAATGCAGGATACAATTTATGTTGCAGCGTTAGCAGATATGATTGATCCAGATGGTACTGCCGAATGTGTTAGTAAAACAAAAAGTAAAAAATTGAGCTTGTCTTACTCTTTTTCACCTGGTTATGGTAGTGGTTGTATCAATAAAGTAAATAAGGGGTGTTGCCAACAATACCCGACTACCTCAGGATGTTGTGAACAATATCCTGAAGTATGTGTAATTACAGCACCTTCGCCTGCAACAGGGGTAAGTGGTTATTGTGGAGCAAAAAGTTTAGGAACTTGTACAGGAAAATGCATTAATATTTTACGTTCAGTACGGCACAGTATTCCCTCTGTAGATCAATTAATAACACGTATTGATCCATGGGGTAGTGAAATTGTATATATTCCTGATAATAAGGCATCGAGTGATAGTACCGGTATTGATGTAGGGGTATATAGTAATGCAGCAGAAGTATTGTATATGTTAGTAAGTTGTGGCAAAGATAAAAGTTGTACTACCACCTCTATAGGCCCTTGTAGTGGGGATGATGTGTGTATATTGATGAAAAAAGCAACGATGGTATCTAAATTATCAGAAAGTGGAACAGGTGTTGATTAGTGATGAGTAAAGCCGGGATGTAAACAAGTATGCTATTACAATTTCTAAAAGACAGGAAAAAAAAATCTAATATCATTATTGCCTTGGATATGATGGATACAGGAATAGCATTAGTGGTGTTAACACTTGTCAAACAAGAAAAACCAAGTATTCAATATATAAAGTATTGTGCTTATACGGATGTAATAGGTGTAACAGATGCGTTAGCATTGTTGCAATCTATGCTAGAAGGTTATACCTTGCCAGTTGCACCGTGTGTAGCATTGTTAAATATGGATGAATACCATATGATGTTATTGGATAAACCTAAAGTAGACGATAGCGAGCTCAAAGATGCGTTAGCTTGGAACGTACGAGAATTAATGGAATTTGACGAAAAACAGGGTATTTTTGATTATTTTGATTTACCTGAAATAAAAGGGCGTAATGCACAACTTTATGTGGTATTAAGTAATCGAGAATGTATGAATAAATATACCGATATTTTATCTGCTTCTTCGCTCAATTTGCATTATTTGGATATACCTGAAATGGCACATCGTAATATAAGTAATTTTTTAGACACTAAAGCACAAGGTGTTGCTATCTTACGTTTATATGAAAATAAAGGCATTATTTCTGTCGTGCAAAATGGTATATTATTTTTAGCTCGGCATTTGAATATAGGCCTGAGCATATTATTGCGACAATATGATAATACGGATGTGATCCGTCCTGTCTATTTGGATGAACTGGTTTTGGAAATTCAGCGTTCACTCGACTATTATATTAGTCATTTTCGTTTATCCCCTGTTACACGCTTATATATTGCACCTATACCCGGGACAGAAGTAGATATTGCAGATTACCTACATACCCATTTGGGATTACAGGTGAGTATTGTAAATCTTAATGCCTTTTGTTCTGGGGAAAATGTATCAAGTGTTATGCAATATTACTGTTTTGATGCGTTAGGAGCGGCATTACGCTATGAAGCAACAGATTAATTTATATCAACCGATAGAAAGAGCAGCCATAACGGTTGAACCGCCATTAAATTTTAAAGTGGTGGTGATTATTTTTATGTTGTTATTATTAATTATTGTTTTTTTGTCGGGATATGCGTATCAGCAAGTATATACCCGAGAGCAAAAATTACAGGCAATGCAAGCCTATCATAAAACAGCATTAGATAGATTATCCCGCTATCAAAAAACACAAGCGACACTTAAAAATACTGCCCCCCAAGGTGTATTAGTATCTTCACAACAAAAAAGATTGCTTGATGTACTAAAGCAAGCTAATAAAAACGGCTATGCAAATAAATTAGAAGATATTTTTATATCATTAGATGAGCATATTATGTTATTTGGTATTGATATGAGTTATCAGGCCATAACCCTTACAGGGGATGTGGATAATATTCAAGTTATTCCTGATTTTTTACAACGCTTGTCTGCACAACCTTCTTTTAAGAAAGATGCGTTGAATCTTTTACAGATGAAAAAAGAAGTAAAGACAATAGATAAAATACATTTTATGGTAAGCACCTTATCAAAGGTGGATAAAAAATAATGTTTGAAAATACTGTAGTAAAAATAGGGCAACGATTTAATCAATTAACCTTGAGAGAAAGAATTTTATTATTGCTTGCTATCGTTGTTGTTTTTCATGCTATTTGGGAATACAGCGTATTAAATCCTTTAGAAGCAAAATATAAAATGGTAGAATTACGCTTAGAGCAGTTGCAAAAACAAAATAGAACCTTAGATAAGCAGTTACAGCATTATGCAAATCAAGATATACCAACAGCATTACAAATAAAAAATACAGCAACCACATCATCAGATGATCCGTTAAAGCAATATGGGAAATGGTCTGTTACTGCAACTGAAATGCTTACTTTATTGAAGCAAATTTTACCCAAACAGCTTGATATGATGGAATTTAAAAAATGGGCATCAGTACCGCTACCTGATACCGATGGCGTTTATAAACAATCAATATCTTTGCGTGTACAAGGCACAAAAAAACAGATACTCCAGTATCTACAAAAATTAGAAACCTTACCGCTATATTGGGAGGATGTGCAAATTACTATCCAAAAACAATATATTCAAGTGAAATTACAGATTTATACTTTAAATCAGGAAAAGGTCTAGTTATTTAGTTCATTAACCAAATATTTAGTGAATTAAATAAGAGAGATCAATTTCTTCCCTAAATAACAGTTCATTTTCTCTGTTATTAATTTGTTCTATGGATTCAGCTAAACAAATTTCAACTCGAGTAGGGTTTAATGCCTGAATAAATAAGCGTTTGTGTTGTATATCCGTTGGAAAGCGTAAACTTTTTTCATACAGTTCATTTGAATGACGGCGTAAGACATTTTGGGTAGATTTAGGTGATGTTGAATAATAGAGGATAAAAACGCCCCGAGTAGGAATACCTAATTCATACCATTTATGGTATGGATTGTTTTGTAATATAACCGGATAAAATACGCCACGGCGTAAACGACCAATAAAATAGCGAAAGGGGGCTTCGTCATGGTTTTGTATTTTTTCTTGAGGGCCTACAGCAAGGAGTGTTTCACCTGGGATAAGTTTAAGTAATCCTATCGCAACTCCTGTTTTTGCAGTAGGGGCATAGGGATTATTAATATCTCCTATCGGAGGACGGTGGACAATAAATTGACAAGAAGGTAATTCATTGTGTAATTCATTTAATATTGGATTATTTTGATTACGAGCATCTTCAGTATCTGGTCGCCAACCATACATTTTGTCTTGTAATAAGGTGGCAAAAAGGGCTTGTACCAATATTGAACGACTGGCATTGCCTGCGAGCAAAATATGTACTTCTTGTGGAGTAATGGCATGGCTGGAAAAAGATTGTTTCATGGCAATGAAAAATTGCCAAATACCTTGTCCTACTCGCTTTACTAAAAAGTTGTTAAGATAATTACGATTAATATCAAAGGTAACTTCTACTTTTTCTTGATCACGATTGAGTAATTCTAGTTGCATTTCAATTGGTTGATCTTCACAACTGATATTACTGTGATCAATATTAAATTCTTTATCTATAATAATTTGATATAAGCTATCAGCGATAATATCAGATTTTCTACGAGGGCGTTCATTTTGTAAGTTATTAGTAAAAGTATCTTCAGAAATATCCCAATGAAAATCTTCCCAAACTTCTCGTAATCGTGCCATTAATAAAGCAGTATTAGTTTGTGCCATGTGGGAATTATCAATAAATAATTCATCACCAGGAAAACGTTGGGCATCATTGGGGCAAACAAAAGAAATTCGGTGTTCTCGGCAGATTTCTAAATTTTGTAGAAAACTTAAATAGACAATATTAGCGATTAAATTTTCACCACCTAAATAGGTATCACCACTTGCACCAACATGTTCTATCACTTCTTCATAGCCGAGCATTTCTTCATCATCATCAGGATAGCGGTACATGCCAAAATCAAAATCAGTCGTACCTCCGCCAAAATCAAATACAGCATACGCTGTACCTTCTGTAGAGGGTTCAATATCCAGCTCTGATAAAGCACATGCGGCATACGCAGCAGGTTCAGAGGCTTCTTCGGTGATAGAAAAGTTTTTATAGATGGGATCTTGTAATAGGGTAGGGGGAAAGCTGCGGCGTAATCCCCGACTAAATGCAGAGCGTATTCTTTCCCGAATATTTTTGGGATAAGTAACCGGAAAGGTCATATAATATTCAAGATAAATGCCATTAGTACGGTGATTAATAAATAGACCTAGATAATAGGCATATAATTCTATAGGATCAAAGGAATCATCATCGGATACGGTAATATGATCGGTTTCATCTTGATATTGTATGGCATTAATTTCTAATTCCGTAAGGGTGGTTTGATCAATAATACGTAGTGGACGATCATCGGTAGCATATAGGGGTAATTGTTTTAAGTTCGTGAGTATACTGCCAACAACACTTTGATCAACATGATTTTTACGAAAACTCTCCAGTGCTACGTGGGAAAAATGGATATCTTCCCAACGAGTAGTAGGACGATGGGCTTCAGAACGCCAGGGTGCTAATAAGTTGGGAAGATGAATAAATTCTAAAACAGTCGGATTTTCATAATCTTCACGAGAAGGTTTTTTAAATAAATCATGCATTCCTACCCGTAATAAATGGGTGTTACCTTGTTCCCTACAAGCGACCACTGTAGAACTTGTGCCAAAATCAATCGCTACTACACCTTGATGCACATCATCAACAGGATTACGAGCCTCCCAGGGAGTATCGAGATCAATTTCAACCCATCCAGCTCCTTCTGGTTTTTCAGTTTGATATAATTCCCACAGCCCTTTTTCCATATCGGTTAAATAACTAGGCTCTAAAATAGGTTGATGGGCGCGGATATAATCACTTTGTAGTAAATACTGACGAATAGCATGCAAAGGTGGATGATTTTTATTGTTGCGTTTGGAAAGTTGGTACAGTGTTTTAAGTTTTTCTTCAATAAAAGGGACATTGGAAGGGACTAATGAATGGGTAATAATAAAAGAAAATATATCCCGTTCTTTAGTACGGTAAATAGGCAATACCATTTGTCTGGCAGTGGATGCTTGTATCGGTGCATCAATTTTTAATTGCACAGTTTGATAGCCGCCTTCTGATGCAGGAGTAGAAGAGTAAAAGGCATTGTCAGAAAATTTTTCATTATGGTTAAACAGTGTTTCGTTGCGTAAGGACTCCAATTCTGTAATGCTAGGAATATCCCAATCTTTAAATTCATAGAGTTTGACTTTTTTTACATAAGAATACATTAACTCTGGTGTAGAGGGAAAACCATATAAGAGCCAAAGACAATTAAATTGGTTATCGTAGTAGATATGGGCATGATTAACAAAGCTGACAAACCGTTGTTGTTGTAATAGTTGTAAAATTTCTTTACGTAATTCATCAAAGGCTTGGCGTGTATTATCTTCTAGTTTACTGTCATCTGGAATGAGCAGTGCTTCCTTAAACCATATCGTACTAACCTTCATGATATTTCCTCGAAAAACAGATTAAATGTAAACAATAATTTTATATATTAGTGTTAGAAGAGGTTGTTGGAGTAGCAGGTGCGGAGGTTTTTTCTTGATCTCCTGCTTTCCTAAAATAACGGGTTTGACCACGATAGCGGCATAAATTCCAACGACTTGCTGATGCAGGTGTGATAGAAAAATCACATAATGCAATCGCATCATCACTATCTACTTTAATCCAGTCTCCTTTTTGACAATGATGATAATGGGCTTGAATAGCACCCCATTGCTGTTGGGCTAATTGTATACGTTCTTTAAAATTTTTATCCGATTGAAAAATGCCTTTTAAATCTTTTAATGCATCAGTTTTATCTTTTTTTTGTGGTACACAATAACTATCCAGGTCTTCTGCGAGTAAAGTTTGAGAAGCAAATAAAAGAAGGCTTATAACGAGTAATTTTTTTATCATGAGTAATTTCCTTAAAATATTTTATGTCCAGGAATAAAGATGAAATAGTGTATCAGGAATAATGCTTTTGCACATAATTTTGTACTAATTTTTGAAATGCAGCGGCAATATTTTGTCCTTTTAGTGTAACGGTTTTATTACCGTCCTCATATACGGGGGCAACAGGTTGTTCACCACTACCTGGTAAACTAATGCCAATATTGGCTTGTTTGCTTTCTCCTGGGCCATTAACTACACAGCCCATCACTGCAACAGACATATTTTCTACTCCAGGATAACGTTGTTTCCAGTGTGGCATTTGCTGCTCTAAGTATTGTTGTATATCTTGTGCAAGATGTTGGAAATAATCAGAGCTAGTACGCCCACATCCAGGACAAGAGATAACATTAGGTAAAAAGGAACGTAACGCTAATGCTTGTAAAATATCTTGCGCTACTCGTACTTCTTCACAGCGTGATGCGCCCGGACGAGGGGTAAGGGAAATACGAATGGTATCACCAATACCTTGTTGTAATAGTACCGCTAGGGCAGCAGTAGAGGTGATAATACCCTTATTTCCCATACCTGCTTCGGTTAAACCTAAATGTAAGGGATAATCACAACGTTGAGCCAAAGATTGATAAACAGCAATTAAATCTTGTACGCCACTCATTTTACAAGACAAAATAATTTTATCTTTGGCTAAACCAATATCTTCTGCAAGTTTTGCACTATTTAATGCAGATTGTATCACCGCTTCACGGATTATATGCTGGCCAGGTTGTGGATTTTTTTGCTGTTGATTACTGTCCATCATTTTAGCAAGTAATTCTTGATCTAAACTTCCCCCATTGACACCAATACGTATAGGTTTGTTATGCTGACCAGCAATATTAATGAGCGTAGTAAATTGTGTATCTCGTTTTTTACCACGTCCAACATTACCAGGGTTTATACGATATTTATCTAGTAATTTGGCTGTTTCAGGGTATTTGCTTAATAGTTTATGTCCATTAAAATGAAAATCACCGACAATGGGGACATTGCATTGTTGCTTGTCTAAGGCTTCATAAATAGCTGGTACGGCTCGGGTTGCTGATTCCGTATTAACAGTGATACGTATTAATTCAGAACCAGCTTGATACAGTTCAATAATTTGTTGCACTGTTGCAGCAATATTTTCAGTATCGGTGTTAGTCATAGATTGTACTATAACTGGTGCATTACCTCCGATATGAATATTGCCAACCTGGACACTGTTACGGTATTTTTGGATAAGATTATGCATAATTTTTTATCTTTTTAATAACAGTTATTAGTTAGCTCACTGATTTTTTCTTACTGACTGCTTTTTTTGTTGATTTTTTCTCTGTACTTTTCTTTTTAGTTGCCTTTTTAGTCGTTGTTTTTTTACTGCTGGCTTTCTTTTTAGTGACTTTTTGGGGTTTAACTTCAATGATCCATTGATGGTTTTGGAAAAAAGCCTTCCACCCTGTCGCTTTTCCTTCCACTTCAGTCATAACATATTGTTCTTTATTTTTTCGGCTATAGCGGATAATACTTGGATTACCCGCATCATCTTCAACCGGTGCATCGCATAAATAACGATGCTTTTCATCGAGTTCATGGCAGTGAGGTAATAGTTCTTTTACTAATGGCGCACGGGTTTCCCTCGATTTGGGAAAATTATGTGCGGCAAGAAAAATACCTGCTGCCCCATCTCGTAAGACAAAATAGGCATCCGATTTACTACATGCTAATTCAGGCATAGCAACTGGTTCAGCTTTAGGTGGTGCGACTTCTCCATTGCGTAAGAGTTTACGGGTATTTTTACAAGCACTATTACTACAGGCAAAATATTTACCAAAGCGACCCGTTTTAAGCTGCATATCTGCACCACATTTATTGCATTCTATAACAGGACCATCATAACCTTTGATACGAAAATTGCCTTGCTCTAATTCATATCCTGAACAATCAGGACTGTTTCCACAAATATGTAATTTACGTTTTTCATCCATTAAATAGCTATCCATTGCACTCTCGCATTGAGGACAGCGATGTCTTTCTATGAGTGCTTTTGCTTCGCCTTCATCATCCTCATCAATATTAACCACTTCTTCACCGGCAATTAAATTAATAGTGGTTTTACAACGCTCACTGGGTTTGAGATTATATCCTTGACAACCTAAAAATACTCCGGTTGAACCGACTCTAATCATCATTTTTCTGCCACAACTAGGGCAATCAATATCTGTGGCAACGGGAGTATTAGGACGCATTCCGTGTTTATCATCCTCGGCTTTATCCAGTTTTTTCTTAAAATCATGGTAAAAATTATCTAAGGTATCAATCCAGTAAGCATTTCCTTGAGCAATATTATCTAATTTTTCTTCCATTTTAGCGGTAAAATCATAACTCATCAGGTCTGAAAAATTTTCTATCAGTCGTTCAGTTACTACCTCACCTATTTTTTGAGCATAAAAACGCCGTTTTTCTACTCGTACATAACCTCGTTCTTGAATGGTGGAAATAATACTGGCATAAGTGGAGGGACGACCAATGCCTTTTTTCTCTAATTCTTTTACTAAACTTGCTTCAGTATAGCGAGGAGGGGGTTTAGTAAAATGTTGAGAAGGCTGTACTTTTTCTAGTGCCAGGGGATCATTTTCTTGTACCTGGGGAAGAATAATATTATCATCAGATTGTGGTTTTAATACCTTCATCCAACCATCAAAACGAATAATACGCCCTTTACAACGTAGTTCAAATACATCTTTGCTATTTTCTGTCACAATTTTTAAAGTAGTATTATCAAACTTTGCATCGGCCATTTGACATGCTATAAATTGACAGCGAATCAGTGCATATAAACGTTGTGCATCATGATCAACCCCTTTAATCATTGATGATTCGAGATACACATTAGAGGGACGAATAGCCTCATGGGCTTCTTGGGCATTTTTTTTACTACTGTAGTGCCGAGCTTTATCAGGTAAATAAGTAGAACCAAATTGGGTATCAATATATTCTCGGCATGTTGTAATGGCATCTTGACTTAAATTAGTGGAATCGGTTCGCATATAGGTAATAAAACCTGCTTCATATAAACGTTGTGCCAACATCATGGTTTTTTTCACACCAAAGGCAAGGCGAGTGCTAGCTGCTTGCTGTAATGTGGAGGTAATAAATGGCGCACGGGGTTTGCTGGTAGTGGTTTTTGTTTCACAACGACTAACACGGTAATTTGCTTGTTGTAGTTGTGTTACTGCTTGATGTGTTTGTTCCTGGTTATCAGGACGAAAGGATTTGTTGTTTTGTTTAACGACTTGTGCGAGTAACGGCTCTTTATTCTGTGTATGTAATTGACAATGCACTTCCCAATATTCTTCAGGTTGAAAAGTATAGATTTCTCGTTCCCGTTCAACTAATAAGCGTACAGCAACCGATTGTACTCTGCCTGCGGATAATCCCCTAGCCAATTTTTTCCATAATAATGGGGATACCATATAGCCTACTACCCGATCTAGAAAACGGCGGGTTTGCTGGGCATTCACATAATCAATATTGAGTGTTTGAGGATGAGTAAAGGCATCTTGTATCGACTTTTTAGTAATTTCATTAAACACCACCCGTTTATAAAAACTATTATTGCCCCCGATGGTTTCCCTTAGATGCCATGCTATCGCTTCACCTTCTCTATCCAAGTCGGTAGCAAGATAAATACAATCTGCATTGGTAGCAAGCTGTTGTAATTCTTTGATAACTTTTTCTTTTCCTGGGACAATTTCATAACGTGCCTGCCAATGATTATGTGGATCAATCCCCATACGTTGAATAAGTGCTTTGTCAGCTCTTTCACGTTTTTGTTGTTCACGTTCTTTAGGCGGTAGTTTGCGACTTGCTGCTGCAAGTTTTGCTCGTTCTTTTGGATCAATTGTTGATTTCTTGTTAGATTGACTTGTGGGTAGATCACGGATATGTCCAACGCTGGATTTAACAATAAAGTTATTACCCAAATATTTATTGATCGTTTTGGCTTTTGCCGGTGATTCTACTATAACCAGTGATTTTCCCATGTAGTGTGTTATCCCCTGAAGGTAAACTATCTTAGTTCATTAAGATAAATAAAAAATAAAATCAATATATACCTGTGCTTTTACATTTGAGCAGAGAATTAATAAGGCTTATTATCTATACTGTCAAGTTTTTTCATGTTTTTAAGTAAAATATTAAAAGCATGTTGATTAATATCCTGGGCTTTTTGATAACTTTCTGATTCGGTATAACAGCGTAATTCGGGAGCATTACCAGAGGCTCTAAAGTGAATAATATCCTTGTTTTCAAAGATCATACGAATACCATCTAAGGTATTAATATCTGTGATCTCACCGCATAAAGGTCTAAACATTGTTTGTAAGATCAAAGGGTTTAATTGTGCCAAAAAAGCCTGACTTTGTTTGCTTGGGATATTTTTAATTCGTGTACTATGGGTATAACGTGCAGGTAATTGTTGTATTTTTTGTGATAAGGGTATGTTTTGTAGATGTTGTAATGCAGTCAGTATTACCAAGACTGCATCCCGAGTGGCTAAATGGCTTAATGTATGGTGTTGTAAGTTGATATCAGTGCCTAATAAGAAACCCCCATTGGCTTCATATCCTGCTACTCGCTGCTTGTGTGGTAATGATTGCATTTTTTCAATGACATAAGGTGAACCAATACGTGTTCTATAGATATGTGTAAACCATTGTGATTGTTCCACTACTGTATTAGAACTAATAGGCGTTACTAAATGTTCTATGCCTAAGTATTGAGCGCAAAATAAAGCAACAATATCACCTCGTAACCAATTTCCTTGTTCATCAGCAATTAATGGGCGATCAGCATCGCCATCAGTAGAAACTATGGCATCAAAATGATATTGTTGACTCCATTGTTGTGCGAGGATGACATCTTCTTCTCGTATGGCTTCAGTATCAACAGGAACAAATTGTTGTGCACGATGTAAACAAGTCACTTTTGCTCCAAGTTTTTGTAATATTTCGACTAACAAATCTCGAGCTACTCCAGAATGTTGATAGACACCAATATGTAATGCTGTGAGATAATTATCAGGAAAGCATGATAAGTAGCGTTGTAGATACATACGTTGCGCTGTATCATCAAAGGGAAAAGAAAGAGTAGGGGGATGTGTAAATCCTCCTTCAGAGGAAAAAATAGGTGGTAATGTAATAGATTGTTGTAATATAGCCTGTTCATCTGCTTTGAGTATTTCCCCTTTGGGCGTATAAAATTTAATACCATTACGATCATCAGGAATATGGCTACCTGTTACCATCATAGCCGGAATACCTTGCTGTTGTGCATAATAAGCAAGGGCAGGGGTAGGTAATTGACCACAGTTGACAGGCTGTAGTTGACAATCTGTAATGGCCTTAGCGATAGCTTGTGTAATGCGGGGAGTGCTACTACGTAAATCCCCACCGAGAGCAATTTTATCGTATTTAGCAGCTTGAATATATTGGATAAATGCCAGTGTATAGGCATAACAGATTTCATCTGTAAGTGCAAAGACCAGACCTCTTAATCCACTGGTACCAAATTGAACTTGCTCATTACTGAGGGTATTGAGGTTGATTACTGGGTTGAAGTTTGGCATATTATGTATTTCGCTGTGCTGGTTATTATCTATTAACGGGTATATCTATCTTATCAGTTTAATCAACATGCAAGGCTACGTATAGAAGTTTTTTCAAAATGGATAAAGTTGCTACAATTAATATAAAAAATTTACGTTTACGTACATTTATCGGTTTTAATAAAGAAGAACGGGAAAAAAAGCAGGATATTGTGATTAACCTGAGTATTTGTTATCCAGCTTTAAAGGCAGCGCAAACCGATGATATTTATAATGCCTATAATTATAGAACCCTAACAAAAAATATTATTACTTTTGTAGAAGAAAATAATTTTTTATTACTGGAGAAAATGGCAGCGGATATTTTAGCAATGATAGCACAAGAAAATGCCATATTATCTGCAATGATAGAAATTGATAAACCCCATGCATTACGTTTTGCTGATTCAGTTTCAGTAGTGATGCATTATAAAAAGCAAGAAGACAAGTAGGTTTTGTCCAAATAAATAGTCAAGCAAAAAAAAGCCACCCTATTACCATAGGATGGCTTTTTTGCGTAACCAAGTAAGTTAAAAAAAACTTATTTAGTAGCAGGTGCTGCTGGAGCAGGAGGAGGTACTGGAGGATAGCCGTAAGGTGCAGGTGGATAACCATAAGGTGCATAACCATAAGGACCATAACCATAACCGCTATTATAACGGTTGTAGTTGCGCCAATCATTATAAGCACTACCACGACCACGACCACGGGCATTCATATTAAAACCAAAGTTACCATCAAAATCACCGTCACCATAACCGTAACCATCATTGTTCCAGTTATTATTCCAGTTGTTGTTGTTATAACCATTATCACCCCACCAAGCAGAAGCACTGACTGATGCTACAGCAAAAATTCCGGCAGTTAAAATTTTAGATATTATTTTCATTAACGTTCTCCGTTTATTTAATGATTAAGATTTATAATAGGGTTATCCCCATCCCTATACAGGTACAGTATATATCTGATATTTACAAGAGTAAATGCCCAAATAAAAAAAGGCCAAGATAACAAGTATCTTAGCCTTGATTACTCGCAGAATGATCTACAGAGTAAATATTATTTTGCTGCTGGAGCTGGAGCGGCAGGAGCTACTGGAGCAGGAGGTACTGGAGCACCATAAGGAGCATAACCATAAGGAGCATAACCATAAGGACCATAACCGTTGTTATAACGGTTATAGTTGCGCCAATCATTGTAAGCACTACCACGACCACGACCACGAGCATTCATGTTAAAACCAAAGCTACCATCAAAATCGCCATCACCATAACCAGAACCGTCATTAGCCCAGTTATTATTCCAGTTATTATAACCGTTATCTCCCCACCATGCAGAAGCACTTACTGAAGCAATAACAAAAACGCCAGCAGTTAATATTTTAGATACAGTTTTCATAATTAAATTCTCCGTTTAAAAATTTTAATTCAATATGTCATTTGTTACGATGGAGACTATTTTATTGGAATAAAAAAATATAATCAAGTATTAATATAACTTTTTTCTAATATTGTTGTTAGTATTATTTTAACTAATTGAAATAACAGTATATTTTTATTTCACCAAACAGAATGCAATACCTCGTCGTTCAGGGCGAGGATATAAAGCCGCAATGCGGTAATGGGTTTTAGCCCATTGCTTGGTAGGGAAAAAAATGTATAATCTCAGAGATACCGCTGGGTTGGCGAAAACCAAGCTATTTCCCTAGGCACTGTACTATGAAGCAGAAACCGGAAACACCATGAGGTTGTTTCACCTGTTCTTAATGACTAGGAATCCTCTCTCTTTAGGGAAAGAGGGATGTCAATCACTACGCTAATCCATTTTTAAATTGTTGAGTTGAGTGTCTTTTGCATGAGCATTGATGATGTATATACCTTAATTGCCGCAGATATGCAGGCAGTCAATATATTAATACGTAAACGTTTAGCCTCGGATGTTGCCTTAATTAATCAGATTGGACATTACATTATAAATAGTGGTGGCAAGCGTTTACGTCCTATTTTACTACTTCTCAGCGCACAGGCTCTTGCTTATCAAGGGAAATCACATATTCATTTAGCCGCTATTATTGAATTTATTCATACTGCAACGTTATTACATGATGATGTGGTGGATGAATCTTCTTTGCGTAGAGGGGAAAAAACGGCTAATGAATTGTGGGGGAATGCAGCAAGTGTTTTAGTCGGTGATTTTTTATATTCTCGATCATTTGAAATGATGGTTGAAATGAATACCATGCGAGTGATGGAGATTTTATCAAAAACCACAAATGTGATTGCAGAAGGGGAAGTTTTACAATTATTAAATTGTCATGATCCGGATACAACAGAGCAACGTTATTTAGAGGTCATCCATTGTAAAACTGCAAAATTATTTGAAGCAGCAACCCAACTAGGAGCAATACTAAGTAATGCTGATAAAGAAACAGAACAAGCAATGGCAACGTATGGCATGCATGTAGGGACGGCTTTTCAATTAGTCGATGATATTTTAGATTATAGTGTCGATAGTGAGCAAATTGGTAAAAATATTGGCGATGATTTAGCAGAAGGTAAACCTACATTACCATTGATTTATGTCATGCAACACGGTAACAAAGAACAGATCCAATTAGTGCGTACTGCAATAGAAAAAGGAGCTATAGAAAATATTGATAAAGTAAAACTGGCAATAGAAGAGACACAAGCTATTGTATATAGTAAAGCGATTGCTAAAAAAGAAATGCAATATGCTATTGCAGCATTGGAAGAGATACCAACATCAAAATACAAAGAGGCATTAATTTTCCTGGCACAGTTTTCAGTAGATAGGATGCATTAGTTACTATTATTTAAAAAAAGGGATTTCCAATGAAAAAATATGTAATCGGCGTGTTATTCTTATCAATGACAACCCATCTATTTGCCTTAGGAATAGGTAATATTGAGTTACGTTCACATCTTAATGAATATTTAGATGCTCGTATTCCACTTACTTTCGTAGATAGCAATGATTTACAACAGATTAGGGCAACTTTGGCTTCTTTTGAGCAATTAAAAAAGGCAAAGATTGAGCTAACTCCATTAATACGGCATTTACATTTTCAGCCGGTGTCAGCAGGAAAAGACAGCTATATTGAAGTAAAGAGTGAAGAATTAGTAAAAGATACCATTGTTGAGTTTATAATAGATATTAATTGGCCAGGGGGACAAATATTAAAACATTACACCTTGTTTCTCGATCTCCCTAACAGTATGCAGTATTAATTATAGTGGCAGAACGTGTATCTCAAATAGCATTTTCTATACCTCTAGTTTGTCTTGTCCCCTCACTATATGCTAAAGCGGCTCAGTTAGTAACGCAATGGCCGTTTTCTTTGCATAAATCTATTCCTGATCCGTTACAATCTTATTTACTATTCAATGAACAAGGGCTTGCTTACCATTCTGCTAATATTGATGGCAAGCCATTAAGGATTGATTTTAATGCTTATCCCTTTGAATATAGAAGATATTTTGGAGGAGGAGTAAAAGAAGTATTAGCTAAAGCAGTGGGAATCAAGGCAGGAGTAAGACCTCGGATACTCGATGTAACGGCAGGCTTGGGTTCAGATGCTTTTATTCTTGCAGCATTAGGTGCCTGTGTTACCTTAGTAGAAAAATCCCCAGTAGTGGCTGCATTATTAGAAGATGGCTTAAAACGGGCAATGTTGCATACAGAAACCCAAACATGGATTTTGGAACGAATGCAATTATGTTACGATGAGGGATGTAAGGTATTAGCACATCTTTCTGCACAGGATAAAAATGCCTTTGATACGATATATCTTGATCCCATGTTTCCGGCAAAGAAAAAATCAGCATTAGTAAAAAAGGAAATGCGTATATTAGCCGAAATAACGGCAGGAGAGGATAATAGTGAAAGGTTATTCCAATTTGCTTTGCAGGCAATGCAAAAGCAAGCTGGTACACGCCTGCCAAAGAGAATTGTAGTGAAACGCCCTCATTATGCATCCTATATATTAAATAAAAAACCGGATGTAATATATAAGATGAAAAAACACCGGTTTGATGTATATTTATGTTTTTAAAAGGAAAATATATTTATTAAAGAAGTGATTATGCTAGAAAAACACGTATATAAAAAGATAGGAATTGTCTTTTTACTGCTGGCTGTAATAGCTTGTAGTCAGTCTGATCCTCTTTATTCAGGTATCTCTTGGATAACTTGTGAGAATATGCAATTACAAGCATTGAATGCACGATGTGGAAAATTCTCCGTCCCTTTAGATAGTAGTGCCATAGTATCTAAAAAAACGCTGGCACTTTATTTTGCCTTACTAAAATCCAAAAATACTGAAACCAATGCTGCTCCCTTTGTATTGCTGGCAGGAGGTCCTGGACAATCTGCCGTAGAAGCATCTAAACTGATGTTGCCATTACTGAATAATTTACGTAAAGAACATGATATTTTACTTTTAGATCAACGGGGTACAGGAAATTCTGGAATATTGAAGTGTGCTAAAACGATGACGTTGGAGAAAGTATTTAGTGAGGAAAATGACACGCAAATATTATCACAATGTAGACAAAAGTATCAGATTGATGCTCGGCATTATTTGACAATAGAAGCGGTGAAAGATTTAGAGCAGTTACGCCAGGCATTACAATATCAGCAATTCAATTTATATGGTATTTCTTATGGGACTCGGGTGGGATTATTATATTTACAAAAATATCCAGAGAGTATTAGAACCTTGATTTTAGATGGGGTTGCACCATTAGAAATTCGATTACCATTATACATGGCAAAAGATGCCCAAGCTGCATGGGAAAAATTGTACCATGATTGTCAAAAAGATAGAGCATGTCATAACACTTTTCCAGATTTAAAAGCCCATTTATTGTCATTATTACAACGATTAAAAGAAACCCCTGAAAGCGTACAAGTAAAGCATCCTCGTAGCGCAGAAATAAAAACACTCCGCATACATTACAAGGGAATACTCAATCTGATCCGTGCTGCATTATATACCAGAGAAATGAGTCGATTATTACCGTTAGCGATAGAACAGGCTTATCAAGGTGATTATAGTATTTTTACCGCCATCGCTGAAAATAATATAGCTGCTACTCAAAATATGAGTACGGGATTATATTTGTCAGTTATCTGTAATGAAGATTTTGCCCAAATTAAACCTGCTGAAGTAGCAGAACACACTGAAAATACCTTATTTGGTTCTATACTCTACGATGCCTTAAATAGCTCTTGTCGTGATTGGCCGAAAACATCCTTACCGCCTGTTTATCAACAACGTGCGTTACGGGATCATCCGGTCTTGTTATTATCAGGAGAATATGATCCGGCAAGCCCTGCTTATTGGGCAGAGGTGGCAAAACAACATTTATCTCAAGCTGTGCATTTAAAAGTACCTGGTGTTGCACATGGTACCTGGCATTATGGATGTGTTGCTGAATTAATGGAGATTTTTATTCAAGATAAGGGGTTGCATAATGTATCAACACAATGTTTACAACGATTACAGCGACCTGCTTTTTTTACTTCTGCAAATGGGATGCAATAATGATTGAAGCACGTCATTTACGTAAAACATTTTCATCGGTATTAGCGGTGGAAGATGTTTCTTTTATTGCTGAAGATGCGAAAGTGACCGGATTTTTAGGGCCTAATGGGGCAGGTAAAACTACTACGTTACGGATGTTATATGGTTTAGTGAAACCAGATAAAGGGGATATTTATATTAATCAGGTAGATATGAATAAAAACACGTTGCAAGCACAAAGTCATTTAGGAGTATTACCTGATTTACATGGTTTGTACCCACGCTTAACAGCACGTGAACATATTTGTTATTTTGGACGTTTACAAGGGTTAGAGGAAACCTTTTTACAACAGGAAACAGAAAAATTATTGATTGAATTAGATATGTTAAAAATAGCAGATAGATTAACACAGGGTTTTTCGCAAGGAGAAAGAATGAAGGTCTCTTTAGCAAGAGCACTAATTCATCAACCTAAAAATATTATTTTAGATGAGCCAACTAATGGCTTGGATGTAATGAGCACACGAGCATTTAGACATTTAATTGATTTATTAAGAGAAAAAGAAAAATGTATTTTGTTCTCTAGCCATGTTATGCATGAGGTTGCTACATTATGCGATGCAATTATTATTATGGCAAAAGGAAAAGTTGTTGCAAAAGGTAGCCATGACGAATTATTAGCATTGGCAAAACAGTCCACATTAGAAGAAGCCTTTGTAACATTAACAGGATTAGAAAGTTAATATATTAATGAATATGTCTTATATCTCACTCATTTATTTAGTTATGATGAAAGAATTGCGTGAAAATTTACGGGATAAACGATCGGTTTTTTCGGCATTATTATTTCCCTTTTTAGGGCCTTTATTAATGTATTTTATTTTTACTGGCATGGCAGAACAAATAAATCGGGCAAAATATATTGTATTACCGGTTAGTGGGGCAGAATATGCCACCGATCTGATTGATTGGTTAACACAACAGGGGGTGGATGTTGTGCCTATCAAACATGATCCTTATACGGTAGTCAAAGAAGAAAAACTGGATTTTATTTTAGCTATTACACCGACATATCAAGATAATTTTCACCAGGGTAAACCAGCAAATCTGATTTTGTATTCAGATAGTTCTCGTAATGATAGCCGTACCAGTATTTTAAAAGTACAACAATTATTGCAAATATATAGTGGGCAAATTGCGAGTATGCGCTTATTAGCACGGGGAATCGATGCTAAAGTAGTACAGGTTGTTAATGTAGTGAATATTGAGGTAGCTAGTTTACAAAAAAAGGCCGCATTGGCGATGAATTTTATTCCACTTTTTATACTGTTAGCTGCTTTTATCTGTGGTATGCAAATTGCTGTAGATGCGACCGCTGGAGAGCGAGAAAGAGGTTCACTAGAAGCCTTATTACTTAATCCTGTTCCTCGTTTGGTTTTAGTGATGGGCAAATGGTTTGCTGCGGTAGCATTTTCTGCAACTGGTGTTATTTTAACATTAATTGTTTGTATTTTAGCATTACACTTAATGCCTACTGCCGATTTAGGATTACATCCAGTGTTAGGGTTACGGGAATTTATTGGTTTATTAGCAGCTATTTTACCGATGGCATTTTTAGCAACGGCCTTACAAATATTGTTGGCAAGTTTTGCCCGATCCTTTAAAGAAGCACAGACGTATATTTCATTATTAGTATTATTTCCAACGTTACCGGGATTATTTAGTACCATTTATAGTATTGATGTACAAACCTGGATGATGGGTGTGCCAGCATTAGCGCAACAGCTATTATTAACAGCTGTATTAGGGGGCGAAGTGATTATTTTTTCACATTTTATTTTAGCTGGAATAAGTTCTTTATTATTAGCATTTTTAGGTATTATTTTGACTTCAAAATTATTCCGCCATGAGGCTATTATCTTTGGTACATAAGGGTTTTCCCTTATACCATTTATCAGCTAAAAGGTGGCATTTATCGAAAATAAAATGACAAATCATCATATTAGGGGGAAAATAAAAACATGAAAAATATGATATCAAGACACGCTGCATTTACATTAACGGAACTACTGATAACGCTCGCAATAGTCGCTATTCTTGCAACATCGGCAGCCCCTTCTTTTGTAAATTTAGTAAAAAATAACCGTATTACGGTGTTGTCAACAGGGATGAGTGGGAGCATTTATATGGCTCGTTCAGAAGCGTTAAAACGTAAAAAAGTAATATTATTATGCCCAAAAAATAGTGGTACACCAGAATGTGATGGCAGTGCTGATTGGGTGAATGGTTGGATGGTTTTTGTCGATGAAAATACAGATGGAAGTTATAACAGTGGCGAAGAAATTATCCGTGATCAAGAAGGAACAGAAAGTCCGGTAGTCACTATTAGCGCCCCTAATTCCTTACAATTTAATACTCAGGGAGGGTTAGTTGGTAGTTCTGCAATGTTAGCTATTTGTGATGATCGATCGGGGGAATATGGAGATACTTTAGTCGTGAATATTGCCGGACAAGCAAATATAAAAGAACAACAACAGTGTAATTAATAGGGCTGTGGGGAAAATATGAAACGCTATCACTATAAACAAACAGGTATTGGAATGCTTGAAGTATTGATTGCCTTATTAATTATGTCAATTGGTATTTTGGGAGTTGCCCGTATGCAGGGGTTATCGGTAGTACAAAACCATGAAGCACAGCAACGTAGTCAAGCAGTATTTATTGCTAATGATTTATTATCAAAAATAAGAATTAATCCTACGGCAGTAGTAAGCTATGTGGGGATGTATGGTAGCGGACAATCTGCAAGCAGTGTAATAACGTGTGATAGTACACAGTTATGTTCTCCTGCACAAATAGCACAATACGATTTGTATTATTGGGAACAATTATTAATGGGGCAGACAGAAAAACAAGGAAGTAAGGAAACGGGGGGATTATTGAATGCAAACGGTTGTGTACGTGTCAATAATAATGAATTAACCATTACCGTCGCATGGGATAGTTTTTCAAAAAGAGAAGATAATACACTTACTCCCACCTGTCCCGGCACAGCAGATAAATTTTATCGCCATGAATTGGTGATTAATGCCATTATACCCAGTATTTAAAAATAGGATAGTGATAATGTGTGAGGGAAAAAATAAAGGATTTTCTTTAATAGAAATAATGATTTCTTTAACCATAGGCTTAATTGTTATTGGAGCAGTTAGTAGTCTTTATATCAGTAATAAACGTTCATTTTCTGAAAATAGTCGTTATGCCAGACAACAAGAAAACGGGCGTTATGCCATTTTATTATTAGAAGAAGAAATGCGTAATAGTGGTTTTTTTGGTACGGTAAAAGGCACGGATGTCGATACAAGCGATATCAGTATAGCCGGTACGGATTGTAGTGGCAAGATGGCGGGATTTAACTTAAGTTTTAATGTCTGGGGAACACGTGCTACCAGCAGTACAGTGAATAGTTGTTTAAATAATGTAGTGGTTGGTACAGATATTATCGTATTTAAAGGTACACGAGGCATTACCGTAGCTGATGGTAGTCTTGATGGGAATACGGTATATATTCGAGCAAATCGTTTACTAGGTAAATTATTTGAAGGCTCAGACGGCGTACCGAGTAATATTGATGTTGCCAATGCAACGGATCTTAATTGGCCCTATGTGACTAATGCCTATTATATAAAAAATGTAGCGGGTGTGCCAACCTTTACACGTCATAAAGTCACTAAAGAATCTGGTACAACACAATGGCAAGATGAAGAGTTAATCTCAGGGATTGAAAATATGCACATACTTTATGGAGTAGATAAGCAATCTTCTGATGGTATTCCTGATTATTTTGATAATGCCGCAAAAATAGAATTAGCGGGTGATTGGGATAAAGTAGTAGCAGTAAAAATATACTTACTAGTGAGAGGAGAAAAAGATCCCTTATATACGGATACTAAAACCTATCAGCTTGGTGATATAAGTATTCCTGCTGCAACAGGAAGTAATGTGAATTTTCATAGAAAGGTATGGAGTACCAGTGTTGTGTTGGAAAATTCTTGGATAACACAGGTAAGTAAACTACATTAACCGGTGTCAACGACCCATCAGCCAAAGGCAAAGGGGTTTTCTTGCCACAAAATACATAAATAAGCGATGGCTTATTAGTTCAGGAGGCATTGTATGCAAAAAATATTCTCTCAAAAAGGATCAGCACTGATTGTTTCATTGATTATCTTGATTGTTTTATCTTTAATTGGTGTAGCAACATTATCAACCAGTCAGTTACAACTTGGTTTAGCAATGAATGCACAAGAAACAGTCCAATCATTTCAAGTGGCACAGTCGGCTTTAGATGCGGTAAATTGTTTAGTTATTAATGATAGCAGCAAAAATCCTTATAAAAAAAGGTATCAAGTTCCAAGTGCACTACAAGATAACATTGCTCCTGCAACAGCTTTTGATTGGAATAGTGAAGCAGAAAATCCATTTGAGGATAATACAGGAACGGCTATTAGCAGTAGTATTTGTTCTGTTTCTGGGGGACAAGTTTCACATATTGATGATGAAAAGGTAGCTATTACCATGATCAGTATTGAGCCAGAAAACTGTCCGAGGGTAAAAAAAGGATCAAGTAGTAACAAGATAAAATGCAATAGTTATGTAACACGTAGTCAGCATCAATATGCAGCGACTAATGTAGAAACCAATAATTATGTAGGTTATATTCGCCAGGTTCCAGTGCCATAAGTGAGACATCACTGTTATGAATAATTATTTGATGGACAAAAATCAGCACCGTTTATATTGAGGAGGGACTTTTAATGAGTTCGATAATAGGTAAAAAAAATTATTTAGCAGTATGTGTAGGATTAGGATTAACGTTAATCAATCATACTGTATTAGCAACAGATTCGGAAGTATATTTAATTAAAGGGGCAACCCCACGAGTAATGATTACAGTGGATACTTCTGGGAGTATGGGAAATACACCAAGTAGTGGTGGTTCTGATAGCAAGATGCAAATTGCCAAAGATGTGATCACTGATGTGATTAATAGCAATCAGGATATTGATTTTGGGATTGCCGTATATAATTATAATACCAACACAACGAATGACGGGGGGCGGATTGTCGCAAAGGTCGCAGAGCATACGCCTGCTTATAATACAACATTAGAAAATATTATTAATAGTTTGGTAGCAAAAGGTGCAACCCCATTATGTGAAACGATGCTGGAAGTGAAACGCTATTTTAAAGGGCAAAATGTAAAATATGGTTTAGAAAATCCAGAACCTTTATCCCCAGCAAGAGATACCTCTGCAGAATATGGCAGTTCCCCGATAAAATATAAATCGCCATATTATCATAGTGATTATAATAATGATCCGGATGTATGTCGTCCAACACATGCGATTGTTATGACTGATGGGGTACCAACCTCTGATATAGGGAATTCATATTGTATTAATACTGCTGCAGATATGTACAATAATGATTTAAATGGTACAGGAAAGAAAGAATATGTAACTACCCATACGATTGGTTTTGATACTAGTCAGACTTTACTAGAAAATACGGCCAGTGCGGGAAATGGGAAGTATTATACCGCAGATAATGCTACGAAATTAAAACAAGCATTTAATGAAATTTTAGACAATGTAGGTGAAACAACCAGTTTTACTGCGCCAATTAGTGGTTTTAAGAGCTATCCAGCAGAAAGTAGTATGGATTATGTCTATTATGCTTTATTTAAGCCTGGTACACGTAGTGCCTGGCCAGGAAATATCAAAAAATTTAAAATAGAAAATGGTTTGATTAAAGATGTCAATGGCTTGCCTGTTTTTGATAGCAGTGGTATTAAAAGTAGTGCTCAAAGTTATTGGAGTAGTAGTGTTGATGGTAATGAGATTAAAAAAGGGGGAGTAGGAGAAAAATTAGTCGCCGCAGGACATAGCAGTAGAAAAATTAAAGTGGATACTGGCTCATTGTCTGCACCGGTATTAACTGATTTTAAACCGAATGTAGTAAGTAGTTCTGATCCAGCAACAAGCAGTAGTAAAGTAAGTTTTGCTGAATTTGGTAGTACCATTACTGCTGTAGCGGATGCAAAAGATTTAGTTAAATGGGCAAGAGGTCAAGATATTGATGATCAAGATGGTGATGGTGACACCACAGATACCCGTGAATGGATCATGGGAGATGCCATTCATTCTAATCCTACTGTCATTAATTATGGAGAATTAAGTGGTTATTCTGCCAGTAATCCAGCAGTACGTATTTTAGTTGGAACAAATCAAGGTTTCTTGCATATGTTTAAAGGGGAAAACGGGGCAGAAAGTTGGGCCTTTATTCCTAGAGAACTCCTAAAGAACCTCGATACATTAAAGCAAAATAATGTTGGTGCAGAACACCCAATCGGTGTAGATGGTACGCTATCTATTCATTTTGGTGATCATTATTGGGAAACAGGTAATAAGCGAGGAACAGTAGATGGCAGTGATAAAGTGTATGCCTTCTTTGGTTTACGGCGTGGTGGTAGCACGTATTATGCTTTAGATATTACTGATCCTGATAACCCGGCTATAGCATGGAAAATCAATACTAACAGCAGCGGTTTTTCTGAATTGGGACAAACGTGGTCAACACCACAAATTACCAAGATAGAATTAGATAATAGTACGAGGGATGTAGTTATTTTTGCAGGGGGGTATGATACCAATAAGGATGCAAAAACAGCAGGAGTAAGTCAAGTTGTAGGAACAGATGACAGTAAAGGGCGGGCTATTTATATTGTAGATATGGAAACCGGTGATTTACTGTGGAGTGCAACGCCAGATAGTGATTCTACAATAAACAAACAAGTGCTTGCTTTTGCAGACAGTATTCCGGCAGAAATCACACTACATGATACCAATAATGATAACCGTACAGATAGATTATATGTAGGAGATACTGGCGGTAATATATGGCGAATAGATTTATACTCTGATGACAGAACAGAATGGACAGTACACCAAGTTGCAAAAATTGGTAGTGACACTATATTAGCCAATGATAGACAGATATTTAGTCGTATTGATTTAGTACGTACTGTAAATGCAGGAGTACCTTTTGAGGCCTTATTAGTGGGTACGGGGAATAGAGCGCATCCATTAGATACAGAAGTACAAAATCGTTTTTATATGTTTAAAGATAAAAATATTTATAGCCGTAAGTTTAAAAATACTTGTGGTGGATCAGAAACAAACTGTATTGCCCCTCCAGCCGTTATTACGGATGCAGACTTATACGATGCAACCGATAATAAAGTACAAGATGGCAGCAGTAGTGTGCAAACTACAGAATACAATCAGTTACTCAATGCAAAAGGTTGGTATGTCAATTTGGGTAAACATGATGGCACAATAGGGGAAAAAAGTTTAGGGGGTGCGTTTAGTTTGCAAGGTGTGGTGTACTTTACTACCTACGTGCCTGGAGTAGATACGAATGATCCATGCACGGTAGATATGGGAAGAGCCTATTTATGGGGAATGAATATTCATTATGCCAGTGCTGAGCAAGAATGGGATGGCAGTAGTGCAGGGAATAGTACTGCACCAGAAGGTGTTAATAAAGATTTCACTGAAAATGATCGCCGTCAAGAAGGTAATGTGGGGGGAGGCTTGAGTGAACGACTTGCCACGCATTATAGTGAAGAGAGTGTATCTATTTTAGGTGGACTCAATAACCCTGCCAAGTTAGATAATAAATTAGTGACAGAGGAAAGTTATTGGTATAAAAAGGAACATTAAATAGGGGTTTTTTGGATTAAGAGAGGCTTCTTGCGTGATGCAAGAAGTCTTTTTGCTTTATATTGGATAGGTGTTGGAGAAATAATAATATGTTAAAAATAAATAAGGGGCAGCAAGGATTTACCTTAATAGAAATTATGATTGCGGTGGTTGTCATAGCCATTATGGCGGCTATAGCTTTTCCGTCTTATTCTGAACAAGTAAGAAAATCTCGCAGAGCTGATGCAAAAAGCACATTATTAGATATTGCGAATAAAGAGCAACGATATATGTTAGATAATCGTAGTTATGGCTCTTTAAATGATTTAGGTTTAGGAGGAACAACTGTACCTTCAGAAGAGGGGTATTATATTATCTCTATTACGCCTGCTTCACCTACAACTAGCTTTACGTTAACGGCCACAGCAACGGGATCACAAGTAGATGATACTGACTGTAGTACCTTTACAGTTGATCAAAAAGGCACTAAATCTGGAACAAGTAGTCAATGTTGGAATTGAGCGTTAATTAGAAAAAAAGGATAAAAAAATGAATAAAGTAATTGTTATGCTTTTAAGTTGTTTTTTTGTTAGCAGTAGTCATGCAAACACTACTAATGAAAAAGACCGATTATTAAAATGTTATGTACGTTTATCAGATGGTAGTCATACGGTTGTCAATATCTATGAAAAAAAGAAAAATGCCCTGCATAAAATTAAAATTCCATCGCAAACAACGGGTAAATTATTAAAAATTACGTTTATTTCGGAGTGTCAAGCTCAAAATGGACGTTTTAAAAATAGGCAAGCAAGAAAAACAGAGCGCAATACACCTCAGTAAGATAGAGTGACAAATTTCTGCACTGTGGTGATAGTTCT
>JALWRI010000130.1 GCA_026994225.1 Gammaproteobacteria bacterium | reverse complement strand
TGTTGAAGTTACAGATGAAAATAGTATTTTTTCTTGTCAAGTAACAAATACCCCTTGGGGCGGTCTTTTTACTGGTAACTGGATAAATATTATAAATGTCAATGGTGGGACTAAAATATGTAATAAAGGTGATTGGAATTGTATTCAAGAATCTGTTTCAGAACAATGCACTCAATTTGAAAAAAATACAGGTTGTTATTTGTTGTCTGAATATAGAGATGAAATATTATCTAAACAATTTGCAAAAGATACTGGTTTTGCTCAAAATGCAGGTGGTGGTCAATTTGGCGGTTCTGGGAATTGTAAATTTATAGCATATCACCCAGTTCATGGTAATGGAACGCCATACAATGTTATGTCTCCCCCGCCAGGAAAAACCGATAAGGACGAATTAAAAGATTGGATGTTGAGATATTATCCAATCCCTTATGTTGTTAACCATTTTGAAGATTTGTGGAATCAGCATATTGTTCCTGAATGGGTTGCTGAAAAAGCTAATTTTAATGTTTGTGGTGATTTTTTTACAATAACACGAATGTATAAATGCACAGGTGAAAGCTATCAATGTTATGATGCAAACGGTAATTTAGCACCTTGTTGGGATAATGACAAATTAGTTGGTAGCATACTAAAATCAGATACTGTAATAAAAGCTTTAAACAGTAATGATAGTGCAGGTATTTATGACAGTAGCACAGATAAAATGGTTCTAACTAAACCAGAGTCAAGCGGTGGTAGTTGGACCTTTTCAAGTAGTGATAAAACTGTTGATTTTCAAAATATGGGAGACCCTGACTGTCCGATAGATGAACAAGTATGTATTGTTACTTGGCAAGAAAAAAGTCAAATTTACGGTGATTCTTCACCAGAAGTAGTAACAGCAACAGGCGAGCAAGTGCCAACTGGTGGTGCTGTTAATGTTACACCAAGCGATACAGATTACTTAAAGTTTTCTTACGGTATGGTTAAAGATATTAGACCTTGTGAATTAACTGACGACGGTGCAACTGTTTATTGTCCTATAACCGCAGAAGAAAAAAATGCAGGTGCTTCTATTTTGAAAAATTGTGGTTGCACTTCAATGCTTGGAGAAGCAATTAGTTATTTATCAATGTTAAGAACATTACCCAAAGATATAAAATGTAACGGTGCATATACTGACGGTGTTACAGGTGAGCAAGATGCGTTTAATAATTCTGATAATAAACCTAAATGTGAAACATCTTCAAATTATCTTGTGACTTACACTTGTAAGACAAATAAGAGTAATTATGACACAAGTGAAGCAGGTGAGACAGCCTGTGCACCTTATTTTGTCCCAAGAATGGAAGAACCTTTTGCACCAATGAAAACAAGACTATGGGTAGATGATACTTATAGGTGCAATTTGCAATTTATCAAACCTGACGGAAGCGATGGTGATACTAATATGCAATTTGGTTTTATAAAAACAAATCCTGCATGGTTTGATTATTGTAAGAATACTTTTGCGAGTTATACAGCTTCGGAAATATCAAGTAGTGCAGTAATTAGCATGAATGATTACCCTAATACTTGTTCAGACCAACAACCAATTTTACAAGGAAATTATAAATTTTATGAATTATATATGACATTGGATAAAAAACGAAACGATGTAAAACCTGCCGGATTATGTTCGGCTCCAGGGGGGCAAGAAATTTGTTCATCAAGAATAGACGGCAATAAATGTGGTTGGGATTTATGGCATGTAACAGGTATAACTAATAACGGAGATATTAATTTATATACTTCTATGGCATTAGGTGGTGAAGGTCATACTCCTTTTGGTAAGGTTACTTATACAATAGGAGTAGAGAGACAATACGATAATAATAAAATTGGTTTAGATTGTAATAACGACCAATGGTTGGATTGTTTTGACTGTAACTGGCGTCAAGAAGGGCATGATTGTGATAAAGACTGTATAGCAGACAATGATTATAAGAGATGTGCAGAAGTAAAAGGTTGGGATTGTCATTTAAGCGATAGTTGCGATAAAGACGAATATGATGATTGTGATTACAGAAATAGTGGTTATGACTATAATGGTGACTGTGTTGCCGATTATCAATCAAGTCAAAAATGTTCAAATGAAATAGGCGGCAATGATACCCAAGATTGTGGTAATACACCTTGTGACCAATGCACAGGTTGTTCAGAAAAATCAAGTAGTTGCACAGCACATAGTTGTGATTATTGTGATAAATTTACTGTAACAGGTAGTGATGGTTCTAATGCTTGTATTGATGTATATACACTTGAACAATATGATTGTTTAGATGGTTGCACTATTAATGGAGTAACTTATACTGTTAACGACTGTTGTAATTCAGATAGTGGGTGTTATAATGATTCTGATATAGATAGTTATTGCGAAAGTTATTCTTATAAAGAATATGATTACCGTTGTCAAAGTGGTTCAACCGTTATTTTCTTAAAGAAAAACGATTGTTGTAAAAAAAGTTATATTTGCTACAAAAAAGCAAGTGGAACAGCTATCAAGGAAGGATATTATTGTAAAAAAACAGGAACAGTTAGCAGTTGCACCTATGATGACTATTATTCTGGAAC
>JALWRI010000129.1 GCA_026994225.1 Gammaproteobacteria bacterium | reverse complement strand
ATGATTACCTTTTCTTCCTTAACAACATGATCAATATCCGCACCCTGTTGTACAGGTTGTAAAATATCTGCTGCCCAATATAAGGTTTTTTTAATTTCATCTGTTAGAGCATAATCATTTTCTTCCACTAACAAAATCATATCTTGCATTTGAGTTGTAATTTGATTTACTTTTTCATTTTGATCAGATTGTGCATGTAATATATTAATTTCACTGAGTAAGCGTTCTTGTGTAGTTACTTTATCATCACTATCTAACCAACTATCCAAAAGTATTCGCAACTTGCTACTTTTATTATCATCTAAATCCTCACCTAATAATTGTGCAACACTATTTTGTGCAACTGCCAAAATATGTTTGACATCAGGTTGCTCACCCATAATAGATTCTAAATAATAATCAATACCTGTAATAGTATCCGCTAATACTTCTAATTGATTTTTAATGAGAATTTGTTTCTTTTCTAATAGTTCTTGAGTAATAAAAGTGGATACTTTTTCAATAATTTTTGCTGCTTCAGGATACATTAACATAGTAAGGACACCGTGAATAGAATATAGGTATCCTGGTAATTCTGAGAGAATTTCAGTTTGATCGGGTGCAATAATAAAATCAGTTAATATTTCCCTGATCTTACCTAATTCATTTTTTGTTTCTTCTAAAGCCACCTTGATTAATTTATGGCGTTGCTCATCCGTTTGTTTTACAAAACTATCATCGAATTTTTCTTCATCACTGACGGCTACATTTAAATTTTTCAATCCACTTAATGCCGAATCGACAAACAATAATGCACCTGCAACTTCCATCAAACTATTATCGTCAGCTTCTTTTTCTCCTTTTACTATCGCATTTAGATTATCCACTTGTTCTAGTAATACTTTTCTTGGGATACCTTGTCCTAACATACCTAAGGTATCACAGGTTTGTTGTAAAGAATCTGCCATCACTTTTAGTTCTTGAATATTTCTTTCTTCTTCTGCATTGCGTACAAAAACATCGAGTGATTCTTTTACACTACTCAAATCATTACGAATAACACCCGTAACAGTATCCATTAATTCAGTATTTGCCCCTCCCATGCTCGCTCTTGCATCATCGAGTTCATTTTCAGAAGGTAATAATGAATCTAATTCAAATACTTGTCTTAATTCGGTAACTAAAGTGCCTCTACTCTCACTTTGAGTAATATAAAATAATAAATTAGTCATTAAACTACGAGGGACTGCTGCCATAATAGCCGCTTCCCCTCCTTCAATAATCTTTTTCACCTGCCAATCAATCTGACCTAACAATAGTTTAATGGATATACTACTTTGCAAACCATTATCTAATAATGCTTCTAATAACCCTGATGCAATCCAGAAAAGTTGAGCAACTTCTTTTTCTTGTGCGGCAGCTTGTATCGTTTGTAATACTGAAAATATTTTATGTAAACTTGCTATGCTTTGACTATCTCTATACCAACCCAATAATCCTAAATGATATTGATGACGTTGTACTTTAGCTAATCTTACAATATCCGTATTCGCTCCGTCAGGATGAATTAAATGTGGTAATGTTACATCCAGATTAGGTGAAAACATCGCATTTTCACTGAGCAAGTTTTCTCCCCGTGTCGCACGTAAATCATTTAATAAGGGTAATAAAACTACCGGTACATCTCGCTGTCCTGATTCAATACGTTCCAAATAATTGGGTAATTGTAAAATTGCCCTGATTAAAATATCATAGGCTTCTTCTTTACGATTTATCTCATTATTCAATAAGGCCGTAACTACTTTTTCCATTTCTTCTGCAAGCAATGCCGCACCATATAGCTCCAGCATTTGTAATGTACCGAAAACCTGATGCAAATATGTTGCACAAAGTTGTAATGGTGTACTGTCATCGGTATCTTCAATATAATCTTCTAATGACTGTGAAGCCTGTTTAAGTACCGCATCAATTTCTGATTTGACCCATTTTAATCCGCCATGTTCTAACTCAGCTGCCATTATGCCCCCGCAGTACACTTATAATTGTCTATTATTAACCTAACTTCTGAATACATTTATGCTTATCTTCTAAATGAGATATTGTATGACCCCATCTCTTATCGAGATGATATTATTCAATTTTTCTAAATATTAATGTATTTGGATACGATATACGTTCTAATTTCTGATGTGGAATAGATAATATTTCTCCTGCCCCTAACATAAGCGTCCCTCCAGGAGTTAATTTGTTGACTAAATTTTCTATAATTTGTAATTTTCGTTCTTGAGTAAAGTATATCAGTAAATTTTGACATACAATTAAATCCATCATGGCTAAAGGTGACTTTTCCATAGCAACGATATTAAATGCTGCAAAACAAATACGTTTACGCAGTGCTTTAATAACTTGGTATCGTCCATTTTCCACACTCTCAAAATATTTTAGTTTAAAGTGTTCACTTACTGATTGTATTTTATAGGTATTATAAATCGCTTCCTTTGCTATATTTAATGCTGGAATACTAATATCAGTGGCAGTAATTTTGTAGTCATAATTTAATCCCTGTTGTCTTAGATAATTATCTACCAACATGGCTAATGTATAGGCTTCTTCTCCAGTTGAACATCCAGCACTCCAAATTTTTAACTGTGCATTATTTGTATTACCCTGACTAAACGCAGGTAAAAAAATCTGTTGGATAAAGTCAATCGAGGGGGGATGACGAAAAAAACGAGTTTCATGGATAGTAAGGCGATCAATTAGAATAATCCATTCTGTTTCTCCATAACGAATATCTTTTAAATATTGATAATATTCATCATATTCTTCACAACCAATTTCACGCATACGCAAGCCTAAATTGGTTTCCAAAAATGATTTGCGTGCTACTGGCATGTGCATACCTGTTTTCTCTTCTAACAAAGCCGCCCATTGGTAAAATAGCTTATCTTCCATCACAGGAATATAAACTTTATTTGCCACTGCCATTTACACTATCAATCCATTTTTAATTATCTTCACAATGCGTTATTACCAAATTCCAAACCCTATTTTCATTACATAGGTAATTTAAACCCTGCAACAGACTGTCTTAATGAATTCGCTAACTCTGCTAAATTACCAATGGATGCGGCAGTTTCATTTGTTCCAGCAGAAGTTTGAGTTGTAATTTCTTGTACTACATCCATTGAAGCAGAAATATTCGTCGCTGCTAGAGCTTGTTGTTTAGTCGTATTGGAAATAGCAGCAATCAATTTAGCCAACGTATCGGATACATTTTCAATCTCTTCTAATGCACCCCCTGCGTTTTCTGCTAGTTTAGCGCCTTCTACTACGTGTAAGGTACTACGTTCCATAGAAATAACCGCTTCGTTAGTATCTGCCTGAATGGTTTTTACTAAGGCTTCAATTCGTTTAGTTGCATCTCCTGAACGTTCAGCAAGACGTTGCACTTCGTCCGCAACCACCGCAAATCCACGACCAGCATCCCCTGCCATAGCTGCCTGAATAGCAGCATTTAAAGCCAAAATATTGGTTTGTTCTGAAATATCATTAATAATTTCTACGATATCACCAATTTCTTGTGAACTCTCTCCTAAGCGTTTAATCCGTTTAGAGGTTTCTTGAATTTGTCCTCGAATAGTATCCATGCCAGCAATACTATCTTGTACTACGGCAGAACCTTTCTTCGCAATACTTACCGATTTTTTCGCTTCATTTGCCAAAACATTCGCATTTTTAGATACTTCTTCAATCGAATTAGCCATTTGGTTAATCGCTTTACTTGCTGCCGTAATTTGTTGTGCTTGCTGTTCACTTGCTTCTGCAAGATGCATGGCAGTTGCTTGGGTTTCGTGTGCTGCTGAAGAAACTTGTACCGTCGTTTCGTTGATGGTAGATACCAAAGTTCTCAATGCATCAATGGCATAGTTAATAGAGTCGGCAATCGCTCCGGTAATATCCTCTGTTACCGATGCATGAGAGGTGAGATCACCATCGGCTAAACCGCCCATTTCATCTAATAAACGCATAATCGCTTGTTCATTTCGTTCATTTTGGGCACCCACTTCTTGTCTTTGTCGTTCTGTTAATTTCGCTTTATGTTGTTCTTCCAGGACAAACATGATAGCAATCAACATAAACATCACCAATGATGAAATAGCGGCAATATGTCCAAATAAATAATAATCTACCTCACTTGCTGCTGCAATATAAGATTTTTCTAATTCACTAATAGCATTGAGCAGGTTATCACTGGTTTCAAATATAGTCATAGCACTACTGTTGATTTCAAATGTTTCTGGTGAACGTTCTAAAAGATTTTTTACTTGATCTTTAATTTCTTCATACAATACGGCAATTTCTCGTAAAATTTCACGCACTTCTTCATCTTTTACTTTCTTCACTTTTAAAACTGAATCACCTTTTAATAAGGCATCAAGGATTTGCTTATACGTTGCCGTATCTAATCCAAAGGCTTGTGCCGCTTCAGCAGCCCCTGAACGTCCTACCATCATAACGCTAATATTCCCTGAAATCCGTTCAATTAACATTAACTGACGACTTGCAATATAGACTTGTTGTAAAGAGGCTTTATTCTGTACGAGTAATTCAGCTACATCATTTGAAGCATCTCGCATTTCGGGAAGTTGTTCACCAATCGCATCAATATATTCACGTAATAACAAAATAACCTGCTGACTATTTAAAATAGTATTGACATGACGACGATATGATGTCCAGGTTTCATCCAATTTAATATATTTTTGTTTAGGGCTTAAAGAAGGATCATCGTTATCGGGTAATCCTATCGTATTCGTTTCCTCATCTAACTGTGCCAAAAACTTCATATTATTGTTAAAGTCATTGGTTTTTTGCTTTAATGCATCAAAGGCTTTACTGTTACCCTCAGCAGCGAGAGTGGAGGATTTAGCTATTTCTTGAGAAAGCACACTTTGTTCAATAACTACTTTTCGATACTCATTATCAAAACGTTCTTTTTCCACTGCCCGTAGATAAAATATCACCATTGAGGCAATACAAATTCCCAGTAGAATAAAAACTAAAGTGAGTTTTAGATTAAATCGGTTTTCTTTTGAAGTGCCCTTCATAAAAATGGCTCCTGGTTATATGTATCAATAATTACGCTCACATTGGAAAAGTGATACCTATTAATTAAAAAATAGTAGAACTTAATCTTACAGAAAGAAATTAATAGGCAGTAACACTGAATTGTTAATTTTTATTATCTTTTTATTATCATTATTTATTATTATCTCATTCATATCCTTATGCTCTTACTTCATTTTATATAATAACTTTTATCCTCTTGCAACCTGAATATTCATATTTAAATCTTATCTATCATTATGCAACAGCAACTTGTAAAAATTCTGGATCATTAGCCAACTTCATCATATCAAAAATAACCCATTGCTCATCCCCCTGATAATAGCCCCCTTGCAGAAAGTGTTTCCAAGCTACCTGATAACTACAACCTTTATCAAAAGTTGCCTGATCAAAATACTTCATACCATACACTTCATTGACCACTAAACCAAAAGTGAGATCTGTCTGTTGCATAGATAATATACGGGTGCGTTTTTCACGCATCCCCATTTTTTCATCTAAAAAACCTCGTAAATCGAATACCGGCAATAAATTACCCCGTACATTCGCAATTCCACGTACCCAGTTTTTACTTCCAGGAACCAATGAAATATTAGGGTATGCCAATACTTCACGAATTTGTTCCAATGAAACAATGAGCTTATATTGATTAATACGAAAAGCAATTCCAGACCAATATTGAATACCTTCTTCTTTCTGAGGCAATCCTATTGCATACTTTTGCGCCTGCTTTTCCAGTTCTTGCAATAACTGAATAATATCCTGTTTACTACGCAATATAGCCATAACAAATCCAATATTATTTAGATCCTAATAAGGTATTAACTTGCATCATTAACTCAGATTCATTAAAGGGTTTAGTAATGTAACCCTTAGCACCTTGTCTTTCTGCCCACATTCTATCGGTACGTTGATCTTTCGTTGTCACCATCACAACCGGAATATTTGCTGTCGATACATCTTGACTTAATTGCCGAGTAGCTTGAAAACCATTTAAGCCTGGCATCACTACATCCATTAAAATAAGATCAGGCAAAATTTCTTTTGCTTTTACGATACCATCTTCCCCATCGACAGCAATCGAAGTTTTATGCCCTAACTTATGTAATGTTGTAGATAAAATATGGGATTCAGTCGGTGAATCATCAACAATTAAAATATGTGCCATATTATTCTCTCCTTCCTTAAAATAAATGTAACCCCAATGTTATGATTATAGATAAAAATTAATCTTAATTTATAGATTAAGGTAATTGTATTGAATACAACCTATAAGCAATATAATTCCATTTAATCCTTATCTGTTATGATGCTTTTTTTTGTACATATTGTTTAATAGCCCCTAACAATTCATCACGAGTAAATGGCTTGGTTAAATATTGTTCTGAACCCACAATTTTCCCTCTCGCACGATCAAACAAACCATCTTTACTCGATAACATAATAACAGGAATATCACGGTACATTTTATTATTTTTTATCAGTGCACAGGTCTGATACCCATCCAAACGAGGCATCATAATATCAACAAAAATAATATCAGGCTGATGCTCTAATATTTTTGCTAATGCTTCAAAACCATCATTGGAAGTAACTACGTCACAACCTGCTTTCTTTAACAATGTTTCGGCAGTTCTACGGATAGTTTTACTGTCATCAATGACCATGACCTTTAAACCGTCCAATTCTCCTGATTCAGTACTTGTCATGCAGACGCCCCCAGCTCTGATAAATCACTATAGAAAAATAAATCTTTACACATATTATACGAATTAGCTATATGTGAACAAATTTATTTTCTTTCTTTTATTAATTATAAGAAAATACGTTTCAGCTTTGTTAAATATCAATGTATTATGGCTGAATATTATATTTATAATATATCATACTTATTACTTTTAATAGATAATCCTGGAGAAAATAATAAATTATCCCTTATATAAATGGTTAAGAGGGTGATTTCAAGACCTCCAATAAGAAATAATTATATATATAATTCAATAATTTAATATAAACAGGAAGTGGTTATGACTCAACTTGCTATCGTCATGGATTGTATTGACTTTATCAATATTCGTAAAGATAGTAGCTTTGCTATGCTATTAGAAGCACAACGTAGAAACTGGGAGATTTATTATCTGGAAGCCGCTTTTATTTATCAGGAAAATGCAGTTGCCTACGCACATACACGCACTATACACGTGCAAGATGATCCCCTCAACTGGTATCAATTTCGCTCTGATGTACAAAAAAGAGCATTATCCAGTTTTGATATTATTTTAATGCGTAAAGACCCACCCTATGATATGCAGTATATTTATACCACTTATTTCTTGGAACAAGCTGAAAAACAAGGAACTTTAGTTGTCAATAAACCACAAGCATTGCGTGATGGTAATGAAAAATTGATGGCAACCTGGTTTCCTGAATGTATTACTGCAACATTAATTTCCAATAATTATACCGATTTAAAAGCGTTTATTGATACCCATCAGGAAATTATATTAAAACCCTTAGATGGTATGGGTGGTGCTTCTATATTTAAAATACATGCCCACGATCCCAATCAACAAGTTATTCTCGAAACACTTACCCAACATCAAAAACATTGGGTTATGGCACAAAAATTTATCCCTGATATACAATATGGGGATAAACGTATTTTATTAATAGATGGTGATCCCATTCCTTATGCGCTTGCACGTATACCTCAAGGTAATGATCATCGAGGTAATCTTGCTGTTGGGGGACGTTATAAAGGATTAGCATTAACTGAACAAGACTATTGGATTTGCCAGCAAATTGCTCCAGTATTACGCCAACAAGGAATAATATTTGCTGGCATTGATGTCATTGGTGATTACCTTACCGAAATTAATATCACTAGCCCAACTTGTATCCGAGAGCTTGACAAGTTATATCAACTTAATATCAGTGGTACATTATTTGATGTATTAACCGACAAGTTAGCCTCCCGATAATGGTATCTTTATGTTATCCTGTTTCACAAAAAACCGCTTTTACCTTGTGCTAGGAATTACTTTTTTTCTTACCACCTGCTCACCGACTAAAAAGCACTATCAACAACAATTATTTACTTTTGGTACTATCGTTAGTATTTCTCTATGGCATACTGATGCTTCTACTGCAGAACATATTATCGAGGACATATCACACACCTTTGATAACTTACATCATCAGTGGCAAGCCTGGCATGGCGGCGTACTACAACAACTAAATCAACGCTTGGCAACGGGTCAAACTATCCCTATTTCGACATTACCTGCACCCTTATTTTCCCTTATTCGTACCGCTAAACATTTATCTTTACAAAGCCAACATTTATTTAATCCTGCTATTGGTCAATTAGTTGCCTTATGGGGGTTTCATGATCAACAACATTTACCTTTCAGCCCCCCTCCCCCTGCTAAAATTACTCACTATTTACAAAGCAAACCCAATGTCGATCAGCTGCTTATTTCTAAAAATAATCTACGTTCAACTAATCCAGCTCTGTATCTGGATTTTGGGGCTATAGCAAAAGGTTTTGCGCTAGATTTAATATTAGAAAAATATGCCTCCCAACATCTTGATATTTTAATTAATGCCGGAGGAGATATTGCTGCTAGAGGTCAATCAGGACAACGTCCCTGGCGGATAGGTATTCGTCATCCCCGGAAAAAAAGTATGCTGGCAGCAGTGGAATTACACCCTTTTGAAGCTATTTTTACCTCTGGCGATTACGAACGCTTTTATGATTATCAGGGTCAACGTTACCATCATTTGCTTGATCCACGTACAGCTAAACCAGCTAATACTTGTCAATCTGTAACCGTTATCCATCCTAATGCTGCAACAGCCGATGCAGCAGCCACCGCATTATTTATTGCTGGCACTAAAAAATGGAGAACCATTGCACAAAAGATGGGCATCAAGTATGTTATGCTAGTAGATAAAAAGGGTAATATTCATATTACTCCCGCTATGGAAAAACGTATACAGTGGCAAGTTGCTCCACCTCCTCCTATCAGTGAACTACCCCCCTAAAGGGGCGGGCTTCAAGAGCCGCACCCCTACAGGCATAACGAGCCTACTAAAAGAGTAACTTAATCACCAATACCAGGTGATTAAGTTACTCTGTTTTCGTTTCACGCATCAACGGTCGTTGCCGGAATTTCCGGGCTTACATCTCCTTTGCTATCTAAAGACGGTCGTTCCACCACTTGTACCGCTTTTTTTCGAATGGCAATTTTACGCTTTGTTTTCCCATTGAGGAACGCTTTAGAGCGTAAATATTCGAAGGTTCTTTGTTTTATTACTTTTGTGGCATTATTATCGGCATTGTCTGTATGCCCGCATTTTAAACATAAGAACTCAGACTGGCTCTTACGGTTCTTTTTATCCCTATCACCACACTGAGCACATTGCTGACTAGAGTAGGCCGCTGGCACTTTTACCAATAATTTACCTAAGTCTTTGAGTTTATATGCTGTAAACTATCTGATTTGACCCAGATTCATAGCCAGCAGTGCCTTTCTTTCCCCTTTTGTGCAAGGGCGTTTTTTACCCAGGCGGCGATCATTGGCTTTGGCGATCCGGTTATAGCGTCTTTGGTATTTGCTCCGTTTTTTCTCAATCTTGCCGATTTTTTCAGCCAGAGCGTTATCAATATGATAGACCGCATCATCAGAGCCAGTGACTTGCTGAACAATCCCCAGATCGTAACCGTTGATCACTTTTTTAAGTGCCTTATCACTGAGGTTTTTAATGATATCCTTTATCTGATTGTTTGCAAGACACTTTTATCTGAACCAGGCAGCGTGTTTTATCCATGGACTGGACATCAAATAATTCCGAGCTAAGGTAACAATTTCTTTTTTTATATTTCCAACGCACTTTGGGTGAGCGACGCAGGCCGCATAAAAAAGCCGTGTGTGCTTCAAACCATTTAGCTCCGGCATTTCGACGGATTTGTGATGGTATGGTTTTTAAAAAAGGCAGGGACTGATTAAGAAAAGCCACCTGTTGATTAACGACAGGATAGTTTTCTTTATCTTCACCAGCGGCTTTCCATTGCTGATAAGCCTGCTGTGCCAGACGGGTTTTCTGGTTTTTAATCACGGTATAAGAGCCAATCCACTGCGCAATCACTTTGGCGGCCTGTGGCGACAGTTGATTGGTGATTTCGATGGCTTTTCCGTGTTTGACTTTCATGCTATAAATTATATAGACTAGATGTATTAACAGCAAGTATTGAAGTGTGATAATGTCCAGGAGTACAGAAAAAGATAACTGGAGAAGTGACCGTTCTGTTGTTTATAAAAACACCATTACAGAAACCTGCCTGCAAATGGAAT
>JALWRI010000128.1 GCA_026994225.1 Gammaproteobacteria bacterium | reverse complement strand
GGTTTAAACAATCCTTTTTGGATTTAGCAGAAGATTTAGAAGAAGCGAGGAAACAGAAGAAGCATTTATTCTTGTATTTTTATCAAGATGGTTGTCCATATTGTCAAAAATTATTGCAAGATAATCTAGTTCAACAACATATAGTAAAAAAAATGCAATCATCCTATGAAGTTTTGGCAATCAATATTTGGGGGGATAGAGAAGTGACGGATTTAGAGGGTAATGTGATGACAGAAAAAGCCTTAGCCAAGAAAATGCGGGTATGGTTTACACCTACCATATTAATTTTAAATACGAAAGGAAAAAAACAGTTACGAATTAACGGTTATTATGCACCCGATAAATTTTATACCGCTTTAGAATATGCTGCGCCAGGGAAAAAACAACGGCTTTCTTTTTTACGTTATTATGCTCAGCATAAACAACCCCTCTCTAGCACATCAGGTATTTTACATAAAGACAGCATGTATCAGGATATAAAACAGCTGCCTTTATTAATGGTAGATGAAAAGCCATTATTAGTATTATTTGAGCAAAAACAGTGTGTATATTGTGATGAGTTACATACAGATATTTTTCAACGCTCTGCTACACGACAACAACTTGCCCGTTTTAATATTGTACAAGTAGATATACGTAGCAAAACGATGATTTCTTTAACAGATAAAAAAACCATTCCCTTGAAACGATGGTTACAACAATTACATATTCAATATGTACCGAGTATGGTATTTTTTGTAAAAGGAAAAGAAGTATTTCGCAGTGAAGCCTACCTCAAATCATTTCATGTGCAGTCCATATTGGATTATATTGCATCCGGTGCATATATAAATGAACCGGAGTTTCAGCGTTTTGTACAGGCTCGAGCAGAAGCGTTAAGAGAGCAGGGAAGCGATGTTAATCTGATGCAATAATAGTTTATTGTTGACGTAATGAGTCAACCATATCTGATTCCATATCTAGTCCTACTGACCAATTGGGATTGAGTGAGATGGCGTATTCCCGATTCCCCATTTTTTCTAAAATCCATTTCAAATCAGCTAATAACCCACCGTGATAGCCAGGATAATCTTTTACAAAGTCTTTAGCTCGTTCAGGGCTGGTAAATAAAATTAATATATCTTGGTTATTTTCATCTTGTAATATAAGGGGATTTGCTTGTTTAGAATTTTGAAATCCTGCAATTTTTTGATTATCGTAAACAGGCATAAATAATTCGCTTTGCAACATCTCTTGCATAAAGAGATCACCTGGAATTTCACCATTTTGAGCGAGAACTAGCTGTTCTTCTACTGCATTTTTAGGTATAAATGGCGTATCATGCATATTGCTGTGCTCCGTAGATAGGGTATTATCATTATTAATTGAAGGTTTTTTATAATTAAATACGATTTTGGGTATATATGATGCTATTATTATATCTATACTCTGAATAAATAAGAAAGATTATATTTTTGGATATAATAAAAATGACTGGAAAATGTATATTAAGTGTTGATGATGATGCGATAAATCAAGAAATTATTGAAGGTATTATTGATGATCGCTATGCTCTGATAAAAGCGTATGATGGAGCTGAATGTTTAGAAAAAATATCAGAAGGAAAACCGGATTTAATCCTTCTTGATGTCAATATGCCTCGCATGAATGGCTTAGAGGTGTGTAAAAAGCTACGTTATGATGGGGAGGATATTCCCGTTATTTTTGTATCAGCGTTAACCTCACCAGAGGAACGCTTGGCTGGATATAAAGTGGGTGCGGATGATTATATTACTAAACCTTTTAACCATGATGAATTATTGACAAAAATTGATTTATTATTAACCAATCATCAAATAAAAAAAGAATTATCTGTATCTTCACAGCAAGCAACGCAAATTACAATGACAGCTATGAGTGGTGCGGCAGAGATTGGTAATATTTTACGTATTATTCAAGAAACATTTTATAGTGAAGATGTTATCACGTTAGGAAAAAATATATTAAAAGGTTTGGATAATTACGGTTTACCAGGATGTTTAATGTTACAGTTAGGCGAAAAAATAACATTTATTTTTTCAGATGGGATTGAGCGTCCATTGGAAAAAGATATTTTACAGCAAGTACAGCATACTGAGCGAATTATTAGTTTCGGGCGTAGAAGTATTTATAATGGGATATATTCCTCTTTATTGATTCGCTTAATGCCAGAAGATGAAGAAGTGTGTGGACGTTGGCGGGATAATTTAGCCATTTTGATAGATAGTGTTGATGCACGATTGAAAAGTTTAGCGATAGAAAAAAAACGGGATTATTATCAATTAGCATTGCAAGATACGTTGTTTAAAGTACAGAATAATTTACAGCTTATCCATGAAAATTATATAGAACAACGATTAAAAAATGTAGATATTATACGTAATTTGATATTGGATATGGAAGAAAGCTTTGCAATATTAGGGTTATCGGAAGAACAAGAAAAACAAATATTGGAGAAATTATTGATGACTGAGAAAGAAGTGGATCATTTATATGACTTAGGGATGAGTGTAGAAGAAAAATTGAATGAGGTAGTTACATCATTAAAAGCAGTTGTTGATTAATTAACGCCTGGTTTGATAATAGGATATTACATTATGGCACGATTATTATCTATTTCAAAGGCAGCACGTTTGATTGGAGTTAAACGTAAAGTATTACAAAAGAAAATACAAGATGGGGAATTAGTCACCTTTGAAGGCATGATTGATATTGATAATTTATTACAGGTTTATCCTCAAACTAAATTATATGATGACAGCATGTTAGAAAAAGTAGAACATATTATGGCAACGGCTATGCGTAAAGTCGTCAGCCAACATAGCAGTGATGTAAACACAGAATTACTGGCAACTAGAGTACGAATTTTAAATAATGAATTAATGCAAGCAAAAGAAATTATCGGGCAATATAGCACGTTAATACAAAAGGTAGAATCGAAGTTAACACAATTAAGCGCTGAGAATAATGAATTGTTACAGTTAAAATCATGGTTTAAGGAATTATTACAAGAAAACCATGCGGTAAATACCAAAGATGAGACCACAAGCCCAAGGATCAAACCCTTTGCTGCTAATCATATTCGTTTATTGCCAAGTACTCGTGATTATTTTAGTGAAGGGAATGAAACATTATTAGAATCAGGTTTACGCGCTGGATTAGCGTTAAATTATGGATGCAGTAATGGTAATTGTGGATTATGTAAAGCAAAATTGTTGATGGGTACGGTTGAGCAAAGTCGTTTCTATGACTATGTTTTTTCTGAAGCAGAAAAGCAAGCAGGCTATCTTTTAATGTGTTCAAATAAGGCAACCAGTGATGTCGTTTTAGAGGCAAATGAAGCAGATAGTGCAGCAGATATTCCTTATCAAGAAATTGATACGAGAATTAAAAAAATGGAACAAATTAATCCTCATTTGCTTATTTTGCATTTAAAGACACCAAGAACACAACGATTACGTTTTTTAGCGGGACAATATGTAAATTTATCGGTAAAAGGACAAATAAATAGTGATTATGCTCTAGCAAGTTGTCCTTGTGATGATATGAATATTCAATTTCATATTACTAAAGAAGCAGGAAATGCTTTTTCACAGTATGCTTTTTATAAATTAAAACACAATGAAACGATTACGATCAAAGGTCCTCAAGGTAATTTTTTATTAGATGAAAGTGCTTCTAAAGAGCTAGTATTTATTGCATGGGATACCAGTTTTTCTGCCATAAAAAGCTTAATACAACATGCTATGTCATTGGAAATCGCTGATAAAATTTATTTTTATTGGTTAACCAGTTGTGATGAAGTGCCTTATTTAGATAATTTATGTCGATCCTGGATGGATGCGTTTGATAATTTTTTCTATCAGCATGTATCGCCGTATGTTGAACATCAAACAGAACGAAAATATTGTTATACCAGGGCAATGGAAGAATTGGCGAAACAACTAACAAAAGATGCACTTCCTTTAGCGGATATGGAATTTTATATCAGTGCTCCAGAACCGATACTTAGTGATATTGAGGAATTTGTTGAAGCACATCATGTACCCAGAGCATCTATCCATTTAGATACGTTTTTACATGATATATAGTAATGGTAGTTAGCACTCCATGAACAGGCATTCTCACCGTACGGTTTACTTATCGGTCTGGGGTCTGGTTGCATCCGTATATTTGGTGCAGGTTATTGGCGTAAAGGTAAAAAGATATATGAGCAAACGAATTCAATATAGCAATAAACCTTTGGGTGATCTAAAAGTAGTTCCTGACTTTTTACCTTCACCTGAAGAACTGCCGCTACAGTTGCGTATTGTCAAATGCCGCTTAGCAAGGCGTTAATTTTTTTCAGGATGAATAAGAGCAGCAGGAATTGTTTCTATCATACGGATCTCAAGGTGATAATGTTCTTTGTTGAGTGTGATGTGTGATAAGGGTGTGTTATTGTTGATTGTGATACGTAGTAATACGTGTTTCCCTTGCATAATATTACGATATTGCAATGAAGGATATTTTGTTTGAGTGTCTATTTGTGCATTTGTTATTTGTGTACGTAATGCTGATACAGGCCAAAGAGCAAGCTGTATATCGGCAAGTAATAAGGATGGATTGATATATTGAGTGATGGCAGAGTTATCTTGATAGGTGAAAGTATTATTTTGATATTGTAAGGTTAATAACGTCATACCGATAGGAGATAAAAGAACAAAGCGAATAGCAGTCGGTGATATTTCTGTTTGACAAATAAAATGTTGGGTTTGCTTTGGGGTATGATAAATAAGCTCTTGTATTAATGTCCCATAAAACACACTAGAGGATGCAGGTAATAAGCGATAATAAGCATTATTTCCTAATGAAACAACGGAATTCTTCTTGTTAATAGGGAATATATTATAATGAACACAAGAAGATAATAGCGTGCAACTTAAGCCTATCCATAGCCAATAGTATAATACGTATTTTTTTCTGGTATTTATTTTTTGAGGTGGATATGCCATATTCCTTCGATCTCTACAATCAGTTCTTGACGACAAATATCACCTTCTAAATACATAATTTTACCTTCCCAGTCAGCTTGAGTCTGTAATATTTTTTTGACCACAGGTAAATATTCTGGCGCACGTAGATAGACTTTCATAATACTGAGAGAAAATTCCTTAAATTGCGCTACAGGAATGCCTTGTTGCTGTAAGTGATCCAGGTTGAGTATTGCTTTAATATTAGTGATTGTTTCTTGTAATTGAGCCTGACATTCACCTAAGTGTAGACTTTTATGTCCCACAATACTTGCTGTGCCAGATAAAAATAAATGGGCTTGTTGAGATGTCCATTGTTTATATGTTGCCCGAGCAAAAGAAGGGCTGTGAATACCATATTTTTTAGGATATTGATAAGCAGAAATTTGACGGGGATTTTCAATATTTATGCCAGGCGTTTTAGTTGCGATAAAATAGATATGTACATTTTTACTGTATGTACCAATCGCTGTTGCAGCCGGTAAAAGGTGGTCAAATTTTTCTAAATGATGTGTATAGGCTCTATAGCGTCCAGAACAAAAACGTTGATAGCGTTCAGTATTATTATCAATATGATTAATAGCAGGAAAATAATTCCACATCCGTAAAATAACAGGAAAATTTTCTTGTTGTAATAAAGAAAAAATATTGAGATATTGTTGCGTAATATTATCTTCAAAGGTATTTTCCTCGAGAGGCAAACGGATAGAAGCAAACAATAATTCTGGGGTATAGCTATATTCAATAATACCACTATCACTATGCCATTGTCGTCTTAAAATAGGCGCATTACTATGCCATACTTCTACCATACAATGTTGTGCTAAAGTAGGTAAATCAAGATTGAAAACAGGAAAATCAAAGCGATTGCTAGCTAATTGGCAACTATCTGTAGAGACACAAAAAAGTATGTTTGCATGATGACATGCAAGGAGTTCTGATTGAGTAAGATGACTAATTTGAATACCGTACATAGGTTATCTCTTGATATGTTTAGAATATATTTGCCAATAGTAAGTTATGCTATGATAGCGTGATTAGTGTTTTTTTGCAGCTTTCCCATTTGTTTAATATGTGTTAAAACTGAATTATGATACAAAAGTTGTCTATCCCTTTAATATCTAAGCATAATATGGATTCATGTATTGCATGGATAAATATTAAAGAGCAAATTACTACAGCTCAATTACTGAGACAAGCCTATTCTGTTGCAGAACAATTACCAGATAAAAAGTATGCTATCAATCTATGCCGTAATCGTTATCATTTTTTAGTTACTTTTTGTGCCATTTTAATCCGTAGACAAGTGAATGTATTGCCTCCTAATCAATTAGCAGCAACTATTAATGCTTTTGATTTTACTTTAGATAATTGTTACTGTATAGCCGATCACGATGATCTAATAACGAAGTATGAGCAAGTCATTTATCCACAGCAAATACCTGTTACATTACAAGCAGTAGTCATACCGCAGATTACTGGTAAAGAAATTTGTGTGATTAGTTATACTTCAGGTAGTACAGGCGCACCTAAAGCGCAGTATAAAACTTGGTATTCTTTAGTAAGTATTGCTGTAAAAACACAGAAAAGGCTCTCTGAATATGGATATAATAAGACCTTAAAATTATTGGCAACTGTTCCTGCACAACATATGTATGGACTAGAAACCAGTATTTTATTGCCTTTGCAACAAGGGTATAGCATGGTAGCCAATACGCCTTTTTTTCCAGAAGAGATTGCACAGACTATTCAAACTATTTCTGATCCTTGTGCGTTGATTAGTACCCCTTTACACTTGCAAATGTGTTTAAAATCGGCGGTGCAATTAATGCCACTTGAATATATTTTATCTGCGACAGCACCTTTATCACAGCAGATGGCGCAAATGTTGGCTGAAAAAAATCACTGTTCTATTATTGAAATTTATGGATGTACTGAAGCTGGAACGATAGCTTTGCGTGAAAGTACGAAAACAACCGTTTGGCAAACCTTATCGGGAACAAGCATTACTAAAGATGGAGAAAAGGTAGTGTTACAAGCAGCATATTTAGATCAAGCAATATCGTTACCTGACAATATTAAATGTATTTCTCCGTATCAATTTGAATTATTAGGCCGCAGTGAGAATGTGATTAATATTGCAGGTAAAAGGCATTCATTAGAGGCATTAAATAGTTTATTATTAGCGATTGATGGCGTAGAAGATGGTAGTTTTTATTATCCTGAGTATCCACAATCCAAGAATAATGAGACACGTCTTGTCGCATTTGTTGTATCAACGCTGGATAAGGCAGAAATTTATAAAAAATTAAAAGTTAAGATAGATGCCGTCTTTTTACCCAGACCTTTATATAAAGTAGAATATTTACCAAGATCAGAGACAGGTAAATTACCACTTCAACATTTAAAACAATTATACAGAGAATATTATGCAGGGAGTCCCGATTAAATCCTCACTATCTGTATGCCAAACTGTTGCACTGGATATTTCGCATACGGCTTTACCAGGTCATTTCCCTGGTAATCCTGTTTATCCTGGTGTGGTGTTGTTGAATTATGTCATACAAGCATTATCGCTGATTATGAAAGAGAATATTGTTATACAAGAAATATTGTATTGTAAGTTCTTACATCCTGTTACACCTTTAGTAAATAGCCATCTTGATCAAATATTGCAATGTGAGTTTAATATAATAGAAAATAAAGTCACTTTTTCAGCATATAGTAAAAAACAAAAAGTATTAACTGGTATATTGTATATAAATAAAGGATGAGCATTTGATACCATTACAGTTAACAGGTTTTACATTAACCAATGCATTAGGTTGCGGTATAGATGTCACACGTCAGGCTTTATTAAATAACCATAGTGGTTTACGTAGGTATGATTTTGATGATGCGGCGTTACCTATGTTTATTGGGCGAGTGAAGGAGATAGATACCCTCACATTTCCTTCAGCATATCAAGATTATGCTTGTCGTAATCATTATTTAGCGTATTTGGCTTTGCAACAAGATCATTTTATGGAAAAAATAGCTAAATTGAAAAAACAATATAGTTCACAACGGATTGGTCTATTTTTAGGTACTAGCACGTCAGGGATATTAGAAACTGAATTAGTGTATAGAAACTATTTATCTAAAGGAAAAGACATCCCTGCAACATATCATTATGCAACGACGCATGATAATTTTGCTTTGGCACAGTTTGTTAGTGATTATTGTGATTTAGACGGGCCTGTTTTTGTCGTATCTACTGCTTGTTCTTCTAGTGCAAAAGTTTTTGCAGATGCTAGTCGTTTTATTCAAAGTGGTTTTTGTGATGCGGCTATTGTAGGGGGAGTAGATAGCCTTTGTTATACTACTTTATATGGATTTTCGGCATTAGAATTGATTTCTCCTTTCCCCTGTCAACCTGCAGATAAAAATCGACGAGGGATTTCGATAGGAGAAGCAGCTGGATTTGCGATTTTGGAAAAAAAGGAAAGTATTAGCTTAAAATCAGGGCAGATTAATTTATTAGGCTATGGTGAAAGTAGTGATGCCTATCACATGGCAACCCCTGATCCAACAGGAAAAGGGATGGCAAAAGCAATGCAGTTAGCGTTGCAAAGGGCATCTTGTAGTAAAGATATGATTGATTATGTGAATTTACATGGTACGGCAACGAAAAGCAATGATTTAGCAGAAGATAAGGCACTTTTAAGTGTTTTAGGTAAACAAGTGCCGTGTAGTTCTACTAAAGGTTGGACAGGGCATACACTAGGTGCAGCAGGTATTACCGAGATACTTATCAGTGCTATCTTATTACAAGAGCAATGGATTCCAAAAAGTTTACATACTGAAGTCGTTGATCCAGCAATAGAAGGATATATTATCTTACAAAGTTATTATAAAAAGATGGATAAAGTCATGAGTAACTCGTTTGGTTTTGGAGGTAATAATTGTAGTGTTATTTTAGGACTAGATGTGTGAAAGAGACCGTAGCAAAGACCCTATATATACAAAATATTGCTGTATTTGCACCAGGAATGGCAAATTGGCAACAAGCACAAGCTGTTTTATCAAAAAAAACGGTTTATCAAAAAAAGCGAACCCCTTTGATAATAAAAAGTATTCCGGCTAAAGAAAAACGCCGTGCGAATAAAACAGCCTTGATTGCTGTACATTTAGCAGAACAAGTGATGGAAAAGATACCAGAGTATATTATTGATCCGGTATTAGTGTTTGCTTCTTTTGGGGGGGATTTAGCGATAGCAGATAAATTATCAACATCCTTGGCGGCAAAAGAACCGTTTGTTTCACCTATACAGTTTCATAACTCAGTACATAATGCAGCGGCTGCTTGTTGGAGTATAGCGAGTCATAATACTGCCTCTTCCACCAGTATAGCAGGTGGAAAACACACTTTCCAAATCGCATTACTAGAGGCTGCAAGTATCCTTAATACAGATAGTCAAGCTGTTTTATTAGTGGTATATGATAGCATTACACCGCCGCCACTTAGCACACATTATTCAGCGAATGAAGATTGTGGCATAGCATTGTTACTGACAACTAAACGTTACCCTAAAAGCATTGCTCAATGCCAAATCACATTACCATTGAGCAAAATAACAGGAAGTAATATTTCTATTCCACAATTAGTACCATTGATAGAAAATAATGCAGCAATGCAAGGGTTATTGCTACTAGAAAAGATAGCACAACGCCAAAATAGTATTATTTATTTTCCTTATCGTAAACATTTAGCTATACAGGTTCAATTGCAATGTCTATCAATAGATTAACGGCTTCATATTTGGATAACTTATGTTTGAGTGATTGGATACCACATCAGGGGAAAATGGTATTACTCGATAAGGTAAGCGTATGTGATGAAGTATTATTAGTGGCTCAGACCTCTAGTCATTTGCGTGTAGATAATCCCCTTTCTTATCAAGGGAATTTGCCAGCATACTGTATTGTAGAATATGCAGCGCAGGCTATGGCATTACATGCGTCACTCAGTAGACAATTATCTTCTCAGACCTTGTCAGCTGTTCCGGCTCTCGTACAGCAAGGATATTTAGTATCAGTACGTAAGGTATTATTAAACGTAGCAGTTTTGCATACCTTAGAGCAAGCATTAAACATTCAAGTAGAGAAAATAGTAGCAGATGATACCTTGTTGCGTTATCAATTTACGGCAACAACAAGTTCAGAAAACAGGAGCAAAAGCATTATCGCAACAGGGCAATTAGCAGTATTTCTAAAAAAATAATAAAACGAATAGACTTAATAATATCCCAAGACTTCCAAGCACAACGTGTAAAATAGCGCGATTTCTTTCTCCTCGTCGATAGCTTGATTTAACCCCTTTTTTACGTACATTGATAAAATCAATACTTAAAAAGGTAATAGACGCTGTGATTAAAATGCTACTATTGGTTATCATAATAATGGCGATAAGTTTTTGTTTTAACAATAAGTTGTTAAAAATACGCATCATTGTATCCTGAAATTGACAGAATAATAAGGTTATAAATAGCTGCTTCTTTACTGGCTTGGCTTGCTTTAAAAATTTTTTCCTGTACTCTTTGTACGCGGTAAAAACCTGTAAGCAGGACATATCCTAAGTGTAATATTAGTACAATCTTAATGCATTACCTATTATGGGGTTGAGTGGATGAAAAGCAGTGCAGAAATTCGTCAATCATTTTTAGATTTTTTTCAGCAACATCAACATACTATTGTACCGAGTAGTCCTTTAGTGGTGCCTGATGATCCCAGTTTACTCTTTACGAATGCCGGAATGGTACAATTTAAAGATGTTTTTTTAGGTAAAGATAAGCGATCTTATACTCGTGCGGTATCAAGTCAGCGGTGTGTACGAGCGGGTGGAAAACATAATGATTTAGAAAATGTAGGGTATACGGCTCGTCATCATACCTTTTTTGAAATGTTAGGTAATTTTAGCTTTGGCGATTATTTTAAACGTGAGGCCATTCATTTTTCATGGCAATATCTTACAGAGGTATTGCAATTACCAAAAGAGCGGTTATGGATAACCGTATTTGAAGAAGATGAGGAGGCAGCAGAAATTTGGTTGAATGAAATTAACATATCTAAAGACAGATTTTCTTATATTGGCACAAAGGATAATTTTTGGTCAATGGGAGAAACAGGGCCTTGTGGACCTTGTAGCGAAATTTTTTATGATCATGGTGAAAAGATAGCAGGGGGGCCACCAGGATCGCCAGAGGAAGACGGTGATCGGTATATTGAAATTTGGAATTTAGTTTTTATGCAATATAACCGTGATGCACAGGGTGTTTTACATCCTTTACCTAAACCTTCTGTCGATACGGGGATGGGGTTAGAACGTTTGGCTGCTATTTTACAAGGGGTACATAATAATTATGAGATTGATATTTTCCAAAATCTGATTAAAGCGGCTGCAAAAATAGCAAATAGAGATGATTTAGATAATAAATCATTACGAGTTATTGCAGATCATATTCGTTCTTGTGCTTTTTTAATTACTGATGGGGTTATTCCGTCTAATGAGGGAGAAGGATATGTATTACGACGTATTATTCGTAGAGCGATACGGCATGGAAATAAATTAGGCATAAAAAACTATTTTTTCTATACGCTTACTGATGTATTAGTCAAAGAGATGGGGGTAGCATATCCAGAATTAGCGGCTGCAAAAGAACAAGTAAAAAAGGTACTAAAAAAAGAAGAACAACAATTTGCACGTACTCTGGAACAAGGATTACAAATTTTAGACACCATTTTAGCGCAATTATCCGGTACGGTAATTCCTGGTGAAGAGGTTTTTCGCTTATATGATACGTATGGATTTCCTGCTGATTTAACGGCAGATATTGCTCGTGAACGACAATTAGAAATTGATCAAGCCGGTTTTGATAAAGCAATGGCAAAACAGCGGCAACGAGCTCGTAAACAAGATAAATTTGTTACGACTGATCAAGGTTTACTCATTGATGTTAATACTGAATTTAATGGTTATGATACATTGCAAGAAGAAAGCCAGATTGTAGCAATATATCAAAATGGGGAGGCAGTACACGCATTACAAGCAGGACAAGAAGGTAGCATTGTTTTGGATCATACTCCCTTTTATGCAGAATCTGGAGGGCAAGTTGGTGATACAGGAATATTAGATACGCAAGCAGCATGTTTTGATGTGCAAGATACACAAAAACAAAAAGCAGCCTTTATGCATACTGGAGTTGTTGTTAAAGGGGTTTTACATGTTGATGATAGAGTAAGGGCGAAAGTTAATGAAAAACGCCGCCTGGATATTATTCGGCATCATTCTGCTACACATTTATTACATGCAGCCTTACGTCAGGTTTTAGGTAATCATGTACAACAAAAGGGATCCTTAGTGAATGATCAACGTTTACGTTTTGATTTTTCCCATTTTGAACCGGTGAATGCAGATCAATTATGGGAAATAGAACAAATAGTAAATAGTCATATTAGAGCAAATCACCTGTCTGAAACACGTTTAATGGCTATTGAGGAAGCTAAAGAAAGCGGTGCAATGGCTTTATTTGGTGAAAAATATGGCGAAACAGTACGGGTTTTGAAATTAAGTGATTTCTCGGTAGAACTGTGTGGGGGAACGCACGTTAAACAAACGGGTGATATTGGTATCTTTAAAATTATCAGTGAAACAGGCATAGCAGCAGGTGTTCGGCGCATTGAAGCGGTAGCAGGGGAAGTTGCTGTAACATGGTTGCACTCTGAAGAACAGGATATGCTAGCCATTTTAGAGAAAATAAAAGCAGATAGAAAAAACGCAGTACAACGTATTACACAAATAATAGATAAAAATACATATTTGGAAAAAGAATTAGCACGATTAAAAAGTAAACTTGCGAGCAATGAAAGTGCTCAGTTGTTATCACAGGCAAAGGATATTCAAGGTATTAAGGTATTGGTACATGCTTTTGATAATATGGATGATAACAGCTTAATGGAAATGCTTGAGCAATTTAAAAGCAAGTTATGCTGTTGTGTTGTGGTGTTAGCAAGTGTACAAGGTGAACAGGTAAAATTAGTGGCAGGGGTGAGTAAGGATATGAGTAAAAAAGTAAAAGCAGGGGATATTATCAAATATATTGCGCCACTTTTAGATGGCAAAGGAGGGGGGCGTCCTGAAGTAGCACGTGGTGCGGGTAAAGTAAACGATAAGCTGCCTGATATTTTGGCTCAAGTACCACAGTGGGTAGAACAACAACTTTCCTAGTCGTTATTTCTTTGCCTCGAACATAGTAAAAGGAGGGGATAGCGAATATTTACTGGTAATGTAGTCAGGGGTGAGTATATAATGTTCAGCCCTTGCCTTGTTATTAATAGGGTAGAGGAATAATAATTTTTATGATATAGAAAAAAAGTAGTGTGTAATGGCTTTAATTGTTCAAAAATATGGTGGTACCTCTGTTGGAGATGTTAAGCGCATTAAAAATGTAGCAAAAAAAGTAGCGCAATATCGAAATCAAGGTAATCAAGTAGTAGTCGTCGTTTCTGCTATGAGTGGGGAAACAAATCGTTTGCTGACATTAGCTGAGCAAATGACCGCTAAAAAAAATTCTCGGGAATTAGATGTTTTACTTTCTACTGGAGAGCAAGTAACTATTGCATTATTATCCATGGCATTGGAAGATTTAGGCTGTGCTGCTCGTTCGTATACAGGTGGGCAAGTGCGTATACTCACAGACAGCGCACATAATAAAGCACGTATTTTAGATATTGATGAAACCCCTGTTCGAGCGGATCTGGATGAAGGCAGAATCGTGGTTATTGCTGGTTTTCAAGGGGTAGATGAAAACGGTAATATCACGACATTAGGGCGTGGAGGATCAGATACCACAGGCGTAGCATTAGCGGCTGCATTAAATGCTGAGGAATGTCAAATATATACCGATGTAGATGGTGTCTATACAACAGATCCAAGAATTGTACCTAAAGCACGCCGATTAGATAAAATTACGTTTGAAGAAATGTTAGAAATGGCAAGTTTAGGTTCAAAGGTTATTCAAATTCGTGCAGTAGAATTTGCTGGAAAATATAACGTTCCGTTACGAGTACTCTCCAGCTTTGAAGAAGGTAATGGGACAGTAATTACTTATGAGGACTCAGATGTGGAACAGGTAAAAGTATGTGGCATTGCTTTTAATAAAGATGAAGCAAAATTAACCATACAAGGCGTGCCAGATAGACCCGGTGTGGCATACCATATACTAGGTCCGATTAGTGATGCAAATATTGAAATAGATATGATCATTCAGAATATTGCAGAAGATAGTACGACTGATTTTACCTTTACCGTACATCGTAATGATTATGATAAGGCCTTGGAAATTTTACAAGTTACCTCTGATTCTTTGGGTGCACAAAAAGTCTCTGGAGATAATACTATAGTAAAAATATCCTTGGTTGGTGTAGGTATGCGTTCTCATGCGGGGATTGCAAGTAAAATGTTTGGCACTTTAGCAAATGAAAGAATTAATTTACGTATGATTTCTACTTCAGAAATTAAAATTTCGGTGGTAGTGGATGAAAAGTATTTAGAATTAGCTGTAAGAGCATTACATGATGCATTTGAATTAGAAGGGAAGCCAGAAATATAGTGGTGGTTCATTAATTAATCAGTGATTGTTAGTGTTATGGTAACGTAATAGCTGCAAAGAGATTGGAAGGAGGTTTAAAAATGCTTATTTTAACTCGTAGAGTGGGTGAATCACTTATTATTGGTGATGATGTTACGATTACCGTGTTAGGGGTTAAAGGAAATCAAGTGCGTGTCGGTATTAATGCGCCAAAAGAAGTATCTGTACATCGTGAAGAGATATATGAACGTATCCAACGTGAAAAAGTAGAGCCAGATGAAATATAATACTTTACCTGAGCAGTAACTTGCTCTATAATTGCCAACTCTTGGAGAGATGGCCGAGCGGCTGAAGGCGCTCCCCTGCTAAGGGAGTATGGGGCTTAATACCTCATCGAGGGTTCGAATCCCTCTCTCTCCGCCATTATTTATATAACTATATAGTATATATAAATAATTTACTTGACGTATCAGGTAAATATGTTCACAATACACCTCCACGCGCTTGTAGCTCAATTGGATAGAGTACTCGGCTACGAACTGAGCGGTTAGGGGTTCGACTCCCTTCAAGCGCGCCATTTCTTGTTTCTCTCTCAATGATGTCATATTATATTATAAAGTTTTAAATTCCAGGTTATCATAGTAGTATATGGGTAGATTTACTGCTTAGTTAAAAACTTATATAATAGCGAGCCGATAAAATATAACTGTGTTTTAGCAATAATTAAATGGATAATGTGTGCCTGTATACCCTAAACATAGGATAAAGTAGAAGCTATGAATGATAAAGACCAGAAAAAGAAAATTGTTGCCGGGATTATATCCTTAATCGTTGCATTATTTATGGCATCGGTAGTACCTAGTGTTGAAGTTGCCTGGGTGATGGGGCTATTGATTTTAACCATTTATTTATTTGCTTTTGAAATTGTGGATGTAGATGTTGCTGCAATTACTATTATGGTCTTATTAGGGTTGTCAACATTATTTGCCCCATTGATGGGTTTAGAAGCAGGCTTGGTATTAAGCAATAATCTATTTGATGGTTTTTCCAGTAATGCAGTGATGTCCATTATTGCGGTAATGATTATTGGAGCAGGACTAGATAAAACTGGAATTATGACACAAGTTGCTGCCTTTATTTTAAAAATTGGAGGAAAAACAGAAACCCGTATTATCCCCATTATATCAAGTACTGTAGGGATTATTTCTTCCTTTATGCAAAATGTTGGTGCGGCAGCATTATTTTTACCAGTAGTGAGTCGTATCTCTGCACGTTCTGGTTTATCCATGTCACGGCTATTAATGCCAATGGGTTTTTGTGCTATTTTAGGTGGTACAGTGACGATGGTAGGTTCTTCCCCTTTAATCTTATTGAATGATTTGATTTTAACTTCAAATAAAGCCTTACCAGCTACCCAACAAATGGAAACGTGGGGGCTATTTTCAGTAACACCGATAGGTTTAGCTCTGGTGTTTACTGGAATTATTTATTTTGTTTTAGCCGGACGATTTGTGTTACCGGCATCAACAAAAAAAGAAGAGGCATCTTCTGCAACAGATACGATGGAGTATTTTCAACAAATTTATGGTATTAAATATGCTATGTTTGAAGTGATTATTCCTGAAGACAGTGTGTTAGTGGGGAAAATTTTAAATGATATAGAACATGATGAAAAAGTACGTATTGTTGCTGCAGCAGGAAATGCTAAAGAAATGTGTATAGGTCCTAATGGTGTGGCAAGGGATTATAAAATTGAAGCGAATACGGTATTAGGAATTTTAGCCTCAAATATTAATGTGCAGGCTTTTGCAGAGAAATTTAACTTAATTATTAAAAATGAATTAGATTATTTCTCAGATGCTTTGTCATCTTCTAAATCAGGGATTGCAGAAGTGGTGATACCACCGAGTTCACAACTTATAGGAAAAAGTGCCAAAGATGTTTGGTTACGTAAAGCATATGGTTTAGCAATGGTTGCTTTGCATCGTAATGGAGAGACAATGAGTGGCGGGGAAGGTATTCGTGATTTGCCTTTTAATGCGGGGGATACGCTGGTTGTACACACGTTATGGGATAATTTAGCACGTGTTAATAAAGATAAAAATTTTGTAGTGGTAACAACAGAATATCCGCATGAAGAAACCCGTCCTAATAAATTAGTATGGGCAGGAATATTTTTTGTGATTGCATTATCTATGGTGCTATTTACGGATTTACGCTTATCCATTGCTTTATTAACAGGTGCTATTGGGATGGTATTGTCAGGGGTACTAAAAATTGAGGAAGCGTATGAAGCAGTATCCTGGAAAACGGTATTTTTATTAGCTAGTTTAATTCCGTTAGGATTAGCAGTGGAAACGTCAGGGACAGCTAAATGGATTGCAGAACAAACATTGGCGGTTGTTGGCGATATGCCAGTATGGGTTATTCAAACAGCAGTTGCTGTCTTAGCCACGTTTTTCACTTTGGTGATGTCGAATGTAGGGGCAACGGTATTATTAGTGCCATTAGCTGTAAATATTGCAATTGGTGTAGATGCTAATCCGGCTATATTTGCGTTAACTGTAGCATTAGCAACCTCTAATTCGTTTCTTATCCCTACCCATCAAGTTAATGCCTTAATTATGGGGCCTGCAGGTTATCGAGTACCTGACTTTATGCGTGCAGGAGGTATTATGACGATATTATTTTTAGTCGTATTAATGATTATGATGAATATTGTATTTAGTTAAGGTAGGGAGGATTGATGAATAAAATAATGACAAGCAGTTTTTGGGTAATATTAGGTGTTTTTTGTTGTTTTCCTCTTGCATTATTTGCAGCAGAGGCGGTGACGAATACGCATCAGCCTTTAAATTTAACTGCTAGTGCGGTGGGAATAGCCTCTATTGTTATTTTTCTTCTTGCATATAGTTTAGTTATGGTAGAAGAATTTACACATTTACGTAAATCAAAACCCGTTGTTTTAGCTGCAGGTATTATCTGGATGATGATTGGTTTGGTTTATGCGCAACAGGGTATGTCTGAGTTAGCAGAACATGCAGTAAGACATAATTTGCTAGAATATGCGGAATTAATGCTATTTTTATTAGTTGCGATGACTTATATTAATGCAATGGATGAACGTGAGGTTTTTAATGCATTACGTTCTTGGTTGATAAAAAAAGGCTTTACCTTTAGGCAATTATTTTGGATGACGGGATTTTTAGCTTTCTTTATCTCACCAGTGGCAGATAATTTAACCACTGCATTATTAATGTGTGCAGTAGTGTTAGCAGTAGGTGGGAAAAATACTCGTTTTGTATCAATTGCTTGTATTAATATTGTAGTGGCAGCTAATGCAGGGGGAGCATTTAGTCCCTTCGGTGATATTACGACATTAATGGTATGGCAAAAAGGTGTTATTGATTTTTTTGGTTTTTTTGCTTTATTTGTTCCTTCGTTAGTTAATTTTCTTGTTCCAGCAGTCATCATGCATTTTGCCATACCTGATGCAAGTCCAACAGCAAATAGTGAAATGGTTAGTATGAAACGGGGAGCAAAACGTATTATTATCTTATTTTTATTGACGATAGTAACGGCTGTGAGTTTTCATAACTTTTTGGGTCTTCCTCCAGTGATTGGCATGTTAACAGGATTAAGTTATTTACAAATTTTTGGTTTCTTTTTGAAAAAAACGACTAAATTAGCTATAGCAGAAACATCTCTACAGCATGAAGGTAAAATTGGTGATGTCGTTGCTTTTGATGTTTTTGCACCAGTAGCGAGAGCAGAATGGGATACCTTATTTTTCTTTTATGGGGTCGTCTTATGCGTGGGTGGATTAGGTTTTTTAGGTTATTTAACTATGGTATCAGAAGTGATGTATACTCAATGGGGAGCAACGATGGCAAATATTGCTGTCGGTGTACTGTCTGCAATAGTAGATAATATTCCGGTAATGTTTGCGATATTAACGATGAATCCTGCCATGTCAGAGGGACAATGGTTATTAGTTACTTTGACAGCCGGGGTAGGGGGTTCATTACTCTCTATTGGTTCTGCTGCAGGGGTTGCATTAATGGGGCAAGCACGGGGACAATATACCTTTTTTAGTCATTTAAAATGGATGCCTGTTATAGCAGCCGGTTATATTGCAAGTATTGCAGTACATATGTGGTTAAATCAATCCTTATTTTAAAGTTTTATATGAGCGTAAAATATTGCTAAAACAGTGATGCAGGAACTGTTATCAGTATCATTAATGTTTATTCAGAGAGCATTCAGTATTTATAGTATATAGTAAGAGATATTGTTTGATAATACTCAGGAATATAATGATGAAAGGGCTTTTGATCTTATTACTGCTAGTGCTGCAATGTTCTTCTCTTTTTGCAAAAGAGTGGCAACGTCCTGAGGATGCCACTATGGGTGCAAGCTCATACAGTGGAAAATATTATGCTTTAGGAATAAGCCAACAAGAAGCAATTAATGTAGTAATGCAATACAGTGGTGGGGGTCGATTATTGTCAATACAAGAATATACGCATAGTTTTAAAGCAAAAGTATTGACTGTAGATGGGGATGTACGTAGTTTTTATATTGATAAAAAAACCGGTCATGTACAGTAATTGCTTATCATGCGTATTTTATATATAGAGGATGAAATCATTATTCAGCAACAAGTAAAAGAACAACTTGAAATAGCAGGTTATACGGTAGATGTCAGTGCTGAAGGACACGAAGGTTATTATCTTGCTAGTGAGTATCCGTATGATTTGGCTGTTATTGATATTGGTTTACCCGGTTTATCAGGATTAGAAATTATTCAACGTTTACGTAAAGCAGGTAATAAACTACCTGTTTTATTGTTAACAGCAAGAGGACGTTGGCAAGATAGGGTAGAGGGATTAGATGCTGGGGCAGATGACTATTTGGTTAAACCCTTTCAAATAGAAGAATTATTAGCACGTATAAAAGCCTTATTAAGACGTTCAGCAACTGATGGGTTAAATGAGTTCCGTTGTGATGTATTACGTATTGATATGGATGCCCAAAAAGTCTACGTGCAAGATATATTGGTAGAATTAACGGCTTTTGAATATCGTTTATTGGAATATTTAATTCGTAAAAAAGGTAAAGTCTTATCTAAAGGAGAGTTAGCCGACTATTTGTATCCACATGATGATGATAGAGATAGTAATGTGATTGAAGTGATGATTGGACGGTTACGCCGTAAAATTGATCCTCATTCCAAGTGGAAACCTATTGAAACATTACGTGGTAGAGGATACCGTTTTACCGCTAAACAAATATAAGATGCGTTTGTCCCATTTTTCTTTAACAATACGCTTAATTTTTGCAGCCAGTATGGTCTTAATGATTATGATGATCCTGACTGCTTTGGCTCTCGATAAAGCATTTAAAGAAAGTGCTACCACTGCACAACGAGAGCGGTTGTTAGGGCAAGTGTATATGCTGATGGCGGCAGCAGATATTAGCGAAAAAGGCAACGTATATATGCCAATACAGTTGGCTGAAGCACGTCTATCCTCACCAGACTCAGGGCTTTATGGAGTGGTCAGCAAAGAAAATGAAATACTCTGGAAATCACCCTCATCACTGAATATTACCTTACCTGCTATTGATACGCCCGCTGCGGGGGTACATAAATTTTCCTATGTTAAAACGGATAAAGAACATTATTTTATTTTAAATTATGGCGTACGTTGGCAAATAGGTACGACTTTTTATCCCTTAATCTTTACTATTATAGAAAATTTGCAAGGGTTTCAACAGCAACTACAAAATTATAGGCATAATTTATGGGGTTGGTTAGCCTTAATGGTAATAATGTTATTAATTTTGCAATTTATGGTATTAGTATGGGGATTACAGCCATTAAAAAAACTAGAGGTAGAATTGATAGCAATAGAAAAAGGAGAAAAACAGTATTTAGAAGATACTTACCCAAAAGAATTACAACGAGTAACAGATAATTTAAATATTTTATTACATCACGAAAAAGCACGCCAACAACGTTATCAAAATGCTTTAGCAGATTTAACGCATAGTTTAAAAACCCCTTTAGCGGTATTACGTAGTTTGATGTATACCAATCAAAAAAGCCAGTTATCAACAGAAATAGCGACAGTCATAACAGAACAAGTAGTGTGTATGGATCGTATTGTAGAGTATCAATTACAACGAGCAGCAACAAAAGGTGCTTTAGGGATAAAAGCAGCAATACCGGTATTGCCAATTATTAATAAAATTATTGATTCGTTAGATAAAGTGTACAGCGAAAAAGGAGTGATATTCCATTATCAGGGAATAGATGAACCTATGTTTAAAGGGGATGAAGGCGATCTATTAGAGTTGTTAGGAAATACCTTGGATAATGCCTATAAATGGTGTCAACATAGCGTATATTTGACAATATCAATGCAGCAAGGAAAATATTGTATGATGATTGAGGACGATGGAATAGGGATATCAGAAGATAACATTGATAGCATTTTTCAACGTGGCGCACGTATTGATCAAAGTGTACCTGGACACGGTATCGGGCTGTCTATCATCAGAGATATTTTAGATGTATATCAAGCGACGTTATCTATTAAACAAAGTACCAAGGGGGGTGCATGTTTTATCATGCAGTTTTCTTCTTAAGTGTAATGGGAAAGTAAATAAAAATTTGCATGCCTTGATTAATCTCACTACTGAGCTGCACATTTCCTTCTAATTGTTGGGTAATAATATTGTAGAGTATATGTAATCCTAGTCCTGTTCCTCCAGATTGTCGTTTGGTGGTAAAAAAAGGTTCAAAGACTTTATTAAGGTGTTCTTTTGGAATTCCTTTGCCATAATCTCGGTAATAGAGTTTTACCCGTCTATGATCAGTGCTAAGATTAATATCTACTTTTCCTAAGGTATCAGAATTAGGGTATCCATGCATTAAAGTATTCATAATTAAATTAGTAATTAATTGTGAAAATGCCCCAGGATAGCCAGTAATATTAATTTTATCAGGAGTGTTTACAGTAATCTCAAGACGTTTTTTGGTGGTACTTTTTAAGCTAAGTAAGATAGTATGTAGATAATCACTTAAATTAAATGTACGTAATTGATCGTGTGATTGATCCACGGCAACTTGTTTAAAACTTTTTACTAAATCTGCGGTACGTTGGAGATTATGTTGCATGGAAGCGGTTAATTCCATACTGGTATCGAGAAATTTATAAAAGTCTTGTTCTTCTAGTTCCTCATTATCATAGGCTTTTTTAATATTTTCTAGCTCGGTATGTAAATAGCTAATACCTGTTAAACTTGCGCCTACGGGTGTATTAATTTCATGTGCAACCCCGGCAACTAAGGTATTTAAAGCAGCCATTTTTTCTGCTTCAACTAACTTATTTTGTGCTTTTTTTAATTCCAGCAAAGAGGCTTCAAGTTGTTGAGTGGACTTTTTTAAAGCCTGTTCTTTTTCCTGTCGTAATTGAATTTCATGTTGTAAAGAATGATTTTTTTCATCTAATTGTTGTAATGAATTTTGTAGTTCTCGGGTTCTATAACTGAGCTTATTCCATTTAGAGGTAAGGCTAAGAGCTAATTGCAGTATTTCATCTCCTTCAAAAGGTTTACGTAAAAAAAGTAATTTATCAGGCATTCCAACCTGTTTTACAATATCAGAAATGGAAGCATCAGAATAAGCTGTAACAATGACTATTTCAATGTGTGGATCTATTTGTCTGATTTTGGTAGCGGTTTGAGTGCCATTCCATCCTAAAGGCATACGCATATCAATAAAAGCCAAAGCAAAAGGTGTCTGTTGTGCTATGGCTGTTTTTACCATTTCAAATCCAATTTGCCCTTGACTGGCAAAATCAAGATGAAATTCTGTTGTACTTTGAATTTGAGAAGTGTGATTTGCATCTAACAAAGCCATTAATTCACGTTCTTTGGTATTCTTATTGGTATCAGGTAATAAAATTTTTTGGTAAGCGTTTCTTACTTCTACATCATCATCGATAATTAAAATTCGACGATTAATATTGCTCATGATATGGGTGTCCAGATTGAATGGTAGTATCTTCTTAGACAAATTAGAGAATGGCAAAATTTGACTAAGAAGTGTTATATTTTTAACAGTGTCAGCTTTCTTGATGCGTTAAGGTATCCAAATAGCGTTCAGCATCAAGTGCTGCCATACAACCTGATCCAGCAGAAGTAATCGCTTGACGATAAATATGATCAGCAACATCTCCGGCTGCAAAGACACCGCTAACGCTAGTAGCCGTTACATTGCCTTGTGAACCTCCTTGTACAGTAATATAGCCATTTTGCATAGCAAGTTGAGAATGAAATATATCAGTATTTGGTTTATGTCCAATAGCAATAAAAACACCCATCACCGCAATATCTTTCGTGCTTCCATCTTGTGTATTTTTCAAACGTAATCCCGTAACGCCTGAATGATCGCCAAGTACTTCATCTAATGTGCTATGCCACTCAATACTGACGTTACCTGTTTTAGATTTTTCAATGAGTTGATCTGCGAGAATTTTTTCACTACGAAAACTATCACGGCGATGTATAACTGTAACATGTTTGGCAATATTGGAAAGATACAGGGCTTCTTCTACCGCAGTATTTCCTCCTCCAATGACTGCAACATTTTGGTTTTTATAAAAAAAACCATCACAGGTTGCACAAGCAGATACACCTTTTCCCTTAAAGGCTTCTTCTGATGGAATACCTAGATAGCGAGCCGATGCACCCGTTGCAATAATTAATGCATCACAGGTATAATTTTGGGTATCACCGGTTAATTGGAATGGGCGTTGTTGTAGATTCACCTGATTGATATGATCAAAAATAATTTCAGTATTAAAACGTTCTGCATGTTGTTGCATACGCTGCATTAATTCAGGACCTTGCACACCTTCAGCATCCCCTGGCCAATTATCTACATCAGTAGTTGTGGTAAGCTGACCACCTTGTTCCATACCGGTGATGATAACAGGATTAAGGTTTGCTCTTGCTGCATAAACTGCCGCAGTATATCCTGCAGGACCTGAACCTAAAATCAAAAGATGACAATGCTTTGTTGCATTCATAAACTCCCCCAAAAGATAATATATCAAAAGTGTATGCAGATAAAAGCTCTTATCATACACTAAAAGACGGTTGCTGGAATAGAGGTTTGCAGTTAGTTACTATTGCTTTACAATGAGTCGAATTGAAGATAAGCTCTTTCGTTATCCATTTTTAATGATCCTATAAAAAATATTCCAAGAGGATATTTTGCCCATAGAACCTTATCTAACACTGAGATAATAAGTTTTTTTTAAAAGTAAACAATATGATAGCGTTAATTAAAAAAAATCGTAGAAAAAGTCATAAACAAGGGGTATCGAATACTTTACAACGTCGATTACGTGAAAGTGGGTTAATTTTATCTATTTGTTTAGCATCCTGTCTTTTATTATCCATTCTCACCTTTTCTCCCGCTGATTCAGCGTGGTCAAGTGTAAAAGAAAATGCAGTAATACATAATGCCGCGGGGTATGTAGGTGCATGGATAGCTGATTTGCTTCTCTATTTAATGGGTTATATGGCATATTGTGTGCCTGTTTTTATTTTATTAATAGGCGGGTATATTTATTTAGGAAGAAGTTTTAAAACCTTTTTTGAGCCAAAACATTTTACGGTTGTATTAGTAGGTATCGTCTTTTTTATTAGTGCAGGATGTGCATTAAGTAGTTTGCATTTTATTTCACCTATGTATACGGATCTACCGCTTGCTGGAGGAGGGATTTGGGGAAATATTTTAGCTCACCATTTTCTTGAATATGTGAATATATTGGGTGCAAGTTTATTGTTATTAGGGATATTTATTATTGGCATTACATTATTTACAGGATTATCCTGGATGCAAACGATAGAAACTATCGGGGCAATGTGTCTATCTATTTATGACAAAATAAAGACAAAGATGTCCTTGAATAAGGAAACATCTGTTATAGACTACGCTTTGACAAAGGAGCAAGGCAAAGATAAATCAGTAGTAAAAAAAGAAGATATAAGGCAAAATTTGCCAGAAGATGAAGCGAATATATTGTTTGATATGAAACCGGAACCATTATTTGTTATGGATGAGGAAGAGGAAAGTGATAAACAAACAGTATCTGTAACAGAAAAAATATTACCAGAGCAATCTATGAGCGATATAGATACTTTATCAGAATTATCTACAGAATGTATCACGCCGATTGATACGCAGATAGAAAAAAAAGAAGTGGATGCACAGGTTAAACCGTTGTTTGCTAATATGCTAGAAGATGTAACAGTCAGTCAGCCCGACATGGCACCACTAAAGCTAGAAACTACACAACATAATAAGCCTGAGTTTACAGGGGAAGTGACTCACAATATGATTGCTTCGTTTTTACCAGAAAAACGAATAGATGAAAGAACAAGCATAATAGAAAGCATAGAAGATCAAGAACAAGCTATGCTGAACAAGCAAGAAAGTAGAAGCACTGCAGAAATATGGGATTTGCAAAAGAAACAGGTTATTTTAGTTGATGATGCAATCGTTCTGGAAGAGCAAACAGAGAATAAGCAAAATAAAACAGAACAACAGGAAAATAATGCTATCGAACCGCAAGAGATGGTGGCAGAGTATTTAGAAGATGATAGGGTAGCAGATAGCGTAAATATAGCAAAGGTAGTGATTGAAGAAGATAAAGCGTCTAAGGTTGAGAAAAAACAATTCGTTGTTCCCCCTGTGTCGTTATTAACATTGATCACAGGCAATAAACAGCAAATATCAGAGCAAGTAATTGCAGAAAAGTCCCGTATGGTAGAAGATAAGTTACGGGATTTTAAAATTAAGGTAGAAGTGGTTGAAGTACATCAAGGTCCTGTTATTAATTTATTTGAATTGATGTTAGCGCCAGGTATTAAAGTAAGTAAAATTACCGGTTTAGAAAAAGATTTAGCCCGAGCATTATTAGTAAGCAGTGTACGTGTATTAGAAGTTATTCCAGGTAAACCCACTATTGGTTTGGAAATTCCTAATGAAGATCGGCAAACTGTCTATTTTAGTGAAATATTGCATTCTACCTTGTTTAATGACAATACGCATATTTTACCTTTGATTTTAGGCCATGATATTAATGGTAAAGCGGTTATCGCAGATTTAGCAAAAATGCCCCATTTATTAGTTGCTGGAACAACCGGTTCCGGTAAATCTATAGGGGTTAATGGTATGATAGTTAGCTTATTATTTAGCGGTACCCCGGACGATATTAGGATGATTATGATTGATCCTAAAATGTTAGAACTTTCCGTTTATGACGGTATTCCTCATTTATTAACGCCGGTGGTAACACAGATGAAAGAAGCAGCAAATGCCTTGCGTTGGTGTGTTGTTGAAATGGAACGTCGTTACCAACTTATGTCAGCAATGAAAGTGCGTAATATTATTGGTTTTAATAAAAAACTTCAAGTAGCCATAGAACGAGGAGAATATGTAAGTGATCCGCTTTTTACGGCAAATCCTGAAGCGGGAAGAATTTATGCACCAAAATTAGAGCCGCTTCCTTATATCGTCATTATTATTGATGAATTTGCAGATATGATGATGGCAGTGGGTAAAGAAGTGGAAGAATTAATTGCTCGTTTAACACAAAAAGCCCGTGCTGCGGGTATTCATTTAATTTTAGCAACACAACGTCCTTCTGTTGATGTTATCACTGGATTAATTAAAGCAAATGTGCCAACTCGTATTGCTTATCAGGTATCTTCTCGTATTGATTCACGTACTATTTTAGATCAAATGGGAGCTGAAAATCTATTAGGGCGAGGTGATATGCTATATCTTCCTCCTGGAACCAGTGTTCCGCAGCGGGTACATGGTGCATTAATTTCAGATGATGAAGTATTGACTACCGTGAATGAATTAAAATCGTATGGTGAAGCCGAATATTTAGATGAAATTATTGTGGATGAAGAAGAGATAGAAGAAGAGAACAATGAGAAGGTAATAGATAATAATATGGATGCACTCTATGATGAAGCAATAAAAATTGTAACAGAAACACGTAAAGCATCTATTTCAGCGTTACAACGTCGATTACGTATTGGGTTTAATAGGGCAGCCAGGATTATTGAAGATATGGAACGAGAAGGAGTAGTGAGTAAAATAGGGAGTAATAATACCAGGGAGGTTTTAGCTCCACCACCTGTAGGGAATAATAGGGATGAATAAGTATATTATTATTATCGTATCAAGTGTTATAGGGATAATAAGTTCCTCGTTGTTAGTCGCACAAGAGATAAAGGATTTGGAACAGTTTTTTGCCAGCACGCACGCCTTTAGTTGTGATTTTCAACAACATGTGCGTAAATTATCAGGCGGTACTATAGAAAATAGTCAAGGACATTTGGATATACAAACACCTTTGAGTATAAAATTGCATTATTTTTCCCCAGATGAACAATTTTATATCAGTACTGGTGAGGAAATGCTATTTTATGATGTAGATTTGGAACAAGTAACGATTAAAAAATTAGATAGCGATGAAAAATATCAATTACCTATTTTTTTGTTTACAAATATAGATAATATTAAGCAGCATTTTACCTTGCAAGCGAGTAAAACGGTACAAGGTAGTGTTTACGAATTACAGGCTAAAGATAAAGACAGTAGCTTTGGGAAGATTATGTTGTATTTATCACAGTTTGAAAAAAATATTATTTTAGATCGGATTGTGATGTATGATAATTTTCAACAAGTAACTGAACTACAATTTAGCCATTTTATAAGCAATCCTAAATGGTCATCTGAGTATTTTTCCTTTACCATACCAGTAGGCGTTGATGTCATTAGAGAGCAATAAAGATCATATTGATTATTTTCTTTTATTTTGTCAAAGGGACAATATTAGTAATTTGAAATAGCACAGGATCACTCTCTGCAATAAGGAGTAAATCTAACGCAAAGACCTGTATTACTCCTGAACTGCCTGGAAAATCTACTTGGGGAATATGTAATATATTATTGGTAAAAGAAAATCTTGCTGGATCATCGACCTGGTTGTCTGTGGGATTTACACTATTTAAAGTAAATAAAAGTTGATCATCTCCTGTCCAGGTAAGAGAAGCATCAATAGTGGGGAAATCTTCTATTTTAATCACAGCGATATAAATAGAGTTATTGTCTAAAGAAAATACCCCCACAGATGCTGGGCGTAATAAATCTCGTTGTTCTTCTGCAAAACAAGGATGAAGATAAAAGAATAAAACTAAATAGAGAATGATATTTTTTTTCATAGCGCAGACTATCCCTTAAATGATAACTTGTTGAGGTAATATCATAACAAATTTATTATTATTCTGTTTGGGAAATTGTATTTTACCTTGTAAGGTATTTTCTACAAGAGAAGTAACCATTGTTAGCATAAAATTATCAGGCGGATAATGTGGATTAAGTAAAATAGGATCAGTGGGTAACATAATAGATGGAGAAACAGTATTTTTTAGCTGAATAATGTATTCAATTTGTTTATTGTCTTCTAGTATGCGTACTTGAAAATGAAGGATAGCTTTTTGAATGGCTGTTGCATTGGATTGAATGGCAAACAAATGATTGATTAAACCTAATTCTACAAGAAATAAGGCACCCGAAAAGCTATCTAATAGCAAACTGGCAGGACAATCTATGCTGGCGATGGAATGGCTATTTTTTAATAATGGTTGTATTAATTGATAGACGTGTTGTAAATGCTCGATAAATAAAAAGGATGTAGTCTCTTCTTGTAACAAGCTATGTTGTATACTGGTTTGATCTAAAGAATGAAAAAAAGTGTCTAAAATATTAATTTTTGCTGCCTGTTGTAATTGCACTTGATATTGCTTTATTTGTCGATAGGCATTACTAAGTGCATCAGTGCGTTGAGCCAAGTGTTTTTCTATACTTTGATAATGGGGAAGATGTAGCCATAGAGTATGTTGTGTGAGTGTCTCTAAGATTTGATGATGTTGAGCAGTAAAAATATGGCTATGTAAGCAATTATCTAAATATAACATCCCTCTGATTTGCTGCGCAAAGAGGATAGGATAACAAAGTAATGTTTTAGCAGGATATTGCTCAGTAATAGATTGGAAACGTTGATCAGCGAGTAATTCATTGACTAATAAAGGGGTTTTACTGGATATAACATGTTGTATGATAGTAGAAATCAGAGGAATTTCAATATGAATGCTGTTTTCTTCAGTATAATGCGCTTGAATAATGGGTTGATGAGTTTCTAGTGTTATCCAGACAATATGTTGTGCAGGGATATGTTGTGCAAGAGAGGATAATAATTGAGAGGGAATTTGATCACTAGGGAGTGTTTTTAAATGGGAGAGAAAATTAAAGATAGTAGTGAGTGTAAATGTTTCTGGGGGGGGATGCTGTGCAGATAATAGCGTCAATAATTGTGGATACTGTTGTTTTAATAATGCTAATTTACTCAATGCTCCCCATTTTTGATAGCTGAGGTAAGCATTTTGTAGATACCATAATGCTGTTTGAAATTGTTGCGTTTTTTGATATAACTGTGCTTGTAATTCATTACAAATAGCCTGATCAAGTAGATGTCCTTGTTGTTTTGCGAGGGTGATAGCGTGTGTGAAATACTTTTGAGCAGTAAAAAAACGCTTATTAAGGAGGGCATTTAATGCTTGGCAACAGGCTAAGCGATGCTGAAAATTTTCACTGCAAGCGGTATTTAAGCGTTTTAGTTGTTGGTAGTTAAAATGAAACTGTAAATATTTTTTCCCATCTTGAGGAATGGATCGTATACCGGCAAATAGAATTAATGATTGATAAAAGTAAAAACTATTTGCACTGTATTGAGCGGTGATAGCATTTAAATATTTTTTGGTTTGCTTGCTATATTGATAAGCGTTATTTATATCGTTATGTAAATAACATAAAAGCATTTGTAATAAGAAACGATGACATAATCCAGATTGATCAGTATGTTGGTGATGCCAGGATAATGTTTTTTGATAATATTGTCCTTGTAATTGTTGTGGATTAGTCTGATTTGGCACACGTAAGTTAGCAATACATTGCTGATATTGATATATCCATTGCATGACCGTTTTTTGTTGGTATTTATGTACTATTTTTTGTGCCTGCTGCAAGGCCGTTTGGATTTGTGTTAGTGGTTTTCCCATCCAAAAGGGATAGCTGTGATATAAATATAGTGCATAACAAGCATATTCAATATCTCCTGTTTGTGTACCAGAATGGTAGGCTTGTAATAAATGGGGCAACGCATTACTTATGGGTTCTTGCCAATGACGATTAAACGCATTAATAGCAAAAAGGGTGCGAGCATGGTACAAATTGCTGTCTTGAGATAATAATTTATCCGCAATCATAGCTAATTGATAGGCACTGTGGTAGCGTTTGAAAGTGCCACCAAGTATGATGGCATAAGCACTATAGCCAAAGGCGGAAGCGGGTGCATTACCGTATTGTAAAGAAAGTTGTACCATTTTGCTCCAAAGTAAAGGTGTTAATCTGGGATATACAACATAAGAAGCCGAGCTGACACTGCACATTATTCGCATAGCCGCTAATTTTTCTTCTGCTTGCATACTAGGGAGTGAAGAGATGTGCTGTATCCCTGTTTGGTATAATAAATATTGTGTTTGAGCAAGGACTTTTAATGTATTAATAATATTAATATGATGTATGTCAGGAAAAATAATACCCAATAAAGAGAGGGTATGTAATGCCGTCATAATGGCATCTTTGGGTTTGCCTTGGGCAATGGCTGCCTGAATACGTATTTCATAAGCAAAGATGCTATCTAAAAGGTGCTTAGCATGATGAAATATAGCTCGTATACTCTGTTGCATTTGAGGATAATCAGCACAAATGTAGGCGGTTTCTGCTATTTGTTGATAAAGTGGTAGTGCAAATTGATAATCATCTTGCCATATATTAGAGGGATAAAAGGCAACACTTTGTAGAAAATAACGCAAACTAACAGGATAGGCGGCAGAAGATTTTGCTCGCTGTCCGGCACGGTAATTTAAACGTGCAAGAAGTAATCGCTCTTCGGGATCAGTTATTTGGGCAGCAGCAATATTAAAATGATGGACTAAAGTGAATATGTGTTGTTGTTCATCATCTTGAATGTATTGGCTTTGTTGCAGGTAACGACCTATACGCAAATGTAAAGTAATTTTGTCCTGATGGGATAACCATTGGTAGGTAATTTGTTGAATATGATCATGACTAAATTGATAACGTTGAGTTGTTAGTGTGTGATCAAAAAGTTGTTGTGCTAAACAAAAATTTTCTTCTATAGCCGGAATTAATGCTGCTTGTACCGCATCAGCGTCAGCATTAAAGAGGTTGATTAATATAGAAAGATCAAAGGTATTACCAATACAAGCAGCAAAAGAGAGTAATTTTCTTGTTTGAGGAGGTAATAACTGTAATTTATACTGCATTAAAGTCGTAATATTGTCAGGTAAAAGCTGTTGCTTTATTTTTTCTGCATCCCATTGCCAAAGATAGTTATCAGAATGAAAATATAAATACTGTTGCTGTTGTAAGGTACTAAGATAATGTTTTAAAAAAAAGGGATTTCCCTGCGTTTTTTTATAACATAATTGCGTCAACCCAGATAAATTATCAATATGACCTAAATGATGCTGTAATATTTGTTGATAATGAATAGCTTGCAAAGGATTGAGAAAATGGGTATGGACTTGTTTATTGCGTTGCTGAATACGAGTTAAACTCTCTAGGAGTGGATGATCAGTATGCACTTCATTATGCCGGTATGCGGTAATAATTAAAAGATGTTGTAAGGTTGTATCAGTACAAAGTTGTTCTAAGAGTGTGAGTGAAGGTTGATCTGCCCAGTGTAAATCATCAATAAACAAGATAAGTGGATGCTGAGGTTGTGCAAAAACTTGTATCAATACACGCAGTGTATCAAAAAATCGTTGTTGTGCTTCAGCGATAGGTACTACCGGTAATATTTTTTTTGCATGAGGTAAAAGTTGTTTTAACTCAGGGAGTAAAGGCAAAATAAGTGCAATATTATCACCTAGAGATTGGCTAAGTTGTTGTTGCCAATAGGGTAATGTATCTTGAGATTTAAATAATAACATTTGTAATAGTTGACGTAATGCATGAATAAAAGGGTAATAGGGATAATCACGTTGCAGTGGATCAAATTTACCCTGAAGAAAAAAGGTTTGTTGGGGAGTTAGACGATTTTGGAAAGCGTGTAATAAGGTTGTTTTCCCTATTCCAGCATAGCCAGCAATTAGCACTAATTGGGGATGACCTTGTTGAATATCAGTAAGATACTGTTGTAATTGCTCTAAGAGTTCATTTCGACCATAACAAGATTGATTTGAAAATATATCAGACAAGGCAGGGAAGGGTGAATTAGATTTCTGGCTCAATAAGGACTGCTCCTAATTTTTTACTTTGTAATACATGGCAAATGAATAAATAGGACTTTTTTTCTTGCGTGAGTGTTAAAGTCGCTGTGGCATTGCCAGACAAGAGTGTTATTTTACCAAAAGAATAGTGAGCGATATTTTTTAAAGTGATAGAGTGCGTTTCTGGTAATAAAGAGGGTGTTTGACTCCATGCCTGGCGTATTGCATCAATACATGCTTTTTGTGATGGAGAGATGGAAAAAAGGACAATAAAGCGTTTTGCTTTTTTTTGTGCTGCTTTGTTTAATAAAGTATCTTGATATTGTTTTTCTTGTTGTTTAATGCGTTGTTTTTCTCGTTCGTCAAGTAATTCTTTACTGAGTGCTTTTAAGCTCTTTAAACGGGAAATTTGTGCTTCATAAATTTCTCGTTTATTTTTATTACTTTGGTAGAGTGCTCTTTTTTGTAAACAGAGATCAATTTTATTTTGGATAAAATCAAAATCAGACTCCCATAACGTATCAATAGGTTTACCAAAAATAACAGGAACATCATTCAAATAGTGCTTTTGATACTCAAAATAGCGTAATTGCTGACAGGTAAAAGATAAACCACTTTTAGTATGAAATACCTTATCATCAGTGTTATCACGTTGTTTAGAACGTAAAAAGGCTTTTTTAGCGGCATTTAAACCAAGTAATAAGCGTTGATGTTGTTGCTTTTGGTATTGTAACAAGGGATGTGGGGGTAAATTTTGTTTAATGGTAGCCTTTTTTTTATTCTTTGTAGCGGTATTGATTTGTTTAGATGTTTCTTTTTCATCTAGCTTTTCGGCAGAATCAGGATAGCGTTTTTCCAGCTTTTTATGATAATAATTAAGTTGTTTTTCTAGTAAGTTTAGGCAGTAGCGACTCCATTTTTTCATAAATTTAAATTGCTTTTTATCCCAGTGTTTAATCGCTTTACCATAAAAAGGATATAAACTGGGATATTCAAAGATATGAGCAAAAATATCAATTTGTAAATCAGGTAATTGAAAACAAGGAGGGTAAGGGGTTTTATTAACTAATTTATCATGTTGGAATAATTCTTGTTGGTTACGGTTATATTTTTGCATAATACGTAGTAAGTGTTTATCAATATCTGATAATTGTTGATATTTTTGTTGCAAAAAATCATTTTTTAGTGCTTGCATTTGTTTCTGGTTTTCTTCGATAATGTGTTGCGTATCAGTGGCTTTATCTAATGCGTTGCCTTGTAATTTGGTAATGGTTTGTTGTGCTTGTTTGATTTCTTCTGCTTGTTTGGTCAGTAGTTTAATACGCTGTTCTTTTTGGTAGCGTTGTTTTTTTTCTGCAGCGATCCGCTGTTTTTTACGTTCAGTAAGTATTAGTTTAGTTTTTTTGATCACTGTGGGTAAATAATAGCGTAATTTTTCACGTTTTGCTTGATATTGGTTAGCACCTTGTAAGTGGGTTTGCTGTAATATAGCATTATCTAATTGGCTATCTTTAAGGTTTGCCCAAGATAAATCGGTATCAGTAAATATCGTATTTTGAGCTTGAACATTACGTAAATCAGCATATCGTAAGCTGGCACTTTCAAAATTGGCCTTTTTTAAATTTGCCCAGCGAAGATTTGCATGGTCTAGTTTAGCAAATGCTAATTGGGCTGAGTGTAAATCAGCACCTTGTAAATTGGCATTTTTTAAATTAGCATATTGTAAATTAGCATAAGCGAGATATTGGGGAAGATTTTGGCAGTCAGACCAATCTACAAATGCTGCAGGGGGATCATTACATGCTGCTGAAAGTAGGGGGGATAGCAGAATAAAGAATAAGGCAATAATCATTAAATTAGTGTTGATCATCTTGATGTTTAGCTTGCTCATATTTTTCAACAAAGGTTTGCAACCATTGTTTCCGGCTTTCAATTTCTTTGAGTAATAGTCGGTGGATACGCTCTAAAGAACAATAAGCACATACATCATTTTGCAAGCCTATACCCTTTGGCATGGGGCTACCATTAATAGCACAATCTTCAATAATATGTAATAGTTCTTGGTCAGTATAGGTATCATCGGCATCAATATAAATATGTAGACTTTTGCGTACCGCACATTCTTCAATGAGTTGTTCAATATGGCTGGTCATTAGTATGATTCCTTTTAAGAATAGATGTAAGAGGATAAAAATAATAGCAAAAATTAACTTATAAGAACAATAACATTTATTTTCTCTTAGGGGGAATAAAACATCTAGGAGTAATACGTTAGCCATTTTCATAACAAAGGGGAGTTTTTAGGTATGTCAGGATGTAAAGCGGTGATGGGGGGTATTATTTTGATGGCTAATTGCTTATGGGGAAAGATGCTATGGGCTGATAATAATATACATACTTATGCGTTAGTTATTGGTATAACAGAATACCAACATTTTCCTTTACAACGTTATAGTAGAGAAAATGTAGAATATATTGCTCAAACATTAGATCAGCAAGGGATCATTGTTCGCTTGGTGGAAGATGTGAATTATCAGGCATTATCAGTGACTATTCAGCATTTTTTTCAAGAACATGCAGAAGATAAAAATACTCGTTTAATTTTTTGGTTTAGTGGACAAATAGCTAATTGGCAAGGGGATAGTTATTTATTAGCAACAGATAGTGAACCTGAAAATATATCTAAGGCATTTGCTTTTAGTGATTTATTGCAATATCTGCAAGAGGCAAAAAACAGGAGTATTTATACTGTGTTAGATAGTGCGGTGCAAGGACGATATTTTTTGCCTGAGCATATTACCGAGTTTAGCACATTAAAGCAGCGTCAATTATCCGCTTTGGCAAGACAGTATATTGCGTCAGGGACACAAAAAGCCCCACCGGAAGATAGTGATAAATTTACTCGAATAATGGCAGAGGTTTTAAGCAGTAAGACCCTGGCAGATAGTAATCAAGATGGTTACGTCAGTGCCAGTGAAATAGGTTATTATGTTACGAAACAATTAGCTGGGTATTTGATACATTATGGTCGCTTGCAATCTGCATCAGATCAGGCAGGAGAGGTCATTTTACAACAAACTGCCAGCGTATCCAAACCAAATGTTTCTAACTCAATACCCGAGGATACTTTAAAAAAAACGGCTATTCAGCTTAATTCTCAGGCAGATAAAGAGATAGCAGAAGAAATTGCATTATGGGAAAGTATCAAAAAAAGTAGTAATAAAAATCATTTTCAAGCATATTTAAAAAACTATCCTCGTGGGCGTTATCGGGTCTTGGCAAAAATTAAAATACAGGAACTAATGGAACAAGATTTTTTAATCACTATAGGTTCTAATGTAGTCGATGATCAGGTTTTTATTGATGGCCATAAAATGGGAAGCACTCGTTTAAGTACCTATTTAAGTGCAGGAAGGCATGTGATTAAAATAAAAAAAGATGGATATATTACAGCAGTAAAAAATATTGATGTTGCTTCAGATAAAGAAATTAAAGTAGTATTAAATAAAATTTCCCTACCCAAAACAGCAACTACTTCACTATCATCAGTGCATACATCATTAGCAGTTACTGTAAAAGATAACAAGACACAAAGTGATTTGGATAATAGGATGATTAATATTCCGGCAGGATGTTTTCAAATGGGCAGTCCATCTGATGAAGTAGGGAGAGAAGAGGAT
>JALWRI010000127.1:10298-11164 GCA_026994225.1 Gammaproteobacteria bacterium | reverse complement strand
CGCAAGCTTTTATGGATAAAAACATTGAAGAAATTGAAAAGTATTTAGAAAATGGAAATGATATAAATCAACAAGATAGAAATAATACAGCATAGTGGACGCGTTTGGGTGCTAGGCAGTCTTTTATCTGTGCCGATGCAGAACAATTACCCTTATCTGCACAGTCTGTGGATTTGATTTTTTCTAATTTAGCGATGCAATGGTGTGATATAGAAGCCGTCTTTGCAGAATGTCAGCGAATTTTAAAACCGGGGGGATTATTTTTATTTAGCACTTTTGGTCCAGATACCTTAGTGGAATTACGGCAAAGTTGGAAACAGGTTGATACACAACAACACGTGAATACCTTTATTGATATGCACGATATTGGTGATGCATTAATACGACAAGGATTTAGTGATCCCGTTATTGATATGGAAATGTTTACCTTAACCTACTCAACAGTGAAGGCATTATTACAAGACTTAAAAGCGATTGGTGCGAATGCTGTGGTAGGTGATAATAAAGTAGCAGGCTTATTGGGTAAGAAAAAATGGCAAGCATTACTTGATGCGTATGAACAATATCGACAAGGGCAGGTTTTACCAGCAAGTTATGAGGTGTTATTTGGACATGCGTGGGGAATGGAAAAAACAGTAGTTAATACGGGCAATAAAGAGGTATATATTGCCGCAGAACAAGTGAAAAAATTGACATCCTCCCCTTCTTAAAGAAAGGGTATTTTTTGTCATAAGCTGATAAAAATACCTTACAGTGTTTTAAATTATAATTGATGAGAACGAGCGTGAAAATGTTGGTAAATTGTTTTAAAATGGGTTAAATCTTTTTTGGTTAAGACTTTTTCAGGGGCAGGATCAACATAAAAC
>JALWRI010000127.1:0-10288 GCA_026994225.1 Gammaproteobacteria bacterium | reverse complement strand
ACATAAAACAAGCCTATCGCTTTACCTTTTATATAAATAGAATGTATGATAAAACAGGGATGTTTAGCCAATACAATAATTTCTTTATTAATCAAGGGTAAAAAGTTTTTATAATTGTCTTTATGTATAAATAATAATTGTGATTTTTCCATTATTTTACTAAACAGGCTAGGTGTTTTTAAAGAGAGTGTAAAGCGTTGAAACAGATCGCTGTTATCACCAATACAACTGCGCATTTGTAAGCGGTTTTTATCTGGATGATAAATAAGAAAAGCTGCACGTTGAATGGCAGAATCTTGAATAAAACATTGCAATGATATAGTAACTAATTGGGGTAAATTTTTTGCTTTTTCTATACTATGGCAAACTGAGCCTTCCATATTAATAGTGAGCAAAGAAGGATTGATCTGGTTTTTTTGAGAAGGAGTAGCAGTGATACGTGGTTTGCTCACAAAGTTCACAGTATTAAGATGAGTAAAAGGCAAGTAGCAAGCGAGTGGAAGGGCTGTATAAGGATTATTACGGGCGCATTCTACGGCCGTAAGATGAATATTATGACTAAGCAGATCGGCAGGTGTATGCAGTATTTCGGCACAATAATTAATATGTTGAGAGATAGCAGGGTGATACCATCCATGTTCTGCCATATTGAGTAATTGCTGTGCAGCATAAATAGTTTTAGCACGTGTCGTTGTGGCTTTTTTACCAAGTAAATAACTGTCTAAAAATAAGGGTGATAAGGCAAATTCCTTATGAATGGCTCTAAAGAGTAACTCTTGAGTAAAACCTAATAATTGTTTTTCTTCTTTACTATTATATTGATTTTGTGAATGATAATAAAAGAGCATTTCAATATGCTCAGGTGCATAGATATAACTGATCATTTGTGTAATATAGGCAAAACTGGCAGTAAGAAAAATCTCCTCTTGGGCATTATCTTGACGTTGTATTGCCCAACTTTTGGCTTGATTAGCACAGTGATAACTACGGTAAAAGAGGATTTGCAATTTTTTCTGGGTCTCTTTATCCACCATTTTTTCTATGCTTTGTAATTTTTTTGAGAAGCTAATCAGACGTTCTATACCAAGTAGCATCAAAGCATGTTTAATACTATGTATGGGTTGTTCTAAACGATGTTTAAACAGGTAGTGAACGTGTAGCAATAAATTAAAGCTACATAGCGGATCAGTTTGTATTAATTCAGCTAATTTATGAAAATTAACACTCGATTGTTGTGCCATAGCCGATAATTTTTGACGGGTGATCGTTAATACAGGTAAATAATTTTGTTGAATTTCAACAATCCAGGAGGGGAGTGATAAGTCAGGCAATTTTGGCATGTAATACCCTACATATTATGATGATATAGTGTGCATAATGCGTTGGTAACTTTTTAAACGTTGTGGATGTATTTTATTGCTTATTACCGCTTCTTGCAAAGCACAGCCTGGTTCATTGAGATGGGTACAATTACGAAAGCGGCATAATCTTGCATAAGGGGTAAATTCAATAAAGCCAGAGAAAATTTCATTGGGAGTTAAATTATCAAGAGAAAATTCTCGTATGCCAGGGGAATCAATGATAACACTATGAGGATTGTCGGGTAAGGGATATAGACTGGCAACACTGGTCGTATGTGTTCCTTTTTCATTAGCAATAGAAACTGCATTAGTACGTATATTGGCAGTAGGTAAGAGTGTATTGATTAAAGACGATTTACCAACTCCTGATTGCCCTACAAAAATACTGGTTTTATTGTGCATAGAGGCTTTAAGTTGATCGATAGCATGATAAATACTGGTATAAATAACAGGGTATCCAAGATGTTGGTAAATCATTAAGATTTGCTCAATCTCTGAACGATTGGCATCATTGAGTAAATCACATTTATTTAAAATAATATAGGCTGAAAAGTGATTATGTTCAGCGGTAACTAAATAGCGATCAAGAAGATGCTCATGTATTGCAGGAAAAGGAGCGCAAACAATAAACATGGCATCAATATTACTAGCAATTAATTTTTGCTTACCATAGGAATCAGGACGTGCTAATAGGTTTTGTCGAGGTTTTAGCGCACAAATAACACCTTGATCTGTATTTTTTTCTTGTTGCCATAGTACATAATCACCACATACCATAGCACCTAGATTTTGTCTGGATAAACAGCGATAATGCTGCCTATTTTCAGCTTGAACAATAATATGCTCACCAAAATTACTGATAACTTGTCCCGTTTTGGGAGTATGTAATGCCAGATGGTCATATTCAGTATTTTCTTGTTGCTGTTTTTTTTCCGCTCGTACTAAACGTTCTTGTTGTACTTTTTTTATTCGCCATTGTTGGCGGCGAGTGAGGCGTCTACTCATTTAAATTTATAAAAGCTATCATTGAGATAATGGCTTACATCAGTAATTTCATCATTAAACCATTGTATATTTAAATTGGTGGCACAACGTTGTACCTGTTGTTGCAAACTGGAGAAGGAACGTATTTTGTGATCCTTGCGGGTATAGATGCGAGTACCATCTCCTACCAACATATTATTATGACAACTAACGCAGTTTTTATCATGTAAACGCTTACCGTTTGTGACATCTATAGCATAGCTATCGATAGAAAAAAACAGTGCTAATAGACCAAATAGAGAATAATATTTCATAATATATACCTTGTTTTGTCGATATTAACAAGATTATAGGATATTATTGGCAGAATAGTAATAGTCAGTTTTTTAGATATGGCAATGTAGAAATAGAGATTGTTAGTTAAAAAACTATGAGTATCGTGATAATAGACGTAATATAGAGGTTAACATGGCACAAAGTCCAGAAAATCTGATATGGATTGATTTAGAAATGACAGGGCTGGATACACAACAAGATGTTATTATTGAGATTGCAACCGTTGTTACTGATGGTCAATTAAATATTATTGAAGATGGTCCTGTAATTGCTATTGCCCAATCATCTGAAGTCTTGGGCAGTATGGATGATTGGAATAAGCAGCAACATGGTTCATCAGGTCTGTTACAGCGTGTAGAAAGTGCTACTGTAGATGAAACAGAAGCAGAAAGACGAACCCTGGAGTTTTTACAAAAACATGTGGCAAAAGGGGTTTCTCCTATGTGTGGTAATAGTGTTTGTCAGGATAGACGTTTTTTGGCTCGTTGTATGCCCACCCTGGAAGATTATTTCCATTATCGTAATTTAGATGTAAGTTCAGTAAAAGAAATTTTACATCGTTGGGCACCTGCTATTGTAGAGGGAGTCAATAAAAAAGGATCACATTTAGCCTTGCATGATATTTATGATTCGATCACTGAGTTACGTTATTATAGAAAACATGCCTTTACTTGTTAACTTTAGCATGTGGGAGAATAGTGTTGTTGCCAATATTCTGCATATTTGTATAAGGCATGTAGGGTGTTTTGTTGTAGTGTAGTGAGATTTTTTTGGGCATATTGATCCAACAGGGTAACATAATGAGTGAGTGAGACATATCCTGGATCAGGATTGTCTATAATACGTTGCTGGCAATGTTGTTGCCATCGTTGCTGTTCTGTGGTAGTTAAGGTTTCAGGATAATTTCTTGCTCGATAGAGGAAAAATAGTTCAGGTAAACGGGTATCTTTAAATTGTGGGTCAAGGGTTGCTAGGGCTTGAGCATCGCTATGTTGTATACGTTGTATCCAATGTTTATCCTGAGAACCAAAAAAACCCTGATATAACTCTAATTCTGGATTGATATTTGTTGCATATTCAGGGGCTTGGTAGATAGCTTGTATTTTTTCTGTTAAATGTTTTGCTTGTTGTAAAAGCTGTAAATGCTTTTGACAATCAGTGACATTAATTTGTAAGCGTTCGGCATCGGCTATCCGTAATGTTGCAATAGGCATCAGTACCGGAGCTTTATTGCTATGTACTTTTTTTAAGGCAATATGTTGATGCCTCTGGCGTTTAGCAGAAGGAGTAAACAGCCATTCACGCAAGGTATCACTGTTTAGGGTTAATAATTTTTCAGGATGGTAGCGCAAATCATAGACAATCATGGCATTTTTTTTGTTAGGATCAGGCGCAATAGGGGTAATGACAGCAGTATGTCCGTATTGTGCTGGATACATACCGGAGGTATGTAATAACAGAGGTTGTGTGAGTAATTTTTGTGCAGCATGTTTACTACGATGTTGATAAAGATAGTGAAATAATTTAGCTTGTTTAGTGCGTACTAATTGAGCTAAAGAAAGGGTTGCATAGACATCTTGTAATGCATCATGGGCATTAGTATGGGTAATATTGTTGGCTTGCGTTAAATCTTCTAGTTTAAAACTTGGATAGCCTTCACTATTCTTTGGCCATTGTATTCCGTTGGGACGTAACGCATAACAGGCTCGCATCAGATTGAGTAAGTCCCAACGAGAAGCATCAAATTTCCATTCATGTTGATACGGGTCAAGAAAATTTCTATATAACGTAAAGCGAGTTACTTCATCATCAAAACAAAGATTATTATAACCAATTTGACAGGTTCCTGGTTGACCTAATAGTTGTTGAATATTACGAATAAAATCAACTTCTTTACTGCCGTATTGGATACTGTACTGAGGTGTTATTCCTGTTAACATACAGGCATCGGGATGGGGAAGGGTATCTGCGGTACATTGAGAATAGAAAACAGAGGGTTCGGAAATAATATTGAGTGCTTCATCGGTACGTATCCCTGCAAATTGTACAGGGCGATCCCGTTTGGGATCAGTACCAAAGGTTTCATAATCATACCAATACAGAGAGGGACGCATAAAGCAGTGTTAATTATTGCATTAAATGTTGTAGCTCGCCGTCCATGTGTAATTCAGTGAGTTCAGAAAAACCGCCTATCCATTTATCATCAATAGCTATTTGTGGTACGGTTCGGGCGTTATTGGTAAGTGCTGCCATTTTACGTAATCCTACGTGATCTTGATCAACACGTACCTCTGTATAAGGAATATTCCATTTTTTTAATAATTGTTTAGTTTTATCACAAATTGGGCAACGACCAGTACTGAAAATAGTAATACGTGACATCATTGATTTCCTGTAAAGTTAAGAGTTAAAAAATTATTTTGTATAGGGTGAGGCAACAGGACTTGCATAAACTAATGCTGCCAACACTGGACTATCTACATAGTGTAGTTCATTTCGGCGCATTTTACGGGATGTTTTTAATGGATAAACAACGGATTGACAAGCATTATTTTTATCATATCGACAGCCAGGATAGTACAAATCAAAAGCGAGATGTAAAAAACGTCCACGAGAGAGGCTCAAGTATCCGGCTAATATATTACCATTTTCCAGAGGGAGTGAAACGTGTAAGGATTTACTCTGCTTAAAAGATAATCCAGGTTGTTTCCAGGCGGTATGGAAAACAGGTTTGTAATGTTTGGATGCACGCATTTTTTTATAATAGTATGATAATTTATAGTCTTTTTTAGCACTCAGGTGCAAGCGTGGATCATCGAGCATAAGATGTTGAGTGGAAAGATCAAGACTGCCCCATAATGGTTTAGGAGGGGGGGGGATGTCATATTCAAAGCTATTATGTGGTCTTTTTTCCCATAATTCATGTTCTCGCCATTGTGGTTGTAGATGCTCAAAAGCCAGTACTTCTATTTGATACCATTGTTTATTATCACTATAAGCTGCCTGATTTATTAGACCTGCCAGAAGAATAATCAAGGTGCGATAACAAGGAGTGAGACATAATAACAATAAATTATATTTTTTCATAAATGTATTTAAGAGTTGAAGTAAAGCTTAAAAATAGGAGCAGACAGTTTATGCTTTCAACAAGGTATTTGCAACCTGCATAGCCTGTAGTTGTGCTTGATTAATATCATTAATACTTAAACCTAGTAAATCCAATAGTTTAGTGATGGTAATAGGTATTTGTTCCGATTGACTATTTTCAAGTAATAATACTAGTTGTAGGTAAGGTTGATATTTGCCAGATTGAGATAATAGAGCCTCTTCGATTTCATGGGGTACAAGCATTTTATCCAAAATTTGTGCAATAGGAATATTTAATAAAGCCTCTAAATAAGAAAATAGTCCTAATAAATACAAATTATTACCTTCTTTTGGGCATTTTATTTTTGCTAATTCTTCTAAAAAGGTGGCTCTAATTAATGCAGTGCTAAGTAATGATTGAGAAGCGGGATCACCATTGCTATTACTAAATAACAATAAAGATAACCAACGATATAATTGTTTATTGCCTAAAAAGACTAAGGCTTCTTTAATAGATTGTATTTTACGAGTACCAAATATAGGAGAATTTAAAAATTTTAATAACTTATAACTTAATCCTACATCATGGCTAACAATTTCTTCTAGTTCTTTCATTTTATTATCTGCATCATCAGACATCAGTAATTGCATTGCATTTAAGAGAGGCAATTTATTTTGAGGAATATTTTTTTGTGAAAGGGTTAGGGGTTTAGCAAAAAAATAACCTTGAAAATAGTCAAAACCTAAGGCTTTGCAGGTTTCTACTTCTTCTTGCGTTTCTACTCGTTCAGCAAGTAATTGCATATTATAGCGTTTACCTAATGCAACATGCTTGGCCAATTGTGTGCGATCTAATTGGGTAATATCAATTTTCATAATACTACATAAAGATAACAATGGTTGAAAGTCTTCACTGTAGATAAAATCATCTAAAGCAAAGACATAGCCTTTTTGGGTTAATTTTTTAACATAATGAATTAAACCAGGTGTTACTTTTACAGTTTCTAAAATTTCAAGTACCACATTTTGAGGTGGTAATAATTCTAAAATATCATTTTGCAATAGGTAGGTATCAAGGTTAATAAAGGCTAATTTATCCCCTAATACTTGTTCAAAACCCATATTATTAAATAAATTAATGAGAACGGTTGCCGTGGCTTCGGTAGCATTGGGGAATTGAGCGGAAGTATGTAAACGACAATCTCTAAATAATAATTCGTAGGCAATAATTTCATTATTTTTGTTGAGTATGGGTTGACGAGCTAAACATACTTCATTCTCTATTGACATATAAAAATTCTCAAAATATTTTAGTAAATATTTTGTTAGTGTATCTTTTTTATCTTGTATTTCAATAGTATTATTAGATTTCTTATATATTGGGTTGAAATTGATGTATAAGGATTTGTTGTGTCAGTTGAGTACGTAAATAAAAACCACGTGGCAAGGTAGTGATAGATTCCCCTTGTTGTCCTATGCTGGGAGTAGTTATCCTGGTATGGGCAGCTTTGGGGCGTATATGCAAATATTGTCCATAACGAGCAGTAAGTTGTGCAACTTTTCCTAGACAGATATATTCCATTAATTCTTCCCAGTCATTACGAATAATATCTGCTTGTTCTTTAGTCGCTTGCCAAAAAAAAGGTGTAGCAATACGGCGTTGTGCTAAAGGAATGGTACGATCTGCTTCAATAGGTACCCATAGTACGTGCTGTAATTTCTTTGCTACACAAGATTGTTCATAGTAAAGGTATTGTGGTGTTTGTAAAGGCACTTGACAAACGTATGTTGTTTCTTGTGGTTGGTTTTTTTTATTAAGAGGAAGGGTTTTTAATTCAATAGCTAAATGAGGAAAATCGGGTTCAGATAAAGAATGTGCAGATGCGCCTAATAAGTATTCAATAAACTGTCCTATCCAGCCTTTATTATGGGATAAATCAGAAGGAAGTGTTATACCATTGTGTTGTTGTGCCAGATCACCGAGAGTTAATCCTGCCAGGGCTGCTGCTCGTTGTTGCAAAGTAGCTATTTTTTTTGGAGGGGGTAGATGATTGTGCATAAAAGAAGCTGCACGCAAAGCGTGCAGTGGTAGATAAATTAATAACTATTAACGGCTTACTCCTCACCACCAAAAAAGCCTAGTAGCATAAGTAAATTAACAAATAAATTATATAGGGCAATATATAATGTTACGGTTGCCATGATATAATTTCTTTCTCCACCATAAATAATTTGACTGGTTTCATATAAAATCAGTGCTGACATCAGTAAGATTACTGCGGCAGAAACAGCAAGGCTTAATGCAGGAATTTCAGCAAAATAACCAACTAAACCTGCTACAAAAGCAACTAAAACACCCACACTGAGAAAACCACCCATAAAGCTAAAATCTTTACGAGTTGTTAACGCATAAGCAGAAAGTGATAAGAAGATAAGCCCTGTACCACCCATTGCCATCATCACTAATTCAGTACCATTAGAAAAAGCATTAATATAATGGCTAATAACAGGCCCTAAGGTCATACCCATAAAACCGGTTAATGCAAAGATAAATACTAACCCCATAGCACTGTTTTGAAATTTATTGGTTAAAAATAATAATCCAAAATATCCAACCAAGGTAATAATAAAACCAGGATGAGGTAAATTAAATGCCATTGATATACCTGCCGTAAGCGCACTAAACATTAAGGTCATACTAAGTAGCAAGTAGGTATTTTTAATAACTCTATTCGTTTCGAGTATTGACACTTTAGAGTGTGCGACAGCTTGATAAGTGTTGTTCATATTTTTCTCCATTAAGATAATATCCATACCATTTATGGTAATCAATTTAAGAGTGTAACAAATATTTGCATCAATTTTTAGTATCGAACATCATTATTGTTCCTTTAGGAAAAAGGGGATGGACGATTTATGATGGAATATATTTTTTTATTGTATTGAATACTCCTTTACAAGGGGTTTTTGTTGATTTTATCATGGTTTTTATGTTACTATTTATAGCTCAAATCGGAGAGGTGGCTGAGTGGTCGAAAGCACCGGTCTTGAAAACCGGCGTAGGTTAATAGCCTACCCAGGGTTCAAATCCCTGCCTCTCCGCCATATATTCAAAAAAAATTACATAATTTATTTATATTTCATATACATTTATATCCCTACTTATGCATGGGGTATTTTATTATGTAAGTAATGAATATTTCTTATCTTTTATTTTTAAATAGCAGGGTACTACATGAGATTAGAAGCTATATTCCCTTTTCTTGCTTGGTTTAAGTTAATTACCAAACAAACTATTAAAGCAGATCTGCTTGCGGGATTAACCGGTGCAGTTATTGTGTTACCACAAGGGGTAGCTTTTGCTACTATTGCAGGATTGCCACCAGAATATGGTTTATATACTGCAATGGTTACACCAATCATTGCTGCATTATTTGGATCATCATTTCATTTAGTTTCTGGACCTACTACTGCTATTTCTATCGTCGTTTTTTCGACAGTGAGTCATCATGCAACACCTGGTTCTCCTGAATTTATTAATATGGCACTGACCTTGACTTTCCTGGCAGGTGTATATCAATTTGCTTTTGGTTTGGCTCGTTTGGGATCATTGGTTAATTTTGTATCACATACGGTGGTAATTGGTTTTACTGCTGGTGCGGCAATATTAATTGCAACCAGTCAAATGAAACATATTACCGGTATCTTTGTACCAAAAGGTGAATCTTTTTTACATACCTGGATGGATTTATTTGCAGGGTTTACAGATGTAAATATCTATTTGCTTATTATTGCGTTAGCGACTTTATTGAGTGCTTTAATGATAAAGAAATTTTTGCCTAAATTTCCTAATTTATTAATCGGTATGGTAGTTGGAGGTATTATTGCAATATTTTTACAAAAATTTACTAATGATATAAAATTAGTGGGTGAAATCCCTGCACATTTACCGCCTTTATCTTCCCCTGATTTTTCATTTGCTACGATTAAGATGTTAGCTCCTGAGGCTTTTGCGGTAGCTTTGTTAGGCTTGATTGAAGCAGTATCCATTAGCCGTGCAGTAGCAACTAGATCAAGCCAACGTATTGATTCAAATCAAGAATTTATCGGACAAGGGTTATCGAACATGACCGGTAGTTTCTTTTCTAGTTATGCCGGTTCAGGTTCGTTTACTCGTTCAGGAATTAATTATGAAGCGGGGGCTAAAACTCCTCTTTCTGCTATTTTTGCCGCTGTTTCTTTAATGGGGATTGTGCTATTAATTGCGCCTTTAACGGCGTATCTTCCCATCGCTGCAATGGGGGGGGTTATTTTACTGGTAGCTTATAATTTAGTTGATTTTCATCATATAGCACATGTTCTAACATCAAGTCGCTCAGAATCAGCCATTTTATTAACAACCTTTTTTGCTACACTGTTTCTTGAATTGGAATTTGCTATTTATTTAGGCGTTTTACTTTCTATTGTATTATTTTTAGCAAAAACATCGACACCAAGAATACCTACTTTAGGGTTAGATG
>JALWRI010000126.1:16552-38207 GCA_026994225.1 Gammaproteobacteria bacterium | reverse complement strand
ATATGTGAATGTTCCAGCTCTGCTTGTATCATTGCAATCGCTTTAGCTGCTTCACTTTCTAGTGCAAAAAATTCAACCACTAACGGTAAATTTAACGATAAATCAACTAAGGATGCGGTATGTAAATGCCCTGAATCACCGTATCCAGCAATGCCTCTAAATACCGTTACGCCGGTAATATGGTTATCTTTAAAATAAGATAATAATTTATCTAAAGACATTTGATGCTCAGTTAAATATACTCGTACCAAGCGTATTACACCTGCTTGCATGGTATTCATACTTGTCTACCCACGTTAATGCCCATCCATACTGCAAATAAACACAAAACAACACTTAAAAATAAATTGATCACACATTTTCCGTATTCTCCTTGCTCTAGTAATAATATACTTTCTAATGAAAAAGTAGAAAAAGTAGTCAATGCACCAAATATTCCCACCATTAATAAAGCTCTTATATCTTCACTTAAGATACTACGTTCAATACATAGCACATAAAAAAAACCCATTAAAAAAGATCCTAAGATATTGACACCTAAAGTACCATAGGGAAAACTACGCCCTAATAAATGATATAGCACATTGGATAAGTAAAAACGTAACACCGCTCCCATTGCACCACCTAAAGCAATACTCATTAATTGTTTCACTGTTTTTCTATTCCTGTTAAATTATACCTTTTACCGCTAATAACAATAATATATTCGACTTAATCTATGGACGATCACATTATGAGTATGCACTTACTGGAACTAGAAGAATATTATTTTACCCATATACAAATTTTAACTAACCCACAACATGATCCTGAGCATAATATTAATAAATACGATTTAAGCACTGAAGTAAATCTTATCAAAAGTAGACAGCAACAAAGAGAATATCGCTTGGAACTTAGTATTTCTAATACTCAAGGGTATCAAAAATATAACATTCCCTATCATATTAATCTTTCTATGATAGGATATTTTACCATACACCCTGATATACCTCAGCATCAATGGGATGATTTTATCGCTACCAATGGCACAATGATGCTCTATAGTGCCGCAAGAGAACTGGTTTTATCCAATACATCACGTAGCGTATGGGGGGCTTTTTTATTACCCACCGTTACCTTCGATGAATTTCAAGAAAGTTGGTCTTGATTTCCTCTCCAATCTGAAAGATGGAAAATCTTACTGGTAGCAATGTATTATCTGTATTTGTGTCTTTCACTCGTTTCTTCAATAAAGATATTGCCCTCAAAAGGATTTGAGGGGACAAAATAAAACAATGCTACTAACCCTGCAATACTTAATAGTATCACTGTCAATGTAATTACTATCTGTTTAGTAGACATAGACCTTACTCTTCTTTTTTCTCTACTTTTAACGATTCACGCAAAAATCCACGTAAGCATTCTTCTAAATTTGCCTTGGTCAGATCTTCCAAAGTAAACGCCTTGGATATCACTGCTTCGGCTCCAGGATAAGGATAGGCATTGACACGTATCGATAATTTTTCATCTTCTGCCATAACTAAAAAAGAACGAGCATAAGGACTTTTTATCACACTCCGATTTTTAGCTGCACCAAATCCAATAGTATTTTCAAAAAACAAAGTAATTTTGGCAAAAGATTCATTTTTTTCTCGTTCATACTGCACCATAGTGGTTTTAATTTCACACGGATAGCCCCTATCATTTAACATTTCACGCACTGCAGTAAAAGAAGGCATTATCATATTATTGACTAATTCATCAAAATCGTGTCTAAATGTAGATAAACGTTGCAGATACGCTTCTCGCTCTTGAGATTTACGCCGTTCTTCTGCACGAAGAGAATCTTCATGTTCATCTAAAATATCACTTAACCAATCATCACTCATATATTTACCCTCCTGTAAAAAAAATAAACAACTAATAGGATGCAAAAATTTTTTTAATCCAAAAAATCTGTGCATTCTGTCAATTAATAAGTCATAATCTTTGCTTCAAATTGCTTTAATTTTTTTAATGCTAATTGTGCAATACTCTTTTGTTCTGCAATTTCTTTTTCTAATAGTTGTAATCTTTTTTGCACTGTATCGGCAAGTTCAATAACTTTTTTCTGTTCTTTGTCTAATTTATCTGGACTATTAATGCGCTTTATCTTATCTCTTAATGAGGAAGATTCTTTTTCTAAATCAGCAATATTATTATCTATTTGTATAATAATTTCCAGCAATGCATTTTTAATTAATAGCACTTGTGTCTGTAATTTTTTTTTCTCCAATTCTTCCTCTGATACGGCATCAACCTTATTTTCTGTAGATATTTGCTCCTTGACCGCTTGAACTACTACTGGTTCTGATTTTTTTTCTGGTGTAGCGATTGTGGTATCTGCCAATAATACATGTTGCCCCAATGACAAGATTATCCCCAATATCATTATTATTCGTTGCACAGCTTATCTCCTTAATGATCTTTTTCGCCACATATAACGTATCACCGTTATTACTATTATTCCCCCTAATGCACTAAATAGTGTGATCATCAAGGGCATTATTATTGCACCCAAAAAAAAGATACTATAAAACAAGCCAAGACCTGCTATCCCAAACAATATAACTATCCATTGTCGTGCAAGAGAAAAAGAGATCGCAACAATCACTAATAGCAGGAATAATACCGCAATATATCCTAAACGTTGTCCCCATAATTGGGCATCTTCAGACAAGTATGCTAACTCAAACCCCACTTCCTCTTTATTGGTATTAGCATACAGTTTTTCAAATTTATAATGAACTCCTTGTGTTGGTACATTAATGTGCAGGGTATTATTGGTTTTACTATTAGGTTGTCTAAAACGTTGTTGTAATTGTTCTCGAGAAACAATATTGCCTTCTTGCAATATATCCATATTCGTTTCCAGATGTTGATAAAAAATACCTTCGGGTAAATACACATCCCATATTGATCGGGTCACAATAATATCCGGACGAGGTAAGGTTGCTACAATATTCCCTTTTTTATCCCATGTTGCAATCTGGCTGGCATATATTATTTCTACCGAAAATCCCTGACTAGAGTTCATCATTTTAATTAAGATTTGTTTACCCTCTTCAGCTTGTGCTGGTTTCTCCCGTTTACCCCCTACAAATACTGACCAAACCGTTGAGTTTTCTGGTAGTTGTAAACGTAAAAATTGTTTACGACTATTTTTTATAAAATACTCAATAGTAGTTACTGCCAACCCTGAATCCGTAAATAATGTTTCATATTGTGCTTGTTCTATGGTTGCATTTTGCACAGCAAGTTCTTTATGGCGTGTTACTTTTAAATGTAATTGATAAGGTAAATGCACATATCGGTATGCTAATAAAATAGGATTAGCCGTTTTTAATATTAATTGTTGTGGTAATTCATTCACATCAATACTAGAAAGTTGCTGCATACTTGCCGTTTGTACTTCTACCGCAGCAAGGGCTTCAATGGCAATTCTACCATGTTCAACTTGCGCACCTTGCACCTCAATAGTCGGTACTTGGGTATCTTCTTGTTCTGCTAATATTCGTTCATAACTCACTTCTACCCTAAACTGTCCTTGCATTTCTCGGGTAAACTCAATATCGACAAATTGTCCTTGTGAATGCTCTTTTACCTGATAAATACGTAATGCTGGACTACTCAAGGATAACACATTCACACCCATTGGCAGTTGCAACTGGAGTGCCATTAAACTCCCTGATTTTACATTTATTTCCAAACTGGCATGACCTTTTAACGTTGCATCGGCTATGGATATTAAGGTATCAACCTGAGCAGAGAAAGTGCCTTGTTTGCGCTCAGGCGCTATTGCTTGTACAGTTAAAAGCGGATTTTTAGTATACTTATAAGTATGTGCAACCGGCATACTTAAAGTAGAATGAAACGCAGCAGGTAATTGATTTTCTCCTACTTTTGCAATATTTTTATGTGTTACAGGTCTTAAAGATAATTCAGCCCCTGAAAGCAGCGCTAACATACCTCGTTGTCTATGTACATTTAATACATATAATAATGGCACTTGTTTTTTTTCTGTCTTACTCAATAACGTTTCATAAAAGACATCAACAATAAAACTCCCTTGCATTTTTCTATCTAAAAAAATACTGATTAAACGTGTGTTATTCGTTTTATCCTCTTTCTCAATCCGCCAGTCGGTCACACTGCCTTGTGCTAAACGAATACGATTTATTTGTGTATGATACGGCATCATTATCTGTATCATACTGGTTTCACCACGTGTTACTTCATACAATATTTGTGCTTGTCCATGTAATACTCCTTCTTCCGCATACAGTGCATGGTACACACTTGCATGTGCTTGCAAAGCATCTTTCACCTCTGCTGGTACAGCTTCTGACCAATTAAAAACTACTTTTTTACTCATTGGCACGTAGGTATTTGCCAACGTATATTGCTCAGTGATTTTTTGCTCTATACTTGCTTTAGGACTTACATTTATTTCTTTTTTCCCTGGCAAACGTAACTCAAAATGAGAAACAGGTACTGCTAATATATTTAAGGCAACTTCTGGCAAACCCGCTTTATTTTCAATATTAACTTGAAATAATAACGTAATACGATGCTTTCCTACTCCGTTAATAAAGGTGTGCATATACCCTTCTTTTAGCCAGACTATCGCTTCTTTATTATCGACTAATACATTTGTTAATATCATATATTGAGGTAATAAACGTACTGCTAGTTGTGCATCGCTAAAGGCTTCCAACTGATATTCAGCTCGCCACAACACCGCATCATCATCTTGTACTTTCCCTTGATAATGAGCTCTACTAATGATATAGCCTTCTTGTTTAGGGCTATGCCAAGAAATATGTAACCCTGATGTAGCAGGGATAATCGCTTCTATCTGTGTGTAATTTTGTAGTACTTGCTTTTTTATTCCCTTTGCAGGAATAATGGATACTTCGTGCTTATCTCCTGGAAGGATAAACGTTAGCTGGCTCGATACTGCTTTCGATGCTAATTGAATAGGTAATATTTTATTACCTTGCTGATCACTTATCGCATCCACACGATAACGTAACTGCATACTATATGTTCCGGCTTTGTCTGTTGTCCAATATAAACCCTGTTGTTGTGATAACAGTGCAACTGGATTATTATTTACTTGTGCTTGCAATAATGCAACGGATGTAGACAAAACAGGTATTAACGTCCATTTATCTTCATAAACCTGCACCGTAAAATGGAGAATAACTTCTGCACTGTTGTACCCATCTCGGTTTTCTACTTGCACTTTTACTTGTGCTTCACTCAATGCATACGCCATTAATGCCGCAGGCTTTTTATTTTTAGCTTGAGCCATTAAGCGATTATATTCCAATAAAGGAATAGTTAATTCCCCACTACTATCAAAACGCATATCATCATTATTACTGTTAGGAAGTGGTTTACTTGCAAACCCTACAATAGGTAATAATAAGCATATAAATAAAATAAGACTATGATTAAATTTCATTTTCCCCGCCTAGCTAGTGTGGTTATTTATTTTAATTTTCTATCATTAAAGGGGTGGATAATAATTTACTGTATGCTAAATATGTTAAGGCATTACTCAAATACTGTCGCATTTTATTATCTACTGATATTTTTTGTTGTTGCAATAGGTGCAGATAGTGTTGTAATAAGCGTATATCATCATTGACTTCCTGATCATTTTTCCAAATGCTTTGTTTTTGTATTGTTTGTAAAATACTAACAAAATTTTTCAATAACTTCACGGCTTGCTGTAATGCTCCTTGTTTTAATAACGTACCTGATTGTTGGCTAAAATATGCTAATTGATAGCCCAGATAATTTTTTTGCACATTATATTCTAAAGGACCTAGTGGTGCATATTGTCTTGATAAAGAGATACTCGCTTGATTTTCTGTATTACGTAAATGTAATAAATCTTTATATTTTATCTTCACATCGGCAATAAGACCTGGATGATGTGCCACAATATCTAATAAAAAAACATGTGCATCACCTGCATAATAAGCAGGTATAACGATCTGAATTCCTTCTTCATCCTTACCCCTGTCCATACGCAAACCTAAATTACTGGCTAAGCGCTTATCAATACTTTGCTCCATTTCTCTAACTCGTTGACTTTGTACTATGGATAATGGTTTAGATCCCAGAATATCAATAAGTTGGACACCTGCTGCTAAACGAATACGTAAACGTATCGCTCTTGCGACTACTCGACTTACTGAATAAAGTTCCTTCTTTAATACTTCCGTAATCGCTTCTATATCCGTGATGATGCGCCGATTACCTTGTCCTATTAATACCCAATTATCAATTATTTGTGGACTAAGTTGTCGATGATCATTAGATGAGTTTAAAAGTATCATGCTGCTAAAACTAATCCCTTGCAAAGCATAACGATGAATTAAATCAGTTATCTTTTTTTGTGCAGAAAAACCCTTTGCATTAGTCAGCAATAAAACACTGCTTGCCCCTAACGGTGCATCAGGGTTATCTTGCTGTTGTACTTCTTGATATGCTAATGATAGCACTTGATATAAATCCATAGAGGGTGGATGACGTGTATGGAATGATAATTGTTTTTGTAATGTATCTAAATAGACTTTTACTGCACCATATCTAAAATCTTTAGAGGCAATTACTACACCCCCTTGTCGTCCTAGCACCGTTACCGAAAAACGATCCCCAGTTTGCTGATGTTTTACCAATGCAAATAATACTGCTTTTATTTTATTAAAATAAGCGATTTCTAACTGTGTATGTAAATCAATAATAATGCCAATATTCATAGGCAAACGGTGAGCAGTATATTGCTCACTGGCTTTTAGCCCTACTTGTAATAATAAACGTTCCTTATCTCCTTGCATATAGGCTTTATCAGTATGCAAATAAACCGCCATAGCCGTATTCTCTGGTGCATCAAAAGGCTGCCAATAACTTTTTGCCATTGTTTGAGCAACATGCTGTTGCTTTACCTCATTGCCTAAACGACGTAAAAAAGGCGCACCAGGTAAATACGTATTTTTCCAATAACCTGTGGCAGGTTTAAATGATAAGCCTTCTGTTTGATTACGTATTTGCTGCAAGGTTTGCATATTACGATACGGAATAGAGAGTGCTATATTGTTTTTTGCTATGCGTTGTTTTTTGACTAATAATTGTTCTAATCCTGCTTTCTCTGCGAGTACAGATTTAGCTCTTCCAGGAGCAAAGGGCATATCTGATACCAACGGCATAATATCCTTGTCCTCATCTGCTATTTCTTTTTTCAATATCTTTTTTTGCTCAATTTCTTTTGATAATACATAATCATTTGCTAATAGTCCCCTATCTGCTATGTGATCTTTTTTTTCCTTTAGCGGTGCAGGTTTTAATGCTATAGCTGTAATTTTTCTTTCTTCTTCTAATTTATTTTTATCTTGTTCCACAACCATTTCATCGGCATAACCTACTATAGTTTCTGTTTCAGGTATCGCTGTTGATGCTACAGATGCTGGATAAACATTTAGCTTGGATAAGCTGTCTTGCTCTTGATCAAATAAAGAAGATTCCAGTTTATTGCTTTGCTTTGCTGCGTTTTGATCTGAACAAGCCCCGATAATAACTGTCATTCCTATTAATATTATTAAAATACCAATACCTATCCTTGTTTTATTCAACATCGACTTCCCTTTATTGCTATATTCTTTGTTATGCTCAATAGTTATATTTATATAGCTATTAGTATCTAGTATAATCCTTGTCTGCAATAAAGCGAAGGCATAAAGAGAATAATCACCCTTATGGATAAACGAAATCACCCTCGTCAAGCAGTACCAGCACTACATGCACATATTTATAAAAAATTAGCACTCGATAGCCCTGTCATTCATACAGACGATCCCCAAGTGGTAATGATAATTAATATTAGCAGCAGTGGTGCAGCACTCAAAACCCCCATTTCATATCAAGAAAGTGATTTATTAGAAGTGGTGATATTACATCAGCAAGCACCTTTATTTACTACTGAAGCATTAGTCCGTTATTCTATTAAAAAAGATACGGATGATTATCAAACAGGGGTATTATTTCTTGATATTAATCAACCTGCTTTAGATCATATTAACGATTTATTTGAACAAATGCTTACCACAGTGCCATAATGTCTGCTCCTTATTTACTCGATCCTCTGTCTTATCAATTTCCCTCTCCTTATAAAGCACTCAATGATCCGAATGGTTTATTGGCAATAGGGGGGGATTTATCCAGTAAGCGGCTTTATGCGGCATACCAGCAAGGTATTTTTCCCTGGTTTAATGATGATCAACCTATCTTGTGGTGGTCACCTTCCCCAAGAGCGGTACTTTATCCAGAACGCTTGAAAATTTCCCGTAGCTTACGTAAAACACTCAACAAACATTATTTTACTGTAAGTTTTGATACGGCATTTACACAAGTTATTGAATCTTGTGCAAAGGTGCAACGAAAAGATCAGCATGGCACATGGATTAATGCGGCTATGCGCTCTGCATACATAGATTTACATCGACAAGGAATTAGCCATTCGATAGAAACCTGGCATAATGGAAAATTAGTTGGAGGATTATACGGATTGGCTATAGGCTGTATTTTTTTTGGTGAATCGATGTTCAGCACTATGAATGATGCATCGAAAGTTGCTTTAGTCTATCTCGTTGATTTATTACAACAATGGCAATATGAACTGATTGATTGTCAAGTCAGCACAGCCCATTTACTGCGTTTAGGGGCAGAAGAAATTAGTCGGACAAGATTTTTACAACATTTATCTAAAAGTTGTGCTATAAATACATCCCATGCTTGGAAAAAATAAGTTACCACGTTTTTTTCTAAATTTAGACTAAAATATTATTTATACCAGGCACTATACACCATGCCAACATATTATTTTCTCTTTTTATTAGACTTCTATTATGTCACAAGATATTAACCTGTATTTAAGCCAACCCCATGAGTGCAGCTACTTAAAAGCAAAAGAAGCTAATAGTGTATTTGTTGATCCTGCATTATCTACTATAGGTTCACTCTATTCACAACTAATTCAACACGGTTTTAGACGAAGTGGAAAATATGTTTACAGACCACATTGTGAAGATTGCCAATCTTGTATTTCTATACGATTAGACGTCAACGCATTTACCCCTAACCGCTCACAAAAACGAACGCTAAAATATAATCAAGATTTGCACATTTCTTATTATAGTAGTGATCAGACTCCTACTGAAGAACAGTATCAACTCTATCAAGAATACCTCACTACCCGTCATCGTAATGGTGGGATGGATGAAAATATCAGCCCGGAAAAATACCAAGAATTTTTAACCAGCCCATGGAGTGATACGGAATTTATAGAATTTCGCTTCCAGGATAGACTCCTTGCCGTTGCATGTACTGATATATTGGATAATGGTCTATCCGCTGTTTATACTTATTTTTCTCCTAAACCTGAATATAAAAAACGGGCTTTAGGAGTAAACGCTATCTTATGGCAAATACAAGAAGCAAAAAAACGACAATTACCCTGGCTGTATTTAGGTTACTGGGTAAAAGGATGCCAAAAAATGCGTTATAAAACACAATATCAGCCCCTTGAATATTTTTATTCAGGACAATGGCTTTGTGATATGGATGAGAAAAAACCCATACTAATAAACATTCACCTTAAATCTATATCCACTATTGTATATTGCCATTCTTCCTGTTGTAATGGCTGCGCAAGCGTCGATCGTGCGACATTAGCCTTAATTTTCTTAGACATGCCCCTATCCAGATAGGCACGAATAGTTACTCTCTGGCTTTCTATAACTTGACAAGGATGATGCTGGCAGTTTAAAAAATCGATCTGTAGTATTATTTCCCGTAACTTAAATTGGGAAGATAAATTACTTAGTACGGCTGAAAAAGCATAATAATTACCATGTGATACCGTTAATTTTTCATTTATTAATTGAATATGTTGCGTTTCTCTCTTTGCATCGGTGTAACGTTCCCTTTGTTGTTCATAATACATCAAAGATTGTTCTATAAATACGATGATAACCGTAACCAATAGTAGGTATAATGCATACTTACGGTATTTCACTATACTAAATAAGAGTAATAAACAAACAATTAATCCTGCTATAAGCCCTTGTAGCATTTTTATCTATTCCTGTATATTATCGACATTTATATTAGCTCAGTATATCAAAAATGATTATATTTTCGTATCTTCTGTGCTAGAGCATAAAGGTTATTACTTTTCTTTCTAAACCGTTATAATATCTATTTTGGGAGTTATTCGTATGTACTTACACAAAGTTCTCTTTTTTATTCTTTTTTCATTATTTACATTATCTTGTACACAAGAAACACAAAATAAGTTGGGAAGAAGTCTACAAAACTGGACAGGAACAGATGGTGTTTTAGATATTTATGCCGGGGAAAAATTAATGATGCGGTTTATCAAAATAGATAAACTATCTACTGCCGTATCAACACAAGGCAATACTCCCCGCCCTTACCGTTTTGGTTATGGCTATTTGGATAAGAATAAAAATTACAAAATTGATTCGGATGAGAAAAAATTATATTTCGAATTTAGTGATTATTCAACACCTTACGTATTTTATACTAATCCGTTATAGTTGCTAATAAACATATTATTGACAAAAAGGTAGAGAAAAAACTTGCAATATTAGAAAATTAGAGTATTATTATATCGAACATCACCTCCCCCCATACAGGTGATGTTCGCAAGGCTGCCCCTACAGCCTTGCTTTTTTAGATGTGACTCTCCTTCCTCCTGAGTCACATCTTTTTTACTCTATTTTATGTAAAAAAGCAACTTTTTTCCCCTTTTTAATATCATTAAAAATAATTTAACTTAAAAATCATACGGTTAATATTTTTACATCGCATATTTTCTCAAATCTTCTATAATAGGTAAAATGTATCTGTATCAACCTTTATACTTCTACTATAGCTATCATTTATGTCTATCACTTCTATATTTATGTATCTCTGTCGTGTAAAAAGGATACTCTTTTTATTTCTATTCCTTTTCATATTCAGCTACAGCACTTATTCTTTTATCCAACAGCATGCAACACCACCTACTTTAATAGAGCAAATACAACATATTGGTGAACTACGGGTTGCTATTATGCCCTCTTACAGTAGTTATTATACCTTACACTCTTCTCTCATGGCTGGCATGGAATATGAAATATTACAAGCCTTTGCAAAACATCTACAGGTTCGTCTTGAACTGGTTGTTAAACATAATCCAGAAGCAATGTTAACCGCATTACATAACCAACAAGTCCATATGACTACTGCTATTGCCATTACTGCTAAAAGACAGCAATCAGTTAATTTTAGCCAACCTTATCAATATAGAAAGCTACAACTTATCTACCGTTCTAATGAAAATAATATTAAAACATTACAAGATTTACGTTATATTCCCCTCGAAATCGTACCCAATAGTCATTATCAAGAAAGATTGCAACAACTGAAAAAAACCTATCCTGAAATAAAATGGACAATGAATACCACTGCAACGGAAGATGACATATTATACTTAATTTCTGAAAAATTAATTGATGCCAGCATTACTCATTCAGACGAAATTAAAGCCTTACAATTTTTTTATCCTGAGTTACGTATTGCTGCCCTGGATTTGAGTGAAAAATACCCCGTGGCATGGGCTTTTCCCCAACAAGATAAGCAATTAGTAGCGTTAGCCAATACTTTTTTACAACAAAATAAGACCGTATTACAACAAACCTATCAACGCTATTTTGATCATTTTAGTCATTTTGATTATGTCAAAGTACGTTTATATCATCGACATATCATTACTCGTTTACCTACTTATTTATCCTATTTTAAAAAAGCAGGTAACGATAATAATATTGACTGGGCATTAATTGCAGCACTCTCTTATCAAGAATCACATTGGAACCCTAAAGCAACATCTCCTACTGGCGTACAAGGCTTAATGATGCTCACACAAGATACTGCAAAATATCTAGGTGTACCGCATAGAACAGACCCTTTTGAAAGTATTTTTGGGGGCGCATATTATCTACATAAATTATACCAACGTTTTCCTGATACCTTAAAAGAACCACAACGTATACTCTTTACACTTGCAGCGTATAATATAGGCTATGGGCATATTCGAGATGTAATGAAAATGGCAGAAAAAAAAGGACTAAATGGTTTTCAATGGGTGATAGTAAAAAAATTACTCCCTCAATTACGTAATCCACAGTTTCATAAACAAACTCGCTACGGATATGCCAGAGGCGACGAAGCCGTCACCTATGTAAGACATATCATGAGTTACTATGCTATATTACGTTGGTATTTACTACAACAATCTACACCATCAATACCAAAATATTTACTTTCTATTCCATTGATGCCTTAAATCTACTACACTCTATACAAAATATAATCATATCGCTACATTAACAAATCACTCGCTCTAAGGATGGTACTACGTTGACTTGCTCTATACGAAATCGGTTTATTTTAGGAATTAGTATCCTCTTACTCCCTTTACTATTACTTTCTAGTGTAGGGTATTTTTACTTTAAACAATCACTCACCACTTTACATACTTCCATATCTCAAGTATTAGAAAATAGTCTTCCCATCAATCAATTACAAGATGATATTCAAAAAATACACTTGCAAATGGCAAATCGCTCCCTTTCAAAAATAGAAACCCCAAAAATTATTCACCAAACTAAAAGTATTGATCAACATCTCTTAACTTTTTTACATCGTTACCCTGAAGGCAGTGAATTATATGAAATGTATCAATCTGCATTACATGAATGGCAACTTACACAACATGCTATCTATACACAATTACAACGCTCTACAGTAAAGCATAATAATGCCTCTATATCAGATAATTATCTTTCTCCCTTGCTCAATACCTTGTATTTATTAAACAATATAGAGAACCAGCAACAACAACGTATCTCTCAATATTATCAATCTTCAGAAACGTTACATATTACGGTTCAAATGTTAATTGCTGCTATTTTTATTTTTGGTTTAATCACCACTATCAGTATTTCTATTGTACTGACCCGTTCTATCTTAATTCCTCTGAAACAATTTGACCAATGGGCTATTCATTTTGCTCAAACAAAACAGCCTGAAACGATCCACATTAAGAGCTATATAGAATTTGAACGTCTGGCAAATACCTTCAATACTATGGCAAACGCTTTACAAGAAAAACAAGAAAAACTCGAAAAATTATCATTAAGGGATGAATTAACCGATTTATACAACCGCCGTAGCCTACAATTACGTTTAGAAGAAGAATTTATTCGCTTTGAGCGGTATCAACAACGTTTTGCACTAATGATTGTTGATATTGATCATTTTACCTCTATCAATGACAGTTATGGTCGGGTTGCCGGAGATCAGGCCTTAGTAGAAATTGCACAATTACTCAAAGCACAAATCCGCCCTATTGATTATATCGCTCGTTATGATAGTGAAAAATTTGCATTATTATTACCTGAAATAAATTTACAAGGAGCACAAGCACTTGCTGAACGTATTCGAGTACATATTAGTGATACTACTTTTCATTTAGATAATCATCAAATTGGTATTACCGTTAGTATTGGCTACGCTTTACTAGGAGAAAATGTAGAAAGTATCAATGCATTATTAACACAAGCAGATAAAGCACTGATACTAGCGAAAGAAAAAGGGCGCAATAAAACCTGTTATATCGAATAATAAGTCTTATTTAGTATTTTTAATAAGGTTTTTGACCAATAAAATTACCTGGTGGAGTGTATTGACACACAATATAATGCGATGACACATCACCAAAAACAGTGCTGCCATCAGGATACTTTAAAGGCGCACAAACTTGTAAGGCACACCCTACATTGCTGGTATCTGCCCAAACTATTTGCGTGTAATGTCCACAGACCTTACCTGCTGCACAGGTATTTTGATTATAGTCATAATCTGCCACTTCACTTGCCCAAGAATTCACTGCATGCTCTATAGTATAACCTGAACCCGTACCAGCAAATAAGTTTTCACCATAATTCCCTCCAGAATGGGCATAAATACACCCAGATGCATACTCTTTTGCCGAAGCAACTAATGTTGCATCATCTACTAAATCGGGTAGTGCAGTGCTTGGCGTTACTTGTTGTGAAAAATCATAGCTTTGATTAAGATTAAAACCTAAATTATCCAAACTTGTTGCATTATTCAGTGCATGGCGAATAATATTATGATAACTTGCATCCGTATTTTTAGCTTGTAAAGTTTCGATATACCCTGCTGTTAATGCTTTAGAGCTATCAATGGAACTCTCTGTTTCATCTATTACCGTTAAGACATCAATAGATGCCTGATAGGCATCTGTGCCTGGATCACCATTTGATAACTCACCTAAGGTATTAGTAAAATATTGCGCTGCAATAATTTTATTATATAAGATAGCTTGAGCTTGTAATGCATCTGCATCCGTTTCATTATATGCCAACACGGCATTGATATATTCAACAATAAATTGACTTTTAGGGGCATTATCTGTATCAATACGCCCTATCCAATAATTCAAACCCGCTTCATCGGGATCACGTCTTAATATATTTTGATATACCTTGATGACAAAATCTCCTGTAGACAAACTGTCAGGATAATCCACCTTAAATTGTGTATTTTCAGAAAAAGCCTGCGATATACCAAACAAAGCAGCCGTTTCTCCTTCTTGACTTGCCTGATCTTGCCAATATTGGAATCCATTTTGATCCGGAGCACGATTATAATAAGCAATATATAATCCTGTGATGGAATCACCGACAGTAAAGGTCATACGATTTGCTGCCAACACAGAATGACTGATAGTAAAAACCCATACCCATATCATATATTTTTTCACACATTCTCTCCTGTTTTATTAATTTAATGCTGCTCTTGTAATGCTTTGATAGTATTTGTTAATTCTCGTAATCGTTCCCAAATATCATGATCTAACGTTAGTTTATGCTGCATAGCACTAATCAAAGGCATTAAACTTACTTCTATCGTTTTTACCATACTATCTAATACCTGTGATAATTCTGGTACAGGAGTATTTTCTACCTTTACATTCCATTGCAATGATTCAATACTATCTTGCATCATCTGAAGATGCTGCAATAACGGTTCCATCTCAAAACGATTAACCCCTTGTTGTAAGGCTTTTAATTCTACAATCACTTGTGATACTTGATTTGCCATTTTCGTTACACCATCTGCATCATCTCCTCCTACAGATTGCACTCGTCTAAATTCTGCTTTAATAGCTTCCCAGCGTTGTTTTTCTTCCTCTGTCATTACCCCCCGTAACTCTGCAAGTTTTAACAGATTTTCTTCTGCACCCGATGTCAATGTTTGCGCTTCACCAAGATAATGATCAGCAATCATCTGCTGTAATTCCTTTGCATTCATTACCGCTACGATCTTTTCTGCCATTTTATTCATATTACGGTAACTTCCCTGTAACTTAAAAGGGGGTTCAGTACGATATTTGTCGGCTTGTGCTGCTGAAGCAATATATTCTTGGTTTACTTTTAATACAATATCTTGCACTACTAATAATTTTTTTAATACCGTTTCAATTTCTCCCGCTTCCGCTGCACTATAGCTATAATTCAGATCAGTCAATGGAATCGCTTCTCCTTTTGCCATCCGCATAAATTTATAGACATCTTCCATATCCCGAATAGCAAGAGGTGCTAATACTGAATTAGAAGTTAAACAATTTTCAATATAACTACTTGCAAATACTTCCTCCTTGCCACTAAACACATCCCCTAAATTATAAATATCTGCACGATTTGCTAACATATCCGGTATTTTGAATACATCACCCGATTCTGTATAAGGATTTCCTGCCATAATAATACAAAATTTCTTCCCACGCAGATCATAGGTTTTGGTTTTTCCTTTCCAAACCCCTTCTATGCGCCGAGTTCCGTCACTTAAAGAAATAAATTTTTGTAAAAATTCTGCATGTGTATGTTGTATATCATCGAGATATAACATCACATTATTCCCCATTTCCAATGCCAGATTGAGCTTTTCCAACTCTTTTCTTGCCGTAGCATTAGGGGCTTGTAACGGATCGACTGATTGCACTTCATGCCCTAGTGATGGGCAATTTATTTTCATAAAAATCAAGCCTAAACGACTTGCCAGATATTCCATTAACGTGGTTTTACCATAACCTGGAGGAGATATAAGCAATAACATACCCATTAAATCAGTACGTTTCTCTGCTCCCACTGTCCCCATTTGTTTAGCTAAATTATCCCCAATAAGCGGTAAATAGACTTCATTAATTAAACGATTACGGACAAAAGAACTCAACGGTCTAGGTTTAAATTCTTCTAAACGTAACTGTGTTTTATACTCTTGTGCAAGCATTTGGCGTAACTGTTGTAAACGCTGGTAAGCAGGCACTACTACCGTAATATGTTCTGTTAAACGTAGAAAAAAGCTATCAATCACGATGACTATTTTAGTATCCTGTATACGCTTATGATCACCTAACAGGCCTTCTACTTCCGTTTCTAATGTAATACTCGTTTCTTTTCTCAAAAGTTGCGTTTCAGTCAGCAAAATAGCAATCGCTTCAGGAATAAAACGGGCTAATGTATGCTCTTGATAAAAAACTATATATCCCTTAAACCAGGCTTCACTGAGCTGCCATTTAGAGAAAATATGCCCATCCAAGGTTTCTAAAAGCTGCTCATACTCTAGGCGGTGTCCCATTTTATCCCAATGCTTACGCACCTTTTCAAGCAACTTTAATGCCGTATCAGTAACACTAAATTGTAAATAATCTGCTCCTAATTCATGTACTAAATACTCCCCCGCCAGCACTATATCATGTTCTGCTACAGCAAAATCTTGTGCTACAAAAAAATCTTGCATTGCGGTATGTAATTCAAGGATTAAAGGTTTTAATGCTTCACTATACGTTAAGGAATGATAAAGTTTACGGCTACTTTGCGCTTTTTTATGCCAAATCTCTTGTTGTTTTTTATCCTTATAATAACCCCAAAAAAGCATAGCCATTGCCCTTGCTTGGGGATAAAAACGCAATACATGAGCTTGTTGATATAATGGTAACAAGGCTTGTAAAATCAATGCGGCATCTTGATCATGTACCCCCTTATCATACCCTTCTTGATAACGGGGTGTAGCAAACTTGCGTACTATCTGATACAAACCTTGTTCTTCATTACAAGCTGTGTGTAATTGATCAATAGTCAAATTTTCTTGTTGTTGAATGGCAGCTTGCAACACGAGCATCGCCAAATATTCCGCCCGATATACTTGCTCAGTTTCAGATACCCGTTGCAAATTCCAGTAATCCTTTAAGGCATTTAACTCCTTATGATCTATCATTTCAAAATAATCTGTACCTGTTAAATGAATGGCTAATTGTTCCGCTTTGGGTATTATCGTTAAATCTAAATCTTGCACACTCACACTAAATCGGTGTTGACCGAGTTTAATGACTTCCCCTCCTTCTTCAAAAATATCTTGCTTATCTCGCAATGCTCTAATAGCTTGTTGTTGTGCTGATTTAATCTTGGATTCAAGCTCATCAGCTCGAACATTATCGCCTAATGCCTGTAGTTGTTGTGCCAGTTCTTTTGCTTTTAAGATCATCGTATCACTGGCAAAATACGCATTAATTTCATCTTGTTCTGTAAACTTTCCTATACGCTTTAAAATACCACTGAGTATTCGTTCCCCGGCATTACCCAAATTTTGCACTCGCCGTTGACGCTCATCCAATAAGGCTTGTTTACGTCCTTCAAAGGTATCATATAATTCTTCTCGTTTTGTCAGTATATCTGCCAGAAAATCATCATACTCACTAAATCGGCTCTCTAGTTCTTCTAATTGTATCGCTAAACGGGATAATTGCTCATCACATTTTTCTGGACTATCAACAATCCCCAAGGCATTGGTAATACTTTGAGAAAATAACGAAAATTGTGCTGAAAATTCAGCGATTGCTTCATCTGAAGCTAACGATTTGCGTTGATTTTTTAATTGCGCTCGGGTTTGATTAAGTTGACTATATACCACTGAAATAGCTTCAATGATAGTTGTACGTTGTGTCGTATCATCTACTTGCAAACTTCCTAATAATTCCGTTAACAAGTCTAATCCAAAACCTATCTCATCTAATTCTTCCAATAACGGATCGAGTTTTATTACTGTATCTAATGTTGGTATCTGTGTTTGTAATCGCTGAATTTTCTCAATATAAGTCTGCAAGGCATGTTCTTGACTTAAAAAATTGACTGTTTCTTTTGCTAAACGTTGTTGTTCTTTATCTAACTGCGTATCGAGCTCATCTATTTGCACAACATCCATATAACGCAGTGCCTTGACTGTTGTTAAATGCCCTCTCTGCTTACGCACTTTATGTAAAGCTTCTACAAATTCTTGCGGAGTATGCCAACTTGCCGATTTAATATCTCGTAATACTTCCCGTTGCTGATATTTTGCATCCTCTAATGCGGTATTTGCTTGTTGCCGAATAGTTTCTACTTTTTCAAATTCATCCAGCACTAATTCTGCCGTCTGTGCAATATGTATTACATCTTCATCTAAATGCCCACATTCTTTAGCATTAATCCAATGATACATATCTAAAATACGTTGACAGGTATCAATTAACGTTTCATATACCGCAACGCTCGCAGATTGTCCCTGGATCATTTTAATAATACTGAATAAATCAGAAATTCCCCGTACTAATTCGGCATTTCCAATACGCCCTAAAAAACTATTATTGGTCGCTGTATTAGCATTATACTCATCACTTAAAAAAGGGGTTTGCCACACTTGTATAGGATGTACCCGAGTAGGTTTATCATCTTCAGAACGAAAAATCAGTGCCAGACCATCATCAAAAGTACAAAATCCATGCCCATAAATGGGTTTTTGTAATGTTTTTTGTATCATATTGTAAGAAAATAAGCCTACTTTTCCTTCTACTGGTTCATAAAATATATATAAAATATCTTCTCCATTAGGAGATCGTATTTGATGTAAAAAAACTAAATTATTCGCTTCTTCACCAAAATTCTTATATTCCCCATTTTGCAAATAATATCCACCAGGAAAAATCAACCCATGATCTTCCGGTAATTGTAAGCAGGCTTGTTGTAATAAATCAATACGATGGACTTGTTGTGTTCGGGTATTGTAGACTAAATAACGCCATTTTTTTTCTCTATAAGGTAAAATTTTAAGTATTATCACGTTCCCCAATTGAGCATAAAAAATACGGGCATCCGCTAAAGATTGATAACTATCATCTACTGGTTCTTGATAAATACCAAAGCCATCTTCAGTATTATTTTCTACTTTGATGGTTAAATGCCCACCAATGGTTTCCACAAACACTTCATCTAAAATACTAACATGCGGATACTTCCCTGTAACATGATCATTACGGCTTGTTTCTTGCCATTCAAAATCATACGCAGGCGGAAGCATCGCATCTCGTTCCCCCCGATTATCAATATAATTAATTTCCCCTTGTTGCATAATTGCCCAACGAAAAACCCGTATATCACTGAGTTGCTCACCAATTTGAAAAATGGCTAATAATTTTTGATTTTGTACCCGTAAAGTCAACAAATGAGCATGTTTGTAATAATTATAAAGTTCATTAAAATCAGCAACAAATGCTTCCTCTGTGAGAAAAGAATGTTCTATTGCTTCAGTAGTAATCTCAAACCCGTCATCACTTTTTCGCAAACTATGTAAACTAAATACATCGGATATACGGGTTTCTGTTTTTAACCCAATAAATACATTATAAGCAAAAATTAATATCTTCCCTACCCGGACTATATCTCTTGGAATACAGTTATTTTCTGTACGGATGCGTACCCGACCTACTACCTGCATATCCGATTTACCAAACTCATCAATACGCTGGCTATTGAGTTGATTTACTTTCGTTGCTAATTGACTACCATAATCTTCCAGGCGTTTGCGAATAATCTCATACGCACCGCCCTCAGAGACCGCCTGATTAACAATATCTTGTTGCTGTGTTGCTTCCGTTACCATGCCATTCCCCTATGCAGATCAAGGCTATTTTTAGGCATCTAATTGTTTTGCTGCATTTAATAACTTCGCAAGCGTTTCTTTTTCATCTCCGGTAGTATTTTGCATTAATTGTGTTAAAAAAGCGGTGATAGTCATATTTTTCATATCTTGTGTAGACATAGCAGACAAGACATCTTTCATATCATTGAGTAAATTTTTATCTCCGTTTAGATGATCGGCAAAGATTGTTTTCAAGGTTTCACTTTTATTTAATGCTCCATCAATGGATTTACCGATTGATAACGCATTGACAAAGCGTTCAAAAAATTCACCACTTCCTCCTACGATATCAATATTTGCTTCCGATAAGGCTTTACCTAATACATCCGCTTGCACTTCAGAAATAGCTTTATTTGCACTAATTAACTTTAACGTTAACTCTCTTTCATTATCTAAACGCATACGAAATTCTTCATGGCTACGAGCATTTTCATCCATTGCTGCCATTGCTGCAAATTTCTTCTCAATCCCCACAGCTTCTGCTTCAAACTTCGCCAATATTGATGCAGCACTCGCTTCTCCTTGTTTTTCTATCGCTTCTGCCTCTGCAATTTTAACATGCGTATCCACAAGTGCTTGTTTTTCTATTGCTTGTGCTTCGGCTTCTTTTATTTTAACCTCTGCCATTCCTTTTGCTTCAATAACCTGTGCTTGTGCCAAGCCCTGTTTTTCTATTGCTTGTGCCTCCGCTTCTTTTACTCTAGCTAAAGCTAAACCTTCTTTTTCCTCTGCCATTGCTCGCACTTCTAGCACTTTCGCTTGTGCTAAACCATCTGATGCTGCCATTGCTTGCTCCCCTTCTGCCAATTTCTTCTTCGCTTCCGCTTCTTTTTCTGCTGCATCTAAATCGGCTTGTGCTTTTGTCATACGTTCTTTTGCTTTAAATTTTGCAGTTTCTTGTGCCGCTTCTGCCGCTTTAATATCTTTAATCAAATTCTCTTGTGCTGCCGCTTCTGCTAACTTGATGGTAACTTGTGCTTCCCGATCGGCTTCACTGACCATCTTTAATTCTTTAATATTTTCTTCTTCTTGCGTTACTTTTTTATCTACAGCAATACGTTCACTTTTAATATCTGCTATTTTACGCCGTTCTTCTTCTAATAATTTTTCTTTTTCAATATCTTTAATTTCTACCTCTTGCTCTCTGGCAATGCTTTCTAATTGTTGTACTTTCTTGACATTTTCCTGTTCAATGACTACCGCACGTTGACGATTTTGATTAGCAACTTCCACTTCTCGTTGTTTATTTTGTTCCTGCACACCCACTTCTTGTTCAGTACGAATACGGGCTGTTTCCGCTTTTAATAATTCTTCTGACTCTGCTTTTTCAATTTCAGCTTGCTCTCTTGCCTGAATGGTAGCAATTTCCCGTTTTTGTTTTGCCTCTGCATCCGCTTTTTGTCTATCCAGTTCTAAAATAGCTTCAATCGTTTCAACGTCTTTTTTCTTAATT
>JALWRI010000126.1:0-16542 GCA_026994225.1 Gammaproteobacteria bacterium | reverse complement strand
CATCTAATGACTTAATCGGTGTTTGTTCTAAATAATCAATTGCTGCATCTTCTAACACATAACCATTTAAGTCTTCCCCAATCACTTTAATAATTTGATCCCGAAATTTTTCCCGTTCTTGATAGAGTTCTTCAAAATCAAACTGCTTTCCTACTGTTTTCAATGCTTCTGAAAATTTTGCAGAAAATAAATCATTCATTGCACTTAAATCTGATGCTCTTTCACACCCGATAGCTTGCGCTACCCGTAACACATCATCTGCGGTTTTATTGACCCTAATAAAAAAATTAACTTGAATATCTGCACGAATATTATCTTTACAAATTAATCCATCCCCTCCTTTACGATTAATTTCTAATGTTTTTAACGAAATATCCATCAATTCTTTTTTATGAATAACGGGATACACCATACTTCCCGTAAAGGTAACTGAAGGTACTGCTTTCATCGTATTGACAATCATTGCTCTCCCTTGCTCTACCTTAACGTACAATTTCATAATTAAAAAAACCATACCAATAAAGATGATAACAATAACCCCTACGGTAGAACCCAATGCTGCCCAAAGTGTATCCATTATTTTTCCCTTTTATTATTATTAAAACGATATTTCTTATGTAAATGACTATTGCTTAGCCTCTTTTTATTTAGAGGATATACAATACGTATCTCTTATTGCTATTATTTTAACATTTCTACGGCAATGATTTAATAATAGTTTTTTTCTTTATTATAGCTCATTAATATTGCTTTTGAGCCTTTTGTTAATGTATTCGGTATTTCAGCTCGTACTGACAAGAGTAAGGGTACGCCTCCATCTTCTAATTTTGCCTGTCCTGTTTTTTCATTCACATCCAGACTGCTTACTATACATTCTCTGCCAATAAAATCCTGATTATTTTTAGCATCATGTCGAATAAATAAACGTTTCATTGGGCGAATACTCCATTCAGTTAAATATAATGCCAAAACAAAAGCCACTACAACTATTACTAAACCAGTAATAATAGTAAGTATCGGTATGCTATCAATGGGTAATAGAGGTAAAACAAAAATACTAGCTATACAGGTTAATAACCAAGCAAAAAGTATTAATAGACTAAATACAAGCGTTACTGGCACGCCAGTTAAACCAAAACTTAATAAAAAGCCCCCTATAGCGTGTGCAACCGAATCACCATCAATGTCCACATCTAAATCAATATCAAAAAATTCTATATCAATCAAGCCTAACAGTGCTAATAACCAATAACATATAATAATTATTAGGAATGCAGAATAAATAATGGTTGGAAAATGCGTTATGATGGTAAAAAAGGCTTCCATATTATGATCCCCTCAATTCCTAAAAATATTCTCTTTCCCTAAAAAAACCAAATCTGCCAATACCGCATTATGACTGCAATATCATTTTCTAGCAAGAAAAACAAAATACTATCGTCATATCTTTTATCCAAACTTTTCTTTTTATTATTAATCCGTTATCGCTATAACAGAGTCCTGATATTATGCTATAATTACCCATAAATTTATCTTATTACTTGCGTAGGAGTAGTTATGGGACATAGCGACAATGACAATAAAAATCCAGATTATATCCATCTAAATGGACATAAACTATCACTTAATGAACTACTCAATGATTATAATAAATTAAAAAATAGAGAAAAAAAAGCGGTTAAACGCTGGTGCAAAGAACAAGAACTAAAACCTTATCAAGCTGAATTAATTAAGATGCAACAATACCTGGAAGATGAACAAAAAAAAGTAATTATCCTTTTTGAAGGACGAGATGCTTCAGGAAAAGGCGGCACTATACGTCGTATAACACGATATATGAATGAAAAACATTATCGGGTTGTTGCACTAGGTAAACCTACTGAAGAACAACGAACCCAATGGTTTTTTCAAAAATATATTACTCATCTTCCTTGTGGAGGTGAGGTAGTATTATTCGACAGAAGTTGGTATAACCGTGCTATGGTCGAGCCTGTATTTAGCTTTTGTACCGAAGAAGAACACCGTAATTTTATGACCGGTGTGACCGGCTTTGAAAAAGATCTGGTACGTCAAGGCACTATACTAATTAAATTGTATTTTAGTGTAACCCGTGAAGAACAAGCACGTCGATTTGAACGCCGAAAAACGGATCCCTTACGTCAATGGAAATTAAGCGAAGTCGATTTACAAGCTCAAGATAGATGGGATGATTTTACCCATGCCAAGTATGAAATGTTAAAACACACCCATACTACCGCTTCTCCTTGGACTATTATTCGATCTAATGATAAACATAAGGCTCGTATTAATGCTATGAAAGTATTACTCAATGCCATAGATTATGGTAATCGAGATCATAATCTCGATTTTGTGCCTGACAATGAGGTTGTTATTTCTGGCTCACGTGAAATCGAATTGATGGAAGCACAACGTATTCGACAAGGTAAATTCACCGATTAAATCGGTTTATAGTGATTTTACCTACTCCGACACGGGGCATTAATCGCACTACCTTAAGAGGCACTTTTGACAGTGTATTGAATACCAGCTTCCATCATCATTAAGAATAACGGTTTCACCTGTATTAGTTACCACTTGTTGTGCGGCATAACTATTTATTGCTAATAAACATAGCACTACTAAATAATATTTGTTCATTCCTTATCTCCATTCCATATCTGCATTATTAAGTTACTTATCTATAATTTTATAACCAGCTTGCGTGATGGTTTCTGATAAAACGGTTTTATTTAAGTTATCCCCCTTTATATACACAAATCCGGTTTGTAAATCAGGTTGCGCTTCTTCCACTTCATCAAGATTTTGCAAGGCATTTTTTACACTTGCCACACAATGTTGACAGCTCATACCTTCTACTTTTAACGTTACATCCACATCCATCTCCTCTTTAGATTGAGTTGTCTTTGCAGACCACCATTGTAATATACGTCGTAATAATAAAAAGGCTAATAATAATAGCAATACTATTGCTAAAGCAATTTGCCACCAATCTCCTGTCGTATGATTATGCACTATATAATCAATAGAAGATATATCCAGTAAAAAGTTAAATCCCATTCCTAATACCATACTCGTTACAATTACCGTACCTAAATACCACATTAATATAGGCAAGCCTAAAGCTCTATAAATTGCTCCCATAGTCGCTATATTTGTTGCAGGGCCTGCCATTAAAAAAACCAATGCAGATCCTGCTGGCATACCTGCTGCGATCAATGATGCAGCAATCGGTACTGAGCTGGTAGTACATACATATAAAGGTAAGGATATCAATAAAACCAGAATCATTCCCCCTATGCCTTGACTCCAAGTTACATTCTCAAAATAATTAACCGGTAATAATGTCGAAATCAATGCTGCTACTAATATTCCTCCAATTAACCATAAATCAATAGCTCCTAACAAGTCCAATACCGTATAGCGTATAATCGCTATAATACGATTGCCTACTACTTTAAAATTTTCTCCTTGCTCTGTATCTGTGTTCTCTTTCCCTGCTTTCTCTTCCTTTTTGGAAACAAAATAATTCACTAAGCCCCCTCCTAAAATACCGGTAAAAAAAGCAGCAAATAATTTAAAAATAGCAAATGGCCAACCTAAAAAACTCGCACTGACCAAAACCGAATCGACACCTGTTTGGGGCGTACTAATTAAAAATGATGTGGTTGCACCTTTTGAAGCCCCTTGATTACGCAAACCAATCGCAGCAGGAACTACCCCACATGAGCACAATGGCATTGGTACGCCAATTAATGCTGCACGTATAACACTACCTAGCGTATTTTGACTTAAATGTGCATGAATTAAACTATTGGGTAAAAATACACGTAATAACCCTGCTAAAAATAACCCTGCTAATAATGCCGGAGATAATTCCAATAAGATTTGCCACAATACGTTTAAATAATTTTCAATCATTATTATATACTCTATTATTTATCATTCGTTCAATGGATTATTTTTGCAATTTTGCAAATGCAGCAGCCATCGCTGTTTGTGTGTTTTCTGATCGATATTTTTTTTTGTTTTTACTGCAATCTGAAAGAATACCTAACTCTATCTATAATTAAACCATGTTTGCCATTATAGCAAGAATATTTTTATACACGACTTTTAAAATAGCTGCATCCATTGATTATCAGATTGTTTAAAACTATGCATACAATCCATTTGATCCAGTAAACTAAACACAAAAGCATACGCTGATAAATGTCCTAAACCGCCTTGCATACATGATGTTTCATCAAAATAGGCTACCTCATCTCGTCTCCCTTCAGGATTACATAATAAAACGGGTACTGGATCGCCACTGTGAAATCCTGTTATGCTATTAGTTGAATGATCAGCAGTAACCGCAATAATTATATCCATATCAAGCAGATCAGCGATTGCTTCATCTATGCGTTCAATAAATTGCACTTTTTTGTGGACTTGTTTGTCATGGGAATAAACATCCGTTCCTTTAATATGTAAAAATACCACATCATGATCCGCTAATTGTTTTTTAGCTAACGCCACTTTTTCCACAATATTGGTATCCCCCAGCGCAGTAAAATTATCTTGCGTACACGTTGTAAATGTTAACCACTTAGCTAATCCTATCACCGTTGCCTCTGCCGAAACAACGGCAACATGAAGATGAAGAGAAGAAAATATACTTTGTAACGCCATTAATTTTCCCGGACTACGACACAATATACCATTTGCAGGCAATAAACCTTGTTGCCTACGTTGCTTATTAATCGGATGTTGCTGTAATCTTTGATAAGCGATACGACTAAAGGTATTGATAGCTTGTGCTGTTATTTTTGCCTGCTGATCATTAGTATCTAACGCATAACTATTGCGCAAATAAAGCGGATCTGTTTTGGTAATATCCGTATCTGATATATTTTCGGACAAAGTAATATCTGAATGATGACTACGTAAGCGGACAACTACCCGATGTTGTGTTGTAGGATATACACTTGCTAGTATCCCATTCCCCAAATCAATATTCTCTAATCTCACACTCAGTTCTTGAGTACCTTGTTGTATACGTCCAGCTCGTCTGTCAAGGATTTGCCATCTATCTGCTTGCTGTTGTAATGTTGCAAAATTTCCCCTTAAAATCACATCACCTGCTTGCAAGGGTAATTCAATACCCATGGCTTCTACTGGACCTCTGGCAAGCGATACAATATCTTTTGGTGCAATCCCAAATAATAACCCCATCCCCGAATGGGTACTGACCGGAATACCCGGATAAAGAGGATGTAATAATCCACATAGGCCTTTTTTAGCTAATTTATCAAAATAAGGAATATACGCTGTTTCTAAAGGTGTTTTACTTTGCAATGCTGGATGAGGTCTATCTCCTAATCCGTCTAAAATAATGACTATTGCTTTTTTCAATCATCTTACTCCGGCTATTATTATGATAAAAATACCGTATTGGGATCATGAGAAAAATGAGGAGTAAGATACTGTACAATCGTTTTCATTACTTCCTGAATGGTTTTTTCTCTATCTAAATTAGATACAATAGGAACATGATGATTTTCGGCTTCATCCATTAAATATGATTGTATCGTCCATATTTGTTTTAAGTTTTTCAAATATCTTTGTGAACGGCGACTATGTACTGTTTTACCTCTTTCTTCAATACGTTCTTTTAATTTATGTGATTTTAGTACCGATAAAATAATGGGTACAATAATCGCTTCATTATTGGTCGGTATTTGTTTAATTAATGATGGCTTAACATGCACCCCTTCCATAATAATAGATACTCTTTCTTCTAACGCTCTGCTAATTACTGCTTTACAAGCTAAAGACAAGATTTCTGCCTGCCGTAAATATCCATTGATAACAATTTGTTCATTAACAGCTACTTTTTTTGCTTTATTTTCTGGTAATTGCTCCCATGCTGTAAAAGAAGAACTATGTAGTACCGGTAATAACTCTGCAGGGGTCATCATTCGCATCACTTCTCGCAATATATCCGTAGACTGTGAGCGTACAATACCTAAACGGTGGCCAACTTCAATAGCAATCGTGCTTTTCCCCACACCTGCTGTCCCTCCTATTAATACAATCAAAGGACGACCGGAGTGTAAAAAATCATACCACACCACATAATATTGAGCGATTTCCTGTCCATATTCTTGCAATAAATATTGATACGTTACACATCCAATTTCCCCTGAATGAATGATATCTTTTCCTAAATTAAGCAATATTTCATAAATATACTCCGTACTGGTAATGGCTTTTTCTGAAGACAATCCACATGCTTCCAAACCTAAACGATGCTGACTACGTGAAAAAGGAGTTTTCCCCCCGCACATATTTTTTACCATAATGGTGCTATTAAAATTAGCAGGAGCTATATATCGCTCAATAATATCTTCATTTATCTTTTTTTTATTTAATAAGGTAATCACTTTTTTACGTAATTCTTCCGTAGTCACCTGATTTTTGTCTAATAAATCTTGCCGTATAAGAGATGCTAATTGATATGCTTGATCAAAAGACATGCCTATATCTAATAGTGAACTCGTTAAAATTCCTCGTAAAAAAGGGGTTTTCATCTCCTCAGTATTTATTACTATCGTTTTTGCCATCGCAATTATGACCTAATAATGTCAAAGGTATATATCATCAACAATTAATTGCGTAATTGACTGTTGATCGGATAATTCTCCACTTTGGATCAAGTATTCATAACAACATACCCGATTACGTCCCTGTTTTTTAGCAATATATAATGTATCATTCACACGTTTTAATAATTTTTCTATAGGAATATCCTCTAATACGGTAAACGCAATACTTACTGTTAAAGTAATGGCATTGGGAAAAGTATGTTCTTCAACTGCTTGGCAAAAACGCAATAATGCTTTTTCTGCTACCTCTAAATCGGCTTCTCGTAATACCACTACAAAGGCTTCTCCCCCATAATGAAATAATAGATCATTTTCCCGAAAAGACTGCATCATAAAACGAGAAAAAGCGAGTAAGGTTTTATCCCCCCAAATTTCTCCATAGTATTCGTTAATTTTTGCAAAATAATCCAAATCTAATAACGCTAAACATAATCCATAGTGTTTCTTTCGTTTATTAACTACCCGTTGTTTTTCTACATGAGGAATACACAGTATATCTTGTTGTAATTGATGTCGTGGCCATAATCCGGTCAACGGGTCTTTTTTTTGATACAATTGTTTCCAACGTACTATATAGACTTTAGATGCACGTTTCCACAATTCATCTAACCAATGGGTTTTTAATAATTTCACATACAAGATAAAAAATGTTTCACCATTCAATCGTTGTGGTAACAACAAATGATAAAAGACTTGCTGCGCTAATAGCACCGTCTTTTTTCGCCGACAACATTGATCTAACAACTTTCTATCTACATCAATCTGTTTATGTTTATACATTAATCTTAAATACCGATCTTGTGATTTATATTGAGGAAAATAACGATAAATTTGAATACTGACAGGCTTAAAAAACATATCTAACATAAGCATAAATACTTTATCTAGTAAATATAAATTAGATTGCTTTTGCAATTGTTCTAAAAAATGAATAAATAGATGTTCCTGCTTTGACATAACTTCAGAATACTCTTAGTGCTTGTTTATCACAACAAGGGTTTTTATAATGTGCAACAATTTAACGATTAGACTGCTTCTTTATATATCAAAAAGCAAACATTGCGCTACGCTACTATTAATAATAGTGAAAAGTCACGCAATACACAAAATTATTACTCAATGACTAGGAGTTTTACATGAAAGCTGTCTACACAGCCCATGAGATTGAATCTGCAATACAAAAATACTGGGATGATAACGCTTGTTTTGCTGTCACCGAAGATGCAGATAAAGAAAAATTTTATTGTCTTTCCATGTTTCCTTATCCTAGTGGTCAGTTACATATGGGGCATGTACGTAATTATACCATTGGTGATGCTATTAGCCGATACCAGCGTATGTTAGGTAAAAACGTACTACAACCTATGGGTTGGGATGCATTTGGTTTACCTGCTGAAAATGCCGCTATCAAACATCAAAAAGCCCCTGCTAAATGGACATACGAAAATATTGCCTATATGCGCCAACAACTAAAAAGTTTAGGCTTTGCTTATGACTGGTCAAGAGAAATTACCACTTGTAATCCTGATTATTATCGTTGGGAGCAATGGTTTTTTACCCAACTTTATGCCAAAGGACTGATTTATAAAAAAGATTCGCTAGTCAACTGGGATCCCGTTGATCAAACTGTATTAGCCAATGAACAAGTGATTGATGGACGAGGCTGGCGTTCAGGAGCTTTGGTCGAACAACGTTCTATTCCGCAATGGTTTTTAAAAATTACTGACTATGCAGAAGAATTATTACAAGAATTAGAACACCTGACACAATGGCCCGAATCGGTCAAAATCATGCAAAAAAACTGGATTGGTCGTTCAGAAGGGGTAGAAGCTGATTTTATATTGGCAGATCAAAGTGATACGATTACCATTTATACCACTCGTCCTGACACGATAATGGGTGTTACCTATCTTGCCGTAGCAGCACAACACCCCCTTACTCAAAAAATGGCGCAAAACAATGCCGATATTGCGGCATTTATTACTGAATGTGAACAACACTGCACATCTGAAGCAACTGTTGCAACATTGGATAAAAAAGGGATTGCTTTAGGTATAGAAGCGATACATCCATTAACAGGCAAACCCATCCCTGTTTGGGCAGCGAATTTTGTTTTAATGTCTTATGGTACGGGTGCAGTGATGTCAGTACCTGCCCATGATCAGCGTGATTGGGAGTTTGCTACTAGCTATCAACTTCCTATTCAACAGGTTATCGCTCCTGCACCAGATAGTTCCGATAAGGCCGATATTGATCAAGCCGCTTTTACCGAAAAAGGGATATTAATTCATTCTGCACAATTTACCGATCTTTCTTCTGACGATGCTTTTAACGCTATTGCCACTGCTTTGGAAAGCAGCCATAAAGGGAAACGCAAAATTAATTATCGTTTACGAGATTGGGGTATATCCAGACAACGTTATTGGGGTTGTCCTATTCCTATGTTACATGCACAAGATAATATCAACGATATTATTCCTGCTGACACATTTCCTGTTACTCTACCAGAGGATGTAACCTTAGATGGTAGCATATCACCTTTAAAAAATATGCCAGAATTTACGCATTATATCGATCCAGATACCCAAAAACCGTATCTTAGAGAAACCGATACCTTTGATACTTTTATGGAATCTTCTTGGTATTATGCTCGTTATTGTTGTCCTGATAATCAGCAACAAATGCTGGATCAACGTAGTAATTATTGGCTACCTGTCGATATGTATATCGGTGGTATTGAACATGCTATCTTACATTTATTGTATGCTCGCTTTTTTCATAAATTACTCCGTGATTTTGGTATGGTCAACAGTGATGAACCATTTAAACGCTTATTAACACAGGGTATGGTGTTAAAAGATGGCGATAAAATGTCTAAATCTAAAGGTAATACGGTTGATCCACAGCAATTAATAGATAAATACGGTGCAGATACCGTACGTTTATTTATCCTCTTTACTGCTCCACCAGAGCAATCTTTAGAATGGTCTGATGCAGGCGTAGAGGGTGCTGCCCGTTTTTTAAAACGTTTATGGACTATCATTTATGAACATACTCAGCATAATACCGAGACCTTATCCACTGGCATTGATCATAAAGCGTTAAATAAAACCCAACAAGCCTTTCGCCGACACGTTCATCAAACCATTATGCAGGTAAATCGTGATATTGGTCAATCATATAAATTTAATACTGCTATTGCAGCCATCATGTCATTAACCAATCATTATAGTAAATTCACAGCTACCAGTACGCTAGATTTACAATTGTGTCAAGAAGCATTAAAAACAATCACTTTATTGTTACAACCTATCACCCCTCATATTTGCCAAATATTCTGGCAAGCCTTAGGCTATTCAGGTAATATCATTGATGCAAACTGGCCGCAATTTGATCAACAAGTCATACAATCGGATGAAATAAATTGGGTAGTACAAGTGAATGGTAAAGTACGTGCTAAAATGTGCTTACCTAAAGCATTCGATAACAGTGCCATAGAACAGCAAGCATTAGCTTTACCAGAAATAAAAAAATGGTTAGAAAACAAAAAATTACGTCGTATTATTGTTGTACCTGGACGATTAGTGAATATCGTTATTGGCTAATTTACAAAAAAGTTGCTAATAAGCTTTAAAAAACATGAATAAATAATCAGGATACATTACACTAAACACATACTTACTAATAAGGAGATTTTTTAATGCCTACTGCTCTACGATTTATAAGTCTTTTTTTACTTTTGTTTAGTAGCTTGAGTTGTTTTGCTCAAACCCCTTACCAAAAAGGCTATAATGATGGTTTTAAAGATGGTTTAAACGATGGCTATAAAAACGCCTATAAAAAAACATACCGCATTGGTTATCAAGAAGGACGTATGGGTCGCAGCGCCCGCTCTTTTAGCCATGAGTATGAAAATGGCTACCGCAATGGCTACGAAAAAGGCTACCGTAAAGGCTCTCATAAAGGTACTATCGATGGTTTAAAAGATGGATTAAATGATGGACGACATGACTACCAACAACAACGGGATAATCTACGCAATCAAATGCGGGATAAAATGGAATACCACACCCCTGGCTCACAGTATACGCCAGCTCCAACTCCTCAATATCGTCCGCCGGCTCCTTTTACTCCACCGGCATCTACACCGCATCATAACTCCCCAGAGTTTTTAGGCAATACCGGTTATGTACATAATGGTTGGGGTATTATTAAAATTCCACATCCAAAGCCTTACCGCAGTATCCGCTTTACTAATGTTAGCAGAGAAAAAATTAATATCCGTAATATACGCTTGTCTGTAGGCAAATATCGTAAAATCTTGTCTTATCCCATGAAAGAAAAATTGTATGTTGGGGGAAGTTTTACATTTCGTCTACCCAATAATGGACGAGTGTATAAGATAGAGATGGAAATACAACACAAAGCCAAAAAAGGATTAGATGTATATGGTATTTACTAATATTTTAATCACGTATAATATCAATACACTATAATAACTAAAAAAGATAATAGCCTATTCTAAACAGGATAGGTATTATCACACTTATATTAATTATCCACTTCGATAGGACGCATATTATGGCTAACTTCATGCAATCTGTTGATGAGCGTACTAACCTTGCTGGTACTAATCGTCTTGAAGTTTTACTTTTCAGTTTGGGTTCAGATAATATTACAGACAGAGAAGAAGTGTTTGGTATCAATGTTTTTAAAGTAAGAGAAGTGATGCAAGTACCTGAAATCACACATGCCCCTGATATGCCACCTTCAGTAGAAGGTATTGTAAGTTTACGTGGTGTAATGGTACCTGTTATTAATCTTGCAAAATTTTGTGGTGTACAACCTAAAAGACCACCTGAAATTCTTATTGTAACGGAATTTAATAAACACATGCAGGGATTTCTTGTTGACTCAGTAGAAAATATTTTACGTCTACAATGGAATGATATTAAAGTCCCTCCACAAATGATGACTAATCAACTACATGGTTTAGTGACTGCGGTAACAGAATTAAAAGACAATCGCATCGTAATGATTATGGATGTAGAAAAAGTCTTAGCTGAAACGGCACAATTTGATGATGATGAAACTATCTATGATGAAGTGCCTGTTTTAGATAGTAGTTGTACAGTGTTATTTGCCGATGATTCGAGTGTTGCACGGCGACAAATTTCTAAAACACTCGATACGATGGGTATTCGTCATCTAAGTGCCAACAATGGTTCAGAAGCATGGCATAAATTACAAGAGATAGCACAACGGGCAGATATTACCGGAGAACCTGTCAGTAAATATATTGATGCCATCTTGACTGATGTAGAAATGCCTGAAATGGATGGCTATGTACTCACCCGTAATATAAAAAATGATCCCCGTTTTAAAAATATTCCGGTTGTTATGCATTCGTCTTTATCTGCTGATGCCAACCAAAATTTAGGTAAAACAGTTGGAGCGGATGCCTATGTACCAAAATTTGAGCCCAGAGAATTATCTGCCACGTTGCAAAGTGTTATTCGTGAAGCATTAGATTCTAAATTAAAACAATTACCACAAAAATAAGTACCACTACTTGATGTAAACTTTTTTATTACGCTATTGCTATATAAAGTGCAGCTATATGCTACTTTGTATAGTAATAATTTTTACTGGCTGCCCTGGAAAAGGATATCTTATGCCGCCAATTGTAGCACTATTTTTACTCTTATTTACTCCAGCTCTCATTGCTCAAGCTGCCAAACCGACTATTAATATTGCGGTATTAAAATCTGTTACCGTGAACGCAGAACAATTAAAACCGTCTTTTCATTATTTAGAACAAAAATATCCAGAATATGATTTTGTCTTTCATGTTATGGAGAAACATCCACTTAACAAAGGCCTTGCATTGGGAAAGATTGATTTTTTAATCACCTCTTCTGGACACTATGTTACCTTACAACAATTACATCAAACCCAATATCCCTTACTAAGTATGTATCGCCGCTACCCTAATGGTTATGCTGCTCAATTTGGTATTGTTTTCTTTAGTCTCAAAACAAATCCCATTCCCTCTTCACACTTACAAGATGCCTCATTAGTAACATTAGAGCCACAAATTGCTATGGATCATTCTATTGCCTTAAAAGAATTACACGCCCATGATCTTAATCCCCATGAATTAAAAATCATTACCACCACAGATGCTAATGAATTAGTCAACATGGTCTTACAAAAAACAATTCAAATAGGCATTTTAAATACCTATCAATACGCTCAACTCTCTCCACAAATACAAAATCAACTACATATCCTTTTTCGACACACAGGTTGGAAACAACCTTTTAGTTATTCATCAAGCTTATACCCCGATTGGTATTTTGCTGCAAGTTGGAAAACACCCCAACGCCTTATCACTCAAATAAGTATTGCTTTATTAGAATATTCATTACACCATCAGCAAGCCGATATATTATGGAAACTCCCAGAAAGTTATCAAAAGGTAAAAAACCTTTATCAATATCTACGACTTCCTCCTTTTGATCAACCTCTTTATCAACAACACATACTCTATACCGATTTACTTAAAACATTTTGGGTATGGTTTGTCATCGCTACACTCATTGTCCTTATTTTAGCACTAAGTATTAGCTATATTATGAAATTAAACCGACGTTTAAGTGTCTCTAAAAAAGCATTGGAAACTGAAATTCATGAACGTAAACTTGCCCAGGAAACCGCATTACAACATCAAGCTGACCTTGCCCATGTCGCTCGTTTGAGTACAATGGGTGAAATGGCAGCCGGCTTAGCACATGAACTTAATCAACCCTTATCCGCTATAGTGAGTTATGTACAAGGTTGCGCTCGGCGCATCCGCGGCAATCATGGCAAAACGGAAGATTTATTACAAGCATTGGAACTTGCTGCTGAACAAGCAAATCGTGCGGGTAAAATTATTCAACGGCTTCGATCTTTTGTTAAAAAAGGAGAATCTCGTCATACCTATACAGAAATTAATCATATTGTTAACGAAGTCCTCGCTTTTTTAGATGATCGCTTAAAAAAACAATCTGTCCAATTAGAATTACAACTTACCGAACACCTCCCCCCTATTTTTGCAGATATCATACAAATCGAACAAGTATTAATTAATTTAATCAAAAATGCCATTGATGCAATGCAAGATAATGAAAATAAATATTTATTTATTCGTACACAATTATATGAAGATGAAAATTTTATTGAATTACAAGTGAAAGATTCGGGTAAAGGAATGGATCAAGAACAGCTTAAAACCATATTCCATCCTTTTGTTACCACTAAACAAAAAGGCTTAGGCATGGGGCTATCAATTAGTAGCTCTATTTTAGAAGCACATGGCGGTAGATTAAAAGCAAGTAGTGAACTTGGAAAAGGGGCATGCTTTAGCTTGATATTACCGATAGCAAGGGGGAAAACACACCATGAGCAATAATATGACGGTTTTTATCGTTGATGATGATGAAGCAGTACGACAATCTACCCGATGGTTAATAGAATCTATTGGATTAACAGTAAAAACCTATGAATCTGCGGAAACATTTTTGGAAAACTACCAGGAAAAAGAAATAGGTTGTTTGATTATGGATATACGTATGCCTGGCATTAGCGGCTTGGATGCACAAGATCAAATGAAACAACGCAATATTCGTTTGCCTATTATCTTTATTACCGGACATGGTGATGTCCCTATGGCAGTTCGAGCCTTAAAATCAGGAGCAAGTGATTTTTTAGAAAAACCTTTTAACGATCAAATGTTATTAGATTGTGTACAAAAAGCACTAAAACAAGCAGAAAAAATTCAACAAGAAAATGCCTTACATGAAACTATCAATAAACGTTTAAAACAACTTACCCCTAGAGAAAAAGAGGTAATGGAAGGTGTGGTGCAAGGAAAAGCCAATAAAGTGATTGCCTTTGACTTAGGCGTTAGTTCTAAAACGGTAGAAGTGCATAGAGCCAAAGTAATGGAAAAAATGCAAGCTCATTCTGTTGCTGAACTGGTAAAAATGGCATATATAGAAAAATAACTTCTTTATATAACAGGTAATTATCATAGATATTAGTATTTATTTACTATTATTTTGTGTCTATCAGTTTACAAACTAAAAATAATACTATACCATGTTTACCAATGTTACACGGAATGCAATATAATAATAAAAAATGCCAATGATAATTCCATTTTTGAACAAAAAATGGAATTTACACAAGGATTATGTTAGTTATCATATCGATGACAAGGAAATAATAAATGGATATTTATTATTAGGATGGCGATAAAGGAGGGGGAGACCTAGGAATGGTCACTTTCATCAGTGGATGACACGTTCAGCCCCAAGGAATAGGGGCTAAATTTTAATTTTCTCGTTTATTCTTCTTTTGCTGCCCTATACAAATCTGCTAATTCATCTCTTACATTTTTCGGTTTAGTATTTTTTTGCATATTCATGCGTCTTCTCTTCGCTTCCAGGATAGCTTGTTTTCTCGCTTCTTCTTTTGCTAACAAAATAGCATTTTGTTTTTCTGCCTCTAGTGTCCGTTTACGCATCGCTTCTGCTTCTTTCTTACGCATCGCTTCTGCTTCTTTTAATGCATCTTGTTTTTCTGATTGTGCTTGATTACGTAATAAAGCTAACTCTTCTTCTAATTTATGCTTTTCTTCCATCGCTTGTTGACGCATTGCTTCCATTTCTTGATCTTGCTTTTGTTGCGCTCGTTTTATCTGTTCTTCTGCTTCTTTACGTAACTTTTGCATATCAGCATCTAATTGCTTTCGAGATTCCTCCGCTTCTAATGCTCGCTGACGTGCTTTTTCTATTTCAACTTTAGCTTCTTCTAACTCACGATGTCGCTCTTCATCTAATAACTGTGTGTGCTCTCTTGCTTCATCCCGTAATAATTGCAATTCTTGCTCTGCCTGTAAGCGTGCCACTTCCATTTGGGCTACTTTATCTTTTTCTTCATCTAATTTTGCCTGAGCTTTTAAAATTGCTTGTTGATGTTTTTCCTCTTCTTCTTTTAATAGTTCCCCGTGTTCATTTTGTGCTGTATTTCGAGCATTAAGCATTTCTGCTTTTAAACGTGCAACTTGCGCTTCCATTTCCATTCGGGCATGTTGTGCTTCTTTAGCTTGTTGCGCTTCTCTTTCTGCTCGCTCTAATGCTTCTTGAATACCTTCATTACGTCGTTTTTCTGCTTCTTGCCGGATCTGCTCTATTTCTTCCCGTGCCTGTTTTAATGCCGATTCAGCATCCGCAGATTTTTCCTGTATAAGATGGGCATCATCTTTTGCCTGTTGTGCTTCAAGACGTAAACGCTCTGCTTCAGCCTCGGCTTCTCGTAATTTTTGATGTTCCTTTTCTGCTTTTTCTTTTGCCGCTTGTAACTCTTGTTGTTTTTCTTGTAATTCTTCTGCACTCGCTTGCTGTAATGCTTCTTCCATTCTACGTTGTGCAAGTTCTGCTTCGGCTGCACGTCTTGCTTCACCTTCAGCTTTAATACTTGCCTGCTCTGCTTGAGCACGCAAACGTAAAGCCTCTTTTTCTGCTTCTTGAGATTTTAAGGCCTCCATCTCTAATGCTTTTTTAGCATTTTCAATTTCAGTTTGCTGTTCTAGTAAACGTTTTCGCTCTTCTTCTTTTACCTTTTCTTCCTGTTCTCTACGTGCTCTTTCTGCCTTCCTGGCTCGTTCCAAACGTTCTTCCATGTGGCGTTTTGCTTCTTCAGCCTCCTTACGAATTTTTTCAATTTCATGTTGTGCTTCTTGGCGAATTTTTTCTGCATTTTTTCTACTTTCTTCTTCTGCTATTTTCCGCTCTTCTTCTAATTTGGCTAAACGTTGGCTTTCTTG
>JALWRI010000125.1 GCA_026994225.1 Gammaproteobacteria bacterium | reverse complement strand
ATAGGATATATCGTTGCACTAAAAAATTCCTTATGATAATAAAATTAACGTATTTACAGTATATATTTTTTATATGACATCTTTATGACAAGGATATTTATTGTTTTGCTACTGATAATATAAACCGTTATAATACGGCGTTGAAGTTGACCAAGACAGTCGCCGCTTTAACAGAGGGGAGGAAAGTCCGGACTTCGCAGGATAAGGTGCCAGATAACGTCTGGGAAGCGTGAGCTTACGGAAAGTGCCACAGAAAAGATACCGCCTGTTATTCTTTATGGATGATAGGTAAGGGTGAAATGGTGTGGTAAGAGCGCACCGCATTGATAGCAATATGAATGGCAGGGCAAACCCCACCTGAAGCAAGATCAAATAGAAGGACATAAATTACTTTGTAATTTAACATGTGATCCGCATGTGTTCTTGGGTAGGTCGCTAAAGATATAGGGTAATCTATATCATAGATGAATGGCTGTCCACGACAGAATCCGGCTTACTGGTTAACTTCAATTTCCATTCTTATTTATTATTATGCAATTATGTCAAATATTTTACATCAACCCGTTCTATTATCAGAAGCAATCAAGGTATTATGCGTAGACCCTGATGCTTATTATATTGATGGGACATTTGGACGAGGAGGACATAGTAAAGCAATACTAGCGCAATTATCAGCACAAGGAAGATTATTGGCTTTAGATAAAGACCCTGAAGCAATCACTTATGCGCAAGCACACTTTGATACTGATCCCCGTTTTATGGTGCAATATACCAGTTTTTCTCAAATGGCAGAGATTGTAAAGCAACAAGGAATGGAAGGGAAAGTGAAGGGAATATTATTGGATTTAGGCGTTTCTTCTCCGCAGTTAGATAATGCAGCAAGAGGCTTTAGTTTTTCAGAAAACGGTGTTTTAGATATGCGTATGAATAATCAACAAGGAGAAACGGCAGCCGAATGGTTACAGACTGCAAAACAAGAAGATATAACGTGGGTATTAAAATATTATGGAGAAGAACGTTTTGCTAAACGCATTGCTACAGCAATTGTAGCGTATCGACAACAAAATCCGATTACTGATACGAAAACATTAGTAGCAATTATTCAACAAGCGATTCCTGTTAAGGAAAAACATAAACATCCAGCAACCCGTAGTTTTCAGGCAATTCGTATTTATATTAATAAAGAGTTGCAAGAATTAGAAACTGTACTGGCAGAGAGTATGCAAATACTTTCCCCACAAGGACGGTTAGCAATTATTAGTTTTCATTCTTTAGAAGATAGAATAGTTAAACATTTCTTTAAAAAATTAGTACAGGGTGTTGATCCCTTTCCAGCCGATTTTCCCATTCAGGATGTATGTTTAAATAAACAAGCTCGTTATATCGGCAAATTATACAGAGCGAATAAACAGGAATTAAATAATAATCCCCGTAGTCGTAGTGCTATTATGCGAGTTGTTGAAAAATTATAATAAATCATGAAATATTTTATCTTAGCCTTGCTTCTTTTGTTCTGCTTCTTTTCGGCACTGACGAGTGTTTACTTAAAACAACAAAGTCGAAAGCATTATCAACAATTATATCATTTGGAAAAACAGCAAGATGCAATGTTAGTAAAATGGGGGCAATTACAATTAGAACGGAGTACCTTAGCCAGTTATAACCAGGTAGAGGATATCGCTATCAAAAAATTGGGGATGTATTATCCTTTGCTTGAAGATATTATTTTTACCGATATTCGCAAATGAAAAAAAATAATACCTTTAATCCTGTATATCGCTTACGGTTTGTTTATATAATGTGTGTATTGGGATTGGCTATTTTGTTATGGAGAGTCTTTGATTTACAAGTTATTCATCCATCTTTTTTACAACAGCAAGGAGACAGTCGAGCGTTGCGAGAAGTGAAGGTAATGGCCTATCGGGGAATTATTTATGATCGATTAAAAAATCCTTTAGCTGTTAGTACACCGGTAGAATCTCTATGGGTAAATCCTTTGGAAATAGATGTAAATAATCCGTATTTTTTACAGATATTAAAAAATTTAAAATTAAATAAAAAAACAATACAAGATAAAATCCAACGTTTACATACTAAAAAAAGCCAGTTTTTATATCTAAAACGGCATTTAGATCCTTATCAAGTGCAACGTATTAAACAATTAGCATTAAAAGGGGTATATTTTAATAAAGAGTATCGGCGTTATTATCCTATGGGGGAGGTTTTTTCCCATTTATTAGGGTTTACCGATATTGATGATAAAGGACAAGCTGGAATAGAAAAAATGCTCAATAGCGTGTTGCAGGGAGTGCCTGGAAAAAAGCGGGTAATCCGCAATAGTAAGGGTAATTTTATTGAATTAGTAGATGAACTATTGGTTGCACAATCAGGGATGGATATTATTTTAACCCTGGATGCCCGCATACAAGCCTTAGCTTATAGAGAATTAAAGAAAACCATGCAAAAACACCAAGCCGAATCGGGATCGGTGGTAGTATTAAATACTCGTACTTTTGATATTTTAGCAATGGTTAATCAACCAGGTTTTAATCCTAATAGTCGTAAAAATTTGCATAGTGATCGTTATCGTAATCGAGCGGTTACTGATGTATTTGAACCTGGCTCTACCATGAAACCCATTACGATTAGTGCGGCATTAATGACAGGACGCTATCATGCCAATACCATGATTGATACCCGTCCAGGCTTTTTTCAAATAGGGCGTAAGCGGATTACTGATCACCGCAATTATGGATTAATTAATGTGGCAACAGTTATTCAAAAATCCAGTAATGTGGGGACGGTAAAAATAGCTTTATCCTTACGTGCTAAGCAACTTTGGCAACAATTTAAGCGATTTGGATTTTCACAAAGTAGTGGTTTGGGATTTTCAGGGGAAAGTGGGGGTGTATTACGGGATTATCATTCGTGGAAAAAAATTGAACAGGCAACGATGGCATTTGGGTATGGTTTATCGGTTACACCGATACAGTTAGCAAGAGCTTATGCCGTCTTTGCAAATAAAGGTAAAATGCGGCATTTGTCATTTTTAACAGCACAGAGTAGAGCAGCAATATGTAGTAAAAAATTATTAAAGTCAGTATGTTATTCGACAAAAGCGCAACAACTTATCCCCGAAAAAGTGGCTAAAGAAATGTTAACGATGATGGAGTCGGTAGTAAAAAAAGGGGGGACTGCACATAAAGCAAATATTCCCTTATATCGGGTTGCAGGAAAAACGGGTACAGTAAAAAAATTAGTAAATGGACGTTACAGCAATCAATATATTGCCGTATTTGCAGGTATTGCTCCTGTTACTGATCCGCATTTAGTGATAGCCGTGATGATTAATAAGCCGAATAAAAAAGAATATTATGGTGGTTTGGTTGCCGCTCCTTTATTTGCTAAAGTAATGGAAGGAAGTTTGCGTTTGTTAAATATTCGTCCCGATGGGGAAACCTATCAGCAGCTAAAAAGTCATTGATGATGTCTTATAGTATGTCACTGATTGATTTGTTACGTCCTTGGATGACCTTATCTGATAAGGTGGTAATCACAGGGATGACGATGGATAGTCGTAGGGTGAAAAAGGGGGATGTGTTTTTTGCCTGTCCTGCGTTTACTGCAAAAAAACATGGCATGGATTATCTTGATAACGTGCTGCAACAAGGGGCGGTTGCTGTGATCTGGGAACCGACAACAAACCTGCCTGCTGACTATTATGGTGTTAATCAGCGGGCAGATTTATCCACAGTAGTGCCTTTTATTTGTTTTCCTGATTTGCATCGGTATTTATCCGATATTGCTGCCCGTTTTTATGCGTATCCTGAGCAGCAATTAACTACTATTGCGATAACGGGGACTAATGGTAAAACCTCTACCGCTTATTTTATAGCACAATTATTAGGGGCGCAGTGTGCCATTATAGGTACGCTCGGTATTGGTATTTATCATCTGGCAAAGAGGTATCATTTACAAACCCTGGTACCTAAGAGGCAAGAAAATTATACTACACCGGATGCTATTTCAGTACAGCAAGCACTTGCCATAATTCGTGATAAAGGATTACAGTATGTAGTAATGGAAGTATCTTCTCATGCTTTGGCACAATATCGGGTTGCAGCAATTACTTTTGATTTGGCTATTTTTACTAATTTAACGCAAGATCATTTAGACTATCATGGTTCTATGTCAGCGTATGCTAAAGCAAAACAACGTCTTTTTAACAACAACACGGCCTTGCAAACGTCTATTCTTAATATAGATGATGGGTTTGGTCAACAATTATTGCGTTATAGTGAACAAAAGAGGCATACCATCTATACCTATTCATTGACGAATAAAAAGGCAGATGTGCATACTATAGCATGGCAATTATCACTACAGGGTATGAATTTGCATTGCCATGTCAATAATCAATCTCTTTCTTTTAGTGTGCCTGTTTTTGGTCAATTTAATATCAGTAATCTGTTAGCAGCAATCAGTACCCTAGTTGCTTTAAAGTGGTCAACAACTCGTATCATTGCGGCATTAAAAAATATTCAGGCTGTCCCTGGACGCATGGATTTAGTACATAGCTCGCCGGTAGTCATCGTTGATTATGCTCATACACCGGATGCATTACAACAAGTATTAAAAACGATGATGACACATCAGTTTGAAAAGTTGTATTGTGTATTCGGTTGTGGTGGAAATCGAGATAAAACGAAACGTCCATTGATGGGAAAAATTGCAGCAGAGTATGCTGATCAGATTATGTTGACGAATGATAACCCCCGTTATGAAAATCCGGATGCGATTATTGCAGATATTTTAGATGGTATATCCGATAAGCAAAAAGTGAGCGTAATAAGGGATAGAAAAAAAGCCATTGAACAGGTATTGAGTTTGGCACAAGAACAAGAAGTAGTGTTGATTGCTGGAAAAGGGCATGAAGATTATCAAGAAATAGCGGGTAATAAAAATCATTTTGATGATAAAGAGGTGGTAGAGGCTTTTTATCGGGAAAATAGCAGGGATAATAATTAATGAATATAGATACCTCTCACCATTTAGCGCAACTTGCTCAATATTTAAATGCTCCATTAAGGCAGAATAATGCGATCCCCGATGCACCGCAATATTTTATGGGAGCTGAAATTGATACCCGACGTTTACAGCCAAAGGAACTATTTATTGCGATAGCAGGTGAACAGGTAGATGGGCATGATTTTATTCATCAAGCGATAGCAAAAGGGGCAGCAGGATGTATTGTAGAACATTGGGTGGATGCACCCATTGCACAAATTTGTGTGACAGATAGCCGGCAAGGGTTATGGAAATTAGCTGCATACTGGCGCAGCAGATACCGCTTAGCAATGATAGCGTTGACAGGAAGTTGTGGTAAAACAACAGTTAAAACGATGCTTGGGGGTATTTTACAGCAGTATAAAAAGATTGTGATGACACAAGGAAATTTTAATAATGAATTAGGCGTGCCGTTAACTTTATTGCGTATTCGTGCAGAACATGATTGTGCGGTATTAGAATTAGGGGCAAATCATGCAGGAGAAATTGCAAAATTAACTCAATTAGTTGAACCAGATGTAACACTGATTACTAATGCCGCAGCAGCACATTTAGAAGGGTTTGGCAGTATGCAGGGGGTAGCACAGGCAAAAGGGGAAATTTATACTTATTCTAGTCAACAAAGTACCGCTATTATTAATGCGGATGATAGCTTTGCTTCTTACTGGCAGAGCTTGTGTGAGGATAAACAGCAAGTATTTACTTTTTCTTGGCAACAAGGAGATTGTCATTGGGTATCTCAAGTAGATAATCATATCACTATAGAAAGCATGGGTAAGCGATTGACGGTAAAGATGGATTTACCTGGAAAACACAATATTTATAATATGATGGCAGCAATATTGGCAGCACAAGCACTGTATCCAGAAATAAGCATAGCACATATACAACGGGGATTAGCTGATCTTAATGCAGTGAATGGACGGTTAAAGAAAATACCGGCAATGGCAAATAGTATTGTCTATGATGACAGTTATAACGCTAATCCTCTATCTGTACAACGAGGTATAGAGGTTTTGCTTGCAACGCCGGCACAACAACATATTGCAGTATTAGGGGATATGGCGGAATTAGGAGAAGATAGCCATATTTATCATGCAAAGTTAGGGGAATGGCTAGGGAATACAAAATTACAACATTTATGGGTAATAGGAACGCAGGCTCAATATTTATATCAAGCATTTAAGGAACAGGCAAACAGGCAGCAACATTCTGTGGTAGTAAAATATTTTACTCATCAAGAGCAATTATTAAGTGCATTACAAACATATTTGATAGACAATAGGGAATGTTTTAAAGCAATTTTAGTAAAAGGATCACGGAGTATGCGAATGGAACGCATAGTGATAGGTTTGCAAAAAAATATTAAATGATGAATAAGATATAAAAATACGCCAGAGGATTTACTTGTGTTATTGTTATTTGCCAAATATTTAAGTCAATTTTATAGTGGGTTTCATGTTTTTAGTTATATCACTCTACGTGCTATTTTAGGTGTATTAACGGCGTTAGCGATTGCATTAATAGTTGGACCAGAGATGATTCGACGTTTAACGGTTAATCAGATTGGGCAAAGTGTGCGAGATGATGGTCCAACATCACATTTAAGTAAAGCGGGAACGCCGACGATGGGGGGAGCATTAATTCTGGTTGCGATCGCTATCAGCACTTTGTTGTGGGCGGATTTAAGTAATAAATATGTATGGATAGTATTGTTGGTAACACTAGGTTTTGGTGCAATAGGTTGGGTTGATGATTATAAAAAAGTCATACATAAAAATTCTCAAGGTTTAGTGGCTCGTTACAAGTATTTATGGCAAAGTATTATTGGTTTTTGTGCCGTGATTTTTTTATATTTAACGGCCACAACGAGCGTAGAAACAGAATTAATCTTTCCTTTTCTAAAAGATGTCTCTATTCAGTTAGGGGGATTTTATATGCTATGGAGTTATTTAGTGATTGTTGGCGCAAGTAATGCGGTGAATTTAACAGATGGCCTGGATGGTTTAGCTATCTTACCAACAGTATTAGTGGCTGGTGCATTGGGTATTTTTGCTTATCTTGCAGGACATTTCAATTTTGCTACCTACCTGGGTATTCCTTTTGTTACCGGCGTAGGAGAAATTGTTATTTTTTGTGGTGCTATAGTTGGCGCTGGATTAGGTTTTTTATGGTTTAATACGTATCCTGCACAAGTATTTATGGGCGATGTCGGTGCATTAGCATTGGGTGCGGCATTGGGGATAGTAGCCGTATTAGTACGGCAAGAAATAGTATTATTGATTATGGGGGGCGTTTTTGTGATGGAAACTTTATCTGTCATTATTCAGGTGATTAGTTATAAAATGACGGGGCGTAGAGTGTTTCGTATGGCACCTATTCATCATCATTTTGAATTACAGGGATGGCCCGAACCAAGAGTTATTGTCCGTTTCTGGATTATTACTGTTATTTTAGTTTTGATTGGTTTATCTTCGTTAAAAATACGTTAATAGTCTTTATCAGATGTTACATTTTTCTACAGCATTAGTATTAGGTTTAGGTAAAACAGGCTATTCAGTTGTATGTTTTTTAGTACGCCAGGGGATAACTGTCAGTGTAATAGATAATCGTAAAAATCCCCCGTATTTAGAGTTATTACAAAGCCATTATCCTGATGTTTCGGTAAGTTATGGTAGTCCTTTTCCAGTGACTACCTTATTATCTGCACAAGTAATTATTAGCAGCCCAGGTATTGATCTACGTGAACCTTCGATACAACAAGCAATACAAGCAGATATTCCAGTATTTGGTGATATAGATTTATTTCTTGCCTATGTTGATCCAAAAGCAAAAATTATTGCCATTACCGGATCAAATGGTAAAAGTAGTGTTACCCGCTTAGTAGCCGAAATGGCATTGGCGGATGGAAAAGATGTCGCATGGGGAGCAAATTATGGTATACCGGCATTAGATTTATTGGATAAAAAACCAGAAATATATGTATTAGAATTATCTAGTTTTCAATTAGATATTACCCAAAAATTAGTTTGTGATGCAGCGGTGGTGTTGAATATTAGTGCCGATCACATGGATCGTTATGATCATTTAGATGACTATCTGCAAGCAAAAATGAAAATTTATGCGAATGCCAAAGAGTGCATTATTAATGATGATGAGAGTAGGATTAATGCTTATTTGGCACAGCAGGCAGGGATAAATACTTCATCTCAACATCATTTTTCTACGCAACGTGTACTTGCACACGGTTACAGTGTATGTTCCAAAGCAGAGCAAGTACAATTAATTTATCAAGATCATGAGCAACAACATCTTTACCCACCATTATCTCTATTAGGTGAGCATTATTATGCTAATGCCCTAGCGAGTATTGCGTTAGCAAAAACAGTGGGTATTTCAGATCAGGCCATCACGATGGCCTTACAAGGCTTTAAAGGTTTGGAGCATCGTTGTCAGTGGGTGGATAGCTATCAGCAAGTACAATTTTATAATGATTCAAAGGGAACTAATGTCGGTGCAACACTGGCAGCTATAACAGGGATTGCTGCACCAATTATCTTGATAGCGGGAGGAGAAGGAAAAGGAGCGGATTTTTCAGAGTTAGCGAAAATAATAATCAATAAAGTCAAATCAGTGGTCTTAATAGGCAAGGATAAACAGAAAATAGCGCAGGCAATACAACAATATCATACTGATTTTCCGCTTTACTTTGCAGATACCATGCAAGCTGCTGTGCAGTGTGCATTTTCTGTGTCCAACGAGGGGGATATGATATTACTTTCCCCAGCATGTGCCAGCTTTGATATGTATGATAATTATATGCAACGAGGAGCAGATTTTGTTGCAGCGATAAAAAAATTAAAATATGCTTCTAGGCAATTATGATAAAGTGCTGTGAATAATGACGAATAAACCATTATTTGATCCCTATATTATTAGTATTAGCTTGTGTTTGATTTTATTTGGTTTAGTACTGGTTTTTTCTGCATCGATTAGTGTTTCGGATGCAAATTGGCATGATCCCTTTCATTATTTATATCGACAACTTATTGCGGTAGCACTAGGGATATTACTTAGTGCTATGGTGGTTTATATTCCTTTGCATGTATGGCAAAAACTGAGTGTTATCTTTTTATTCTTGGCTTTATTCCTATTATTAATTGTCCTTATCCCAGGGGTTGGGCGTGAAGTAAAAGGCAGTACCCGATGGATTTCTTTTGTAGGTTTTAATTTCCAGGTATCAGAATTAATTAAGTTTGCAATGATTATTTATATGGCAGGATATATTTTACGCAGGGAAAGTGTGATAACACAATCTTGGCGTAGTTTTATCACTCCCATTTTAGTGATTTCTGTAACGGCTATTTTATTATTGCTAGAGCCTGATTTGGGGGCAACTTTTATTGTTGCAAGTACGGTTTTTGCCTTATTATTTCTTGCTGGAGTACGTTTGTGGCCTTTTTTCCTGGCAATATTAGTTGCCGCATTATTATTACAATGGTTAATTGTTTCAGAACCTTATCGATATGCTCGGTTAATTTCTTTTTTAAATCCCTGGGATGATCCATTTAAACAAGGCTTTCAGTTGACGCAAGCATTGATAGCCTTTGGTCGAGGGGAATGGTTTGGGATAGGATTAGGTAATAGTATCCAAAAATTATTTTATTTACCCGAAGCACATACTGATTTTATTATTGCAGTATTAGCGGAAGAATTAGGAATTGTAGGGGTGATAGTATTATTAGCATTATTTACTGCTTTATTAGTACGGATATTCCAGATAGCACAAATGGCACGTAAAAGAGCGCACTTTTTTGCTGCATACGTAGCAGAAGGTATAGCAATTTGGATCAGTTTACAGGTTTTTGTTAATTTAGGGGTAAATATGGGTATTTTACCCACTAAAGGTATTACATTACCTTTTATTAGCTATGGAGGGAGTAGTATGATGATTATGTGCATGGTGATGGCGGTAGTATTACGTATTGACCATGAAAACCGTTTTCGTAAACCATTGAGTTTAATGAATAAATGAAAATTTTTATTATGGCAGGTGGTACGGGGGGGCATATTTTTCCCGCATTGGCTATTGCTAAAGCATTATCTACAAAAGGGCATGAAGTGTTATGGTTAGGCAGTAAACAGGGAATGGAAAATAGCCTCGTTCCTGATGCAGGGTTTACTATCTATACGATGTCTATTACCGGATTACGGGGTAAGGGACTGTTACGCTGGTTCTTCGCACCGATACGATTATTACGGGCTATAGTTGATGCGCTACAGTTATTTCGCAGGCATCGACCCGATGTAGTGGTAGGTATGGGAGGGTTTGTGTCAGGTCCTGGAGGTGTTGCCAGTTTTTTATTAGGTGTTCCTTTAGTTATCCATGAACAAAATTCCGTGGCAGGATTAACGAACCGTTTATTACAACATCTAGCGGTGAAAGTTTGTTGTGCGTTTCCTCAGGTATTTAATAAAAGAGGAGAGAAGTATACGGTAACAGGAAATCCAGTACGAGAAGATATATTACAACTTCCTCCTTTAGTACAACGGTATGCACAAAGACAAAACACAGATTTGCATCTATTAATACTCGGTGGAAGTTTAGGGGCTAAAACCTTAAATGAAAAAGTTCCAAAAGCGATAACCCGATTGTTGGCAGAAGGTAAAACATATCAGGTGTGGCATCAATGTGGTAAAAAACATTGGCAAAGTGATAAACCCTTATATCCTGAAAAAGAGGAGATACGAGTAGAACCCTTTATTACTGATATGGCAGCGGCATACGCTTGGGCAGATGTGATTATTTGTCGTGCTGGCGCATTGACGATAAGTGAAATAGCGGCTGCAGGATGTGCTAGTTTATTCGTTCCCTATCCTTATGCAGTAGATAATCATCAATATTATAATGCCTTATATATGCAACAAGCAGGGGCTGCAGAAATAGTGCAAGATAGTGAATTAAATGTTACATGGATTTACAATTATTTAATGCGCTGTCAGCGTCAGCAGTTATTGCAACAAGCTATCATTGCACAATCTTTAGCAAAGCCCGATGCAACACAGCTTATCGTTGAATATATTTTGACAGCAAAGAGATAAAGACCCTATGACACAACTATATGATCATGTCGATGCAATGCGTAGAGTAAAAGCCATCCATTTTGTAGGGATTGGCGGTGCTGGAATGGGAGGTATTGCCGAAGTGTTGCATAATTTAGGGTATCAGATATCGGGCTCGGACAGGCATCAAAATAGTATGACAACCCGATTACAAAAATTAGGGGTGAAGGTCTATATAGGGCATAAAAAAGAACAGGTGCAAGGAGTGGATGCGGTAGTGGTTTCTACGGCTATTCAAATGGATAATATAGAAGTACAAGCAGCCAAGCAATGGCATATTCCTGTTTTACCTCGTGCAGAAATGTT
>JALWRI010000124.1 GCA_026994225.1 Gammaproteobacteria bacterium | reverse complement strand
TCCGCCATGCTTTTCTGCCATGACTTTCGTTAACGCTGCTGTCAGGGTGGTTTTTCCATGATCCACGTGACCGATTGTGCCTACATTCACATGGGGTTTCGTACGTTCAAACTTTTCTTTAGACATGATAACTCCGACTTACCTTATAACTATTCTATTTTCTCTTAATTACTATTTCAGTAACACTGTTTGGTGCTTCAGCATATTTAGTAAATTCCATTGAATAACTAGCTCGACCTTGTGTCATAGAACGCAAATCAGTCGCATACCCAAACATTTCGGACAATGGAATTTCCGCACGAATAATTTTCCCAGAGGGATTATCATCCATACCTTGAACCAGACCACGGCGACGATTAATATCACCCATCACATCCCCCATATAATCTTCCGGGGTCACTACTTCTACTTTCATTATAGGTTCTAATAATATCGGATCTGCATTTAAACATCCTTCACGCATTCCCATAGAACCTGCAATTTTAAATGCCATTTCACTCGAATCAACGTCATGATAAGAGCCATCATACAAAGTTACTTTGACATCAACAAGTGGATAACCAGCAATGACACCACTTTCCATTTGCTCTTGTATACCTTTATCCACTGCACCAATATATTCACGGGGTACTACACCCCCTACAATATTATTAACAAATTCATACCCTGCCCCAGGCTCTTTAGGCTCAATACGTAACCAAACATGACCATATTGACCTCGCCCCCCTGACTGACGAATAAATTTACCCTCTGTTTCGATCATTTTCTTTATTGTTTCACGATAGGCAACTTGTGGTGCTCCTACATTTGCTGCAACAGAAAATTCTCGTTTCATTCGATCGATAATAATATCTAAATGTAACTCTCCCATTCCAGAAATAATGGTTTGTCCTGATTCTTCATCCGTATTAACACGAAAAGAGGGATCTTCCTGTGCTAATTTAGTTAATGCTATCCCCATTTTTTCTTGATCTGCTTTTGTTTTTGGTTCTACAGCTACAGAAATAACTGGTTCAGGAAAATCCATACGTTCTAAAGTAATAACATTATTTATATCACACAGCGTATCCCCTGTGGTAACATCTTTTAATCCAACTGCTGCGGCAATATCTCCTGCAAATACTTCTTTAATTTCTTTGCGATCATTAGAATGCATCTGTAATAATCGTCCGACTCGTTCTTTCTTACTCTTTACTGGATTATAAACTGTATCACCTGTTTGCAACATACCAGAATAAACCCGAAAAAAGGTTAATGTACCAACAAAAGGATCAGTTGCAATTTTAAAAGCTAAAGCAGAAAAAGGGGCACTATCATCTGCTTTTCGAAAAGCTTTTGTTTCTTTGGCATCATCTAATTCCCCTTCAATAGCTTTCACATCAAGAGGTGATGGCATATACTCTACAAATGCATCTAACATTGCTTGTACACCTTTATTTTTAAAGGCAGAACCACAAGTAACTGGGATAATATCTGTTGTTAAGGTACGAATTCGAATCCCTGTATGTATTTCTTTTTCAGACAGGACTCCCTCTTCTAAATATTTTTCCATCAATGCATCATTTGCTTCGGCAGCTGCTTCAATTAATTTTTCATGCCATTGCTTGGCATCACTGAGCAAATCTTTTGGAATCTCATGTTCGGTGTAAGAAATACCCCTATTATTCTCATCCCAATATACTGCCTTCATAGTAACAAGATCGATAACACCTTTAAAATTTTCTTCTGCACCAATAGGTAATTGTAATGGTACCGGTGTTGCTGCTAAACGTTTTTCTATTTGTTCTACTACACGTAAAAAATTTGCACCAGAACGATCCATCTTATTGATAAACGCCATACGAGGCACAGCATACTTATTCGCCTGTCGCCAAACTGTTTCAGATTGTGGCTCTACACCACCTACAGCACAAAATACAGCACATGCACCATCTAAAACTCGTAATGAACGTTCTACTTCAATAGTAAAATCAACGTGCCCTGGTGTATCAATAATATTAATACGATGTTGTTCAAACTGTTTCTTCATTCCACTCCAGAAACAGGTTGTCGCAGCAGAAGTAATAGTGATACCACGTTCTTGTTCTTGTTCCATCCAGTCCATTACTGCTGCACCATCATGTACCTCACCTATTTTATGTGATACACCTGTGTAGAACAGTATACGTTCTGTTGTCGTAGTTTTACCTGCATCAATATGTGCCATGATGCCGATATTACGATATAAATGGATAGGAATTGAACGAGCCACTAAAAAACCTCTACTATTTATGCTCTTAAATTACCAACGATAATGAGCAAAGGCTTTATTTGCTTCTGCCATACGATGCGTATCTTCACGTTTTTTTACTGCTGAACCTTTACCTTCAAAGGCATCAAATAATTCACCTGCTAATCGTTTACCCATAGATTTTTCACCACGTTTACGTGCAGATTCAACCAACCAACGCATGGCTAATGTCTTTTGTCTATCTACTCGAACTTCAACAGGAACTTGATACGTTGCACCACCAACACGACGTGATTTCACCTCTACGGTAGGACGTACATTTTCAAGTGCTTTATGAAAAATATCAATGGCTTCATCTTGTGTTATTTTTTCTGTCAAAATATCCAAAGCACCATAAACTATTTTTTCCGCAACAGATTTTTTACCATTTAACATTAATATATTGATAAATTTTGCCAAATCCTTATTATGATACTTGGGATCAGGTAAAATATCCCTTTTTGTTGCGACTCTTCTTCTAGACATGCTTTAGCACCTGTATATCTCTCATAAATAAAAATAAAAAAACGCAATCCTGCTTAGCGAATAGACAGGATTCCCTTTTACGATAAAAATCTTATCAAACAAAATAAAGAAAGGTAATAATACCTAACTGCTTAAGACTTAGGACGCTTAGTTCCATACTTGGAACGACCTTGTTTCCTATCTTCTACTCCAGCAGTATCTAAAGAACCACGTACAGTATGATAGCGAACACCAGGCAAATCTTTTACACGACCACCACGAATAAGTATCACCGAGTGTTCTTGTAAGTTATGCCCTTCACCGCCAATATAGGTAGTGACCTCATGCCCATTTGTTAAGCGCACACGAGCCACTTTACGTAAAGCAGAGTTTGGTTTCTTAGGGGTAGTGGTATATACCCGAGTACATACTCCACGACGTTGCGGACATGCCTGTAATGCAGGAACATTCGTTTTCTTTATTTGTCGTCTACGTGCTTTACGCACCAACTGATTAGTTGTAGACATATTGTTACTCCAGCCCTCAAAATAAACAACAGGCCAGCAAGCTGACCTGTGCGAATAGCCGAAAATGATAGAATTATTATCGACTGATGTCAAGGTAAAAAGTAAGTTTTTATCTCCTAACAGAATTTCTCTGTGTAGAGAGACAGCTCTTTTACCCTTTTATTAATATAACCAGTTACTAATTATTCATTTCCTCTATATATTTCATTTTTCCTTCTATATTTTTATTTAATCCTTTTGCTTTTAAACGATCTATCCGTCGTCTATTATGATAAGTAAGCCCTGTACCTGCTGGAATTAAACGCCCCACTATAACATTTTCTTTTAATCCTCGTAACGGATCTACTTTACCATTTACTGATGCTTCCGTTAATACTCGCGTTGTTTCCTGAAAAGATGCTGCAGAAATAAATGATTCAGTTGCTAATGAAGCCTTTGTTATACCTAATAAAATACGTGTGTAACTAGCAGGTAATTTCCCCTCTTTTATTACTGCATCATTCGCATCGAGTAAACGTGAATATTCAACTTGCTCTCCTCGAAGAAAATGAGTATCACCTGGCTGATCAATTTCTACCCGGCGGATCATCTGACGGATAATAACTTCAATATGCTTATCATTAATCTTTACCCCTTGCAAGCGATATACATCCTGTATTTCATTAACAATATAACGTGCTAATTCTTGTACCCCTAATAAACGTAATATATCATGGGCATTCGATGCACCATCAGAGATAACTTCTCCTTTTTCAACAAATTCCCCTGCAAAGACATTAATATGTCGCCATTTAGGTAGTAATTCTTCGTATGGATTCCCCTCTTTAGGCGTAATTGATAACCGCTGTTTACCTTTAGTTTCCTCACCAAAGCTAATACTACCACTAATTTCAGCCAAGATAGCTGGCTCTTTAGGTTTACGTGCTTCAAATAAATCTGCGACTCTAGGTAAACCACCGGTAATATCACGTGTTTTTGAACTTTCTTGTGGAATACGTGCTACTGCATCACCCACACCCACCTCAGCATTATCTGCATGATTTACAATTGCTTTGGCTGGTAAGAAATATTTTGCTGGAATATCTGTCCCTGCAATATTGATCTCATTACCCAATTCATCAACGAGCATTACCATCGGACGCACATCTTTTGCTGAACCCCGTTGTTGAGGATCTGTAATAATTAAACTTTCAAGCCCTGTTACGACATCTTTTTCTTTATTAACTGTTACCCCTTCAATAAAGTCAACAAATTTTATCCGACCAGCCACTTCTGTAATAATTGGATGAGTATGTGGATCCCATGTTGCAATAATTTGTCCTGTCTGTACTTCATCACCTTCATGCACAGATAATATCGCTCCGTATGGTACTTTATAGCGTTCTTTTTCCCGTCCTTGTATATCTAGTACCGTTACTTCTCCTGAACGAGATACCGCAACTTGATTACCACTTTCATGTTGTACGAGCTTAATATTATGTAAACGAATTGTCCCTTTAGATTTAATTTCAATATTATTTGCTGATACTGCCCTATTTGCTGCACCCCCAATATGGAATGTCCGCATTGTTAACTGTGTTCCAGGTTCACCAATAGATTGTGCTGCAATAACGCCTACAGCCTCCCCTAAGTTTACTTTATACCCTCTTGCTAAATCCCGTCCATAACAACTAGCACAAATACCATAACGGGTTTCACAGGTAATCGGTGAACGTACTAACATTTGATCAATACCTAATTTTTCAATTTGTTCTACCCGATGTTCATCTAGTAAAGTTCCTTTAGGAATCACTATTTGATCTGAATCATTAGCATATACATCTACCGCAGTAGTACGTCCTAATACACGTTCATGTAAGGCCTCTACGACATCACCGCCTTCAATATGGCTTTGCATTAATAAACCATGCTCAGTACCACAGTCATCTTCAATCACCACTAAATCCTGAGCAACATCCACTAGACGACGTGTTAAATATCCTGAGTTCGCTGTTTTTAATGCCGTATCTGCCAACCCTTTACGCGCACCATGCGTAGAAATAAAGTATTGTAAAACGTTTAATCCTTCACGGAAATTTGCTGTAATGGGTGTTTCAATAATAGAGCCATCTGGTTTTGCCATTAACCCCCGCATTCCTGCTAATTGACGAATTTGAGCAGCACTACCCCGTGCGCCAGAATCTGCCATCATAAACACTGAATTAAAAGAAGATTGTTTAACTATATCTCCTTCTTTGGTTTCAACTTCGTCATTTTCCAAAATATCCATCATCGCTTTTGCTACTTGATCATTTGTGCTTGACCAAATATCAATGACTTTATTATAACGCTCACCATTAGTTACTAAACCGTCTGCATATTGTTGCTGGATTTCTTTAATATCTTTTTCTGCACGGGAAATAATCTCTGATTTTAAATCAGGAATAACCATATCATTGACACCAAAAGAAGATCCTGAGCGAGTAGCATAGGAAAAACCAGTATACATGAGTTGGTCTGCTAAAATAACGGTTTCTTTTAAGCCTACACTACGATAGCAAGCATTAATGGTAGCTGAGATTGCTTTTTTCGTCATATTGCGATTAATTAAATCAAAAGATAATCCTTTCGGTAATACTTTTGATAATAACGCACGCCCTACTGTGGTATCAGCAATTTTTTTAATTTCTTTTTCACCTTCCCAATAAGTTAAACGTACTTTTACCTTTGCGTGTAAATCAACTACATTAGTTTGATATGCTCTTTCTACTTCATCTACATCAGCAAAAATACTTCCCTCCCCTTTTGCATTGATCCGCTCACGACTCATATAATATAAACCTAATACCACATCCTGTGAGGGAACGATAATAGGTTCTCCATTTGCTGGAGATAAAATATTATTACTTGCCATCATCAAAGCACGTGCTTCTAATTGTGCCTCTAGGGATAATGGAATATGTACTGCCATTTGATCGCCATCAAAGTCTGCATTAAATGCCGTACAAACTAAAGGATGTAAATTAATTGCTTTCCCTTCAACTAAAACAGGTTCAAAGGCTTGAATACCAAGACGATGTAACGTTGGTGCACGATTTAACATAATAGGATGTTCTTTAATCACCTCTTCTAATACATCCCACACTTCAGCACATTCACTCTCTACCTTTTTCTTTGCAGCTTTGATCGTTGCTACTATACCCCGTGTTTCTAATTTACTAAAAATAAAAGGCTTAAATAATTCCAAAGCCATTTTTTTTGGTAAACCACATTGATGCAAACGTAAAGTAGGTCCTACCACAATGACGGAACGACCAGAATAATCAACCCGTTTACCTAATAAGTTCTGACGAAAACGCCCTTGTTTACCCTTAATCATATCGGCTAAGGATTTCAAAGCACGCTTATTTGATCCCGTAATAGCTCTACCTCTTCGACCATTATCTAATAACGCATCGACCGATTCTTGCAACATGCGTTTTTCATTACGCACAATAATATCGGGCGCATTCAAATCTAATAACCGTTTTAAACGATTATTACGATTAATCACTCGGCGATATAAATCATTTAAATCTGAAGTAGCAAAACGTCCCCCTTCTAATGGCACTAATGGACGCAAGTCAGGGGGTAATACGGGTAATACTTCTAAAATAATCCATTGCGGCTTATTATATGATTCTAAAAATGCTTCGACTAATTTTAAACGTTTAGATAATTTCTTTAACTTTGTTTCTGAACGGGTTTGCGACATTTCCTCCCGAATATTATTCACTTCTGTTGGCATATGTAAGGATTTTAATAAATGTTGTACCGCTTCTGCTCCCATTTTTGCATCAAATTCATCTCCATATTCTTCTAATGCTTCTAAATAGGCCTCATCTGTCAATAATTGGCCTTTCTCCAACTCCGTCATACCTGGTTCTAAAACGACAAATGCCTCAAAATACAATATTCTTTCTATATCTCGTAAGGTCATATCTAATAATAATCCCATACGAGAAGGTAAAGACTTCAAATACCAAATATGTGCAACGGGACTAGCTAGTTCAATATGCCCCATACGATCACGACGTACTTTAGATTGAGTAACCTCTACCCCACATTTTTCACAAATAACACCCCGATGTTTTAAGCGTTTGTATTTACCACATAAACATTCGTAATCTTTTACAGGACCAAATATCTTGGCACAAAATAACCCATCTCGCTCAGGTTTAAAGGTACGATAATTAATTGTTTCAGGTTTTTTTACTTCACCAAAAGACCAGGAACGAATTTTTTCTGGTGAAGCTAATGATATTTTAATTGCATCAAAATCATCTGTATTACCCTGTTGTTTCATCAGGTTTAATAAGTCTCTCAAAATCTTACCCTCATCAATTATGCAGCAACAAAGTATCTTTCCATTCACACTTTATATACAACTGCTTTTGCCTAACTTATCTTTATCTTATTACCTACCAGAGCCTACTCTGGATAACTGCGTGATTAATCATGCAATTCAAGTTCTACATCAATACCTAACGCACGAATTTCTTTTAATAAAACATTAAAAGATTCAGGCATTCCTGCTTCAATTCGATGATCACCATCTACGATATTTTTGTATACTCGAGTTCGTCCATGTACATCATCCGATTTTACTGTCAACATTTCTTGTAAGGTATATGCTGCACCGTATGCTTCCAATGCCCATACCTCCATTTCACCAAACCGCTGACCACCAAATTGTGCTTTACCACCCAAAGGTTGTTGGGTTACTAAACTATAAGGACCAGTAGAACGTGCATGCATTTTATCATCCACTAAATGATTGAGTTTTAACATATACATATAACCGACTGTCACCGGTCTATCAAATTGTTGTCCAGTACGACCATCCCATAATGTTGTCTGTCCTGATTCATCTAATCCTGCTAAATGCAGCATTTTTTTGATTTCATCTTCACTAACACCATCAAATACGGGAGTTGCCATCGGTACACCACCACGTAAATTCTTTGCCAGTTCCAATATTTCTTCATCGTTAAAACTATCTAAATCTTCTTTATGTCCTGCTGATTCATTGTATACATCATGTAAAAAATTCCGAATAGTTATTATTTTATCCTGCTTTTCTTGCTCATTATTTTCCAACATGTTAGCGATACGCTTACCTAAACCTTTGGCAGCCCAACCTAAATGTGTTTCTAATACTTGCCCAACATTCATACGAGAAGGTACACCCAATGGATTTAAAACAATATCAATGGTTGTTCCATCTTCTAAATACGGCATATCTTCTACGGGTACAATAGTTGAAATAACACCTTTATTCCCATGACGACCAGCCATTTTATCACCAGGTTGGATACGACGTTTTACAGCTAAATAAACTTTTACCATTTTTAATACGCCTGGTGCTAGATCATCACCCGACATAATCTTTTTACGTTTTTCCTCAAACTTGTCATCATAATCTTTACGAATATTAATTAAATGTTGTAATAAATCATTTAACTGTTGTTGCTTGTCTGCATCTTTTAATTGAATATCATCCCAATATTGTTTATCAATACTCTTTAAGTTTTCAGTATCTATAATATCTCCAGATTTCAAACCTTTCGCACTAGCAACTGTCTCTCCAAGTAATATATTTTCCAAACGTTGATAGGTATCATTTTCTACAATACGAAATTGATCATCTAAATCTTTTCTTACTTGTTTTAAATTATCTTCTTCTATTGATTTTGCTCTGGTATCTTTTTCTAGGCCATCACGGGTAAAAACTTGTACATCAATCACCGTACCGGCTGTGTTAGATGAAACACGTAATGATGTATCTTTTACATCTGATGCTTTTTCACCAAAAATAGCTCGCAATAATTTTTCTTCTGGCGTTAATTGCGTTTCCCCTTTAGGAGTTACTTTACCAACTAAAATATCCCCACCACGAACTTCTGCTCCAACATAAACAATCCCTGATTCATCTAATCGTGATAAAGCTGATTCACTCACATTAGGTATATCACTGGTAATTTCTTCTGAACCTAATTTCGTATCCCGAGCAACACAGGTTAATTCTTCAATATGGATAGTTGTAAATCTATCTTCTTCTACTAAACGTTCAGAAATTAAAATAGAATCTTCGAAGTTGTATCCATTCCAGGGCATAAAAGCAATAAAAATATTTTGTCCTAACGCTAATTCGCCTAAATCAGTAGAAGGACCATCCGCTAAAACATCGCCTTTATTGATAGTATTACCCACTCGAACTAAAGCACGTTGGTTGATACAGGTATTTTGATTAGAACGCATATATTTTGTTAAGGTATAAATATCAACGCTCGATTCCCCTGTCTTTGTTTCTGCTTCATTCACTTTAACAACAATACGACTGGCATCGACCGAATCAACCTTACCACCTCGTTTAGCCACTACTGTAACCCCTGAGTCAATAGCAACTCTACGTTCCATTCCTGTCCCCACCAAAGGTTTATCAGCCTTTAATGTTGGCACCGCTTGACGTTGCATATTCGAGCCCATTAACGCACGGTTAGCATCATCATGCTCCAAAAAGGGAATAATAGATGCCGCAACAGACACAATCTGTTTTGGTGAAACATCCATGTAGTTAATTTTTTCAGGTGGAAATAATCCAAATTCATTCTCATAACGGCAAGATACTAATTCTTCTGTAAATTGCCCCTTTTCGTCTAACTTTGCACTAGCTTGTGCAATCACATATTTGGATTCATCAATCGCTGACAGATAATCAATATCGTTACTTACGAATTTATCTTTCACACAGCGATACGGCGATTCCAAAAATCCATAATTATTTGTTCTGGCATAAGCTGCTAAAGAGTTTATTAAACCAATATTTGGCCCTTCAGGCGTTTCAATAGGACAAACACGACCATAATGGGTAGGATGTACATCACGCACCTCAAAACCTGCTCTTTCACGTGTTAAACCCCCAGGACCTAAAGCAGAGACACGGCGTTTATGCGTCACTTCAGATAAAGGATTATTTTGATCCATAAATTGAGATAATTGACTAGAACCAAAAAATTCCTTTATTGCAGCCGATACAGGTTTTGCATTAATTAATTCCTGGGGCATTAAATTATCAGTTTCTGCTAAAGTTAAACGTTCTTTAACTGCTCTTTCTACTCGTACTAAACCTACTCGAAACTGATTTTCAGCCATTTCTCCTACACTACGAACACGACGATTTCCTAAATGATCAATATCATCCACTATACCTCGTCCATTACGAATATTAAGTAATGTCCGTAAAACACTTAAAATATCATCCGTAGATAACACACTAATACTTTCTTTCAGTGCATCAAGCACTTCTTTTGTCGTAATCTCTTCTGTTTTTTGTAACTTATCAGAAAGTACCTGCAATGATTCAGTAATCGTATTATCTGATAACAATTCAAATTCATTAATGGTATTTAACTCTGTAAATGCTTCTTGATACGCAGCTATCAATAATTTTTGTACCTTTTTATCACATTCAATCTCTGCTTGAGCAATTTTAGCTTGTAAATATTTTGGATCGGATACTTGCTCTAAAGTAACAATAGGACGCTCAATACGGCGATTAAATTTCATTCGTCCTACTGATGAAAGATTATAGCGATCAACATTGGAAAACAAGCTATTAAATAAACTTTCTGCTGCATCTTTCGTTGGTGGCTCACCTGGACGCATCATTTTATAAATTTCAATTTGTGCTTCCAATTTTGAAGAACATGGGTCAATACGCATTGTTTCTGATAAAAAATTACCATGATCTATATCATTTACAAATAAAGTTTGTATTTTTTTAATACCTGCTGATACTAATTTATCTAATAATTCTTCACTCAGTTCATCATTAGCATATGCTAATATTTCACCGGTATCTGTATCAATAACATCATGTCGTAATACATGCCCATAAATAAAATCTTTTGGTGCATCTAAATAAGTAATATTTTTCTTTGCTAAATTACGTACATGCTTATTGGTAATACGCTTACCTTTTTCAATGATGATTTCATCATCTACTTTCACATCAAAAGAAAAAGTTTCACCACGTAAGCGCTCAGGAATAACTTCTAATTGCACCTTGTCAGAAAACAATATAAAGTTATCATACTCAAAAAATTCTTCTAAAATTTCCTGATGGGTATATCCTAATGCTTGTAATAAAATGGTTGCCGGTAATTTTCTACGTCTGTCAATCCGCACAAAAACATTATCTTTAGGATCAAATTCAAAATCTAACCATGATCCACGATAAGGAATAATACGTGCGTTATATAATAC
>JALWRI010000123.1:1993-2949 GCA_026994225.1 Gammaproteobacteria bacterium | reverse complement strand
ATGCATTTGTGGAGCGCTGGTGCCACAATCCATTTTACGATGTTATTACAACTATTCTAGGTGTATTAACAGGCTTGTATGGATCATTGTTCAATGCTGATATTAAATCTGCTTTTCCTTTTGTTTGGGGAGGCAATACGCTTTCATACTCAGCTTTGATTTTTTGGTTGTTACTTATAATTTTTGGTTTTCTATTTTATTTTCGCCATCAGGCGACACATATCTCACAAAATAAACTTATATCTCGATCTGTTAGTTTAGAAAATTTGATAAAAACATTGCCGCCAGAAGGTTTTTTAACTGATTTTGCACATATATATAATTCTTCTCATGAAGCCGCTTGGCGTTTTTTTAAAGACATCAAATCAAATAAAGATATTTCTAATTCTGAAAAAGTTGAGTTTATTGAGTTAGCTATTCGCACTATTCTAAATGGAATAGTTACTTTGGCTTTTACTTTTGATGGCAAACCACATGCGGTTAGGTATGCTATTAATATAATGCTTTATAAACCTATTACTGATTTTACAGACGATGAGATTAGTAAATTAGTTAAGCATGTAAAATTTATCGAAGAAGGATTTGATATCAAAACATTAGATGGCCTATTAGATTTACAAATTAAGCTATCTACAACTTCTATGGAAAATGATTCAGAAGCTGACGAAGAATTACAAGAATTTTATTTACCCATTCCATCAACTCTTAAATCAGATGATGGCAAACGTTTTCGATATTTACCAGGTGCACCGATGGCGTTCATCAGTAAGACAATGAATGTAAACTCTGATTCCTCAACAATCGCTAAGTGGTGCCAAGATAACGGTGATTTTTCTCCAACTTTATGTCGTAGCGTAGAAGAGTATTTTTATAGTTCTGACAGTGAACATATAAAGAGCTTCGCATCATTACCAATATCATTAGGCGCAAACATCATCCCTGTTGGCGTATTAAAT
>JALWRI010000123.1:0-1983 GCA_026994225.1 Gammaproteobacteria bacterium | reverse complement strand
TTCAAAAGGTTTGCTGGCAGAAAAAGAACCGCTAAAACAATTTTGGCCTTTAATGCAGCCTTTTTTATCTCTTTTAAATATCCTTATTGATGAGATTAACCTAATTAGCAATGATTAAATATTTTTAAAATCAATAAGTTAACCTAATTACCTTACTTGATTTATAGGTTTTTTTAAGCTAAAATTGTTCTAAAGATAATACCATCGGTGTCGATATACTATTATCAGAAAAGGAAGAAATCATGCCACAAACACAACTTAGTCAAGCACAATTATTTGAGGAATCTTTAAAAAGCATCAGCGCTAAATTTAAAGAAATGAGAGACACACACGTATCTTCAACCTCGACTGTGTATGAAAAAAGCGGTGATGTAGTGATTGTTAGTATACCCAATGAGAATGATATGAAACCTAAGTAGTCTTTTTACATACTTATAAAATAGATATTTCCACTTTTATCTATCTACCTCTATTTATTAGGTTAAAGCAGCAATACATCAATAAATCTTGAACCACTTTAGAAATCCTCCACAAGTTTGAATTATCCATGAGATAATTGAAATAACCATATAGAGCCCAAAGACACCGAGAGCTATTATTGATTTTAATAATTGTTTCTTGTGTATCTCTATTGGTAAATAGAAATATACCTTCAATAGCAAAAGGAAACCTTACAGAATATCCAAGCACATCAAGGTTGAGATCAATTTTCTAATGATATTTGCATGTCTAATTTTTATGAACTAAAGCTTATACACTTAATAAATTTGCACACAAACTATTTTTTAAACGGAATACCCTAATCTCCATAAATGGACTTTCCCTTTTCCTTTCGAGCCATTATCTTTTTTACGAAGAAAGTCATAAATTACACCAATATTATTATTGTTGACAGCAAACAACGCCATTGCTAATGCAACAGGTTTGGTTCCAAATGGTGCAACATGAAATTTAGGTTTGTTTGTATCAATTTTTTCACATTCAGCTCTGTAGATTTCATTTAAAATTGTATAGCTTTTTATCGGGTCATTTGCTCCAGCTATAGGGTATTCTGCATTTCTTTCGGATAATGCGGTATCCATAGAAAGTGCATTCTCTGAATATGTTCGTCTTTCCCATCCAGCATTGAAGGGAGGTACACCTATAAGTCCACTAATCCTAGAATGATTAAATTCTTCTGATTGTAAAATACTACCGAACCGACTACCTTCAAATCCAAGCGAGATAACAATGTGACTGTCATCTGTTGAGCATAAAAAACGTGCGAGCAAATTAATGCCTGGTCCATCTTCTGATATAGAGTATGTTCTTTTAATAAAATCACCAGAAGGAATATTGTTATACTGATACTCTGCAGGTTCTACATATAAAACATCAAAATTTTTATTATTTTTACTAAGCCTTAATATTGTATATATAATTTCAGGAACTTCCAGAGAAGTAGCATCAATTAATATTTTGCCTTCACAAATAGGAGCGCTTTCTATTTCAAAAATTGGTATTTCATTATTGTTAATACTGTATAAATTTGATTCTCTATCAAAATTTACATATGTGATTCTTTCTGAAATATTACTGATATACTGTCGTACCCATTTGGAGCGTTCATCAAGCAATAGGGCGCTACTTAGCACAGCGGTATCGTATATTTTTTTTCCATTAACCATTTTTTCAGCAGACAATTTTTCAGCCTGCTCAGTATCCGTACAGCGCCACCATTGTATTTCAATCATCAAAAAAAGTTCTCTGATTATCTGTTTCGCCCACTCGCCACTTAGACTGATATCTTTTTCTCATTTTATCATATTGAGTAATATCACCAAAACATATTGTATTAAAGTCACTTTCTGATAATGGTGTATGTCGCATTTTTCGATAAGATATGCCAAAGTTTGGGGCATATATTGGATTTAGAATATACTCTTTAACAGCTGATTTACCGGCTTTTTTATCTTTTGTCATACCTTGAGATTCAATTAATAC
>JALWRI010000122.1 GCA_026994225.1 Gammaproteobacteria bacterium | reverse complement strand
GTTACCGTAATCCCTGCCAATTACGACGACATCTTTAACCATATCATGGGTACGTAAAATATTTTCAATTTCTCCTGGTTCAATACGATAACCACGAATTTTTAATTGTTCGTCAATACGCCCTAAATATTCTATGCTGCCATCTTCTAAATAGCGGACTAAATCACCACTACGATATAAACGCTCCCGACTATCTTCAGAAAAATAATTATTAATAAATACTTCACGGTTTAAGTCACTGCGTTGTACATACGCTCTTGCTACACTTTGTCCGCCAATATATAACTCACCTGCTATTCCTGCCGGACATACCCCCCCTTGTGCATCCAAAATATACACTTCAGTATTACCAAAAGGTCGTCCTATCGGTAGGACATTAGCATATTGATATAAGTTATCATAACGAATAACATGATGTAACACTGCAACAGTGGTTTCAGTCGGGCCATAAGAGTTAATAATCCGATGTTGTGGAAAACGCTGTAACCATTCTTCTACATCACGGAAAATTAAGGCCTCTCCTCCTAACACGATGGTATGCAAATGTTCTAATTGGGTATCTTTTTCTGTTGCATATAATAATGCCCTGAAATACCCTGCGGTGGCTTTAAAAACATGCACTTTTTGTGCCTGTAATTGCTGCAAATACTGTACTGGATCTTTTTTCTGTGCCTCACTGCTAATATGAATACATGCACCGCATAATAAGGGTAAAATGACGGAAGTAACACTGGTATCAAATGCAAGAGGGGCTGCAAAATCAATACATTCTTGTTCTTGCAGCGATAATACAGGCGCAAAACCAGCAATATAATTATTTAATTGCCGATGCTCTATCATTACTCCTTTCGGTTTACCAGTACTCCCTGAAGTATAAATAATATATGCCAACTCATGTAAATTTCCCTGGTAAGGTACATTTTCTTCTGACTCATCACCACACACCATGACTTGATCATCCATAATGATGTATGCGAGATGACAATCTTCACGATCAAATAAAGGTTGACATTTTTCTTGACACACTTGTTGTGTTAACAACATCTTAACCTTTGCATCCTGGATAATCCATTGTAAACGTTCTACAGGATGATCCGGATCTAAAGGTACATAAGCCGCTCCAGCTTTAGAGACAGCCAATAATGCAATCACCATTTCAATCGAACGGTAGGCCAAAATAGCAACTCTATCTTCCACCCCAATATCTTGAGAGCGTAAATAATGCGCCAAGCGATTAGAATAACGATTTAGATCTGCATAACTGATAGTTTGCTGGCCAAAGCAAATAGCAATATTATCTGGTGTTTTTGCTGCTTGTTCGATAAATTGTTGATAAAAACATTGCTTCAATACACTGACTGTACTGCTATTCCAGTTTTGTAGAATATTTACTTTTTCATCCTGAAGTAATATCTCATACTGGGAAATACGTTGTTGTGGATCAGCGACAATACTGGCTAACAAAGATAAAAAATGTTGTTGCAAGGTCTGCATACGTTGGGCTGAAAATAAATCACTGCGGTACTTGAAACTTCCCTTTATTTCATTATTTTGCTCTGTTAATTCCAACGTTATATCAAATTTAGCAGTATGGGTTTCTAATGCTACAGGTAATAAACGCAATCCAGGTAAATCTAATTCTCCCACAGGCATATTTTGTAATACTAACATTACCTGAAAGAGCGGAGTATGTAGCAAATCTCGTTCAATTTGCATCGCATCAACTAAACTATCAAATGGAATATCCTGTGCATCAAATGCATCTAATACGGTTTTATGGGTATTTTGCAATAATTCCGTAAAACGAGGATTATCAGGAAATTGATTACGCAATACTAAGGTATTGACAAAAAATCCAATCAATGTTTCTAATTCTGCCCGATTTCTTCCAGCAATCGGAGTACCTACCGATATATCCGTTTGCCCTGTATAACGATACAATAATACTTGATAAGCGCTTAATAATATACTAAATAATGTTACACCTTGTGACTGTGTTAACTTATGTAACTTTTCCGTAATTGGTTTAGGAATAAGGACTTTTACTTCTGCTCCTGCTTGCCCTATAGTACGAGGATAATCAGTCGGTAATGCTAATAATGACGAATTAGAAAGTTGTTGCTTCCAATAATGTAGTTGCTGTTCATACCGCTCTCCTTGTAACCATTGACGTTGCCAATGTGCATAATCTGCATATTGTATTGCCAAAGGTTGTAGCGCAACGGTTTCACCTTGCAATAAGGTTTTATAAAAATGGCTCACTTCTTCAATAAATATTCCCACTGACCAACCATCAGAAATAATATGGTGCATAGTCACTAGCAAAATATATTCATTACTGCTCATTTGTAATAAAGTAGTACGCAGTAAAGGGCCTTTTTGTAAATCAAATTGATAACTGGCTTCACTATTTGCTATGTCTTTAAAACTCGCTTGTTTAGCTTGTTCATCTAATGTCGATAAATCTTTCAAACCTAAATACCAGGGGCGCACTGCATGGATTTTTTGATAGGCTTGTCCTTCATAATCAATAAAGGTAGTACGTAATACTTCATGGCGTGCCACAATATGTGCAAAAACCTGACGTAATACTTCAATATTTAAATCCCCCTCAAAACGGATGGCAGCCGGAATATTATAGGCCGTATTTTGAGGTTCTAATTGTTGTAAAAACCATAATCGTTGCTGAGAAAACGACAAGGGTAATTCGCCATCTCGAGAAATCGTAATTAATTCTGCCGTATCTTGGTCTATCGCTTCACTTTGACCTAACTGCTTGGCAAATTCTGCAACGGTAGGTAACGTAAATAGTTGCCGCAGGGGAATTTTAACTTGAAATGCTTCATTGACCCGATTGACAACTTGTGTAGCAAGTAAAGAATGCCCACCATGTTCAAAGAAATTATCAAATACCCCCAAACGTTCAACATCCAAAACAGATTGCCAAATAGTTAATAAACGTTTTTCAATATCATTGCGTGCTGCAACATAATTATTATCTCCAGATAATTGTTCAAAATCGGGAGCAGGTAATGCTTTTCTATCTAACTTACCATTACTGGTTAAAGGCATCTCTTGTAACATAACAAAAGCAGACGGGATCATATATTCTGCTAATTTTTCTGCTAAAAATTGACGTAATTCACTGACTTCTACATGCTGCTGGCTTAATACCAGATAAGCCACCAAAATTTTTATCCCTTTTTTATCATCTCTGGCAATCACTATCGCTTCTTGCACAGATTGATGAGTGAGTAATAATGATTCTATTTCACCTGGTTCAATACGATAGCCACGTACTTTAACTTGATGATCACAACGACCAACAAACTCTAATATCCCTTGCTCATTCTCTATAGTCGGTAAATAACGCACTAAATCTCCTGTGCGATATAATCTATCTGTACTATCATTATTAAATGGATTACGAATAAAACTTGCTTGATTAAGCTGTGGGCGATTTAAATAGCCACGACTTACTCCCGCACCGCCAATAAATAATTCTCCCGTTACCCCAGGGGGTACTCTTTGCATATTTTGATCCAGCACATAGAGCTGGGTATTTTGTACTGCACTGCCAATAGGTGTACGTCTATCTGGCATCGTATCCCGACTAACATTATAAAGTGTCGCACAAATTGCAGTTTCTGTTGGGCCATAACCATTAATCACTTGTAATGTGGGTATCCGCATCATAAAAGATACTAATAATGGCTCAGGAATAGGTTCTACCCCAACTAATAAACGTTTTAATGACGATTCGCCAGGATGCTGTTCTAACCATTGTGAAAAATCTTGTAACATAAAGGGAGGAATATACGCCCCCGCAATCTGGTGTTTTGCTATCCAGTGAATAAAAGCCAAGCCATCTCCCCGGATCGCATCAGGAACAAGATATAAACTTCCTCCTGATAATAACGGCACAAAGATTTCATATACCGATACATCAAAACTTAAACTGGTCCATGCACTGCTTGCATCACCTTCTTTTAATGGCGCACGAGATTGGAAATCAGCAAGTAAATTTAATACTCCCCGATGATGACAACAAACTCCTTTAGGTTTACCCGTAGAACCTGAGGTATAAATCACATACGCTAAATCATCTTCTGCTATATCTACCGCAGGATTATGTTGCATACTAGAGGTAAAAATACTCTCAACGCTATCTAAACATAATACTCGTCCCGTTGTATGTAGATGTAAATGATTTTGCAAGGTTTCGGTAGTAATCAAGACAGTAGCTTGCGTATCTGCCAACATAAATTCCAACCGCTCTTGAGGATAAGAGGGATCAAGAGGAACATAGGCTGCACCGACTTTTAATATCGCTAATAATGCCACCACCATATCATTATTACGAGGTAAACAAAGCGCTACAAAATTCCCTTTTACTACTGACATATCAATTAAATAATGCGCTAACTGATTGGCCTTAGTATTGAGTTCTGCGTAGTTTAAACTTTCCTGATCATCACTCACTGCTAACATATCAGGGATCGTTTGTGCATATTCAGCAACCAGACCAGATAAAGTTTGTCGTTCAGGATAAGGTGCTTTCGTTGCATTCCAATGCGATAATTGTAATTGTTCTGCTTCCGTTAATAACTGTAATGCTGACAATGGCTGTTGAATATCGGTAACAAATTGTTGTAGTAATAAATTTAAATGTGCTAGCATGGAAGCAATATTCCTGGCGGAAAATTGATGCGTATCATATAAAAAGCGTAACCCCATCTGTTCTGCAGGAAAGACAGCTAAGGTTAACGGAAAGTTGGTTTGTTCTATGGTATGCACATGACTAATTTTTAAACTAAAATGTTGCTTACGTAATGCACTATCCATAGGATAGTTTTCAAATACCAATATGCTGTTGAATAAACTGTCATTGGCATGTACTTCGCTTAAAGACTGAATATTGACTAAAGGCGTGGCCTCATACTGACGTAATTCTACTTGTTGATGTTGTAGGGCAGTCAGCCAGGGTAATAATTTTTCTGTTGCGACTAAAGGTATCCGTAATGGAATGGTATTAATAAATAATCCTACCATTTTTTCCACATTATCTAAATCAGCAGGACGACCTGATACCGTTACCCCAAAAACAACATCATCTTCACCACTGTAACGTGCTAATAAAATCGCCCAGGCAGCTTGTATTAACACATTTAAGGTTAAATGATGGCGGCGGCTTAATGCTTGTAATTGCTGACTTAACTCTTTCTCCAAGAGTATTTCTTGTTCCTCATAATCTGCTTGTTCAGATAATAAATGGCTTTCTTTTGGTAACGGTGTAGCAACACTAAAGCCTTGTAAATACTGTTTCCAGAATTGATTTTCCTGTTCTATATCCCGTTGTTGTAACCAGGCAATAAATTGTCCATAACTGGGCTGTTGTGCTATTACAATTTGTTCTTTTTGTTGTAATTTTTCATAGTATTGAAACACCTGCCCCAAAACTAACGACATCGACCAACCATCTAATAAAATATGATGATTACTCCATAATAAACGATACTTTTTATCGCTTAAATGTATCCATGCCATACGCATCAATGGTGCATTGTGCATAGCAAAACCATTATGCCGATCATCTACTAATAAGGCTTGCCAGGATTTTTTTTGTGCTGCTTGTTTCAGATTTTTCCAATCATAATGTTTTACTGCCATTTCAGGTTGATGTTGTACAAATTGTAATGGTTTTTCCAACCCTTCCCAGACAAATCCACAACGTAAAATATCATAACTATTAATGACAGTATTCCATGCCTGGATAAAGTGTTCCCAATTAACTTCCCCTTCAATATCGCAATGTACTTGATTAAAGTAAAAGCCTCCTTGTGGATCATATAAACTATGAAATAACATACCTTCTTGTAATGGTGCAAGCGGATACAGATCATCAATATTGGGTAAATCGGCCAGGATTTTATCTAATTTTTCTTGTTCTAAATCCAGCAATGGAAAATCAAAGGGAATGTAATGATAAGTCTGCTCGGCAAGACAATGATCAAGAATAGATTGTAAATTCGCTTGATAACTTTCTGCTAGTTGTTCAATGGTTCGAGCATGATGTTTTTTATCACTATATAACCAATCTATAAATAAACAACCATCACTCACTCTTGCATTACAACTTAATAAATGAGTACGCTCAGCTCTGCCACTTCGCTCCGATCCGTATTCCTCCGTAGCAGGAATAAATAAACTATCTTGTGCAAACACATTATCTAATTGCCCTAAATAATTAAATGCTACATCGGCTTTACAATCGAATTTTTGATCAGCATCACTTCCTAGATAACGTAATAAACCATAACTTAATCCCTTATGCGGAATTTCTCGTAAGGTGCTTTTACAATTTTTTAATAAATCCGTCAATGTATTGACACTAGAAAGATCAAACAACACTGGATATAAACTGGTAAACCATCCAACAGTACGAGAAATATCTAATTGATCGGTAATCGTTTCTCGTCCATGTCCTTCCATTTCAATTAATACTTTTGTATTACTGCTCCATTGCCCTAAGGTTTGTATTAACGCTGCGATTAATAAATCATTCATATCCGTACGATAAGATTGATGTGCTTGTGTTAATAATAATTGTGTTTGTGCTTTACTTAATTGCTGACTGACTCGTTGTACATTTGCTTCAGTATTTTCTCCTGCGGGCATATCAACAGGTATTGTTGCGACTATTTTCCTCGCTTGTTCTGATAAATACTGCCAATATGGTTTACTATTTTGTACCGTATCGCTTTGTGTATAAATCAGTAATTGTTTTGCCCATCCTTGATATGAACTGGTTTTATCGCCTAAAACTATACCTTGTCCTTGTATTTGTTGACGGCAAGCCGTTTGTAAATCTTCAAGTAAAATACGCCAGGAAATTCCATCTACCAATAAATGATGAATACATAATAATAACCGTTGTCCATGTTCTCCTAAATTAAATAACACTGCTCTAAATAATGGTGAAGTGTCCAATGCTAAAGATGCTTGTACTTTATTTGATTCAGCAATTAAGCGTTGTTGTTGCTGGGCATAACTGAAAATAGACAAATCCACTTCTTGAAAAGGAACGTGCATATCTAACAACATATTTTCTTGTTGCCAAATATTATCCTTTTGCTGAAAACGTATCCGTAAGGCATCATGTTGCTCTAATAATGCCATCAGAGCCGATTCCAACACAGTATTTTCTATATTTTGCTGTACCGTTAATAACACACTTTGATTCCAATAATGTGCATCCGTTACCGCTAATTCAAAAAACCAATGCTGGATAGGAAGCAATGGTATTTCTCCGCTAACTGCTCCTTGTGGCGCATCCACACTTTGTATAGATTTGGCAACTTTCGCTAACTTGGCAATCGTTTGTTGTGCAAATACTTGTTTGGGTGTTAAATGAATACCTAAACGTGCAGCTCTACTAATTAACTGTATCGTTAAAATAGAATCACCACCTAATTCAAAGAAATTATCTTCAATACCTACGCTGTCTAAATTTAATACCTCTGACCACACGACTACCAATTTTTTCTCTATTTCATTACCTGGTGCAACATAATGATTATCAATTTGACGTATCTGTGCAGTAGGCGAAGGCAAGGCTTTACGATCCACTTTACCATTAGCATTCAAAGGAAATTGTTCTAACAGTACATAATCTGATGGCAGCATATATTGCGGCAAAGATGTGGATAAAAAGGCTTTAATATCATCAATACTGACACTGCCTTCTTCTGGAATCAGATAGGCAACCAGGCGTTTTTGCCCATTTTCTTCTCGTACATGCACTAGCGCGTCCCGCACGCTATCATATTCTACCAAACGTACCTCAATCTCTGCTGTCTCAATACGGTAGCCCCGTATTTTAACCTGTGTATCAACGCGCCCTAAAAATTCGACTAAACCGGCATCATTAAAACGAACTCTATCACCCGTTTTATACATTCTGGCATGATCTTCTTTGGCAAATGGATCAGGTAAAAAAACCTGCTTGGTTAATTCCGGTAAATTTAAATACCCTCTTGCGACACCATCTCCTCCCGTATATAACTCACCGGCAACCCCTTGTGGTACGGGTTGTAAAGCACTATCCAAAATATAAATACTACTATTCGCAATCACACGTCCTATCGGTACAGATTGCTGAATTTGTGTCTCTTTAGTCATAGGATAACAACAGGTAAAAGTAGTATTTTCAGTCGGTCCGTATCCATTAATTAAGGTAATATCAGGAATGTGATCAAGCACTTTTTTAACATGCACAGGAGAAAGTACATCCCCCCCTGCCAATAAATAGCGTAGCGGTTTTAATGCCTCCAGATGATATTCCACCATGACATGAAATAATCCTGCCGTCAGCCATGCTGCATTCACTGCCTGTTCTTTAATAACTTGCCCTAGTTGTTCCATAGAAAGTTGACCAGGCGGCGATAATACAACCGTTCCCCCATTTAATAACGCTCCCCAAATTTCCAGCGTTGCTGCATCAAAGGCAACCGGTGCATAGTGCAAAAATCGGGTACTACTGTCTAATTCCATAAAGTTGTTATTTTTCACCAAACGCACCACATTACGATGGATCACTTCTATGCCTTTGGGTCGTCCGGTAGAACCAGAGGTATACATCACATACGCAAGGTTTTTCGCTGTAGAACCATTTAATGGAGTACGACTCGATTCTTGCTGTAACAGAGTGTGTATTTCTTCGGTATCGAGTAAAATTAATTGACACGTATACTCAGGTAGCCGATTAAACAAGCTACTATGGCTTAATATAACGCTTACTCCAGTATCCTCTAGCATATGTATTAAGCGATCTGCCGGATATTCGGGATCAAGCGGTAAATAAGCCGCTCCTGCTTTTAATATAGCCAACAGACTCACGATCATATCCAGGCAACGCTCAAAACAAAAACCAACTAACATTTCAGGGCCTATATCTAAATGGCGTAAATAATGTGCTAATTGATTAGCTCTTGCGTCTAATTGTGCATAACTTAATGTTTCTTCTCCTGCAATCAATGCGATGGCATCAGGTGTTTTTTCTACCTGCTGATCAAATAAAGTATGGATACAATAATTACGTGGATATGCAGTTGGTGCCTGACTCCAATCGCACAATAACTTTTTCTTTTCCTGTGCATTGATCATCGAAACCGTTGCCACTTGCTGTTGTGGTTTCAGTAACATAGAATTTAATAAATTAAAGAAATGCTGTATTAAACGCTCTGCGGTTTTTGCTTCAAAAAGAGCAGTATTATAGGTTAAGCGTAAAGATAAGCCTTGTTCAGATGGTATCACTACCATCACAATAGGATAGTTGGTCTGCTCAAAAATCTGGAGTTCTCCAACGTGAATAGGTAATTTTTGTTGGCGTAAAGACTTATCTATGGGAAAGTTTTCAAATACTAAAATACTTTCAAATAATGCTTCTTTTCCTGCTAGATCACTATAACGTTGAATATCAACTAAAGGCGTTGTTTCAAATTCATGTAATGAGGATTGGATTTTTTGTAATGCGCCCAACCAGGATAATAATGATTGCTTGGCATCAATCTTTACTCGTAAGGGAATGGTATTAATAAATAACCCTGCCATTTGTTCTATATTGGCTAATTCAGTCGGTCTCCCTGCTACGGTAATCCCAAATAATACTTCATTTTCTTGACTATAACGCCCTAATAACAATGCCCAGGCTGCTTGCATCAAGGTATTTAATGTGACTTGATAATGACGTGCTAAATCATTCAATTTATCGGTTACTTTCTGATCCACATCCATACGCTGTTCTGCATGTTGTGCTTCTTCTACCGTTACCTTATAATCATAGGGTAAGGATGTAGGAGTAATAAAACCCGCTAAATATTGTTGCCAAAAAGTTTCCGCTTTTTGCTTATCCTGTTTCACTAACCAGGCAATAAAGTTTTCATAACGAACAGGAGCTTGAGGATGTACTGAAGCACCTCTATATAAGGCTTCATAATTATGAAATACTTGTCCTAATACCAATGCCATCGACCAACCATCGAGTAAAATATGATGGTAACTCCATAGAAAACGATAATCTTGCTCTGCCATTTTCACCCACTGCAACCGCATCAGGGGTAAATGATTTAATGGGAAATAATTTTTTCTATCTGCAATCACATATGCTTGCCAACGTTTTTCTTGCTCATCGGTAGCAATATTTGACCAATCTAACTTCGCTAATTTTAGCTTGACATGCTGTTTTACCACTTGTAGAGGTTTACCCACCCCTTCCCAAATAAAATAACTCCGTAAAATAGGATGTTGCTGTATCACTAACATCCATGCCTGTTCAAAGGCTTGTACATCGACATCACCCGTAATTGCACAATGCATTTGTTCAAAATACATACTTGAGGTGTCATATAAACTATGAAATAACATACCTTCTTGCAATGGTGCAAGGGGATAGACGGCTTCTACATTGCGTAACTGTAATTGATCAAGATTTTTTTGTTGTAATTGTGCTAAAGGAAAATCAGAAGGTGTATAAGCTGCAATATCCGGTTGTAAGCAATGATCGACTAATGCCATTAATGCCTGTTTATAATCTTCTAAAAATGATTTAATCGTATCATCATGGTGTACAGCCTGACTATAATAACAATCAATACGTAAGCAACTATCTTGTACTAACGCATTAATTTCTAGTAAATAAGGACGCTGCCCTGCTGGTGCATGAGAACGACCAAAATCTTCTGTTGCAGGACGTAATAACGCATTTTCTTTATCTAACGCAGCAAATTGCCCTAAATAATTAAAAACTAATTCTGCTTGCTTTTGTTTTTGTAAATCTCTTTCACCTTTGAGATAACGTAATAATCCATACGATAACCCTTTTTGCGGAATAGCACGCAAGCGTTCTTTAGTCACTTTAATAAAATCTGCAGTATCTTCTAAAATCGACAATGCGACTGGGAAAATAGCAGTAAACCAACCGACAGTACGAGAAATATCTAAATCTACCCCAATCTCTTCTCGTCCATGTCCTTCCAAATCAATCAATACATTTTCTGACGCACACCATTTTGCCAATGCCTTCGCTAAGGCTGCCAATAATAAATCATTAATTTCATTATGATAGGGTTGTAATGCAGTTTGTAATAATGCCTCAGTGTAATCACTATTTAATGTTACCGAATATAATACGCTACTTGCTACCGTATTATCTGCTTGCCAATTATCTCTGGGTAAGGCTTTACAAGGTGATTGTAAGGTCTCTTTCCAATACGTAATTTCAGCACTAAAATCCTGCTCATTAGCATAATGATACAATGCACTCAGCCATTTTTGTAAAGAAACGGTTTTATTCCCTAAATTGACAGCCAACCCCTTACTGTGAGCTTGATAAGCAAGTTGTAAATCTTCTAATACTATGCGCCAAGAGATACCATCCATAACCAAGTGATGTACAGCAATTAAAAGCCGTTGTTGTATACCTAAATCAAACACCGCCACCCGTATTAAAGGCCCTTTTTCCAAATCTAAACTTGCTTGCAGTATTTCACTTTCTTTTTTTAGTGCATCACTTTGTTCTACACCAGAAATATCTGTCAAATCTATCCAGGATAAAGGGATTTCACTCGGCATTTCGGCATAATATTGGCGTATCACTTGCCCTTGATGAAAGCAAATACGCAATGCATCATGTTGTTGCAGTATATTTTTTATTGCTCGCTGTAGATATTTTTTCTCTAACTTGACACCAGGAGTCAGTAGTACGGCCTGATTCCAATAATGAGGTTGTGCAAAATGTTGTGCAAAAAACCATATTTGTACTGGACTGAGATCGATATTACCCGTTACCAAACCTTGTTCAGCTTGTGGAGCTTCTACTTCTTGCAATACATTTGCTAACTCAGCAATCGTTTGATTTTCAAACATGTCTTTGGGTTTTACATGGTATCCTGAGCGATTAATACGACTAATCACCTGAATACTAAGAATAGAATCGCCACCTAATGCAAAGAAATTATCAAAGACCCCTACTTTATCCTTGCCCAATACCTCAGCCCAAATAATAGCTAAATCTTTCTCTTTATCACTGCGTGGAGCAACAAATTTATTATCACTACTCAAATTATCATCAATAATATCGGGCAAGGCATTACGATCGACTTTACCATTAGGTGTTAAAGGAAAATACTCCAATACTTTAAATGCTGCCGGAAGCATATAATCAGGTAACTGTTGTTTTAAAAATTTCCGCAATGCCTCTATATCTAAATGTTCTATCTCTGTTGCACTACTTAACAGTATATATGCCAATAAACGCTGATGCCCTCGATGATCTTCTTTAGCAATAACAACACTTTCTTCTATCCCTGCATATTCATCAATAACATTTTCAATTTCTCCTGGCTCTATCCGAAAGCCACGAATTTTAACTTGATAATCAATACGTCCTAAAAATTCAATATTACCGTCTTGTAAGACCCTTACCCAATCACCGGTCCGATATAATTTTTGTTCTTCTCCTGTTGCTTGTAATAAAGTATTACGTATTTTAAAGCGATTACTGATAAATTTTTCCGCTGTTAATGCAAGATTATGCAAATATCCTTTACCTACTCCTATTCCCCCAATACATAATTCTCCTGGCACGCCTTGTGGTAATAATTGTAAATTTTTATCTAGCACATATAATTCGACATTCGGTGGGGCTTTCCCTATTGGTACATTACACCCTTGTTGTAATAATTCCAAAGGCTGTTTAATACGATAAAATGCAGCAATATCCGTACATTCTGTTGGACCATAGGTATTCACTATTTGGGCATGACAATCTTCACTGCTTAACCAATCTTGTAAACTGGATAAGACAATATTTTCTCCCCCTAAAAAGACATGCCGTAATGAACGTAAACGGATATACGCTTGTTCTGTTGCATCCAAAATGGTATGAAAAACACTCGGCGTACAATTTAATAAGGTAATTTGTTCATTTTCAACGAGATCAACAACTTGAGATGGATCAAAACGTTCCATATCTGGTAACACCAGTTGCCCCCCCACCAACAACGGAGCAAAAATATTTTTTTGGGTTAAATCAAATCCCACTGAACTAATCAATAAAATCTTATCACTGCGTTGCATGGAAAATTCATTGGTATACCAATGCAACATATTCCATACCCCTTGATGCATGACCGCAGTGCCTTTGGGTTTTCCTGTCGAACCTGAAGTATAAATGACCCATGCCAAATTAATGGCATCTGCACGATTAACAATGTTCTTTTTATTATAATTTTCAGCATGACCTTCCAGGCCTTTTTCAATATATTGCCAATCTCTATCTATACGTAATACATGTAAACTTAATGTTGGTAACTGACTGCCTAGTTTTTCATCACTCAATAAGACTTTAATTTTGGCATCCTCTAGCATAAACCGAATGCGATCTACAGGATAAGACGGATCAATCGGCACATACGCTGCGCCTGCCTTTAAGGTTGCCAAAATAGCGACAATTAAATTAAAACCACGAGGGAGATAAATACCTACTAAATTATCTGGTACAACGCCTAAATCACGTAAATAATGCGCTAATTGATTGGCACGTATATTTAATTCTCTATAAGTAAGATGTGTTTGCGCATATACTAAGGCTATCGAATCGGGGGTTTTTTCTACTTGTAATTCAAAACGTTGATGTAGATAAACGCCTCCATTTTGTACTTTATTTTGCGTTAAAAGTTGTAATAATTGTTTACGTTCAGAAGGAGGCATAAGCGGAATACGGGTAATATTTTGCTCTGGCTTATGTACTACAGCTTGCAATAATGTTTGATAATGTCCAAATAACCTATCAATGCTTTCAGGATGGAATAAATCGCTGCAATATTCCACCATTACTTGCAGCCCATTTTCTTTTTCACTGACTTCTAACATTAAATCAAATTTTGCCATTTCCGTATCTACAGCAAAAGGAGTAAATGCTAACCCCGCAACTTCTAATACTTCTGAGGGTATATTTTGTAATACAAACATCACCTGAAACAGTGGTGGATGGCTCATATTACGTTCTAAACCCAAACCATCGACTAAACGTTCAAACGGAACATCCTGATGCCCATACGCTGATAAGGTTGTTTCTTTTACTTGTTGTAATAAATCAATGAATGAATATTCTGCTTTTAGCTGCGTACGCAATGCCAAGGAATTAATAAAAAAACCAATCAGGTTTTCTAGTTCACTGCGATTTCTTCCGGCAACAGGCGTACCAACACAAATATCCTCTTGTCCTGTATAACGGTATAATAAAATTTTGAACACCGTTAATAAAGTCATAAACAAGGTCACATTATGTGCTTGACTAAAATCCTTTATTTGTTGTGTAAGCGTTTCATCTAATTGATAATAACGGTGTTTACCCTTGATACTTTGTATTGCCGGACGTGGATAATCTCCGGTTAAATTTAATACTGCAGTATGTTCTAATTGTGGTAACCAATAGTCCAGTTGCTTTTGTAAATGACCTTCTTCTAGCCATTCTCGTTGCCATTGTGCATAATCAGCATATTGTATAGGCAGATCAGGTAAAGGAGAGGCTTGTCCTGCCAAAAATGCCGGATACAAAGCGACAACTTCACGAATAAAGACGTTCATTGACCAACCATCTGAAATGATATGGTGCATTGTCAATAATAATATAAATTCTTCTTCACCCAGTTCTAATAAAACTGTTCTTAGCAAAGGGCCTGTTTCCAGGTTAAAAGGAGTTGCTGCTTCTTTTTTTGCTCGTTTATCTATTTCTTTTTGTTGTGCCGTGCCAGCCAACGAACGCAACGACTTGATAACTAATGGTACTGGCATACTCGCATGAAAAACTTGCCCTGCCTGACCTGCTTTAGTAACAAAGGTCGTACGCAACACCTCATGGCGGTTAACCACTTCGGTAAAAACTTTTTCTAATACCGTAATATCTAATTGACCAACAATACGTAATGCCGCAGGAATATTATACAATGCAGTATCTGGTTCTAATTGTTCTAAAAACCACAACCGTTGTTGTGCAAAGGAAACCGCCAGTTCTTTTTGTAACTCCTGGGCAATTAAGGCATCAATAATGGCCTGTTTATTATCCACAAGGGCTTGACGTAATTCACCATCGAGCACTCCTTTACCAGCACGAATTTTTAATCGTTCGCCATCAACTACGGACAAACGTACGCCTCTTTCAGACAGGCGTTTTATTAGTGTTTGTACGTTGCTCATATTTCAAATTCCTCTTCATCCTCATCCACATCATCCACTATTATGTTTGATGTAGTATTATTATTGTCATTATTTCTTGAACGTGCTGTGATAACCGTTTCTTGTAGTATTGCACCACTTTCTTTTGCTGTATGAATATACTTTGCCAAGGCAATGATCGTTGGTGTCTCAAATAATGCTCGCAATGCTAATTCTATTTGATACTGTGAACGAACTTTTGCCACAATTTGTGTTGCTAACAAAGAATTTCCCCCTAAAGCAAAAAAATCATCCTCTACACTTATCTTGTGTTCTATTTTTAATACCTCTTGCCACATTGCTACTAATTCTTCTTCTAGTGCATTGGCAGGGGCAACATAATTTTCTTTTGCAATATCTCTATCTGGTAAGGGTAAGGCATTTTTATCTACTTTACCGTTTGCTGTTAACGGAAACGTAGACATCAATACCATATCATGCGGTAACATATAAGCGGGTAAATATTTTTCTAAAAACCGTTTTAATTCACTCTTGGGTATCTTTTCTTGGGTATGTATCCAGGCAATTAAACGGGCGTTATCTTGTTCTCCTATAATTAATACTACCGCTTCTTGTATCGCAGGATGGGCTTGTAATGCAAATTCAATTTCCCCTAATTCTATTCTAAAACCCCGTAATTTGATCTGCTGATCCATACGTCCTAAAAATTCTAATTGTCCATCTCGATTATATCGTCCCCAATCACCAGTACGATAAATACGGCAGCTTTGCTGATTAAGCACTATCGTATTAAATTTTTCCTGATTAAGTTGTTGCAATAGTTGTTCTGGATCATTTGGATCTTCCAGATAGCCTTGCCCTACTCCTATCCCTGCAATAACAATTTCTCCTTTTGCACCCTGAGGCAGTATATTTGCCTCTTTATCCATAATATATAGTTGCATATTATCAATAGCATGACCCAAAGGAATAGCTCGTTCAAGTGGATAATCAGAAGGAATAATATAATAGGCTACCACATCCGTACATTCTGTAGGGCCATAGGTATTAACCAGTTGTGTCGAGCTTGGTGAATGTGCTTGCCATTGTTGATAATGCCGCAAATGCACAGGTTCACCCCCTAAAAATACGTAGCGCAAGGTTGCCAATGCGGAATAATTTTCACTCACTTTTGCGTATTCGAGTAAACTATCAAAAATACTGGGTGTACTATTTATTATGCTGATTTGATGTTGTTGCAATATAGCTAACAGATGTGCAGGATCAAATAAGTGCATTGTAGGCAATACTAACACCCCCCCTGTTAGTAATGTCGCAAAGAGATTTTTTTGCGTTAAATCAAAACCGATGGCACTGACCAAGCAATTTTTATCCTGTACCCCTATCTGAAAATGCTGCGTATACCAGGATAATAAATTGATAAATCCCCGTTGTGCTAATAATGTCCCCTTTGGTTGTCCGGTTGAACCTGAGGTATAAATCATATAAAACAAATTATCTATATCATACTCTAGTGCCAGATTTTCTTTACTGAAGGTATCTGTATTTAAGGTATCCAGATAACAGCAATCGGTCTCTATTTTTGTAAAGGCTTGCATCGCTGTTTCAGTGAGTAATAATTTTGCCTGGCTATTTTGATAAATATAAACTAAACGTTCCACTGGATAAGAAGGATCCATCGGTACATAGGCTGCACCTGTTTTTAAAATGGCTAAGATAGCCTCTAATAAAATACCTTTACGAGGTAAACATACAGCTACTTTATCCCCTGCTTGAATACCTTGTTGTTGTAAATAATAAGCAAGTTGATTAGCCTTTTGATTTAATTGTTGATAGCTACTATGCTGTTGTTCATCTATTACTGCAATCGCTGCGGGCGTAGCTGCTACTTGCTGTTCAAATTGCTCAATAATACTTGCTGTCGTTAGCGTTGTTTGCGAACCTTGAGCTAATGCGAATAAATGCTGTTGTTCTGTGTCGGATAACAAGGATAACTGCTCAATTGCTTTATCACTCATAGTAGGCAATATATGCAATAAGCGTAATAAATTATCTACCATTGCTTGTATGCTTTCGAGCAAAAACAGATCAGTATTAAATTCCAGATTACCACATAACTGCCCTTGTTTTTCTACAAAATCCAAATTCAAATCAAATTTTGCTAAACCTATATCAATACCTTCTGTACGCATAGTAATATCAGGTAGTTGAATAGTTTGTACCGGTGTATTTTGTAACGACAACATTACTTGAAATAACGGTGGATAGGTTAGATTACGCTCTAACTGTAAGGCATCTACTACCTGTTCAAAGGGGGCATCTTGATGTGTGTATGCTGCCAGTGTCGTTGCTTTTATTTCTGCCAAAAAATCCTCTACACTTTGCCAGGGGTCGATGCGACAACGTAACACTAAAGTATTCACAAAAAAACCAATTAAACATTCTAATTCTCGTCGTCCTCGATTTGCAACCGGTGAACCAATACAAAAATCCTGTTGTCCACTATAGCGGGATAAAATAATACTCCAAGCAGCAAGTAATAACATAAACAAGGTAATACCTTGTTGTTGTGCGAAATTTTTTAATACATTTAATTGTTCTGCTGCTACCACAAAAGTGTATTGTTGTCCGTTCAAGGTTTGCACTGGTGGACGAGGGAAATCATAGGCTAATTCCAGGATCGGTACTTCTTTTAATTGCTGTGTCCAATATTGAATGTGCTGATCTAGTATATCTCCTTGCAAATAATGACGTTGCCAACACGAAAAATCTGCATATTGAATGGCCAATTCTGGTAAATCTATCGTTTTTCCTTGACTAAAAGCATGATAGATCGTTGCTAATTCCTGTACTAATACTCCCATTGACCAACCATCGGCAATAATATGATGGATACACAATAATAATACGGATTGTTGGGCATTCAGTTGTACCAGGCTAGTACGCAATAAATTATCTTGTTGCAGATCAAAACGATAGCAGGCTTCTTGTTGTGCTAATTGCTGTAAATGTTCTTGCTGTGTGGTAGGAGTTAATGCTTGCCAATCTAACTGTAATAATTCCCAACGTCGCAATACTTGAATTTGTTGTGTTACTTGCCCGCTATCATCAGCAATAAAACGGGTACGCAAAATACTATGCCGCTGTACTAACTCAGTAAAGGATTGGCGTAATAATTCGGCATCCAGATGCCCCTCAAAATGCACGCTTGCTGCAATATTATATAATGCCGTATCAGGTTGATATTGCTCTAAAATCCATAACCGTTGCTGGGCATAAGATAAAGGGATGATCGCTGCTTCTTCTCGCACCGGAATTGGCATTTGTTGCTGCATTTGCTGCTGTGTCATTTTTTCTGCTAAAGCACCAATACTCGGTGTTTCAAATAACCAACGTAATTCAATTTCAGTTTGTAACACCTCCCGAATACGAGCAATCACTTGTGTAGCAAGTAAAGAATGCCCTCCTAGATAAAAGAAATTATCTGTAATACCAATGCTTTGGCTATCTAAGCCTAATACCTCTGCCCAGATTTCACGTATATCAGTTTCTAATGGAGTACGAGGCTGTGCTACATCATCTGCGAGTTTATTTGCCTGTTCAGGAATGGGTAAGGCACGTTTATTAATTTTTCCATTACTGGTTAAAGGTATACGTTCTAACACCACAAAAGCAGCCGGCAACATATATTCTGCCAAGCGTTTTTGTAAAAAAGGACGCAATAGGGCAATTTCCAGTATTTCTCCTGTTTCCGGTAATAAATAGGCAACTAAACGCTTCTTCCCAGGGCTATCTTCACGTAATAATACAATTGCATCTTGGACACCTTGTGCTTGACATAAAACACTTTCAATTTCTCCTAATTCAATTCTAAAACCCCGTAATTTAATTTGATCATCCATACGGGATATATATTCTAAGGTACCATTTTCTAACCAACGCACTTTATCTCCACTGCGATACATCCTGTGGCTATCGCTATGGTTACTAAAAGGATTAGTGAGAAAGGCCTTTGCAGTTAATTCAGCACGGTTCAAATAACCCCTGCCCACCCCTGCACCAGCAATATATAACTCTCCGGCAACACCTATTGGCATCGCTTGTTGTTGTTTATCTAAAATATAAATATGCGTATTAGCGACTGGCTTACCAATACCAGGCGAGGCATCCGTATCGGTATTACTCACTTTTTCAGAAGTACATAATACCGTAGCCTCTGTAGGGCCATAATGATTAATTAATTGAAAAGGATGATAGGGTTTGGGTCGCACGGTCAGTTTTTCTCCACCTGTGTGCAATATCCGCAAACTACTTTCTTGTGGTGATTGTTCCCATATAGGTAATTGTAAGAAGTTATCTACCATTGCAGTGGTTAAAAAACTATGACTGATTTGATGACGATTTAACCATTGATATAATGCCTCTGTGTCAAGGAGTATATCTTTAGGTACAGGATATAGACATCCTCCAGATACCCAGACAGGCCAAATTTCCAGTACTGACGCATCAAATGCAAAACTGGCTATTTGCGTCATACGCACGTTTTTATCCAACCGATATTGTTGTGCAAAACTGCTAGCAAAATGCCTTAAATTTGCTTGGGTAATTTCCACCCCTTTAGGTGTGCCGCTTGAACCTGAGGTATAAATCACATACGCTCTATTTTCACAACTGACATCCGTATCTGGATTGTCTTGCACTTGTTGAGTGATAACATCTGCTGATTGGCTAAGGTTTATCACATCTAACAATGCATTAAAATCATCAAATTGCTGATCATTACATAAGAGTATTTTACTGCTACTATCTTTGAGCATAAAATTTAAACGCTGTTTTGGCACTTGTGGATCAAGGGCTAAATAACTTGCTCCTGATTTAGCTACCGCTAATAATGCTACAAATAAATCTATTCCTGGTTGAAATAATAAAGCAATAATCGCTTCTGTTAAAACCCCATAATGTGCCAATAAATAATGCGCTAATTGATTAGCTCGTTGATTTAATGCACCATAACTGATCTGTTGTTGTTGCCATATTAATGCCGGACTATCTGGCTGGGTTTGCGCTAATAACTGAAATTGCTGAAATGCTAATTCAGAAGGTATATCTGTTGAGGTATCATTCCAATCGTAAATAAGCTGATTATATTCTTGTTCAGGTAATAAGGGTAATTGCCCCAAAACAGTCTCTGGATTAGCAATCACACCTTGTAACAAACATTCAAAATGTTGGATAAAGCGTTGCATACGTTGAACACTAAAGATATCTGTATTATATTCTATCCGCCCTTGTAAGGCTTGCCCCGTTTCTACACTGGCTTTATCTATCTCTACTATCCAATCAAACTTAGCCACCCCTGTTTCAACTTCTAAAGTATGTAATTGTAGTTTTTCCGATAACGGACGATCAGGAATATGTAGAGCATGTAAATTAAACATGACCTGAAATATCGGGCTATAACTCATATCCCGTTCTATACCTAACTCATCTAGTAATTTTTCAAATGGTACATCTTGATGTGCAAAAGCATCGAGGGTTGTTTCACGCAGTTGTTGTAATAACTGTATAAACGGCATATCTGCCTGCAAGGTATCACGAATGGCTAAACTATTAATAAAAAAACCGATTAAGGCTTCGGTATCTTGATGTGTTCTACCTGCAACCGGTGTGCCGACACAAATATCTGTTTGTTCCGTATAACGAAATAATAGCGTTTTATAGGCTGCCAGTAATAACATAAAGAGAGTACATTGACTTTGCTTTGCTAACGCTAATAATCCTATACTGATACTTGCATCGAAACTAAAAGAAATATGTGCGCCATGAAAACTTTGACTAGCAGGGCGTGGATAATCAGTAGGTAATTCTAATATTTCCACATCGCATAATTTTTGTTGCCAATATTGACATTGTTTTTCTAAACGCTCCCCCGCTAACAGGTCTTTTTGCCACTGCGCAAAATCAGCATATTGTATTGTTAACGGGGCTAAATCAACCTGTTGATCATTATCAAAGGCTTGGTATAAAACGTGTATTTCATCTAATAAAATATTCACTGACCAACCATCAGCAACAATATGATGAAGCGTTGCAAATAACTGATATTTTTCAGGTGCCAATTGTATTAATCGGGTACGCAATGGCGATGTATGTGCTAAATCAAAACCGGTGCTAACTTGCTGCTGTTGTATTTGTTCTAATACTGCTTGTTGTTGTACTGTTGAAAGGTGCGAACAATCTTCATAACCTAGATCAAAATCCTTTGCATTATCCACAAACTTTAATTGCGCTTGCCCATGATGCTCACAAAATCGAGATCGTAATATTTCATGGCGCATCATTAACGCTTGAAAAGCCTGCTGTAATGCCGTAATATTCAGCTCTCCTTGTAATACAAAACACGCTGGCATATTATACCAAGCATTCCCTGGTTGCATTTGTTCTATAAACCATAAACGCTGTTGGGCATAGGATAAGGCTATGTTTTGTGATCGATCAATCACCGGAATATTAGTATGGGGTTGGGATTGATCCAAGTTTGCCAAATGTTCCAGATCTATTGTTAGCTCCCCTGCATTTTCCAATAAAGTATCAATATGTCTGGCTAAAGCAACAATTGTTGGTAATTCAAACAAGACCCTTAATGCCACTTCTAAAGCAAAACGCTGATAAATACGATTAGCTACCTGGCTAATTAAGAGTGAATGCCCACCGAGTGAAAAAAAGTTATCACTCACCCCTATATTTTCTCGTTTTAATACTTCACTCCAAATTGCTACTAAAATTTCTTCTGTATGCGTGCTGGGAGCGATCCTTGCCTCAACGTCTGTATCAGGTCTGGGTAAGGCTTTTCTATCTACTTTGCCATGTGCATTCAGTGGAAAATGATCGATAATAACAAACCAGGAAGGAATCATATAATCGGGTAATTCTGCCTGTAAGGCTTGCTGTAACTGTTCTTGTAACACTTGCCTGGCCGTATTATCTATTATCCCCTCAGGTTGTATATAGGCACATAATTGCACCGGTTTATCTGCATCTTGATAAGTACACACTAAGGCATCATTTACCTTATCTTGTAGACGCAACTGCGCTTCAATTTCGCCTAATTCAATTCTGAAACCACGTATTTTCACCTGATGATCAATGCGTCCCATAAACATTAATTCACCCTGATGATTCCAACGCACTAAATCGCCAGTACGATACATCACAGCGTCTTTTTTATTGCTAAAGGGATCAGGGATAAATTTTTCTGCTGTTAATAGTGGTTGGTTTAAATAACCTTTAGCTATGCCTTTCCCTCCAACACATAATTCCCCTATTCCTCCTATAAAAACAGCTTGTAAATGTTTATCTACTACATAACAACTGACATTACTGATAGGCTTACCAATACTCACCCCAGATAGGCGTTCTTGCTCATTGTTTTGTACGGTAATGGCAGTAGTAATATCACTTGCTTCAGTTGGGCCATACATATTGACTATTTTTGCCTGGCATAGAGGATGATCTAACCAATCAGCAAAGACCTCTATATTAAGTGTTTCTCCTCCTAAAAATACATACCGTAATGATGCCAACGCTGCATAATCGTCAGTCATTTTAGCTCGTTGCAATAGTGCATCAAGCATACTTGGAGTGGCATTAAACCAGGTAATATTATATTCTTTAATCCAGTTTACTATTTGAGCCGGATCATAATGTTGCCATCGAGGAATAAATAATTGCCCCCCCGTTAAGAGAGGAGCAAAAATATTTTTTTGCGTTAAATCAAAACCAATCGCTGTCAGTAAAATATTGCTATCGTTCTCATCAAATGCGTAGTCTTCTCTAAACCAACATAATAAATTTAAAAATCCTCTATGGGGTACAGCCGTTCCTTTTGGTTTTCCCGTTGAACCTGAGGTATAAATAACATAAATCAACTGTTCTGGATTAATGGCTATATCCACATTATCGGTGCGATATGCTGACAAGGTATCAGCTAATTGATCCAAATAAAGTAAATAAGTGATGGCTAAAGATTCGACAATGCTTGTCAGGGCAGTTTCAGTGATTAATATCTCTGCTTCACTATCTTGTATAATCCATGCTAGACGAGAATGAGGATAAGAGGGGTCTAAAGGCACGTATGCTGAACCTGTTTTTAATATTGCCAAGATAGTGATAACAATGTTTGCACTACGTTCTAAACATACTGCAATTAAACTATTTTCTTTAATTTCCAAAGATTGTAAATAATGTGCTAACTGATTAGCTGCCGTATTTAACTGTTGATAACTGAGCGTATTCTTTTTACCTTGTTGTTGCCATTGCAATGCAATCGCATTCGGTGTGGCCTCTACTTGTTGCTCAAATAATTGTTGTACACTATTGACCTTATTATCCAGAAAAAAATCTTTTTCGGTATCATTCCATTGTTGTAATAATTGTTGTTCTTCCTCGGTGATCAAAGGAATATGTTGTATCGGTATCTCTGGCTGTAATAACACCGTTTTAAGTATTCGTTGTAAATGCTCAAACATACGAGCAATACTTGTTTGTTCAAAAAGATCAGTATTATATTCTAAGGCTGCAACTAATCCCTCTGGACGTTCAGTAATTTCCAGGGTTAAATCAAACATGGCAGTATGAGTATCATTACCTACCCATGCTAATGTTTTATTATCAGGTTGAGATAGATTGACAGGGTGTACAGATAATGTCTCTGACTGTATTGCAGGCAGAGGAAAATTCTGAAAAGTAAACATCACCTGAAAAAAAGGGCTATGTCCTAAACTACGTTCAGGGTTGATTATTTCCACTAAAGACTCAAAGGGATAGGCTTGATGTTTATACGCACCTAAGGTGCTTGCTTTGACTTTTTTCAAAACCTCTAAAAAATCCGCCTTGCTGTCTAATTGTGTACGCAATACTAAGGTATTAACAAAAAATCCCATTAAATCCTGGGTATTATTACTGGTACGATTAGCGACAGGAGAGCCAACAAGAATATCCTCTTGCTCGGTATAACGTAGTAATAATACCTTAAATGCTGACAACAATAACATAAATAAAGTCACTTGTTGTTGTTGAGCATATTGATTGAGTTGCTGCGTTAATGTTGCTGGAAATTGCCGATATAAACGTGCGCCCCGTGTAGATTGCACTTGTCGGCGAGGCTTATCGGTTGGCAACATCAAAACAGGTGGCAAATCCGTCAATGTTTGTTGCCAATATGCCAACATTTTTTGTGCTTTTTCAGACTTTATCCATTGTTCTTGCTGACGGGCATAATCTGCATATTGTATTGGCAAATTCACTAATGCTTTATCTGGTTGTAAATAATAATGCATCATCTCTTTGACAAACAAACCTAAAGACCAACCATCAGTAATACTATGATGTATGGCAACAAATAAAACGAACTGATCTGCTGCTAAAGCAAACAACTGAAAATGCACTAATGCCGAATTTTGCAAATCAAATTTGCTCTGTACTGTGTGTAAATATTTTTCTTGTAGATAGGCATATTGATCAGCCTTAGATAAATCTAATAAAGACTCTGGTTGAAGATGAAAATTCAAGGTACTGCGAATATGCTGCATCACCGTTTGCGTATTACGATTTTCTTTAAAATAAGCACGTAATACATCATGGCGTTGTATTACTTTATGTAAGGCATATTTTAAACGTGCTACATCAACCAGACCTTGTAATTCCAGGACCATACAAATGTTGTATGCACGATTTTCTGGTTCAATTTTATCTAGTAACCATAACCGCCGTTGTGATGAGGAAATAGTCACTTTTTTCTCTAATGATATTTGTTGATAAGTCGGAAAGCTAAAGGTTGTATCTTTACGTAAATCCTTTATCTCAATACGATTATCGAGAATATCCAGCAATACCTTTTTAAGTCGTTCTGCAAGGATAACCAGATCTTCTTGTGGATAGGCAATCATTAAAACCAGCCGTACCATACGTGTTGGCTGAAACAACTTATTTGCACTACGTACCTGTGTGGATAAACGAATACCCGTATATTGATAAAGACATTGTAAAAAGGCTTGTTCTGGATATTGATATTGTTCTATTGCCATAAATTCTTGCAAATCAAACAAGATACAATGACTAATACCACTATAAGCTAATACTGGAATGTTTGCTTTTTGTAAATAATGAGATAACCAGACAATTTGTTCCTGACGTTTAATGACTGCCGTTTCTATGTATGTTTGATTTGCTAATGCCAGATGTATCATTTTTTTATCTAACAGCGACAAACCACTACCATAATAATGCACTTTTTGTTTTAATTGTTGATACCAATCACTATTATTACATGCAATTATTGCCCCTTTATTAATAGCAAATTCCTTACTCAAACTAATCATTACGGCATCAGCATAACTGCAAAATTCCCGTACAATATGCCAAAGCGTTTTGACCCCATAGCCTTGTTCATATTTTTTAATTAATACCGCATTACTTACAACACGAGAAGCATCTAATATCAGGGGAATATTTTTTTTCTGACAAAGTGCTTTCACCGCTTGTATATTTTGCATAGATACCCCAGCCCCTCCTGCTGCATTATTAATCGCTTCTATACATACTGCTGCTAGATTTTTTTCTGCACAGGCCGCTGTTAATGCCTGCATATCAATATTACCGGCAAAGATAGCATTGGCTTTAAACAGTGTTTGATCGGGGAGCTCTAAGGGTAATAAGCCTGCATGATACTGATGATAACGAGTAGAAGGAAAGACAATATTTTCTGCTACATAATGATCACTGCCTTGCCATAATGAATACAGCAATGATTCAGCATAACGCCCTTGAGAAAGCAAAAGAAAATATTTAAAAGGAAAAACTTGTTCGGGTGTACAACAGTTATCATCATACTTTTCTTGCAGTGCTTTTTGTCGCTGAAAAATAACATCTGATGCTAATTTATTCCAGGCATCGGTACTCACATCAAAAGCTATTTGCTCTGCTGCAACCTCATCCAAATTATAAGCGCATTCTGTTAAAATTTGCTGATACGATCTTGAATCATTCATTTATGCGTCCTTATAAATTGGAAATTAATGAATTACATATTGCTCTATTGCATGAGCAACAGCCATTAAACTAGGATAATCAAAAAATAACGTTTTACTTAACGTTATGCCGTATTGCTGTGCCATTTTATTAATAATCTGTATTGCCTGAATAGAGTCGCCTCCTTGCTCCATCCAACTCATAGTTAGATTAATTTGTTCCACACTACATCCTAATTGTTCAGCGCAATACTCCTGTAATACAGGTAATACGTCTTCTTTTGATAATTGCTGTACAGCAGGACGCATCATTGTAGCAGGTGGTTGCTGGGCAACAGTTTTAATCGCTTCTAATTGTTTTTCAAACAATAGCATTTGATCTTGTCTTTGTTGTGTAATCGTCGCTTGCAATATATCTAATGTTTGCTGTTTGCTATCATCCATACCAGTATCAATAGGCGATACAGCAGTTGTTGCAGCAATACTGCTCGAAGTAGGGTGTGGCATATCTGCTGCTATTGGTGAGTCAATATGAGTAATACGCTCTTCTCTCTCCTTAACCTGCATATCATCGCTATTAATATTGATATGCTGTTTATCTGTTGGTAAGGTTGCCATTAAATAATCTTTTAATGCGCTTAATGTCGGAAACTCAAATAATAATGTGGGTGAAAGTTCTACCTCTAAAGTTTGTTCTAATTCCTTCACCAAATTTAATGCCATTACTGAATTTGCTCCCATATCTAAAAAACTTGCCTCAGGATCAATATCTACCGGCTTGCATTGTAAATTTTTTGCTGCCAGCAATAGCAAATAATCGTCTAAACTATAGCTGCTATTAGCTGTTTTCGGGAGACTATCAGTGCTAACGGTTTTATGTTGTTTTTGTATATAACAACTTTCCAGATACATACTTAACTGCCCAAGCTCATCAGCAATACTGATATGACAACGACTTGTTTCATCTTCTAATAATTCAATATATATCCATGCACTTTGCATACATAATGAATGATAATGCGTAATTTTATGAATTTTGGAAATATTTAACTGATAGCCAGCAAGCTGGGGAATATACGCTATACATTGTAATGCAGTGCTAAATAAAGAGGTTGAAAAAATACATTCTGCATCAACCTGATGTGTAACATGTAGTAATATTGCGCTGTCTGTAGTAAATAATTGTTGTTGCTCAACCGCTGCATGGCTGCTAACTAAATTCTGATTATCCACTTGCATTCCCTGTTGTAACACACTAAGACGTAAAGGTTCTGTATCAAGTAACTCAATATTTTCAATACCACCTTGAGTATAACTTGCTTCTGGATAGTTCCCATTTTCAGATAATAATGCAAATTCTGACTTGCCTTGTAAAAATATAATATCTATTGCACGTTGTGGATCAATCTCTCGAATAAAATGTATTTTTTCCAATAAATTAGGCGTATTTCCATACGCATCCTGATAGGCTTGATACAGTAAGGCACATTGTGCAGTAACAGACGTACCAAATAAATGATCCCCAGGCGTAATACTATAACGCCCTAATCCTGTTTGTTGCAGACCTTGTTGCTGACGTTTGAAACCCCGTTGCTGTTCTCCTTGTGCTTTAACCCATGCCACTTTACGTTGGAATGGATAGGTAGGAATATTAATTAAACGTCCATTTACAGGAGTTGTCACACTTTCTTCTGACATCTGTTGTTTAGGTAAGGTTTGATTATTTTCTAAAGGTTGACATTGTCTATAAAAACAATTTTCCCAATCAATATTGACACCCCGAACATATAAACCCCCTAAATGCTGAATAAGATGCTGGCGTTGCTTGCGTTGCAAATACAGATGATAAGGCACATCTGTTGCTGTATTATCACGCTGTTGACGACGCTCATAAGTGACTTTTTCACTATCTGGTTTTTGATTTCGCCGGTCTTTAAGGCGATGAATCGTCATACTACGTAACCAATCATGAGCTGGCATGGTAGATCCTGCCCAACTTTCTGTTGGCAATAAAACAGCCGTTATTTCGGCTAATTGCGCCCCACATCCTACTTCCAGAAAATTAACATAATGCTGTGCTGTTAATTGCTCTATCATTGGTTGCCATTGAATAGCTTGTTGTAAATGCCGTAATAAGTAATCACCGTCTATAGTGGTTAATAGTTCCCCTGAAACACTTGACATCACGGGGATAGACAAAGGATTAAAGGAAATATTAGCCACTATATCCTGAAAGCCTTGCATATCAATACTGTGTTGATTAGCATAGGGTAAATGTGCATTACATAAAAATGCACTATCAATATTAGCCTGCTCTAATTGCTGCTGTAATTGTCCTATTATTTGTGCATCGTTCGCTGTTACCACATAATCCGTATCACTGTGATAGGCACTAATCAACATGTTATCGGTTAGCATCTGTTGCCAGGCATCCTGATGGGCATAAATACGTAAACTATTACTGGCTCTAGCGGCTAATAATTTACCCCGTTGATAGACTAAAGCTAATCCCTGTTCCAACGAAATACCACCTGCTAAACAAAGTGCAACATACTCTCCTAATCCATAACCGATTAATACCTCTGGCATAACACCCCAATTCACCCACATTTTAGCTAAGGCATAATCCATTACAAAAATTAACAAATCTGCAATTTCCGTTTGATAAATCCGTTCATCTTCTTGCGCTTCTGTTAATAAATAGCATAAATCTATAGCGATAGCCTGTTGTTGTAAACTTTTTTGACATTCTTCTATCGCATCACGAAATACCGGCTCCATCATATAAAATACACGTCCCATCTGTGTAAATTGTGATCCCTCACCACTACACATAAACACTACTGCACGCTGCTGTTTAGCCGGCTTTTGTTGCTGCTCTGCAAATAAAATTTCCTTTCCTGTCCAATTGTTTTTTACGCTATCGCAATTAAATTGAGATAATAATAAACGTAAGTGAGGTACTGAATTGGTAATAAATGCAGCTCTATATTCCCAAAAATGACTACGTTTAGCATTTTGGGTATAACAAATATCAATTAACTGCGTATCTTCATGGTGATTACGTAAATACATTCGTAAATTAGATATTTCTTTTGCAAACGCATCAGCATGATGTGCCGAAAAAGTAACAATTTGATAAAGATTAGAGCTTGAAGTATCCAACGTTTCCGGTTTACTTGCTTCTTCTAAAATCAGATGGCAATTAGTACCTCCAAAACCAAACGAATGTACCGCTGCTCTGCGTTTATCATAAATGCTATCCCAGTTTTTTAGCTGCTTGTTGATGTAAAAGGCTGTCTTATCTATACGTAATGTCTTTTTTTCTTCCCGACAATGTAAACTCGCTGGAATTTGCTGATGTTCCATTGCTAAAATAGTTTTAATCAGTGCTGCAATACCTGATGCGGAAAGTAAATGCCCAATATTCGTTTTTACCGAACCTAATGCACATTGCCCATGCTGCGTGCCTGCTTCATTAAATACGGTTGCTAAAGATTTAACTTCCACCATATCACTAATAGGTGTACCCACCCCGTGTGCTTCAATATAGGAAACCGTTTTCGGATCTATCTGACTATTTTGATAAGCCTGACGAATAACCTGTTCTTGTCCTTGTGGATTAGGTGCCATAATTCCCAGAGAATGCCCATCATTATTCATAGCAGAACCTTTAATCACTGCATAAATACGATCACCATCAGCGAGGGCTTTTTGATAAGATTTTAATACTACTGCCCCTGCTCCTTCTCCGGGAACAAAACCATTAGCATGTTCGGAAAAAGCATGACAATGCCCATCCATAGATAATGCACCAGCCTGACTAAATAAAATATATGGGGCAGCAGTAAGGTTTAATTGTATCCCCCCAGCAAGTGCCATCTCACACTCACCTCGTAAAATACTCTGACGTGCTAAATGTACAGCAACTAATGAAGAAGAACACGCTGTATCGACTGTTAATGCAGGTCCTGTTAAATTAAAGGTATGCGATACCCGAGCAGCTACCATATTCAATAAGTTACCAGTAATAGTGCTTTCATGTAAATTCACTACATCAAAACGATTAATAAAATTTTCGATATAGCCATTAAATCCTGCCCCCACAAATACGCCTATATGGCTATTTTTAGTTTTGGCATAGCCTGCATTTTCTAATGCCAACCAGGCAATTTCCAAAAATAAGCGTTGCTGTGGATCCATCTGTTCTGCTTCATCTTCATGGATATTAAAAAATTCCGCATCAAAATAACGAATATCCTCAATAAAGCCTCCCCATTTTGATTGGCTTTTATTTTCTTGTACACTTTCAGGTTCATATAGATCATCTATCGACCAACGATCTTCAGGAATTTCAGTAATACAGTCATGCCCTTCAGATAAAACCTCCCAAAAACGACGAATATTATATGCACCAGGAAAGCGACAACTCATACCAATAATTGCAATATCATCTGTATTATTTGTTGTTTCTGCTTGTTTATCCATTATCGGCTTACTTTCTTTGCTATTTGCTAACGTCACACCGGATTTATCTTCCTTTCTCTTAGCAGTATTAAGCAAAGAGGATACCCTTGCACTCAAGCGACTACTTTGCTCTGTTTCTATAATGTAATCAACAATACCATTGATAGTATTAAAATCAGTAAAAGCATGTTGTGGAATAGAGCAATGCGTATAGGCTTCAGCTAAAGCAATCACTTCCACTGCTTTAATAGAAGTGCCTCCTAATTGAAAAAAAGAATCATCCAAACCTATACGTTCAGCAGGTAAACGTAAGACTTCAGACCAACCTTGACGAATTAAATCAACTAATTTTTCACGAGTTGGGACACTTACAGCTTCTGTCCTGACTACTGCTTCAGTACCTAATAGCTCACTGGCAACGATCACTCTATCGGCAAATTTACCTTGTTTAAAATCATCTAATAAGCGATAGCGTTGTATTTTACCGCTAGTCGTACGGGGTATTTCATTGTTTTTTACCACTACTATCAAATCAGGAGAAAAACCAAAATATTGATTAATATTATCCCGGATTTTAGCTAATAATTGTTGTTTAGCTTGTTCTTTATCTGTTTTCTGACGAAGATACCGTGCATCTATAGCAATAAAAGCAACAACTTGTTCTAAACCGGTATCTTGATCTTGATGTCCAATAATAGCAACATTTCCTACTCCCTCAATAGACATAGCAATATGTTCTAAATCATGGGCATAAAAATTTTGTCCACCGATAAAAATAATATCTTTTGCACGCCCAGTAATATATAAATAGCCATCAAGAACAAAACCTAAATCGCCAGTACGCCGCCATTTACCTGATAATAAAGCGGCAGTTGCCTCACTATTATGGTAATATCCTGTTGTCATATTCGGTCCGGCAATTTGTATATTACCTACCTGCCCTACTTGTAATAGCTCCTCATTATCATCTACAATGCGTAATTGTATTCCATTGAGCAACTTTCCTTCTGAAGCAAACAATACCGCATCGGTATCTTTTTTATCTATTACTTCAACCGTTTTTGATAAAGACAGACAAGAACGACTAACAGCAATATAGCGCATTGTTTCTTTTTCAGGCGTACTACTTACCCCTAAACAGGCTTCTGCCATACCATATACAGGACACATTGCTTGCGGATTAAGTTGTGCATGAGTAGATAAACGGGTGGTAAAAGTATTCATTACTGCAACAGAAATAGGTTCTGCTCCATTAAAAATACGCTGCACACAACTTAAATCTAATTGCTGTAATTGCTCATCCGTTACTTTTTCCAAAATACGCTGATAGCCAAAATTAGGGGAGGCTGTGATACTAATCCGATGTTGATGAATTTTTTCTAACCAGAGTACAGGTCTTTTAATAAAGCTAAAGGACGACATTTGATAGCTCGACATTAATGCTAATAATGGCGCAAGATGTGAACCAATTAATCCCATATCATGGTAAAAAGGCATCCAGCTAAATGCCCGTTCATCACGCCCATAGCCTCCGCCTTGCACAATACTATGCATATTAGCAATCAAATTAGCATGGCTTAACATTACCCCTTTTGGCTGTCCGGTACTGCCAGAGGTAAACTGTAAAAAAGCAATATCATCCGCATTCGGTGTATGTAGCACTGCTTCCTCATCAGCTTCAGTTTGTATACTTTCTGCTAAAATAACCCGTAAATTACTCGCTCCTAATGCTAATAATTGTTGTACGCCCTGTTCATCATTATCTGTTAAGGCTTTTTGTAAATGCTTAGGAATATAATCAGTAACGATTAAGGGTTTATCGAGCAACATCCAGATATAAATAAGCTTTTCAAAGGTTGCTTTGTTAGGATCTAAAGAAAGGGTTGCAGCCAGCGGAGCAGGAATAATCCCCCCCAATAAACAAGCCCAGTAGGTAATTAAAAATTCCCGTTTATCAGTAACCTGAATAATGAGCTTGTCTCCAGGTCTTACCCCCCGATTTTGTAAATTAGCTAAACCATTTTGTGCTTCCAGATAGAGTTCAGAATAATTCATCCATATTTCAGTACCACTGTCGGCAATAAATAAAATACCTTTATCTGGTGCAGAAAAAGCTGCACGTCGTAATATATCAGGTAAGGTATCTTGAAGTTGAATATCATCAAAGTAACGTAGTTCATTCCCTTCAAGTAACGCCACGGTTGTTAAATTCTGCTTCTCCATTTTCCCCTACACTCACTGCGTTTTTAACTGCTTTATATCCTTCACACACAAGCACAGACAAAAATAAACACTACTTATTGCCACCAGTATTTTAAAGAAAATAAAGTGTTATATTGTTTTTATAATTATGTTTTATCTATTGTATTGCAATATTAGCCTACTTTAAAGTTTGCCCTGACTAATACTGCATTGATGGTTACTGATTAAAAATTAACCCCTATACCAAACTCTAAACCATATTCTTCCAAATAAATATCTACCCCTTCTGATTCCCGTGTGCCACGCACATATTCTTTACCGGTATACAAGGCATTCATATTTACTTCATACATTTTAGTCAGTTGTTTACTAAAACCAAAAGTATAATGATGTTGAATCGTTGCAGGTGCTACAATAGGAAATAAAGTACCCGTTGATGGAATAATTTGATCTTGATAAGCATATCCTACCCGCCATGTCCAACTAGGTAAGGCATCAAGTTTAAATTGATAACCAAATTTATATACTTCACTGTCTGCAAAACCAAATCCTGCCCCATCTTCATCACCTAATAAAGTGATAGGTAAATTACTTTGACTGACATCCTGCTCAGGATCAAAGTTCATATTCAAAAAATTGGTAAATTGATTACCTGTTGCCGCAATATCACTCCAATATATTTTTTGCAAGTCAAAACTAAAAGCGTGATTTTGAATAGGTTTCCATGTAAACCCTATGGTCCATTGTTGCGGTAGGCTAAAATCACCTTTATTTGCAAACAAACCATCATATTTTTTGTGTTTTAAACCAATTTCAGAAAAATAGGCTGCCGCAACGGTAAAACCATCAAATACTTCTGCTTGTATACCAATATTTCCGCCATAACCAAATGCCCAATCTCGTCCTTTCTCTGCAATTTCACCTTGTGAAAGAACACGAAATAAACGCAATCCCTTCGCTTTAAAGGATTGCCCAGCAATGTTAACTCCCACACCGACTGATATTTTATCGGTAATTTTATACGCACCGTGCCAATTCGTAATCAATAATAATAAATCAACCCCCGTAGAACCATCAAAAAACGTGCCATTTAATTCCAGATTTTGCTCGTTATTAGGTAATAACTCGGTTGTATCATTACGATTATATTCAGTACCTAATCCTGCCCCATAAAAAGCAAAACCAAAGGAAAAATCATCGGTAATTTCTTTGACTATGCCCATTGCAGGAATAATAAAGATTTCTTTTTCACTACGGACATTTTCATCTTCTATTCCCATTGCCGCCCAAGCAGAACCTGCATTGGTAACATCTGGATTTTTATTAGAAATTTCATATCCCCGTTTAGGTGAAAATAATTCACCGGTAAAATCGAACCTATCACCAACCCACGCACTCCCAGCAGGATTAGTTGCTCCAGCTAATGCATCTTGAGGGTTAGCACTACCAGCACCACCTAGGCCTTTATTTTTGCCATATCCATGTAATAAATAACCATTGGTAGCCATAGCTGACATTGGCAAACTTAATGCCGCTAACATGAGTGTAGTCCGTATTGTATTGTTCACGTATTTATCCTCAGTAATAGAATTTATAATTGTATTTATACTTATAGTAATATGTTATCCCTATATTATGACTGAAATCTAGTGAAAACTCAGCTTTTACATTATATTATTCCCTGTTTTTTCTTCTAAAACCTATTATTTTATCTCTAATCCTCGTGTTAATATCCTTATCATAGTAAGCTATCATAATGTTTAAAATTTACCCTTATCGCCTAATATGCCTGAATTACCTGAAGTAGAAACTACCTTATGTGGCATTCGCCCACATTTATTACAACAACGTGTCTGTAAGGTTATTATTCGACAGACACAATTACGCTGGGAAATCCCTAAAATATTACCACAACAGCTAAAACAACAACGTTTACTCACTATTCATCGCCGAGCTAAATATTTATTATTTCAGTTTGATAATGGCTATTTACTTATTCATTTAGGTATGTCGGGAAGTTTACGTATTGTTTCCACACTAGAGCCTATTCCTAAACATGCCCATGTTGATATACAATTTGATAATACCCTGTGGCTACGATATATCGATCCTCGCCGATTTGGTGCGATATTATGGCTAGGGCAAGATCCCTTTCATCATCCATTACTCCAACATTTAGGACTAGAACCTTTTGATCCTGCTTTTACTGGAGTATATTTATATCAAAAAGCAAAGGGCAAACGTATCGCTATCAAACCATTTATTATGGATCAAAAAATTGTTACGGGGGTTGGCAATATTTATGCTACTGAAGCCCTTTTTCATAGTGGTATTCACCCTGCCAGAGCTGCTGGAAGGATTGCTAAAAAACGCTATGACACCTTAGTTACCGCTATACAACAAATATTACAGCAAGCAATACAACAAGGCGGCACGACATTAAAAGATTTTAGCCAAAGCAATGGCAAACCTGGTTATTTTACTCAATCCTTACAAATATATGGCTATCCAGGACAACCGTGTCCTCGTTGTAATCAACAATTAAAACTAATAAGTTTAAACAATCGTAGCAGTGTCTACTGCCCACGTTGTCAAACTTAAAAATACTAACAATATCCGCTAGTTAATAATCCATTACGCTTTATCTGTTAGATTGTTTCTGGATAAGCGTGATCGAGATAACAAGGCAAAAAAATCTCGAGGGGTAATCATTCCTTGTAAGCGATAGGCTGCATCAACAACAGGAATATGGTGTACTCCTTTTTCATAAAATAACCGAAATAATTCACTGGCAGGCGAATTGGCTTGAATACTAACCACTGGTGTGGTCATCAAATGTCCGGCATACTCTGGTTTTTCTGTATGTAAACCTGGAGTATGTTGTAAAAAATGCTGTAGACTTTCAATAACGCCTTTCTCCTCGCAGCATTCCACATGCCGAAAAAAATTAGCAGCAGTAACAATACCGACTACTTTTTGTTGTCTATCAACAATAGGCACACTGCGTAATTTATGTTGTTTCATCAATAACCACAAGGTTTCCACTTCTGTTTCATAATATCCACTAATGACTGGCTTTGTCATAATATCTTGGCAGGTAATATCTCCAATTTTACGTTGCCAAGCAGAAACAGATGCCAGATAAATAATATTTTGTAACTCTTGTTCTGATACATCTAAATAATTATCAATATGTTCCAAAACATATTTTAAATCTTCTTCAATTAATAATGCTTGTAATCCAACTTTTGATTGATTAGCTTTATTTTTTGTAGCAAAACGTTTCCATTGGTTTGGATAATGCCGCCCTGGCAAAACATTATTGATCCACAATGCCCACAGTAACATAATAAGCATATTAACAGTTAATGGCATCCAAATATATTGATAACCTAGTTGTACAATACTATCTCCTCCTACTACGACAGTTAGTGCAGTTGCTCCGCCAGGCGGATGTAAACAACGTAATAAATACATAAAAAAAACCGCAAGCCCAACAGCAACAGCGGCAGCCCAAGTTATATCTGGAATAAACTTTACACAACTTATTCCAATTACCGCAGAAACCCAATGCCCCCCTAAAAAAGGCCATGGTTGTGATAAAGGACCTTGAGGTACGGCATATAATAATACTGCTGAAGATCCCATAGAAGCGGCAACAAACATTACCCCAAAATAATCCACCACACTATGGCTTATGATCATAACTAACAATATGGCAATACCTGTCGCTATTCCAGAAAAAAATTTTTCTTTAACAGTCACCCGATCCGCACCGATCCATGTTAGTATATTAATCATTATTTATTTCTCTTAAAAAAATACCATCCGTATGCATAATCCTTTAAAACACCCTATTTTGTATATCTTACAAACGACTTCAGAACCTTTAAAAGAATATGTACTACATGATCTTTTAGGCAAAGCACGCTTTACCCCTTTTATTAAAAAATGTAGCAGTTATGAAGCGTTGTTTAGAAAACATTTTTTAGTGATGAATGCGTTATATCTATTGCATCAAGATTTACTAAAACAAAATATTTTTTTACATATTTCTGCTTTGGATATTCATCTTGAAAAAATAGCCCCTTCTCCTTATCCCAGTAATAATAGCACAACATCCAGATATCAAAAACTCTCTGCATACTATACTAACTGGAATAATTTTTATCACAATGAGGCAAAGGTAAAACAGTTATTGCAACAATTTTGGGAAAAATATCTCAGCCATGACGAATATCAACAGGCTTTATCTACCCTACAACTCGAGCTTAAAGAAATAAGCCCTGATAATGGAAATAACTGGAAAATAATACAACAACAATATCGGCGTTTATGCCAGCAACATCACCCCGATAAAGGGGGTGATGCGGTTTACTTTATACAAATTCAACAAGCCTATCAAAATTTAAAGTATTACCATCTATCTCATATCCCCGTTACTGACTAAATTTAGCATTAAAAGCCAACCATAATTTTTCTGTATCAACAGAATATTCATCCGCATCGTAAATAGCATATTTTAATAACAGCGAATAATTTTTATTCAATTTCTTCGCTAATACTACATCCAACTCATCACCATAATTTTGATTACCTTTATCACTTTCAAAATTATGGTAAATGGCTTTTACTTTGACTCCCATTAGTTTAGTTGCTGCAACTAAATAAAAATCTTCCAAACCATCTACTGGTACAGCTAAAAATTTATCTGCCCAGCCATTCCAGGCATGTTTAGTGGCTAAAGGTGTTTGAAATGCATCATTACCATCTCCTTCTAGCAATTCATATCCTGCTTTTGCAACAAAACCAGAAATATTCATACCTGCATTCACATGATAATAATCTAAATTAAAATCATGGCTATTATCCTTTGCATCTTTTTGATTGGCATATTCTCCCAAATACATAACCGACATACTGTCGTTAAATGCTATTTTACCCTTAAACTGTATACCATAGGTATTACTGGATTGATTTTGATTATCTTCATTTTCAAGCCCATAATAATAGCCAACCACGGAAACGGGCTTAAATCCTGAATAGTTTACATTGAACAAATGAGTATTATGATCAATACGAGTATCTAAAAAAGTTTGTACCTTATCAATATAGCCATAAGTAATTTTCAGATCGTCGAGAGATTGATTAGTTACCGTCAACGCATCATAAGTTTGTTCATTTTGCCGCCAACCTACATTTCCTACAAATCGATCTTGATCTAATTTAATTCTTTGTCTACCGTAACGAAAACGGGTTTTATCCAAACCAGTAAAATCAATATATGCTTGATTCACTTCTGTTTGAGTTGGATCAGCTACTACCGAGTATTGGGTTTTGCCATTTTGCTTGGAATTAAATTCATCTAAACCAAACACATCAGTATTATAACTAAATTCTGCTTTACCACTAAAACCATTAAATACGCCGGTATCATAGCCTAATCGAGTACGAATAGTACCCGCATTCGCGTTCTTTTTCGTATTATCCTCATCGACATACTCATAACGTGAGTTAATATCTGCATAGGCTTTACCACTCGTTATAGATTGGACAAAATCATCTGCATAGGCAGTGGGCGAGGTTAATATATTTCCTAAAAGGATCGTACTTGCTATTAATACGCTATTATTATAATACATGCTAATATCTCCAATCTTTTATTCACAATGGAATATTCTTCCCAATGCTCATATTTATATTACAGAATGTTGTCATATTCTCATACAAAAACATTATTTTCCTTGATTTACATCAATATTTACTATAGTTTGTTAGTCATTTAACCACGGTAGGTAACATGCTTTCTATTGATACCTTATTACATACTCGTTATCTTATACCCGTAGAACCCGATGATACAGTTTTAACATATCACAGTATTGCGATACACCAGGGAAAAATTATTGCCATTTTACCCACCAAGGTATGCACGCAACAATATACAGCTAAACAAGAGTATCACTATCTCAAGCATATTATTATCCCTGGACTGATTAACGCACATACCCATGCAGCAATGAGTTTATTACGTGGGCTTGCTGATGATCTACCTTTAATGGAATGGCTAGAGCAACATATTTGGCCAGCAGAAGGACGATGGGTTAACC
>JALWRI010000121.1:29174-113955 GCA_026994225.1 Gammaproteobacteria bacterium | reverse complement strand
CTTTATAAGTAATCATATCAATAAACTGTTTAAATGGAATATTAACAAAGGTTTGATTATTTTTCTTACCAATATTTATGGCCTGTTTCCAATCTGGATATTGATCAAGTAAGTCTCACCATTAGAGATAAAAATAGCGGACAGATTACTGACACCTAAATCAATCGACATAATGTTACCCATATTTAATTTGCTCCCAGTTAATTTTTCATAAACAACTTCAATAAAACAAAAAAGTTATAATAAGGCAATGCAATCGGACATAAAAACTCATACTTTGTTTTCATGTCGCTGATTGCGGTTATTATATTTGTAGAAATTTTCTTATTGAGAAATATTACTACCATCTGTTGTAAAAATACGGGTTGCAGTAAAAGGTGTTTCTTCAGTTGTAATTGGTCTGCTGATTGTTTTTGTTTTATAAACTCCGCTTAATTCATCAGTATCTGTAAAACTAAGTTCTATTGATTTGGTTGTTTGATTAATTGAAGTTCCACTGTATAAATTACCATCAATATTGCCTATATAGATATCAATTTCTGCATTATCAGCATTAATTTCAATCGTTTCCCCATTAACCGTAATTGAATCGCCATTGACTTCGATTGTTTCTCCATTGACTTGAATACTATCACCTGAGATTGTAATGGTATTACCATTGACTTCAATGGTATCGCCATTAATTTCAATGCTATCTGCATCAATTTCAATGTCTTCATTAAGTTTAATATCAACAACCAAGTTTAAAGTTTCTGAATTTTCTTGCTCATTTGCTTGTCCAGTAAAATAAACTAAATAATGTCCTGAATTGGTTTGCCAAATCCCATCATAGCTACTACCCAAATAGGTTAAAAGTAATTCAGCAGTTAATTCTTGGCTAGATGAACCCTCAGTTAATGTTCCATTTAATAATGTGTTTTCACTATTTACGGTTGCTTGGATATTATTATCATTCGCAATGTTATCTAGTGATAAATCAAGTTCTGCTTTACTACCAGTATAGATATTAGATGTTGTCATATCTTGTGAAAGTTGTATTGCAATAACTTGATGTTCACTACTTTCCAAAAAAAGTACATTATTCATAATATCACTACTCCAAAGTCCCGTCATGGATGCTTGAGAAAATGAAGGTAATAGCATAACAATAAGAGATAATACTAAATATAATTTTTTCATAATAACCTAGTTTATTTTAAATTAAATATAATATATGCTTATTTTTTATTATAAGCTTAAATTTTAAGCAATAAAAAATACTGACCAAGTAGAAATTAGAGCTAATACAGTAATACCAACTAAAAAAGCTACTTAATGAGAAAAATTTATACTAAAATTTAATGCTTTGCTAGTTTGTTCTGATAAAATCAGAGTATCTATTGAATTAGTCATTGGTCAAATCCTTTTATTTATTGGATGAATTTTATTATATTGAATTAATAAATTGATATTGTGTTTAAGTTCACAATAACCTGCATTATCTAACTCCAATCTTTGATTTTGTGAACAGTTGCTCAAAATTAATATGAATGAATTTTGATGATAGATTTTTGTTTTTCGAGCAGGGAGCAACTCGCTTTATGCTTCCCATTTTCTGAGAGTATCAGGTTTGCTACCTAATAATTTTGCAGCTTCTCTAAGCTTGACTAATTTCTTATCCATAAGAATCTATTAGCATAAATTAAAGCCAACTGTTAATTACCCTTTTCTTTTAAATGTAAAATACTTGCTAAAAGAAGACTGAATAAGATACCCTAATACTGATAATTTTGATAAAAAGCATATAGGATATAAAGTATGATTGTTACTGTAAGTGGGATAAAAAGTGCCACAGGAAAGACAACTATTGCGGTACATTTAGCGGTATTACGTGCATATCAAAATCACAATGTCCTCCTCATTGATACCTGTAATCAAACAGCTGCTGAATTTAGTAATAAACGCCGTATAGCACTAAAAACAGATACTAATTATATTACCATTCAATTACAAGATATTTCTATTCGTATGGAAACACTCAAATTACAACAATTTTTTGATGATATTATTATTGATTCTGATGGACGAGATACCAATAATTTACGGGCAGCATTGAGTGTTAGCGATCAATTAGTTGTCCCTTTTTTACCTACTAACTGTGATGTATGGTCTATGGATAAACTTGCTACCTTAGTTGATGAAGCACAAGGTTTTAATGAAAAGTTAAAAGCCATTGCTTTTGCTAATCGGGTGGATGTTAATGGTCAAGATACTGAAGAATTACAAAAGGCAGTGAGTAATATTCCTTTACTTACCGTCATACCCTATCAACTTGGTGATCGTAAAATATTTAGAGCAGCCCTGGACTTAGGCTTAACAGTATCCGAAATGCCCAGATCAGAAGAACAACAAATAGCTACAGAAGAAATACAACAACTGTACCGCACTATTTATTCATCCTAACTATTGCTTATCATAGCGTGAACTACCCGCCCCTGAAGAAGCGAGACTGCGCCCTGCATCTTTTGTTCAATAATTTTCTTCTTTACAAATTTACAACAAATTGTTATTTTTAATACACCCTACATTGACTTTTTTAATTAAACACACAATAACTATTACTACACGATTTAGTCGCAGTTAGAGAAGTTACTTAAATATTGATTCCGCTTTCTGGCATTCTAAAAATAATGATACTATTGCGAGTTTATTCTTATCATCTATAGGTAATTATCGTATGAAATACATCTTATTACAGCCATTTCCCATCATTCTTTTTATTATTTTATGGTTAAATAGTAACCCTATACTATTAGCGGCAGAAACATATAAACCCTTTATTTTAGCTGAAAAAAGCACGGGTGATTTAGACACCAAAATAGCACAAGTAAAAGCAGCTTTAAGTCATCATGGTTTTACACTTTTGGGTGATTACCGTCCTTATAAAAATACTACTTTAATTGTTGTCACTAATAAAGCACTACAAGATACGGCAATAAAAACTGACTACGGAGCTTATGGTGCGATACAACGTATTGGCGTAGTGAAAGTCAAGGATAATATTCAAGTCTCTTATACTAACCCTGAATATATAGCACATGCTTATAATATGAAAGGGGATTTAAAATCAGTATCAGATAAACTCAAAAAAGCCTTAGGGTTTGTCAAATATTATGGCATAAAGCAAGGTTTTTTAGCCGCAGAATTACGTAAGTACCATTATATGTTTGGTATGCCTTATTTTCATCAACATATACAATTAATACAACATAATAATTATCAACAAGCTATAGAAAAATTAGAACAAGGGCTTGCTGAAAAAAAATCAGGGGTCTCCAAAGTCTACCGTTTAGATATACCGAGTAAAAAAATCTCTATATTTGGCGTACACATGACCGAGGGCATGTCGAGTGATGAAACGATTATGAAATATATTGATTTTAAATCGCTAAAAAGTGTTGCCCATTTACCTTATGAACTGTTAATCGATCATAGCGGAAAAATTTTTATGCTTGATCCCAAATTCCGTATTGCTATCAGCTTTCCTGATTTAAAAATGGCTGGAAATAATAGTTTTATCAGTATTATGTCAACCCCCGATGCGATTGCCAAAGCACTGACCGAAGTATCTGGAGGAATATATCATAAACCAGGATCAGGAGAAGGTTTGGGTGAAGAAGATGATATGGATTTTTAGAGCAATATTTACTTCTGAGTGAACATCACTAAGATGCTATTTGAATTGTTGCTATACCTATACTATTATTCTACCTGTACATATATAATAATAATTACACCCTGATAGCTCAGGGTTTGCAGGATTGCTACCATGCCAAAAACATTATGTTCTAAACCAGTATTCTCTTTTTTTTGTAGTGTCAAAGGACGCTTGATATTACTTTTATCTCTAGCTATCATAGCGATGCTCTTTTTTGGCATCTTTAGTTATGATAAATTTAATGAAGTGCGAGATACCATGAGTGCATTTCAAAAAGAACTTAGTATTAAACGAACTAATATTGCTAACGAACAACAAAAAATTTCTGCCACCAAAGAAAATTATTCATTACAAAAACAACAGATGTCCCATGATAAAGCCGTCATTTCCGAGAAAAAAATACGTATCTCAACTAAAAAAGAAGAAATGATTGAACGTTCTTTTCAAACAGGGCAAAAATCCGGCATCATTTATTTAGTCTTGGAAAGTATCGCTAAAGGAGAGCGCACTCTCTGGCATCATGCTTATTTACGTGCTTATCATAAAGAAAAAACGAATTTAATACCCGAAATGAAGGCATTAAAACAAGAACGGAATAATTTGTTACGTGCTTTTATTTATCTTGCACCACAGACCAATAAAGAGGCTCTAGCAAAAGAGCATTTTTTAGATTACATCAAAAACGAAATAAAACCCTTATTGAAAAAAGCTGCCATTAGTATCCATAAAAATAAAATGGACGAATATGCCAAACTTAAAACAGACATTACCACTAAATACCAAAGACTCAACAAATTAGGACATATTCTGGTTAAAAATATTAATGCACAAACAGAAAAATTTGATGAGATACGAGAAAAATTACGTAATACAGAAGCAGACTATATTGCTAAAGAAAAAGAAATGATTAAAAAGGAAGATCAACTCAATGCCAAAGAAAAAGAATTAAAACAACATGAAAAAGAATTGAGCATTAAATCTCATAATTTGGAAGTAGAAGGAGAACGTCATCTTAACAATTTATCCCACGACATTGATCAATCATTACAGACGATCTTTATCTTATTACTATTGACTATCATTACATTGATGGTTGGTGGTTTCTTAATGGTAAAATCTATTTCTAAACCGATAGATATTTTAAAAAATAGTGCTGACCAACTCGCCAAAGGTCATCTTGATCAATATATTGATACCAGCCGTGAAGATGAATTAGGTGCTTTAGCCATCAGCTTTGATCAAATGCGCCATGCTATTCGTAAAAAACTCAGTGATTTAGCCGTATTAAATGATGCCGGTGAAACATTGGCAAGTATTCATAATCAGCGTGAAGCCTTAAAAATTGCATTAAAAGTCATGCGAGATAAAACTAAAGTGGAACAAGGCTCTATGTATTTAATTGATAGTAATAATACGTTACATTTACATGCCTTTTATCCTTTACATTTTGATATGAAACAAGATAGTTGTGGAGGACAAAAATCCTTTCAATTAGGTGAAGGGGTTGCAGGACATGTTGCTGATATGGAAGAAACGCTCTTTATCCCCGATACATCTAAAGATAAAGATTATCTGCATATTGTCGATGGGGAATGCGCACGAGCCTTGCTATGTATCCCCTTAATGGATGATAAAAAGATTTTTGGGGTAATGAATTTTTCTGGGGAAGTAGATAAAGTGCAATTTAACCCAGAAGAAGATAAAGGTTTTGCTGAAACTATTGCCCGCATGACAGTTATTACCACTAAAAATATCCAGATGCTCAAAGTTATCGAAGAACAAAACAGAACATTAGAGCAAAAAGTATTAGAAAGAACTGCTGAATTACGCCAAAAAACCAACGATATAAATAGTATGTTGCAAAATATGCAACAAGGTATCTTTACCATTATAGAAGGGAATATTATTCATTCAGAATATTCTGCTTATTTAGAAGAGATTTATGAACAAACTGATTTAGCACATATGGATGCCCTGCCCTTTCTCTTTGATAACAGTAGCGTAGGATCAAATGATCTCGATCAAATCAAGGCAACGCTAGGATCGCTTATTGGTGAAGACAGTATGATGTTTGAATTTAATTCACATCTATTGGTAACAGAATATGAAAAAACTTTTGCTAACAATATAACTAAAATTATAGAACTCGATTGGAATGCCGTCATTGATGAAGAAGATATTATTAATAAAGTGATGGTTACCGCCAGAGATGTTACCGAATTACGTGCATTACAAAAAGAAGCGGAAAAACAAAAAGCAGATTTGGAAATTATTGGTCAAATTCTTTCCATTTCACAGCAAAAATTCCAAGATTTTCTCAAATCTTCCAAAGAATATATTGATGAAAATTACACCCTTATTACAGATCACCACGATAAGGATTTATCTGTTATTGCTACATTATTTAGAAATATGCACACGATTAAGGGCAATGCGAGAACCTATGGTATGCATCATATTACTGATGTGGTACATGAAGCAGAAACCACTTATGATAATATGCGTAAAGATGAAAGTATTGCCTGGGATCAAGCCTTGCTATTACAAGAATTAGAGGATGTAAAGCATAGTATAGATCATTATAAATATATTTATGATACCCAATTATCCGGGTTTGCTAACCGTAAAGGTGCATTTATTGAACAAAGTTTATTTGAACAAATGCAAACAACTCTTGAACAAGCTCATCAAGAAAATAATCCAGAAGCTCTCCAAAATTATCTACAAGTCCTTAGTAAAACCTTTAACGCTGTAGGTACTACCAGTATCCATGAGATACTACAGGATATATTAAGTAGCTTACCTGCACTGGCTAAAGATTTAGGTAAAGCAGAACCCCATGTTATCATTCACGATAACCATATTCGTATTAATGAAGATATATCCCCTGTCTTACAAGACTGTTTTATGCACATGTTCCGTAATTCTATGGGACATGGTATAGAAACAGCAGAAGAACGTAGTGCTGTGGGTAAACCTGAACAAGGTACTATTCAATTAGATATGGATATTACTGAAGATAATATGTTAAAAATAGTTTATCAAGATGACGGTAAAGGACTTAATCTTAAGTTTATTCACAAAAAAGCGGTTAGTAATGGTATTTTTGAAGAAGGACAAGACGTATCTGATTTTGAAATTGCCATGTTAATATTTCAATCTGGTTTATCTACTGCTGAAGCAGTAACGACTGTATCAGGACGAGGGGTAGGTATGGATGCTATCAGAGGCTTTATTCGTAAACAAAAAGGCGATATTAGCCTGGAATTTCTCGCTCCCAGAACAGAAAATGGGTGTCGCCCTTTTATTCAAATCATTACCTTACCTATGGAAGATAACTGTGTAGTGCTGTGAACTACTCCCTCTAAATCGCAGGTTTTGAGTGAGCTTACTGTGCCCGTTATCTATCGTATTGAGCGATAACCTCTCGTACCATACCACTATCCTATAAAAATAACGGATATGTTATATTAACTTTCACAAAGTCCAATATTTTGGATAAAACTATCCTGCTAACGCCATTTTTAAAACAATAATCCTACCCGCTTTTTCTTATCGAGAAAGGATTTTTTTAATCCCCCCTAAAAGAGTTTTAGGCTTATGTGGCTTGGTAATCCATGCTATAACCCCATTTTCTTTCCCTCGTTTTTTCATATCACTACTACATTGTGTCGTCAACATAATAATAGGAATGGTATTGAACTTCTCTTCTTTGTGTATTTCTTCACACATGGATAAACCATCCATCTCTGGCATATTTACATCACAAATAATCAGTTCAATATCTTCATTTTGATGTAACATCTCTAAACCATTTAAACCATTATATGCTTCAATGACTTGGTAATTTTCTTTTGTTAAATCTGTTTTTAATTGAATTCTAATCGTTTCCGAATCATCTACTACTAATATTGTTGTCATTATTTTCTCTTTTAAAATCTATTGCCTTACTATTGAACATATTATAACGCATAAATATTTTGGTTACGTCCATTTTCTTTTGCTTGATATAATAAGGTATCTGCACGCTTAATAAATTGATTAACTTCTTCATAGGGAAGATATGCCGTTATTCCTCCACTGATAGTAACACCTATCGTTTTTTCACCTATATTAATCACTAAATTTTCTACTTTGGTTCGAATTTTTTCGGCTAAAGAAAAACCAGCCGTTATTTCTTTTGGTATAAAAACAAGAAACTCCTCACCACCAAATCGAATAGGTATATCCTCTTCACCTACCAAAGATAAAATAACACTAGCCACTTCTTTTAATACTACATCGCCAATATCATGTCCATAGGTGTCATTTACTGCTTTAAAATGATCTATATCAAACAATAATAACGATACCTGATCTAAGATATCATTGTTACATTGTTTTAATAGTTCATCTACAGCTTCTTCCATATATAGACGAGTATATAGACCCGTCAAGGGATCACGAATTGCTGTCTCATAAATAGCCTTACTTTTTTCCTTTATTTCTTTTGCTTTGGCTTCTTCTTTTTCGGCTCTAATAATCGTGCTTCTATCTTCAATGATAATTAATAACCGTTTTACTATCCCCTCATAGACGACAGGTTTATATGAAATTTTTAGATATTTGCCTTTTTCTATTTCAGTTTTAAGATTTAAGCACGCATCATCCACATCAGCTTTATAAAAAAATATTTGATTAGGAAAAGATGGCATCATCATTTCAAAAATATGTATATCATTATTTAAACATAATAAAATATTTTCAATACCTTTTCGTTCATCCCGAGTCAGGTCTTCTCTAATAGGATCAAAAATAATTTCTTTAAATGATTTATTATCAAAATCATCTTCTCCAAGCAAACAACTTAAGTAATTAGAGTAAGTATCTTCAATCAGGCCTTTTTCATTTATAGTTAAAATGCCAAGGGGAATACTAGAAAAAATACTTAATAATTTTTTCTCAGATTCACGTAACTGGGAAATATCTTCTCCCATAAGTGTATAAATATTTCCCTCTGCACCATTACCACTATGCATTTTAGTTAAATGCCAATAAAATGGTTTTTCTATACCCAGTTTTTTCTGTACTTGAATGCTCAATTCAAATTGCACACTCTTTTTATTATCATCATGGTGCAATATTAAAAAATGTTTAACAAATAATGCCCAGATTTCTTTATCAAATAAGGAAGAAAAGTCAGTGTGTAATATATTTTCGTAAGGGATACCAAACATCTGGGAAAATTCAATATTCCCCCGTAATATTTTGAATTTTTCATTAATAATAATAAATACACCAGGAATAGTATCGAGTATATATTCCGAATGTAAATTTGCTTCTTCTAATAATGTTAATATTTTATGGGATGCCTGAATATCTTGATTAATATTACTCATAAAAAATCCATCTCATCATCATCTGCTTCCAAAAATTCATATTCGAGTATATGTTCTAAAGCAGATATATCTAATATTTCTATAATAGCACTCCCTAATATCTGTATTGCATCATAATCCATACTCCATATATGACTATATTTGATAATAGGATACGATGAGGGGCTATAATCTGCATATAATTCATAAAATCCACGAGTACATAATGGTAAACTAATACCAATATGCAGATGATTATCTTCAAATATTTGCACTAAATATCCCGCACTAAGATTACAGAGTTCTTTCACAAAATCAAATATTTGCTGCTTTGATAATTCCTCAGCAGAGGATTTACCATAGATAGGATAAGCAATTTTCCGAATAGCTGCATGACTAAAATGCAGTTTAAACGTAATACGCAAGGCATCACCACTTACTAAAATTAATGCCATCCAGTTCCCTAGTATTGTTCCTGGTGGAATTATTGTACGTTGATCTGCTAGTTCAAAATCATCAATACGAGAATGTAAACGGATACGTTCTAATGCTGCATGTTGAATTAAATCAATAATTTTATTTTTAATTAATTCAAGCTGTTCTGTACTATATTGTTTATCCAACATCATATCCCTACCATTTTATTGTCCATCAACAGTTGCTTAAAAATGGTTATCTCTTATTGCTATCATTATATATAGGCTTTTACTTGCTTTTATCCAGTGAGCATCTTTAGCCTTTAGCTTTAGGATAGTTGATAAAATACCCTAAACTATAAATAATAAGGCACTAGCTCGTTGCATAACGTCAGTTACCTTATACCTTAAGCCAGCATCTTTTTTACACTGGGTAATACACTTGCTCCTTTAAATGGTTTTACAATCCAACCTTTTACACCGGCTGCCTTGCCACGTTGTTTCATCGCTGGATCGCTTTCTGTTGTCAGCATAATAATAGGTACCTGGCTTTTTAATTCACTACGTACTTTTTCTGACATCGTTAATCCATCCATATTAGGCATATTCACATCACAAATGACTAACCCAATAGCTGTATCCATTTTTATTTTATTTAAACCATCTTTACCATCCACAGCAGTTAAAACGGTAATGCCATTTTGTTTAAAAAATCCGGCTACTTCATCTCTCACTGTAGCAGAATCATCTACAACTAATAATTTCTTCATCCTTCTTCTTTCCTCTTATTCCTTATTAAAATAATTCTAACTCTCCTGATTCAACCAAGTCTTCTTCTGCTTGTCGTGCTTCAGGAAAATCTTCTGGTGACCAACTTAAATTAAAAATAAATTTTTGATATAATACTATTGGTTTTAATGCTTTTTCTGACATATCTACGATTTCATGGCGAAAACATAACTGTGGTTCAGTCGATCCAAACGAAACATAATGGCTACCATGATTAACAATAATCGGTACTTGCGTACGTAACGCAATAGCATCAGGGCTACCAGTAAAAAACTCTGCTTTAATCCGCCCCCAAATCATATTAGTAATTTCACCTAATACCGCATTAACATCCCGAAAATCCACTGTATACCCAGTATGACTAATTAAAGTATTTCCCAAACTAATCATAGATGCTACACTGCTCTCTTCTGTTTGCAACATCATATAACCACGACACCAATTACTTTCCAAGGGAATAAGACTAAATAATTCGCCATAAATAATCTGATCTTTAACCACATAGGGAATAGCACTAATAACCTTAATATTACTAAATTGTGAATGTAGCACTTCTACAGAAATATCATGAAATTGCCGTACCATAATATTCGGATAAAAGATACTAAAGATATAAATATCTAATAAATCCTTTAAACTATCAATGGTATCTAATTGATATACGCCTGCAAAGGGTTTTTGCATATCTTCAGGTAACTCATCAACACTTTTTAAGCTATTACTACGTAAAAAAATAGGTAGTTCAGGGCGTATGCGATGCAACTCCAAACCTAGTTGAATACCTTCTTTTTCACCATTAATATCGTCATATAAAAAAATACCGCCTAAATCAATACTAGATTGCAACACCTCCAGAATATTTTCTGGCCATACTTTTAATGTTGTCAGGTTATGCGCATTACAAAATACTTTTATCGTTTCTAATATGTCAATATTTTCTTCACACACTAAAATCTTACTTGTAAAGGCTAAGGACTCATCCTCTGTATTCATTTTTCCCCCTACTAAAATAATTCTAACTCACCTTGCTCAATACTTTCTTCATCTATACTTTTCTCTGCCATATCAGGTATCACTAAATCCATATTATCGGTATCTAAATACAAATATAAACTACAGAAAAAAATACTTTCTTGTTTTTTTGCTTTAAATATTTGTTTATAGCTACAAGGTTGATCATATAAATATTGAACAGATTCCGATGTAATATTATCAGGTGTGGACATCCCTAAATGTCCTATCGTAACGTTTAATTCCCGCTTTAAGGTACCTACCAGATTATTGCACATTTCTTTTAGATATTCATAGTATTGCCTGTCATCTAATTGTTCTGCTTCTATCTGTAAACAATTTGCAATATACTGATAGATATTATCATTTTTTTCTACATGCAATATTACTAAAAATCGACATGCATACGAAGAAATGGTAATCATAATAAATAAATTACTTTGTACTGTTACATCAAAATTATATTTATCTACCTCCCAGTGCGTATCATCAGACACTAACACGTCATTGAAACAATGTGCTAATAATGTATCTATACGCCGTTTTATATCATCGTTTATCATAAATGATAGTCCTCAACTATACATCAGACATTATCTTTTGTTTCACATTGTCAATGTTACTATTTAAACCACTAATGACTGTCATAATCATACGCCCTGTAGCCTGAATATCTTGAAATGTGGTAGTGGTAATCATATCATTTTTACTTAAGCTGTCTTTATAATCTTTGCTTAAGTTTTCAGAACGATCAGCTAATGCTCTCACTTCATTTGCTACAATAGCAAATCCTCGCCCATGTTCTCCGGCTCTTGCCGCTTCAATGGCAGCATTCAAAGATAATACGACAACCTGGCTCACTATTTTGGCAAAATCCTGATTTTGTTTTCGCATATGGGCATTATGTTGCATTAAAATAGTCATTTCCTCATGCCAACGTTTAAATGTTACTTCAAGATTTAAAAGCTGTTCTACTTCAATATTAAGATAAGAAAATTGATCAATCAGATATTGATGCTCTTTCTCAATCTCTTTTTCTAGCAGGATATAACGTTCTTTAGATTGTTCTTCTACATGCTGTTGTGCTTGTAATTGTGCTTGTGTTTCTGCACACTGTTGCTCTAGGTGGTTTTTTTCTTGTTGTAATTGCTCAATCTGTTGCTGTAATTGCTGCTCTAATTGATAATAACTGTCCTTATCAATAAAATGATCCTTTTGCTCTTGATTTTCCTGCTCAATCGCTGCTATTGCGGCTTCATACTGTTGTGTTTTTTTAATGTTATAAAAAAAGCCCAATATAATGGCAATAATAAATCCCGTAAAAAAGTATAGAATAGACATAAGCATCACTGTATTTTAAGTTATTATAATATTTTCTGCCTACAATATAGTAGAGAGCAATTTAGAATTAAAGTCAATCATTTTTACTCGTTACTTCTCTATTTAATGAGAGTTTCTTGCTAATGCTTTTTCACTGCTTTTCGTTGATATTGTGGTCTGGTCGTTTTACGTTTTCTTGCTATCGTGTTCTTTTCTTTTTTTTGAGATACCGAAGTCAACATTGATTTAGATGATGCAGGCGGTATTAAATGCCTTTCCCCTGTCCCGATTAAATCCATTCTGCCCATATTTTTTAGTGCTGTACGTAACATAGGCCAATTTTTGGGATCATGATAACGTAAAAATGCTTTTTGCAAACGTCGCTCTCTTTCTCCCTTTGCTGTAAATACCCGTTCCCCTTTGTAGTGTAATTTACGTAATGGATTACGACCGCTGTAATACATTGCTGTGGCACTTGCCATAGGGGATGGATAAAAGGTTTGCACCTGATCGGGACGGAATTTATTACGTTTTAACCATAATGCTAAATTTAACATATCTTCTTGTGTTGAGCCTGGATGTGCAGCAATAAAATAGGGGATTAAATACTGTTCCTTATTGGCTTCTTTACTATACTTATCAAACAAGATTTTAAATTCGTTATAAATACTAATGCTTGGTTTCATCATTTTATTTAATGTTGCATCTTCTGTATGTTCAGGTGCAATTTTTAAATATCCACTAACATGATGTTGTATTAATTCTTTAATATATTCTTTTGAACGTAACGCTAAATCATACCGTAATCCCGAGGAAACAAATACTGCTTTAATTCCAGGCAAATTTCGTGCCTTACGGTATAACTGAATTAAGGCATCATGGCGAGTATCTAGCTGTTTACAAATATCAGGAAAAACACATGACGGCTTACGACATAACGCTTCAATATTTGGATCACGACATGCCAAACGATACATATTAGCCGTTGGCCCTCCTAAATCTGAAATATATCCTTTAAATTCTGGCACTGTATCTCGGATGGTTTCAATTTCCTGCAAAATAGAAGCTTCTGAACGGTTTTGAATAATCCGTCCTTCATGTTCAGTAATGGAACAAAATGTACACCCGCCAAAGCACCCACGCATAATATTAATAGAAAAACGTATCATCTCATACGCAGGTAATCGCATCCCCTGATAATCAGGATGTGGTTGTCGAGAATAGCTTAATTCAAAAACACCATCCATTTCTTCACTCGTAAGTGGATATGGGGGCGGATTTAACCACACATCTTGATTACCATGCTTTTGTACTAAAGCCCGTGCATTGCCTGGGTTAGTTTCTATATGTAACACTCTTGAAGCATGGGCATATAATACCGGATCACTTTTTACTTTTTCATACGAAGGTAAACGAATAACGGTTTTATTTTTATCCCATCTATGAATAATTTGATTTACGGCAACCGTTCTATCTATAGTATCTACGGTTGTCTTACATTGATTACTTTCTTCTGCTGTCGTATAGGGATTAACAGCTACATCTACTTTTCCAGGTCTATCTACACGAGTAGAATTAATTTCTAAATAATCAGATGGTACTTGCTGTTTTACTATAAAAGCAGTCCCTCTAATATCGGTTAAATTCTGGATATTTTCCCCTTGTGCCAAACGATGTGCAATTTCAGTAATTTGACGTTCCGCATTCCCATAGACTAACAAATCTGCTTTAGCATCCAGAATAACCGAACGACGTACTTTGTCTGACCAATAATCATAATGACTAATACGGCGCAAACTAGCTTCAATTCCTCCTAAGATAATAGGTATTTCAGGATAGGCTTCCCGACAACGTTGGGCATACACATTGACCGCTCTATCAGGACGTTTTCCCGCTACATTTCCTGGTGTATAGGCATCATCATGGCGAATTTTTTTATCCGCCGTATAACGATTAATCATCGAATCCATATTTCCTGCTGTCACACCAAAAAATAAATTAGGCATACCTAAACATTGAAATCCTTTTACATTACGCCAATCAGGTTGATCAATAATCCCTACTCGAAATCCCTGATTTTCCAATAATCGTCCAATTAATGCCATACCAAAACTAGGATGATCTATATAGGCATCCCCTGTTACTAAAATGACATCACAACTATCCCATCCTAATTGATCCATTTCTGCACGAGTTCGAGGTAATACCTTGGCAATACCATAGCATTCAGCCCAATATTTAGGATAAGAAAAAATAGAAGGTGTAGATGATAATGGGATAGACATAAGTGTTTACTCTTAATCAGGATAAATAGAGAAAAGATAAGGAATTAGTTGCCATTGCTTAAATGATTATGCTACATTTTTTCACTACTTTGATAAATATTGTATTATATTCATTTATAAAATATAGATACAGCATGTATTTTAAGCATTAAGGTAAAGGTAACCGTATGCAAATTGGCCCTAGAGAAATTATTACCCCTTTTCGTCCTATCCCTCTTGAAGTACCAGAAGGAATGAAACCCAATGAATTTTTTAACAGTGCCGAAAACCTAAAAGACCTGGTAAATAATAATGGTTTATTAGATAATCCAGAGCATTTATTGTTATACCGTAAAGCACTAGGACATAGTACGGAGTTTGATACTTCTATTATTTACAATACCTCGCAATGTATTTTAAATCCTCTTGGTCGTCCAGTACGCCGCACACAACTACCTGTTTCGGTTAAAAATACCTGGAATCGCATGAACCAAATTTTATTGGAATACATGCTAGAGCGTTACCCTGATCCAGAACAACACCTATTACTTGCAGGAGAAGCAAGTTTAGATGCCACCTGGCCACTCACTGCACCAGGCGTACCGAGTATTCGCATGTTGCATAATCATTTTATCAGCTTTGATATGCAAGCGTTACGCAAAGCACAACTCGCTGATAGTAATAACCCTAACCTTACAGATGGCGGACAACATAGTTTATTTCAATCCTATATGCATGATATTTATCAAGAATTTTTTGCTGGTTTAGACTTGAAATTATTACAAGTTGCCGATACAGGTACCGCTAAGATTGATCTTACCGGTTATCCTCAAGGATTACCCAGTTGGGAGATTATAGAGGGTATTGATAGTATAAAACAAGTACGTTTCTGGATAGAATATGATCAAATATTAAAAGGATTTTTAGACTTTTACCGTACCTTTTTTTCCCAGGTTTCCACTCGTAACGCACCGCTTCCCAGCGATGTCTTTTTTCCTGAACAAGTTGAAAATACCTTATTACACAATAATGAATTTTTAAAAATTGCCAAAATGGTCAGAGAACGTTGCATTGCCGATGCCCGATATGCAAATTCTATCCGTTGGCAACCTGCCTTTAAGCAAATTATTTATCGTAATGAAGCTGGACAATTAATTATCACTATTAGCCAAAATTCTATTGGTAATGCCATTACTGAATTGCTTGGTGTGGTTGTCAAACGTGTTCCTGATGAAAAAGCATACGCTAAAATAGAACCGGCATTATTAGAACGGCTATTTGAAGTCAGACGGCGTTTAGTGACTGCTGATCTCGGTACACCCATTGCAACACCTTACTGGAATAAAGAATAAGAAAGGTGCAATGTTATTATATAAATGTTAAGCTAATGGCATTGGATGTTATCATCATTTATAATGCAATGTGGCATCCCCTCTTTTAGGCAATAGGTTTTTATAGAATATAATGGATAACATCCTATCATACCTGTTAAGCATTTTGATTGCCATGCAATCTATTGTTGCTGTGGCTGATATGCATCCATTTCAATCAACAGATACCCCACTAATACCTCAATTACCTCAATCTCCATTATCAACAGTTCACACCGATAATGACCTTATTGTAAGTAGCCCTATTTCGCCCTCTGCCATACATGTTTATAGCTGTCATCATTGCTGTTATTGTCATAATATATGTGGGGTTTATCTTGGATATTATTATCCCCAATTCAATCTTGAGCTATTCGTTCAATCACTACCTGAATACCATTTCTCCCAACTAAAACATCACTCCTCCCCGGCTCTTCGTCCTCCTATCGTATAATTGTTACTTTCCAACATATTTAACCTTTTATTTATTTTATACGATTTCGTATCTTGCAGATATGAAATACAAGGATCAACGATGTACCAACATTTACTCAAATTCATTTTACTAGGGGCTATTTGCGCCCTTTATCTACCTACTCAGGCATACTCTGCACCCTTTGATCAGGACACATGGACAAATTGGTTTAACCAACAAATTCAACACCATCCACATATTATTGCTGAAAAAGAAAAAATGCAGGTAACCTTAGCCCTCATTGAAGGACAACAACAACCCCTTTATAATCCTGAACTTGAAACAGAGCTAGAACGTGAAGGCAAAGCAAATAATTACCTTATTGGTATTAATCAAACTATAGACTGGTGGGATAAACGCCAAATTTATATTAACCAGGCACCATCGAGTCAAGTTATTGCTCAACAAGAATTACGGCTTGTTATTCAGGAAAAAATTGCCACTGCTTTACAAACGCTTGTCCAATGGCATGCAGCAAAACAGCTAGCAAAATTAGCACAAGAACAGGAGAAACAATTAGATACCTTAACAACCTTAGTTGCCGATCGTCAAAAAGCCGGTGATCTAGGGCAAGTCGATGCAGAGCTCACTTTTTTACGTTTATCCCAAAAACTCAATGAAACGGCTCAGGCAAAAGCACAACTCAAGGAAGTAGAAATACGTGTCAATGAGTTACTCCCTGATTGGTCTACACAAAAATCGTTTATTCCTGCTTTTTTTTGGTCGGTTATCCCCACAGAAAATAATCAACAAGAATTAGAGCAACATCCTAAAATTGCTATTGCCAAAGCAAATTGGCGTGTCTTGGAACATAGCACTACATTAGCCCGTCTTGAAGCAAAATCAGATCCCAATTTAGGTATCAATGTAGGGAAAAATGATGGCGATAATACTATCGCTTTAAATTTATCCATTCCGTTACCTGTACGTAATACCTATCGATCTGAAATACGTGCTGCCAAGCAAAATGTGTTATCTGCTAAAGCCAACTACTTAAAGATAAAACGTAAACAACAATTTATGATCAAAGCAAGCCAGGCAATTCGTCAGGAATACCAAAAACGCTTTGCACGTTGGCAAACCTTAATGCAAGGACGTAGTGAACGTATTACTCAGCTACTCAAACAACAATGGCAAAGTGGTGATATGAGTACCACTGAATATCTATTAGCACTACAACAACATACGGAGGGATTAATTGCCGGAATTGAATTGCAAAAGCAATATCAATTAGCGCATATTGATTGGCTATTACAAGCCGGTCATATTGATACCGCCCTACTGACACAACAATAAAATAGATTGAGCCATCAAAGGAAAATACCCATGCAATATTTATTCAAATCAGTCCTTATTAATATACTATTTTTATTTACCATCTATACTACTGCCTTTGCAGAGCAGGCACATAAAGAACACGATCATAACCAAGCAACAAAACATACAAAACAACATGAACAACAACCGTCATCTGAACATGCCCATGATCATGCCGAAGAAGAACAAGCTGGAGTAGAATTATCCTCTCGGCAAAGGGCTTTGGCTAATATCAAAGTACAAGCATTATATCCACGCATTATGTATTATCAAATTTATGCACCTGGGGAAATTAAAGCCAATGCTTATAGCAGCTATTTAGTATCTCCACGAGTCGATTCAGTGGTATTACGCCGACATGTTACACTCGGTGAACAGGTAAAAAAAGGCAAACCGTTAGTTACCTTATTTAGCGATACCGTAGCAGAAGCACAAGCTGCGTTTCAGGTTGCTAAAGCAGAATGGCAACGAGTTAAGAAATTAGGACGAAAAGTAGTCAGTGATAAACGTTTTATTGCAGCACAAACTGAATATAATGCAACCTATGGACGCTTACTTGCCTTTGGTTTGTCTCAACATTCTATTAAAACCTTAAGTAATAAAAAAAATCAGGTCTTAGGTGAATATACCTTAACTGCTGCCATCAATGGTGCTGTCTTATCTGATGACTTTCATCAAGGACAACGGGTGGAAGCGGGAGAAGCACTTATAACCTTAGCTGATGAAAGCCAATTATGGGTAGAAGCTCGTTTATCTCCTACACCACCACTCACACTTGCTGCGGGTAATCAAGCACAAGTGAAGGTCGGAAAAGAAACCTTTACCGCTAAAGTCATCCAAGAAGCACACACTATTGATCCCCAAACCCGTACCCGTGTCGTCCGTTTGGCTATCAATAATGCTGCACATCATTTACATCCTGGATTATTTGCAGAAGTATATTTTAATTTTAGCTCTGATACTGCTGTGATGGCAGTCCCTGAATCAGCATTAATGCGTAGTCCCGATGGAGATTGGACGGTATTTATAAAAACAGAAACACAACAATTTACGGCTCAGGAAATTGAACTAGGAAAAAATTTTGGAAAATGGCAAGAAATTAAAGGGCTTCCCACAGGAAGCAATGTAGTAATGGAAGGCGCTTTTTTTGTTGCTTCAGAAATCGCTAAAGGCGGTTTTGATCCGCATAATCACTAGAGCAATTATAAAAAACAATAAATAAGGAGTTATTCCATGTTAAACCGTGTTATTGACTGGGCAGTTGCCAACCGCTTATTAGTGGTCATTGCCCTATTTACTCTTATTGCCTCTGCAATATTTATTATACCTCGTCTTAATTTAGATGCTTTTCCTGATGTAACGAATATTCAAGTATCTATCAACACTGAAGCACCTGGACTGGCTGCAGAAGAGGTAGAACAACTGATTACTTTTCCCATCGAAGCTGTGATGTATGCCTTACCCGATGTTAAAGAGGTTCGTTCTATATCCAAAACGGGTTTATCTGGTATTACCGTGGTCTTTGAAGAAGGTACTGATATTTATTTTGCCCGACAATTAGTTTTTGAACGTTTACAATCGGCAAAAGAATTTATTCCTGAAGGGATGGGAACACCTGAAATCGGTCCTAACACATCCGGTTTAGGACAAGTCTACCAATATTTATTAGTCGCCGATCCCTCAACGGATTATGATGCTATGGCGTTACGAAGTTTAAATGATTGGGTCGTCAAACTATTATTAATGCCTGTAGATGGTGTTACTGATGTCCTCTCTTTTGGGGGTAACGTGCGTCAATACCAGGTAGCTGTTAATCCTTCCCGTTTACTTGCATATCAAATCACCCAAGAAGATATAGTTGAAGCATTGGAAAACAACAATGAAAATGCTGGTGGTTGGTATATGAACCGAGGTCAGGAACAACTCATCATACGGGGAGTAGGTTGGTTAGATCATGATCAAAAAGGCTTACAAGCACTACGCCAAATCCCACTAAAAACAATTAATGGTACAGTAGTACATATTGCAGATGTGGCAACGGTTCAAATTGGTAGTGAAATACGCCAGGGTGCAGTGACTATGACTCGCCGTAACCATGATGGAAAGATTGAATCGTTAGGGGAAGTCGTATCCGGGATTGTATTAAAACGTATGGGAGCTAATACCAAAGCTACCATTGATGGGATAAACACCCGCATTAAATTAATACAACAAGCATTACCTAAAGGAGTACGTTTTGAAGCCTTTTATGATCAAGCCGATTTAATTGAAAAAGCGGTACATACTGTTGCCAAAGCATTAATTGAAGCCTTTATATTTATTGTTATTGTATTAGTCTTATTCTTATTAAATATCCGAGCCGTATTATTAGTGTTAATCTCTATTCCTCTATCAGTAGGTATGGCATTAACAGTGATGGCCTATCATGGTCTTTCTGCAAATTTAATGTCTTTAGGTGGACTAGCCGTTGCGATTGGTATGATGGTTGATGGTGCAGTCGTCATGATGGAAAATATTTTTAAACATTTAACTCATCCCGATCAAGAACATGATGCACAACATGCACGGAAAGTTGCTACCAATGACGATGATCCTTATGATATAAAACATGACACAAACATTGCAATACGTATCCAAATTGCCGCTAAAGAAGTGGCTAAACCTGTATTTTTTGCTGTCACTATCATCATGGTTGTTTTTGCTCCTTTATTTAGTTTAGAAGGCGTTGAGGGTAAAATGTTTCAACCTATGGCTGTGAGTATCATGCTAGCTATGGCAACTTCATTAATCGTCTCTTTAATCGTTGTACCTGCTCTAGCCAGTTATTTTTTTAAACACGGAATAAAAGAAAGAAAAAGCCTACTCCTCATTCCCCTGGAAATTGCTTACCGATTTCTACTTACACTAGCAATGCGTTTTAAGCCACTGGTTTTATTCACAGCACTTGCTATGCTGATTGCAGCTTTAATGTTATTACCCCGTTTAGGTACAGAATTTGTCCCTGAACTAGAAGAAGGTACTATTAATTTACGTGTTACCCTTGCCCCCTCTTCAAGTTTACAAACTGCCTTACACGTTGCCCCCCAACTCGAAAGCATGTTAATGGAATTTCCTGAGGTAATCTATGCGCTGAGTCGAATAGGAAGAGCTGAAATTGGCGGTGATCCAGAACCGGTCAGTAATATCGAGATTTATATTGGATTAAAACCGGTAAAAGAATGGACAAGCGCTCACAACCGATTAGCTTTACAAGCCTTAATGGAAGAAAAACTAGAACAATATCCTGGTTTATTACTCAACTTTTCACAACCTATTGCAACCCGAGTAGATGAGTTATTATCTGGGGTAAAAGCACAATTAGCGATTAAATTATTTGGTGCCGATCTCAATGTGCTTGCTGCTAAAGGGGCAGAAATAGAAACAGCAGTAAAAACTGTTAACGGTGCCAGAGATGTTGCCATGGAACAAATTGCAGGAGAAGCACAATTGGTGATAACACCGAATCGGCAACAACTATCTCGTTATGGTCTAGCCGTGAAAGATATTATGGAGATAGTTCGTGACGGGATAGGTGGTAGAGAAGCAGGACAAATCATCAATGGTAATGAACGCTACAATATTATGGTACGCCTTGCCAAAGATTTTCGCCAAGATAGACAACATATTGCTGATTTACGTTTGCTTTCTGCCACCGGTGCATGGGTGCGTTTAGGGGATGTTGCCAATATTGCTATTGAATCAGGACCACCACAAGTACGCCGTGATGATGTACAACGCCGTATTGTGATACAGGCAAATGTACAAGGACGGGATATGGGCAGCGTCGTCGCTGATATACGCCAGGCTATTGCCCAAAACGTTGATTTACCTGTAGGCTATTCTGTTGCCATTGGTGGACAATTTGAAAACCAACAACGTGCACAACAACGCTTGATGATAGTCGTTCCCCTTTCTATTGGATTAATCGCTCTACTCCTCTATTTTGCTTTTCATTCTATCGGACAAGCTATTTTAATTTTGCTTAATTTACCCTTAGCAATGATAGGTGGAATTGTGGCATTGTATATTACTGGGCAATATCTCTCTGTACCCAGCTCAATAGGATTTATTACCTTGTTTGGTGTGGCAGTGCTTAACGGTGTGGTCATGGTAGAAGCCATTAATTTACGTATTGAATACCAAGCATCAAAGATGTATACAGCGATATTTGAAGGGGCAGTATCTCGCTTAAGACCTGTCCTTATGACTGCCATTGTTGCAGCATTAGGATTAATCCCGATGATTCTATCTACTGGCGTAGGTGCAGAAATTCAAAAACCTCTTGCTACCGTTATCGTTGGAGGTTTAGTCACTTCTACCTTCTTAACTTTATTTGTGTTACCCGTGTTATATGCCTGGTTTTCTAAAGCGAAGTTTGCAACTTATACAAATTGATTATGACACGGTGATGCGTAAATACCACAACCAGCAGCATCAATATTAACCTAAGGTGAATGGGATAGTCTGTACCATTCACCTTGCAATCTCCGTATTCTTTACTATATTAGTAATATACCAAGGAAAAGTTGTAAATATAATAATTATCACTCAACAACCAAGGAAAACACTGACTATGATACGCTAATGACTCTATTGTAGGGGGACACATCCATGCATCTCAATTTTGCTTCCTGGCTATGGCAGAAAATTATCCATTTTCTGGTTTCTGAATACACTGCTGATGATCAACCCTTGTACGATTATCCCCGTTTAGCAGAGCAAATTCGTCCTGGAGATGTCATTTTAGTTGAAGGTCGTAGTCACGTTTCTGATGTGATAAAAGTTATTACTCAAAGTCCCTGGACACATTCTGCATTATATATTGGTAAAATTAATGATATAAAAAGCCCCTTCTTACGTAAAAAAATTTATCAAAATTATACCGGTAATCCCCATCAAGCATTAATTATTGAGGCACTACTCGGTGAAGGTACTGTCGTTTATCCCTTACAAAAGTACGCCAGTGATCATATTCGTATTTGCCGTCCTATGGGATTATCTGTTAAAGATACACAACGTGTTATTCAATATGCTATCAATCGTTTAGGAGAAGACTATGATGTACGGCAATTAATTGATTTAGCCCGTTTTTTTTGTCCCTGGAGTTTTTTACCCCGCCGCTGGCGTTCTACTTTATTTCAACATCATGCCGGAAAACCAACCCGTACTGTCTGTTCTACGATGTTATCCGAAGCGTTTCATTCTGTACACTATCCCGTACTGCCCATTGTACAATATGATGACCAAGGTAATCCTTCCTTATACCAACGTAATCCTCGTTTACTTACCCCTAAAGATTTTGATTATTCCCCCTACTTTACGATTATCAAATACCCGCTTTTTAGTACTGATGATGTGATGCTATATCGTCATTTACCCTGGAATAAAGAAGGTAAATTATGCAATACCACTGGCGATTGTTATCTACCCGGTTATATGCCAAAAAAACAAACCTTTGCATTTTTATCTCGTATCGGTGTCAACCATGAATAATCCTATCCATACCGCTAATAAGCTATTTAAAAGTATTTTAAAGGGAGCGTGTTATGCCTAATCCACACTTTATAGATCCGCAGCAAGCAAAAACACTTTCTGGTTTATTCGCACAACGTGTACAACGTGATCCAGAACGTATAGCCTACTACCATTATGATAACCTAACACAAAAATGGTTGGGTAATAGTTGGAAAACTATTGCTGACAAGGTGGTATATTGGCAATGCTATATGCAGCGTTTAGGTATTAATACCGGAGATGGGGTAGCATTAATGCTACCCAATAGCCAGGAATGGATCATTTGTGAACAGGCAGCACTCGGATTAGGCGCATATATTGTACCAATTTATACCAATGATAGAGCCGAAAATATTGCTTATATACTCAATGATGCCCAAGTTAAATTACTTATTTTCCAAGATCAAACACAATGGCTTGAAATTAATAAAATTACCGATCAATTACCACAACTAGATGCTGCTATCAGTTTGGATATACTGCCTCATCGTTGGCATAAACTCCATGCTGCCCATAATATGATAGTCTCTAATACCCATGCCACCCCGTTACAAAATGTGGTCACTGATCCGCATCACTTAGCTACCGTTGTGTACACATCTGGTACCACAGGACGAGCAAAAGGGGTGATGTTAAGCCATTGGAATATACTTAGTAATGCTGCCGATGCACTCTATAATGTACCTTGTCAACAACATTATCGTTTTTTATCTTTTTTACCTTTATCACATATGTTTGAACGTACAGTGGGTTATTATATTCCTATGCTAGTTGGTGCAAAAGTAGCCTACGCCCGCTCTATTAATGATTTAGCTGAAGATATACGCACTTTTAAACCCACAACTTTAGTCTGTGTACCACGTATATTTGAACGCATTTACCATAAAATTACCGAACAACTACACCAGAAACCCAAAATAGTACAAAAACTCTTTACTTATACCTTACAAATAGGTTGGCAACGATTTTTATATCAACAACATCAGGCATCCTGGTCTATCCATTTTTTACTCTGGCCACTTTTAGACTATATCGTAGCACGAAAAATAGTAAATAAATTAGGTGGCAAACTACAAATTGCAGTCAGTGGCGGCGCGCCTCTTGCAAAAGAAATATCTCGTTTTTTTATTTCACTGAATGTACCGATTATTCAAGGATATGGTTTGACTGAAACCAGTCCTATATTATCTACCAACACCCTCGAACACAATGATCCAGAAAGTGTAGGGCAATTACTTCCTGGTGTTAAAGTGGCTTTTAGTCCCGAACAGGAACTATTGGTTAAAAGTCCAGGGGTAATGCAAGGCTATTGGAATAATCATCAAGCAACTAAAAAAGTCATTGATGAAAATGGCTGGTTTCATACCGGAGATAAAGCCAAAATAGTGAATAAACACCTCTATATTATAGGACGAGTAAAAGATATTATCGTATTAAGTAATGGTGAGAAAATTCCCCCGACTGAAATGGAAATCGCTATTAGCCATGATCAAGATTTTGATCAAGTATTAGTCTATGGGGAAGGACGACCTTTTCTTAGCGCATTAGTCGTACTTAATCCGCATCGTTGGCCAGAAATAATGAAACAAGTGCATCTTAAAAATATCCAGCAAGCAGAGATTTTAACCCACCCTACCCTCTTGCGCTTCACCCTGGAAAAAATTAATCAATGTTTAAAACAATTTCCAGGTTATGCCAAAATCTATAAAGTAGATTTACTGCTTGAACCCTGGACAGTAGAAAACGGTTTACTCACCCCTACATTAAAACTGCGCCGTCATCAAATTATTGAAAAGTATTATGATGACATTGAGCGTTTATACGCTGGTCATTAAATCAGTCTATCACCGGAGCAAGATAATGTTGTATTAATGTGATATCTTGCTGTTTTCTTTTAGCATAATCTTCTACTTGATCAGGCTGTATTTTTCCTGTACCAAAATAATGACTTTGAGGATGAGAAAAATACCAACCCGATACGGCAGAGGCTGGATACATAGCAAAACTATCTGTTAATGTTAATGCAATATGTTTAGCTGGATCTAATAATTGCCACAAGGTTTGTTTTTCACTGTGATCAGGACAAGCAGGATAGCCAGGAGCAGGACGTATTCCCTGATATTGTTCTTTAATTAACGCATCATTATCTAGCTCTTCCTCCATAGCATACCCCCAATACTCCTTTCGTACTCGTTGATGCAAATGTTCAGCAAAGGCTTCTGCAAGACGATCAGCAAGTGCTTTTAATAAAATACTGTTGTAATCATCATGCTCTGCCTCAAAGTGTTGAATATGTGCCTCAATACCCGTACCGACATTCACTGCAAAAGCACCAATATAATCTTCCTGTACGCCCTTAGGAGCGATAAAATCACTTAAACAGGCATTAAACTTCCCTTTGGGTTTACGCATTTGTTGACGAATATGATGTAAGGTAACCAGTACCGTTTTTCGTTCCGTATCGGTATAAATTTCAATATCATCATCATGTACCTGATTAGCAGGAAAAAAACCAATGACAGCAGAAGCCGTCAGCCACTGTTCAGCAATTAAGATATCCAACATCTCATTCGCATCGGCAAATAATTTTCTAGCTTCTTCCCCCACGATCTGATCATCTAAAATACGAGGATAACGTCCAGCAAGTTCCCAAGATTGAAAAAACGGTGTCCAGTCGATGGTTTCTCGGAGTGTTTCAAGTGGATAATCGAGCAAAACTTTAGTACCTAAAAACGATGGTTTTGGGGGGGTATAGTTTGCCCAATCTATAGGTGTTTTATTAGCACGAATATCTGCTAAAGGCGGCTTCTTCACCTGTTTTTTATTAGCACGTTTTTCTCGAATAGCCGCATACTCTGTTGCAATCTCTTGTGTATAGTTATCATATAACGTATGCGATAACAAACTTTGTGCTACACCGACTGCACGAGAAGCATCGGGAACATATATCACAGGATGTTGATAGTTTGGTGCAATTTTTACCGCAGTATGAATTTTAGACGTCGTTGCCCCACCAATTAACAATGGAATTTGATATTTCTGGCATTGCATTTCATTGGCAATATGTACCATTTCATCTAATGAAGGGGTAATTAAGCCGGAAAGACCGATAATATCACATTTTTCCTCTATTGCTGTTTGTAAAATTGTATCAGATGGCACCATCACCCCTAAATCTACAATCTCAAAATTGTTACATTGTAATACTACCGCAACAATATTTTTACCTATATCATGGACATCTCCTTTTACCGTTGCAAGTAAAATTTTACCATTGCTTTGCAAACTTCCTTCATCCTGTTCAGCTTCAATATAAGGCATTAAATAGGCTACCGCTTTTTTCATTACCCGTGCTGATTTTACAACTTGAGGTAAAAACATTTTACCACTACCAAAAAGATCACCGACTACGTTCATGCCATCCATTAATGCCCCTTCAATCACATCAATCGGTGCTTTTGCCTGTTGTCGGGCTTCTTCTGTGTCTGCTTCAATAAAATCAGTAATACCTTTTACTAACGCATACTCCAGACGCCTGGAAACGGTTTCCTCTCTCCATGCCTGTTGATTTGCATTATTTTCTGTATTAGCATCTGCCCGATATTGATCGGCAATATCAAGTAGTCGTTCAGTGGCATCATTACGCCGATTTAAGATAACATCTTCAACCCGTTGTTTTAATTCTGTAGGTAAATCTTCGTAAATGGCAAGCTGCCCAGCGTTAACAATACCCATATCCATACCAGCACTGATCGCATGATAAAGAAATACCGAATGGATAGCTTCTCGTAAGGTATTATTACCACGAAAAGAAAAGGAGACATTCGATACGCCTCCAGATACTTTAGCATAAGGAAGATGTTGTTTAATATACTCAGTGGCTTTAATAAAATCGACTGCATAATTATTATGTTCATCAATCCCTGTTGCAACGGCAAAAATATTGGGATCAAAGATAATATCTTCAGGCGGAAAAAGGATTTGATCAGTTAAAATTTGATAGGAACGCTGACAAATAGCAATCTTACGTTCAAAAGTATCCGCTTGACCTTGCTCATCAAAAGCCATCACAATAACGGCTGCCCCATAACGCCGCACTAAATGTGCTTGTTGAATAAATTTTTCTTCCCCTTCTTTTAGCGATATGGAATTGACAATACCCTTACCCTGTACACAGCGTAATCCCGCTTCTAAAATATCCCATTTAGAAGAATCGAGCATGATAGGTACTTTAGAAATATTTGGTTCACTAGCAATAAGTTGTAAAAATTTAACCATTACTGCTTTAGAATCTAAAAGCCCTTCATCCATATTAATATCAATAATTTGTGCGCCATTTTCAACTTGTTCTTCTGCCACACTCAAGGCCGTTTCATATTGTTCTTCCTTAATAAGGCGTTTAAATCTAGCCGATCCGGTAACATTAGTACGTTCACCCACATTAATAAATAAACTATTTTTATCAATATTACAGGCCTCTAATCCGGCCAAACGGCAAGCAATATTTATTTTCGGAAGAGTACGAGGAGGCATATCTTTCACTGCGTTTGCAATAGCTTTAATATGTACAGGCGTAGTACCACAACAACCACCGATAATATTACATAAAGAACTGTTGCTAAATTCAGTAATAATCTCTGCCATCTCTTTTGCAGTTTGATCATATTCTCCAAATTCATTAGGTAAACCCGCATTTGGATGGACTGAAACAAAGGTATCACAAATATGTGCCAGCTCCATTAGATGAGGACGTAATTCTTTAGCACCTAAAGCACAGTTAAAACCGATAGATAACGGTTTTGCATGGCGAATACTATTGTAAAATGCTTCAACCGTTTGCCCAGATAAAGTGCGTCCTGATTTATCAGTAATAGTACCGGAAATCATAATAGGGGGGCGTTGTTCTACAGGGATATTTCTATCTGTAAAAACTTGCTCTATAGCAAATAAAGCTGTTTTCGCATTCAGTGTATCAAAAATGGTTTCCACCATTAATATATCACAACCCCCATCGAGTAAACCTTCTGTTGCTTCATAATAAGCACTGCATAGGGTGGCAAAATCAATATTACGAAATCCTGGATCATTCACATCAGGAGAAATACTCAATGTACGATTGGTAGGGCCTAGCACGCCTGCAACAAAACGGGGATGATTATCATATTGTTGCGCTTTATCCGCTTCTGCTCGGGCAAGTTCAGCACTTACCTTATTAAGTTCATAAGATAACTCCTCCATCTGATAATCTGCCATAGAAATACGGTTAGCATTGAACGTATTAGTTTCTATAATATCTGCACCGGCTTGCAAATATTGTTGGTGAATTTTTCGAATAATATCCGGTTGTGTTAATGACAATAAATCATTATTCCCTTTTACATCAGATGACCAATTTGCAAAGCGTTCCCCACGATAATCTTGTTCCGAGAATTTATAACGCTGTATCATTGTACCCATTGCCCCATCCAGGATAAGAATACGCTGTTGCAATAAAGATAAAATTACGGATGTTTGGTTTGTCATATCTATGTCCACGTTAAAATTCAATAGGTATTATGATTATTTTATTGTACACTAGATAAGAGCACTTGTTATGACGATCAGTTGTGAAGATGCTCTTTATTACTCTACTAAAACAAGAAAGGTACATTTTATGCAGCGGAAAATAATTTATATTCTATTAGGGTTATCACTATCATTGATAGCACATTCTGTTATGGCTTTAGGTATCAATGACCCTGTCCAGGTGAGTTGGAAAGGAAAGTATTACCCAGCACATATTATCCAGCAACAAGATGCTAATTTTAGAATCCATTATGATGGCTATGATAGTAGTTGGGATGAATGGGTAAGCCCCAAAAGAATGCGAATAGAAGTATTATGGAAAGGAAAATGGTATCCTGCTAAAACATTGGAAACATCTGGTAGTCGGGTACGTATTCATTACACAGGTTATGATAGCAGTTGGGATGAATGGGTAACATTAGATAGAATACGCAGCCGTTAAAGAGACTATCCATACTTAATTTAGCAACAAAGAATTATCTGTCCAAGTGAGGCAAATTGATGAATATTAAAATCATCAGTACCCATCCCTTTTCGGAACAAAAACCAGGTACATCGGGTTTACGTAAACAAATTACTATCTTTTCACAACAACACTATTTAGAAAATTTTATTCAATCGCTCTTTAATGCGTTAGAGGATATTGAGGGAAAAACCCTATTACTTGGTGGAGATGGACGTTATTATAATCAATATGCTATTCAAACTATCATAAAGATGGCTGCAGCAAATGGCATAGGTAAATTGATTGTGGCACAACATGGTCTATTATCTACCCCAGCTGCATCACATTTAATCCGTAAATATCAATTATTTGGAGGGATTATTCTTTCTGCCAGCCATAATCCAGGGGGGGATCAGGGAGATTTCGGGATTAAATATAATATGAGTAATGGCGGCCCTGCCCCTGAAAAAATTACCGATGCGATTTACCAACATACCAAAACACTACAACAGTATAAAATTTTAGATCACCACCATGAAATTGATATTACGCAATGCCAGTGTTTTTCTGTTGCAGATATGCAAATAGAAATTATTAATGGGGTGAGTGATTACTTACAATTAATGTCTGAATTGTTTGATTTTCCTACGATTAAAGCATTACTTTCTAATGGCAAATTTCGTATGCGCTTTGATGCAATGCATGCGATTACTGGCCCTTATGCACATACCTTATTTGAAGATATGCTTGGCGCACCAAAAGGGACGGTTATCAATGGTACACCACTCCCTGATTTTGCCGGAGGACATCCTGATCCTAATTTAACGCATTCCAAGGATTTAGCACAGCTTATGTTTTCTTCTCATACTGTTGATTTTGCTGCAGCCTCTGATGGCGATGGCGATCGCAATATGATTTTAGGTAAAAATATTTTTGTTTCACCTAGCGATAGTTTAGCCGTACTCGCTGCAAATATAGATTGCATCCCCCATTATAAAGGTAAATTAAAAGGAGTTGCTCGTTCTATGCCGACAAGTCAAGCAGTAGATGTTGTTGCTCAACATTTAGGCATTGAAGCCTTTGAAACCCCTACTGGATGGAAATTTTTTGGTAATTTAATGGATGCTGGACGAGTTAATCTCTGCGGTGAAGAAAGTTTTGGTACTAGTTCAGATCATATCCGTGAAAAAGATGGTCTGTGGACTGTGCTATGTTGGTTAAATATTCTTGCTGTGCGTAAACAATCGGTTGCCGGGATACTACATGCCCATTGGCAACAATTTGGGCGACATTATTATTCTCGCCATGATTATGAAGCATTAGATCAGCATACTGCCAATGGTATTTTTTCCCATTTACGTAATCAGTTACCTCAGTTACCTGATAGCAAATTAGCACCAGAATATATAGTTAGCGATGCAGATGACTTTTGCTATATTGATCCCATTGATGCCAGTTGCAGTGAACATCAAGGGATACGTATCCTCTTTACTAATCACTCTCGTATTATTTTCCGACTATCTGGTACTGGTACGGTTGGAGCAACATTACGAATTTATTTTGAGCATTATGATACCGACTCAACACAAGATGATCAGGATGCCTTGCAAACATTAATACAGATTGCCACACAATTAGCAGAAATATCTTCACGTACACAACGTGATAAACCAGATGTAATAACTTAATAACTCACATTATACAATAAGCTATTTTTACCCCTAAAATATGACTAATAAACCGTATTTTCTCTACCAGGATAAAACGCTCTATTAGTCTATCAGTGAACAGGATATTCTCTTTTGCATAGTTACCATACACTCTGTCAACGTTTACATTTAACACAAGACATTCCTTATACAGAACATTGGTCAGCAGCAGCAGATTTTATCACCTTAATTGTTGATGATTGTTTGCAGCGTAAACCACAAACCATTGTAGAATGTAGTTCAGGGTTAACCACCTTAATGTTGGCACGTTGTTGCCAAATCAATCAACAAGGAAAAGTATGGAGTTTAGAAAATGGCTCACAATATGCAGAAAGAACCCGTCAATTTATTACTTCATACCAACTGCAAGAATATGTTGAGATACTCGATGCTCCCCTTATCCCTTATAGTTTACAAGACATCACTTACCAGTGGTATGAGATAACAGCATTACCCTCACTTAGTATTGATATGTTGGTCATTGATGGCCCTCCAGGGTATCTACAAAAATATTCCCGCTTTCCGGCTATTCCCCTCTTTTTTGAATATTTTACTCAATATTGCCGTGTGTTTTTAGATGATGCAGCAAGACCCGATGAACAAGATATTATTCATTTGTGGCAAAAGGCTTACCCTACTTTACAACACCAATATATTACTACACAACGAGGATGTAGCATCCTGGAAATGGATAAAGCAACCGCAGCAACTATGCCGATATAAACTTTGTCCATGCGTGATGATCACCAGGATAAGCAAACAGGGCTTGTACTATCTTTTCTTGCTGTATCGCAACATATTCCTGGGAACATAATAATTGATAAACAGGTGCTTGTTCATTAAAATTGTATTCTATATTGGCAAGAAAATGGTCAAATTGCGTCCTTATAGGTAATAATTTTTGTTGCTGCCACCAATAACTATGTTGCTCAAAAAATTTTTGTATTTGTTGGTGTTTATCCTTAATTTCCTGTTGTTTAGCAATATATTTTTTATATAAGCGTTGCTGTGTTGTCTGTACTGTTTGGGCTATTTCTTCTAAAGATATATTGTTTTTTATATATCCATCTTGTAATAATTGCTCAACACTAAATAACATCACATCGCCCCAAAATTGTCGTTCAAACTCTCCTGACATATCAATATGATGTTGGCATTTATCTATACCTACACGAAATTCCGCTCGACCTAAGTGTGTAAGTGTACGTTTATGCAACAACGGCAAATTAGCTGAAATAAATCGTTGTCCACATAGTGCTTTGATAATACGCCCTAATACAGGCCCTGCCATCCGCAATTTTAATGTTGCAAAAGGAATAAAATACTCTAGTCCTCGGGGGGTAAATACATAATTGCCCGTATATACGGTACGAGCCGTTTGGTAATTTTCTAATATATCAACGTATTGATAAACACTTTTACGAGTAGGATGCTCCCCATCAAAAAAATGCATAAGATTATCTACAAAGGTTTGTAAACAATCCGTATGGGTATGTGAACCATCAATAGGACAAGCATAAGGGTATGTAGGGCTTGTTTTTTTAAACCCAAATAAATCTGCCATATCATGATATGCCGCATCATTATGGAGATGATGATGGGTATGAAATTGACATGCTGCCTGACTATCAGTATGTTGTATTTGTTGTAAAAAGAAATACACATCATCGAGTAAATTACCTGCCATCACTGCGGGCGATACAGGTGGATCACCCACTACTTTCCCAGTACAAAAAATAATATCCCGTTCTGTAAAAAGCCGGTCTAAATAATAAAAATAATTAATACCGTAGCAATATTTTTCTCCTGTCGAGGTCATAACCGGTACTCGAAACTCTTGATCACTATCTATAAAGAAAAACAAGGGATTATGTTTTGTATGTTGTATACGACGTAAATATAAATAACTGATATTGCGAGAAAGAGATGCCCCTTTATGATAAAACTGTGTTGTTGGTATATCACCTATAATTCTTGCCTTTACTGCCTTTGACAAAGTGGTTAACTGTTTGATTTCTTCTTGTTGCGCTATAGCACCAAAATAGTTGACGATCAATCCTTTTTTTGTAAAGGTACTTGCCAACTGTTGATGCACTTTTATTGCCTCATCATCTTTACTATCATCAATGATAAGCACTGAAACACGACGATTTTTTTCTCCTAAAAAGACCGCTATGAGTGTCAACAAACTGTCTAAACAAGATTGCAAATGTGCTGGTCTATCTGCAACAGGTATAGCAACCACTATATCATGGCGATATTTATCTTTACCGCTTTGCACTGCCAGTTTATCTAGTATTTGCTCTCGTTCTTGAAACATCCGCTGATAATCTGCTAATAATTGCGGTGCAAACTGTGCTTTTGCTAAATATGTTTCCAATATTGGAATGGCCGTATCATAGCAACGCATTAATGCCTCTGAATAGCTCTTACAGGCATTAAGCTCTAATGCTATATCAGTAAGTACGGGATCATTGCTATAGTGTGTTAAAAGTTGAGAAAAACAAGGTGCTAATGACATAAAACGTGTTTACCTTCTGGAAAAATAACCAGGAAAACTATCTTTATCCACCTTAAAATCAATCAATATCTGCTTGGTATTCGTTTTATTTTGCGCTAAAGATTGCAAACCATAAAACACTTTATCTAAATCTGCATCTTCTTTTACTGCAACATAATCCATCCCAAATGCCTTTGCTAATGTTGCATAATCTGGATTAATAAAATCACAATCAATAAAGCGTTTATCGTATTGCTGTGTCTGATTTTTTCTAATTAGTCCCATTGTAGCATTATTAAACATCACCACTACCAATGGAATGGCATAATTCACTGCGGTCATGATCTCCATACAACACATTTGAAAGCCCCCATCCCCCAAGATGGCTATCGCTTGTTTTTTATTATGTATAAATCCTGCTCCAATCGCTGCTGGAATAGCATGTCCAAGTGAAGAAATACCGGCATTGGGATAAAAATGGTTATCCGCTGATACAACAAAGAAATTTTGAGAAAAAATAATATTATCATCAAAAACCATTAAATCCTGTGGAAACACATCAGCAAGTTGTTGAAAAAATGCCTCCACTAAAGGAAATTGTGCTTGTAATATATAGTAATTTGAACTGCTATTATTCCAGCTATGGGATGCTTTTGGCAATTTATCATATTGTAATATATAACTATCTAACTCAATCAACACCTCAGTTAAAATATGTTTAATATCACCTTGTATGGCTAAATCTGCAACAAAGACTTTTTCTAATTGTTCTGCATCGTGATCAATTTGGATAACTGTTTTATTTGCTAGCAATTCTTTTTTCCATACATAACTGGTGCGTTCATTAAACCCAGCACCTAATATTATCACGGTATCTACTTCATTTAATAAATACTGATAGGCTTTACTATAAGAGGTTACCCCAATGCTGCCTAATGCTAAAGGGGAATTTTCATCTACAACCCCTTTTGCTTTTAAACTACTACTAACTGGTATCTGTAAACATTCACTTAAGGTTTTCACCTCTTGTTGTGCATTGGCACGTATACAGCCATAGCCTGCAATAATCAAGGCATTATTAGCATTAACGATAGCTTGTAACAAGGATTGAGTGTGTCCTTGTTGTGCAGCGGTGCATTTTTCTTGTCTTTGGAAACGAATTTGCTCTAATAAGGTATCGTCTATATATTCTTTTTGAATATTAAAGGGAAAACTTAATAATACAGGTCCTGAATTATCAGATAAAAGTATTTTAGCTGCTCTTTGTAACACATTCAGCAAATAATCAGTACGTTCTATTAAGCGACAATAACGGGTAATACTTTGAAATAGAGCCACTTGTTCAATATTTCCCCCTTCTCCCGAACTTTCTTGTAATCCGCCCTTACCAAAAATATAGGTAGGGGTTTCTCCAGTAATAATTAAAATGGCTTGTTTATCTACATAGGCATTAGCAATACCCGTAATCAGGTTAGTTGCTCCCGGGCCTGCGGTAGTAATACACGCTGCAATCTGTTCACTTGCTCGTACATACCCACAAGCCATAAAGGCGGCTCCTTGCTCGTGTTTAGCTAAGACAGTTTGTATAGAGGAATGGTACAAACTATCATAAACAGGCAAAATATGTGCGCCAGGCATACCAAAAATATGTTGAATACCTAAATGCTCCATATACTTAACAATAAAATCACTAACCGTTATTTCCATACAACTAACTATCTAAATGTAATTAAATGGGGTGAGTATTATATACCATCAGAAAATTTATTTTCCTCTTTTCTTGGCTAAAACTAGTATAAAATAATTACATATATAGGTATATCCATGTATACTAAAATAGTAATTTATGTTTTATAATACCCTGTCACTGGATATGATAAGCATCGATATCTGCTTTAACTTATACCTTTACGATATAATATGTTATGTTAAATCTTCAATCTACATATACCTTTGTACTCATCTGTTTGCTTTTACTGCTAAGTATAACGTATTCATCCTCTGGCTATGGTCAAAGTGTTATCATTGTAAACACTTCCATACAAGAGGAAGCACTACCTTTGAATATTATCCGTGCTATCTTTTCTATGCGCAAAACACACTGGAATGACGGTGCAAAAATAGCCGTCTATGTATTTAAATCTACTACCGAGAATAAAAAAATTAATACTCTTTTTAGCACACAAATACTTAAACTCTTGCCTTATCAACTAAAAAAAGCCTGGAACAGAAACGTATATTCAGGTACGGGGGATAGCCCTCACAAAGTATTAACGATACAAGAAATGCTGTTAAAAGTCAGTACCACACCTGGTGCAATAGGTTATATCCCTAAAATACGCACTGATATGCCTAATGTAAAAATATTGTCTATTCAAAATAGGGTCAATTAATGAGAAAACTTAATTCTATTATATTTTTTTACTTATTACCCATCTATATATTATTAGTTCCTCATTACGCTGTTCATGCTTTGGAATTAAGTGAAAATATATCGCTGCATGGTTTTTTAGGTCAAGGACTTGTTACCACCACAGGCAATACCTTTTATGGAGGAAAAGCAGATCATATTAGTGCTGAATTTACTGAAATAGGTATTAATACTTCATGGCAAAAAAATGATAGTCTACGTTTTGCAGGACAAGTATTATTTCGTAATGCCGGTGATCTCGATGCAGGCAATCACTTCCATTTTGATTATGGATTAGCGGATATAACAGCCAATACCTCTGAAAACAGCAATACAGGAATACGTATAGGACGATATAAAAATCCTTTGGGTTTTTATAATCTCACTCGTGATGTACCAATGACCCGCCCTTCTATCTTTTTACCTCAATCTATTTATTTTGATAGGGTACGTAATGCACAATTATCTACTGATGGTATTATGCTTTACCATAATTCTTTTCTCAGCACGGGAAATTTACAAATTGAATTAGGTACTGGTACGTCTAAATTTCTTTTAGATGAATCCGTAGAATATGCGTTTTTAGCTGATAATAGAGCAGGTGATCTAGAGCCTGATGGCTTACACAGCGTAGGACGCATTTTATATGAACATGATGGCGGAAGAATGCGTTTTGCTTTAAGTGCCTTTCCTGGTAAGTTACGTTATCGCACTAGCAATGCTGATCCGTTGCAACAAGGTAATATAGATTTAGCATTATACATTGCCTCTATTGAATATAATTTACCGCAGTGGCATTTCACTAGTGAGTATTTAACACTCAGTCTCGATTATAATGACTTTAATCCTCGCTTTTTCAGTTCTAATAAATCTGAAGGATATGGTTGGTATTTACAAGCAATACGGGATATTACTTCCTCTGTCTCACTATTAGTACGGTATGATACCTATCAATTTGATCGTCCCGATAAAGATGGCAAACAATTTAGTTTACAAACAGGATTTCCCCAACATCTGCGTTATTCCCGTGATTGGACACTAGGCGTTAATTGGGAAATATTGCCCGATTTTCAAGTTAAAGTTGAATACCATAACATTGAGGGTACTTCCTGGTTATCTGATATAGAAAATCCTGATCAATATCATCGAGATAAATTTTGGGATATGATAGCACTTTCTTTATTTTGGCAATTTTAATTGAGTATTATGCGATCATTACTTACTTCTCGCTCACCTTTCTATTTTAGTCTTAAATGGCAAGTGGTCTGCTCTGTCAGTGCATTACTCATACTAACCAGTTTTATATTCTGGAAAACAGCTACCCACTATACGAATGAGCAATTTTTACGTGAACGTCAAACTGTGCAAGCCAATTACCGGTATAATTTAAACAGTGTCATGGCTGATGCCTTTCAACGTTTAAATCAACTCGCTTATATCATCCCTAATCTTACGGTACATAGTACCCCTCATACTTTTGACAACAGCACCTCTATACCCCTAATTTTTGAAGAACATGCTCCATTACTCAATCTGGAATATGGTTTAGACAGCGCCTGGTATTTTACTGCCCCGGAAACAGTCGTATTTCGTTGGAATGGTCACGATTTAGATCCGGCTATTCAAAAAATTATCACCAAAACTTTTAATGATTATTCTCCTCAATCATTATTAGATTGCCACCAAGAATGTACTATTTATTCTGCCGTACCAGTACTCACTGCTTCTGGAGAGGTACATGTCTTATTGCTAGCTAATTCTATTGCTGAACTACTTATTAATTTTCATCGTATTAATCATGCTGAAGTAGGTATTTTTTCTATTCACAACCTAAAAATGCCAACCCATCAACATACTGCAAAAAGCCCACTTATTCATCCCTGGAATATTCATTTACACGCTTTTTCTCATCTAAAAGAGAAACAAGCCTTGTTAACATCTATTATTAACAATACTTCTCTCCATAAAGTAATACAAAGTCCACAACTTTATCAATATCAACAACACTGGTTCGAGTTATCAGTATTACCAATAGGAGGAGATAGCAAACAAGCTCATAATTCCTGGCTATTGATTGTCAATGATATTACGAATGAAAAAAACAGCTTAATACAACATAATAACAAAATGATCATCACTGCAATTAGTAGCTTATTTATCATGATACTATTATTATTTTTAATATTACAAAAACCTTTTTTACAATTATCTCGCATCTCTTCGGTACTGTGTTTATTTCCAGATAATCAATTTAAACAAATACGGCATCGTTTATCCTCTCCTGTACATAAAACAGGGTTAAAAAATGAAGTCTCCGTATTACAAGAATCGACTATTGCATTATCGTATCAGCTCGAAGATTTACAAGCACAAGTCAAAGCAAAAACTCAAGAATTACTACAAAACAGTCAAGCCTTAATGCAGGAAAGAGATTTTGTTAAGGGATTAATCAATACCTCCGATGCGATTATTTTAACGCAAAACCAAGATGGTCAGATATTAATGATCAATGACAAAGGTAAAAAGCTGTTCAATGTTAACACCGATCAAAGTAATCTCTCTTTTGAATCCCTCTTATTCCCCTTTGATGCTATAGATGATCATATTTCTCAACAATTACAATTAATTCGTCAGGGCAAATTACACCATTTTCAACATGAATCACAGATATTACATGGTGATAAAACCCATCATACCCTTTCCTGGTATCATTCCAAATTATCTATAGAGGGTATGGATCATTCTGTTATGATGTCCATTGGTATAGATATTACAGAACGTAAAATTATTGAAGAACAACTTTCCTGGGTTGCAGATCATGATGCTCTCACTAAATTATTCAATCGACGGCGTTTTCATCAGGAAATGGAAAAAGCACTTAAAGTAGCACAAACTAATGGAACAGGCGGTGCTTTATTCTATTTTGATATTGATTATTTCAAGTTTGTTAATGATAGCTTAGGTCATCAAGCAGGAGATAGACTGTTACAAATGATCGCAGATAAATTGCGTATTACATTAAAACAAAACGATATTATCGCTCGATTAGGCGGTGATGAATTTTGTGTTATCTTACCTGATATTAATGAATCCATTGCCTGCAACATTGCAGAACGTATCAATAATACGGTTCGCAGTATTCATTCTCCCTCTTTAGGTGGAACACACAAAATCAGCGTCAGTATTGGTATTGTTATATATCCTGATAATGGAGACAATATCTCTGATTTATTGGCAAATGCCGATATTGCCATGTATAAAACCAAAGAACGACAACGAGGCACTTACACCTTATTTTCTAATACCATCCATTCACGCCAAAAAATTCATCAATTAATGAACAGCAAACAGCGCATAGAATATGCGTTGGAAAATGAAAGTTTTGTCCTCTATTACCAACCTATTTATTCCATTAACACCTCACGTATTACTCACTATGAAACACTTTTACGTATGCTAGATGTCAATCAAAATATTTTATTGCCTGGACAATTTATTCCTGAGGCTGAACACTTAGGGCTTATTCAAGAAATTGATAAATTAGTGATTAAAAAATCAATACAGGCGTTAAGTAATTTTCAAAAACAAAACAATCACCCTATTCATTTATCTGTCAATTTATCCGGGAAAGCCATTGATGATCAAAATATCAGTGATTATATTAAAGCACAACTTGCAGAATATAATATTAATACCCAATATATTATTTTTGAGTTAACTGAAACGGTTGCTGTATCTGATATTAGTAAGGCTGAACAATTAATGAGTCAACTAAAAAGTATAGGATGTCGTTTTGCTCTGGATGACTTTGGTGTCGGATTTTCTTCTTTTATTTATCTAAAACAACTTCCTGTTGATTATGTCAAAATTGATGGGCTATTTATTAAAAACCTTCACCAAAGCCAATTTGATCAATTATTTGTAAAAGCTATGAATGAAATAGCACATGGATTAGGTAAAAAGACCATTGCTGAATTTGTAGAAAATCAGGAAATTCTTGAAATCCTCACGACTTTAGGTGTCGATTATGCACAGGGCTATCATATAGGTAGACCTCAGCCATATCTGGTTAATGAAGATGAACACACCACAGTGATACAAAAATTACAATATTCTGCATAAAGAAAATCCTTTTTCTTTATGTACAGATTAATGCTTTTCTAATAATTTTGCTTGTGCAGCGGCTAAACGAGCTACGGGTATACGTAAAGGCGAACAGGATACATAATCGAGTCCAATATTATGACAAAAAGCAATGGATGCAGGATGACCACCTTGCTCTCCGCAAATACCTACTTTTAAATCAGGTTTTGCCTTTCTCCCCCACTCTACCGTAATCTCCATTAACTTTCCAACCCCTTTTGTATCCAATACTTCAAAAGGATTATCGGTTAATATTTCAGTTTCATTATATAGCGGTAAAAATTTATTTTCAGCATCTTCCCGAGAAAAGGAAAAAGTGGCTTGACTGAGATCATTTGTACCAAACGAGAAAAACTCTGCGACTTCTGCAAGTTGTTCTGCACGCATACATGCTCTTACAACTTCAATCATAGAACCAAACTGAAAATGTACCTGACAATTAAAATCAGCCTCGACTTGTTGTAATATCTTATTGACATATTGTTTTACATAACTCAATTCTTGTACCGTACATACTTGTGGTACCATAATCTGTGGCTTGATCTGAATACCTTGCTGTTGACATTTTGCAGCGGCTTCTAACACGGCTCGAATTTGCATTACATAAATTTCAGGATAAGTAATACCTAAACGTACACCACGATGTCCCAACATAGGATTAACTTCATATAACTCCCTTACCTTTTGTAACATTTCTTCTTTCTTTTCTATCATTTCATTTAACAAGTCTTTACCTTGTCCATTAAAAGGTATAGGTAAATTATTAAAATCATTGACTTTATTAGGGTGTAATAAACGAATGGAATTGACCATTTCTGACACCCCCCCTACAGTATTCAATAATTGCCGCATATGTTCTAAATCAGTTTCTAATTGTCGTTCACTAGGTAAAAATTCATGGATAGGGGGATCGAGTAAACGAATAGTAACCGGATGTGGTGACATCGCTGTAAACAATGCTTCAAAATCTTGACGTTGTATGGGTAATAATTTATCTAAAGCATGTTGTCTTGCTTCAGTCGTATCAGCTAAAATCATTTCAATCACTAAGGGTAAGCGATCTTGAGCATTAAACATTCTTTCTGTACGGCACAAGCCAATGCCTTTTGCTCCATATTCTAGTGCTTTTTGTGCAGCTTCTGGTGTATCAGTATTTGCCATCACTTGTAAATGTGCTGTTTCATCTGCCCATACCAATAATTTTTTTAATTCATCTGAAAAGGTAGCGGGTAAGGTCTTCATTGCTCCACTAAATACTTCTCCGGTTGCCCCATCTATGGTAATAATATCTGATTCATGAAGTACCTTTCCTCCCATTTTAGCGATACCTGCCTTATCATCAATACTGATCCCTTCTGCACCAGCAACACATGGTTTACCCATTCCCCTTGCAACCACCGCAGCATGTGACGTTTTACCACCACGACTGGTTAAAATACCTTGTGCGGCAAAGAAACCATGAATATCTTCTGGTTTTGTTTCTTCTCGTACTAAAATTACCTTTTTACCTGTTTTTGCCAGATATTCTGCTCTATCTGCATCAAACACTATCTCACCTGATGCAGCCCCAGGTGATGCCGGTAAACCTTTTGTTAAGGCATCACTTTTTGCTTTTTCTTCTGGATCCAGGCGAGGATGTAATAACTGCTCTAAAGTATCTGGTTGAATGCGTAATAATGCTTGTTCTTTGCTAATCAAACCCTCTTCAAACATTTCTACCGAAGTGCGTACTGTTGCCGTTGCATTCATTTTACCATTGCGAGTTTGCAGACAATACAAGTCCCCTTTTTCAATGGTATATTCAAAATCTTGCACTTCCGCATAATGTTTTTCCAGCTTTTCACGCAATTCCAGTAATTGCGCATACATTTCTGGCATATCTGCTGCTAGCTCATGGACAGGGCGGGGGGTACGAATACCGGCAACGACATCTTCTCCTTGTGCATTCACCAAATATTCACCATATAGCTGATTTTCTCCTGTTCCTGGATTACGAGTAAAACCGACCCCAGTAGCACTATCATTACCCATATTACCAAATACCATTGTTACAATATTGACTGCAGTACCTTTTGCCATGTCTGGAGTAATATTAAACTCTCTACGGTAATCTACTGCTCGTTTTCCTAACCAGGAACGAAATACTGCCTTAATGGCTAAATCCAGTTGTTCAAATACATCTTGCGGAAAAGCTTGTCCGGTATTTTCTTTTACCACTTGTAAAAATAATTGACTGATCTCTTTTAAATGGTAAGCACTTAATGCCAAATCGACTTTAGCACCTACTTGTTTTTTAAATACTTCAAAGGGTTCATCAAATTTTTTATCTTCGATACCCAATGCCACTTTACCAAATAACTGGATAAATCGGCGATATGCATCATAAGCAAAACGCTCGTTATGTGTTTGCTGTATCAGCCCTTGTAAGGTTTGTTCATTTAAGCCCAGATTTAAAATAGTATCCATCATACCGGGCATAGACATTGCTGAACCCGAACGTACCGAAACTAATAACGGATTATCTGCTGACCCAAACCCTTTTTTGCTTGCTTTTTCCATCTCACTAATATGTGCTTTTAATTCTTGTAATAAGCTCTTTGCCAAAGGTTGTTGTGGATTTTTTAGATAATCGAGACAAGCCTCTGTAGTGATAACAAAACCAGGAGGAACATTTAAACCAAATTGTGTCATTTCACATAAATTTGCGCCTTTTCCTCCTAATAATTGTTTATTTTTTCCATCCCCTTCTGCAAAAGCATAAATATATTTACTCATAATGATAATCCTGTTTTGTCTTTATTTTTATCTATGTATGACACCCTGATGACCTAAATATTATTTAAGTCAAAATAATAAATCTGCTCGTTTTTCTGGTTCTATCATACTACTATCTTTTACTAAACGTTCTGCGTTAAGCGCATACGGAGCAGGATCAATAACGGGGCTTCTTTCCAATAAAATATCTGCCAATAAACGACACGATGCTAAACCTGTTACCACTCCATTACGATAATGTCCCGTATTAATATATAATTGTTCAAGTTGTGGATGTTGACCAATATATGGGATACCTGAAAGAGAACCTGGACGTAATCCTGCCCAATGACGCTCAATGGGATAATGCTCTAATAAAGGAAATAATTGACAAGCAAAATGACGTAATTTATTACCGGTTTTTTGGCTAATCTCCTTTTTAAAACCGCTATATTCAATACTGCTTCCTACCACAATATGTCCATCTTTACGAGGGATAAGGTAATGTCCATCTGATAACGCAATATGTGCAACAATCCCAGGCTTTGCCTGAAAAACAATCATTTCACCTTTAACCGGAACAATATAGGGAATATCCACGCAACCTTGTAATAGTTCAGCCGTCCATGCTCCACTGCACAAGACAATATGTTTAGCTAAAAATTCTCCCTGCCTGGTCTCTACCCCTATCGCTTTATTGTCTTTTGTTAATATCTGTTGCACTGTAGTATTAGTAACACATTTTGCACCTAAACTTTTTACACTCGCATAAACAGCTCGCATTAATCGGGGATTACGCACTTGTGCAATATCTGGCATTAAGTACGCATCGTGTACTATTTGTTCATCAATACCTGCTTCATATCGCTGAATATGCTCTACTGCTATGGTTTTTAATTGATAATGATACTGCTTTGCCCAATCGTTTGCTTGCTGAGCTTCTGCACCTAAATTTAATAATAATAAACCACTATAAAGTAATTCTGGATCATAATCTGCTTCTTGTTGGATTTGTCGTAATACATCTGGATAATGCTGTTGACTCCATTGTGCTAACGCAGTAATACTGGGTTCATACCGCCACGGGTATAAAGGCGAAAGAATACCCCCACCAGCCCAAGATGACTCCGTTCCCATTTGGCTTTTATCCAAAATTGTTACACTTAATCCTGACTTGAGCAATTCTCTAGCCGTCAGTAACCCAATTAAACCACCACCAATAATTAAACAATCAGACATAGCACACTTGTTGTTAGATAGATAGAAAGGGTGTAACTATAAGCTACAATAGTCACTAAATGCAACCAGCTAATTATGTTGTTTTCGACAGATATTTGTCGACACGAATTAATAATGGAGGTAAAAAGAATAAATCAATAAATAAGGCTATACTGATTGTTAGAGATAATAAACTACCCAAGACATTACTTGGTGTAAAATGTGATAATAACATCACCATAAATCCTGCTACTAGAGCAATGGAAGTAATACATAACGCTACTCCTACTGTATTGAATGCATAACGTATAGCTGCTTTTGCATCACAGTGTTGGTGTTTTCTGGCATATTGATATTTTGTTAAAAAATGCACGGTATCATCTACAATGAGACCTAGTGCTACACACACAACAATTGCTGCCGAGGTATCAATATACCCTTTCCATATACTCCATATACCATACGCTAACATCGCTGGTAAAATATTGGGAATTAAACTAATTACCCCCATTTTAACAGAACGTAATGCCAACATTAATAATAAAGAAATGAGAATAAAAGCAACACTCACCCCTTGTAATAAGCCTTGTATAATATTGTATATCATATTTGCAAAGACGATATCCATACCCGTTCCTTGTATTGCTGGAAAATGGCTATGTTGTTGCCACCAATGTTGTGCTTGTTGATCCAAGTCCAGTAATTGCTGTGAATCGGTTTTTTTCACTGTTACCGCTAACAATATCTGACTACGATCAACGGCAATAATATTATCTAAACCCATACCTTGAGGTAATGACATTTCATATAGCAATAAAATTTGTGCAATTAACGGTTTATTATCTGGAACACGATACCATTTGGGATCATTATCATGTAACAACTGATTGAGTTTTTTTATTATATCCACTAAGCTGGTTACATATACCACTCCTGCTTGTTGTCTATACCATTGCGATAATTGATCTATCTGTTGCAAATAAGCAGGGTTACTAATGCCTTCCTTTTCGCCACTTTGAATACTATATAATACACGATGTGCGCCCGATAACTTATTATTAATGATTTCCACTGCCTGACGAACAGAAAAACTCTTATCAAAATATTCATGCCATCTTTCTGTTAACTTATTTTCACCAATTTGACTTGCAAATATCACCACCAGAACAATAATGCCCCAAAATAATTGCTTTTGGTAATATATAATCCATTGTGCAAAATTATCCATTTTTTGCCATTGCAAGACGGCTTTTCGCTTTGGTTTAGGCAACCATACCAACATTGCAGGCAGGAAGCTCATAGCTAATAGATAAGCCATAAACACACCAAAAGCTATCATTTGTCCTAAATCTTGATAAGGGGGCGAATCAATAAATTGTAAACATAAAACCCCTATCATTGTTGTAACACTGGTAATAAAAATAGGCCAGGCATTGATATACATAGCATTTTCTAGTGCCTGCTGTTTATCCTTGCCTTGCTGAATTTCATAATAATAAGTGACTAATATATGAATAGTGTCTGCTACGGCAATCGTCATCACAGCCGTTGGGATAAATCCTGCAACCGGCGATAAGTGATACCCTAAATAGCCAAAAAATCCCATTGTTGTCATAGCAGAAGCAGCTATAATCGTCACAATTAACACCGTACCCGATAAGCTGCGTAAAAAGATAAATAATCCGATAATAATTAATCCATAGCTCAATCCCGCTAAATGCATAATGTCATCTTTTACTGCTTCTCCCATCGTATGATTAAATATGGTTGAACCGGACAAGAGTATATTGATCTGCGGATATGTTGTCTTATAGTGCCTTAACATCATTTGTGCATAATCAATCGTTTTTTGCGCCGCAGTAGTATCGCTATCATTTTCTGGCAATGCTATATTTACAATCACTACACTCACTTGTGCATCCGCAGCAATTAAATTATGACGCAATTCATATTCTTCAAGTGCTATCGTTTGAATTTTCTGCCGCTCTCTAGCACTGCTTAAATCAGTATCAAAAGAAATTAATTCTCGTGTTTCCAAACTATCTTCTGTTGCTCTGGTATATAAATAATTACCAAGAGAAGTAACTCGCTGAGAATAAGGAATTTTCCAGGCTTGTTCGGTCAACTCGGTAATTAAACGTAAACTCTTTTCTGAAAAAATCCCGTTATCCCCTGCTTGCGGATCAATTAAAAAAACCAAGGTATCTTGTTTATGGTATATACTCTCTAATACTTCAAAATTTTTAATATGGGTATTATCATGGCTAAAATAGACTCGTAAATCACGACTAATATGTAACTGTAATATCCCTAATGACAAGACCACAAGGGCTATCATAGACACTATCACCAGCCATTTATGCCAACGCCATAACCACTGTAAATACTGTTCTAACATTATCAATAAATGATCTCTTTTATCAATTTTCTGCGAAAAAACCACTGCATCTTTAGCTTAATGGTCATTGACGCTATTTTAACAATAAGTTGACTATTCTATGTTATTTAGGTTATATGTAACAGCTTTTGTAAGCTTTCTAAAATTTATCTACTATTAGTACAGGTCAAATGATTACCACTAACATCCCCTTTGATATTAATGATGATACTATATTCCTTTCTGGAGTGAGTCTTTTTTTGGAATTAGATGATCAGATCATCCATGAAATGACAACAAAAATGAAACTTTGTGAATTTACCAAAGGTGAATACCTCAGTGAACTACCCACTCCTTTAGGGGCGGGTAGTTCACCCCAAAGCAGGGAGTAAAAAGAACAAAGCGACGACTAGCAAACAACCATATTTACCACTCAACGACACCTTAATTGATATTTAACCTGGTTCATTTTCCCTATGCGTACAACAATCACATCTCTTATTGATAAAATAAAAGTTTGGCCTCATTACCTTTTACCTCAACATACTTTATCTCGTATTATTTTATATCTTACACGTACCTCTTTTTCCAAACTGTTTATTAACCGCTTTATCAAAAGTTATAATATCAATATGCTTGATGCACGGCATCCCGATAGCAATTATTATCGTCACTTTAATGCTTTTTTTACCCGAGAATTAAAACCCAATAGCCGTCCTTTTTCTTCTCAAGATGAACATATTATCTCTCCCGTAGATGGCTGTATCAGTGAATGGGGACATATTGAACATCACACGCTTTATCAAGCAAAAGGACAATCTTATCAACTAACGCAATTACTTGCCGATGACACCTTATCTCATCAGTTTCAAGGCGGTCAATTTGCTACCCTTTATTTATCACCTAAAGATTATCATCGTATCCACATGCCGATTACCGGAACATTAAAACAGATGATACACGTTCCAGGAAAATTATTTAGTGTGAACCCTGCTTCAGTTCGTACTATACCTGCTTTATTTGCTCGCAATGAACGGATTATCTGTATTTTTGACACACCATGGGGTGAAATGGCAATGATTTTAGTGGGTGCTATTTTTGTTGCCAGTATCGAAACAATCTGGCATGGTGTTGTTACTCCACCTAGCCAAAAACACATACAACGATGGAGTTATACTCCCACAGACAACATTACCCTTGAACGGGGTACAGAAATGGGACGTTTCAATATGGGATCTACCGTGATACTCCTTTTTAATCATCCTGATCTACATTGGAATACGCATTTTCATGCAGGTTCTCATCTTTATATGGGAAATACTATCGCAATGATCGATCCCTAAACACTATTTTTTTTGATAAATCCGCTCAGTTTCTCTGTAAGGAGTAAAACACGCTTCTGTATTGGAAAAATTTAAGGTTTCTTTTTTTCCCAAACAAAGAAAACCTTTATATGTAAGACTATTGAAAAAAAGTTGTAGCACTTTATCTTTTAATGTTTGATTAAAATAAATCATCACATTACGACAAATAATAAGCTGCATTTTTGCAAATATATGGTCAGAAACTAAATTATGACTAGCAAAAATAATATTCTTTTTTAATCCTTCATCTATTTTTGCCTGCTGATATTTACTATGATAATACTTGGAAAAATGGTGACGTCCCCCAGCAATATGATAATTTTCAGTAAACTGCTGTATTCTATGTACTGGATAAATTCCTTGTTTAGCTTCTTGTATTATTTTTGCATTACAGTCTGTGGCGTAAATATTTACTTTATCATAAAAGCCTTCCTCTGCTAAAATAATTGCCATAGAATAAACCTCCTCCCCTGTTGCACATCCAGCGTGCCAAATATTAACAAAGGGATACGTTTTTAATATTGGAATAATATCTTTACGTAAGGCTAAAAAAAAATCAGGATCACGAAACATATCCGTTACATTAATAGATAAATCCATTAATATTTTATGCTGAAAAGCACTATCATAGAGTATAAGTGGAAGCATCTGAGAGAGATATTGTAAATTTTCATTTGCCAAGCGTTGCAACAAACGACGTTTTAAAGAGGCACGGGCATATTCTCTAAAATCATAACCACTACTATGATATAAGGCATTTAATAACAGCTCTATTTCATAATGTATATGCTTATTGTCCTTGTCACACATACCACTTTTTACTTCGCTAACCATACGTACAGTATAGATAATAATTTATCCATATCTATCGGCTTGGTTAAATAATCATTCGCTCCAACATCAATACATTTTTTATCATCCCCTTTCATTGCTTTTGCTGTTAATGCAATAATGGGAATATTTTTACCTTCAGGCAGGGTACGAATATGTTGAATGGTCTCATATCCATCCATAACTGGCATCATAATATCCATTAAAATCAAATCATAATGCACTGCTGTATCTTCTTGTAATTTATCCAATGCCTTTTGTCCATTCTCTGCTACTTCTACATCTAAACCATAGCGTGCTAATACGCCTGATAGGGCAAAGGTATTACGAATATCATCATCCACTAATAATATTTTTTTATTTATAAATAGCCTATCTTTCTTTGCTTGTTCCGATACATAAGACGTACTGTCTTTATTTTCTAAATCAACAAGAAATAATGAAAGTTCATCGAGTAAACGTTGATAGGAATTATCTCCTTTGATAACGATACTACTTGCATATTGTTGTAAACTGTTATACTCATCTATATCTAAATCTTTCGCAGTGTAAACAATAACAGGAGGTAAGTGTTTATTTTCAGAATATAATTGTTCTAATAACTGATCGCCATTCATATCAGGTAAACTTAAATCTACAATAATACAATCATAATGCTCTTGTGAAATATGAGTATAAGCCTTTTCTGCATTTTCTACTGTAGTGATATGGTATTCCCCTTGACTTTTTATTATCTCTATTATGGCTTGTTGACTATTTCTATCATCTTCTACTACTAATATTTTTTTAATATTATTATCTATTTGCTGCTCTATTTTATGTAATAGCTGTACGACTGCATCGGTGTTAACCGGTTTAGTTAAGTAATTAATCATATTGTGTTGCAATATCTCTTCATCAATAAGATGAAGGGGTATTGATTGCAACATATTCTCTTTTGGAAGTTGTTTAAATATCTCTTCTTTATTTGCTTTACTCATTATTATTGCGTCAGGATGACATCTTTTAGCTATATTTTGTATATCCTCTGGATGATCTACCCTTACACATTGATAACCTTTTTGCTGTGATATTTCCATTAACAAACTGACTAACTTTGGGTTGGTTTCATAAATTAATAATGTACCTTGATGTGCATCCTGTTTATCTGTTTCAATATTTATTTCCTTATCTATAGGGGTATTTTCTTCTATTGTCATTGCTGTAGGAGATTCTTCTTGTAATGGTAACCACAAAATAAAGGTACTTCCCACATTTTCTTCACTACTTAACTCTATACGTCCTTGCAACAACTCCGTTAATACTTTAGAAATAGTTAAACCTAATCCTGTGCCTCCAAAACTGCGGCTAATTGAACCATCTGATTGTTGAAATGCTTCAAAAATAATTTGATATTTATCCTTAGCGATCCCTATTCCTGTATCACTTACAATAAATCCTATACATTGTTTGTTTTGATCCATTTTTACACTCAGAGTCACCGCACCAGTGTGCGTAAATTTTACTGCATTGGCCAATAAATTACGCAATATTTGTTCTACACGTTTTGCATCCGTTTTAAGGTATTCATGTAAAGGTGGAATTTTTTCTATTCTAAAATCTAAATGTTTGTTCTCTGCTAAAGGTCGACACATTCTCTCTATATTATTGAGTATCGTATCTAAAGCTACATTCTCAATAGATAACTGTAATTTATGTGCTTCAATTTTGGATAAATCTAAAATATCATTAATTAAATTGAGTAAATCTTGTCCTCCTTCATAAATGACCTTTGCAGAATGTACCTGCTCTGGTGTTAAATTACCTTCTTCATTATCTGATAAGATTTTAGATAAAATCAATAAACTATTTAGCGGTGTTCTCAATTCATGCGACATATTCGCTAAAAATTCAGATTTATATCGGCTTGTTTGTTCTAATTCCTGTACTTTAATTTGAATAATTTTTTTCGATTCTTCAATTTCTTCTTTTTGTTGTTCCAAGACAGTGGTTTTTTCCTGTAATTCTTGATTTGCCTGCTTTAAACATTTACTTTGATACTGTAATTCCTCTGTTTGAACTTGCAGCTCTTCTGTTTTCATCTGTGATTCTAACGTTAACTGCTGTGATTCTAATAATAATACTGCTGTTTTTTCCTGATTTAAAATACTGTTAATAATGACTCCCATATTTTGAGTAATTTCATTTAGTAAATGTTGCTGTAAATCGGTAAAAACTGTAAAGGTAGATAGCTCAATAACCCCTACTACTTGCCCCTCAAATAATATTGGTAATACCATAATCATCAAAGGCTTTGCTTCTCCTAAACCGGAAGAGATAACTACATAATCATTAGGGACTTGCGTTAAAATAATATTTTCTTTTTCGACTATACATTGTCCAACTAATCCCTCTCCTGGCATAATTTTATTATTGATATGCTTTCTGTGTGTATAGGCATAACTACCTAATAATGAATATGATGGTTCTTTATTTTCTGCGATATTAATCATATAAAACACCCCTTGTGCAGCTTCTACTTGTTTAGCTATCAGGGCTATAATTTTTTGTGCTAACACTTTGGTTTCTTTTATTCCTTGTGATAACTGGGTGATACTTGCTAACTGTGTCTTTAACCAATTATATTCCTCTCGTTCTACTAAAATGTTTTGTAATTTTTGTACTGCTGCTTCACGTTCTTGCTGTTCAACTTCTACTTTTTTCCTGTTTTCTTCTAATTCTGCTAACATTTTATCCAGCTGCCTGGAAAGTTGTCCAATTTCATCTTGAGAGCTAATATGCGTTCGAATACTTAGATTACCGTTGGCAACTTCTTTTGTAATATAAACCAACTTTCTTATTGGCTGTATAACACTACGAATACTAATCCATAGCAATAATAAGCTAAATATAATAATCAATGAACCTAATAAAATAATATCCTGCTTGATAGTTTCTTTATTGCTTGCAAGCTGATCAATAATTTCCTTTCTTTGATTAGTATATTTAATTAGTATATTTTGAATATTCTCATTTAGGCTGGAAAAAATATTTTGGTACATATTATTCTTTACTTGCGTTGCAAGATATTGTAATGTCAATACCTTCTTATTTATCTTTTTACGGTATTCAATTTGTTTTTCCGCAATATTTTTTATCCAGCTGGATAATAGCACATCTAATTCATAGGTTTCGTCTTCATAGTCTCCTTTTAATAGACTGCGTAAATTAGATAAATTATTTCTAAACGTAATTTGAGCATTATTATAAGATTCTAAATATTTATCCTCCCCTATTAATAAATAGCCTTTCAATCCTGCTTCCATATCAGCAATATCTTTAGCGATCGCTATTATCCAATAACGTAGCAAATCTTGCTTATACTCTTTTACTTTTTCTAACAAATTATCTAAAGCAACCTGTAAATCATCCATAAATAACTTACCTTGCCCTTTTTCTACAAAGCGCACCACATCATTTATCGTTATTACTTTTTCAGGTATTTTCTTACGTTGATTAATTTCTTTTAATGCCAATTTTTTCCAATTATGTATATAAATACGCACCATTTCTATGTCTTGCGTAATTTTTTCATCGCCAATATTGGCTACAATAATTTGTTGTATCGTTTCATCTAATTTTAAGGAAATACGTTGATATTCATTTAGTAAAGCGGTTTGATTTGTCCATAAATATTGGCGTTGTTGCAAACTTAATTGTGTGAATAGAAATTGAATACGTCTAAAATGCTCAGTAATTATATAATTTTTTTCTATCACATACTGTTTTTCCCACATATCTTCCATGATAAGCAAAGAATATTTAATAAACCATATCACTAATAATAATGGTAAGATAATGCTTAATAAAAAACGTATCCCCAAAGGGGTGTTGTGTAGCTTCATATTTAATTATTATCTCTTATTGAGAGTTATTCTCCTAATTTTATTACGGGTAAAGAACTATCATCTCCTGTATCAATGGTTTTCCATTGCTTCCCCTTTTCTAAACTATTTATCTCTTTAACGTCTTGCCACTCCATATTATCTGATTTAGGTATACTGGGTACACTAATATTAAAATCTGCTTCTTTAATTTGTTCTTCTTCAGCCACTGGCTTCACTATTGGCTCAGTCGTTATCTTATTTTTCAAGGTAGTGCTAGAAGTATCTGTTTGACTTTGCGTCTTTGGCTCTTGTTTATGCTTATCCACTGTAATTTCTAAAATTTCTTCCTGTTCTGTTACTGTTTGTTTGTTATCCTCTTTAATTAACATATCTTTTTCAGTATGAGAAAGTGATTCAGGGGTTTTTATCTCTGGGCTGTTAATTAATACCGGTACAGGTTCAGGTTCGGTAGCAGGGGGGAGTGTAGGTGTCTTCTTTTCAGCAGTCTGAATAGTCGGTGGGGGGCTATCGTTATTTTTATTCACTGTTACTCGAGTATGGCTCTTATCTATTGCAGGTATCTCTATTGGATATTTTTCACCCTGTTTTGTTGGTTGTAGAAAAAAAAAGGCAATACCTCCTGCAACTAATAGCAAGAAAATAAAAAAACCGACTCCTTTCCCTACCCCACGGCTTGCATTTTTTTCCTTACTATTTTTACTATATTGTTTTGATATTTGATCAGCTTCAGGGCTGGCATCCTCATTAACCAAGATCAGCGTCTTTTTTTCCTCCACAATCGTTTCTTGCCCATTTTCTATTACTGGCGATGTATCCGTTACAGGCGGTTTATCTGTAAAACTCCCTTTTGCTAAACAATGAAGAGCTTGCAAAAATTCCTCTGCAGATTGAAATCTCTCATCGGGATGTTTTGCCATCGCTTTATTGACTATATCATTAAATTCTGCAGGAATTTGCATATTTAATACCGAGGGCGGTTCAGGTTGAGTATGTAATACTCGATGCATAATCGTATGTGGATTTTCACCAAAAAAAGGTTTTTCTCCGGTCAGTAACTGATATAAAATGACGCCTACGGAGAATAGATCACTACGAGCATCCACCATATTTCCCATACATTGTTCAGGAGACATATAGCTAGGTGTTCCTAAAATAGCCCCTGCCGTTGTTAAAATCGATGTATCCACTCTCGCTATACCAAAATCCATTATCTTCACATTTCCATCTTTTTCCAGCATAATATTTGCCGGTTTTAAATCTCTATGGATAATATTATGGGAGTGAACGTATAATAAGCCATCAAGAATTTGACTAATAATATCAATTACTTTACTAAAACTAAAACGGTGATTATTTTTTAGATAATGTTGTAATTCTGTTCCTTCAACATATTCCATTGCAAGATACGTAATCTCATCACTTTCCCCAAAATCATACAATATGACAATATGTTGATGATTTAAACGTCCTGCTGCTTGTGCTTCATGTAAAAAGCGTTGTCTTACTTCTTTTAATTGGGAAGGAGAAAAAGCATCAAATCGAATGGTTTTTAATGCCACAGTACGCTGAATTAAGGGATCAATCGCTCGATATACAATACCCATAGCACCTTGTCCAAGGATTTCCTGTATTACATACTTACCAATCATTTGCTTATCTTCTACTGAAGAGGACTTTTGAACCAGGGTTTTATCTTGCTCCATTATCTTTCCTATTCCATAAATTGACCTTGCTTACTGAGGCAATGAACCATTAACTACAAAACGTAAAACATACTCATTATTTTGTTGCTCATCACCGGTGAATTTTTTACCTAAACTAATTTTACCCTGTCCTTCCAGTGGCAACTCATCTCTATGTACAAAATTTACCTTACCATTCATTATCACATACGTTCCATTCGTACTTTGATCGACAATAAAAAATTTACCCCTACGAAACTCAATACGAGCATGTAATCGGGATGCGACTGCAACAGATACCATAAAATGATTTTGTGCGCCCCGTCCTATTGTAATATTGGATAATCCCTGATTCACCTGAATTTCTTGATTTTGATAATACACATTTAGATAAACTTCTGGATTTACCGATGTCATTATCTGACTCACCGATCCCATAATAGTGAGATCTTCTTCTTCTCCCCAGGTCAATTCATACAGTTTTACTGATTTTTGTTTTCCTTTTACTGTCGTTGTAATTAAAAGACGGGTTTTCCCTTTTAACAGCGGATGCATATACTCACACGTTTCACCACTGGTAATCACTTGATCAGCTTTTGCCTGTCCAGCTAAACGTGCCGCTAAATTTACCGCATCACCAAACACATCTCCTTGTTCTTCAATGACCTCACCGTAATGAAATCCTACTCGAATACGTAATGGATAACCAAAATCAGCCTCACTACGTTGAATACTTTCTTGCATGAAAATTGCCGCATTTCCTGCCGTATCAGCTGAAGGAAATACACACATGACTTCGTCTCCAATAGTTTTTATTACCCTACCTTCATATTGTTGGGTAATTTTACTCATCAATTCAACACATTTAGCAGTAATATCTCTAGCCCGACTATCCCCAAGGGTTTCATATATTCGTGTACTACCACTAATATCAGCAAACATAATTGCTAAGTTAGTTTTCATAACCTTTATGACCACATTTTCATTACTTTAAATTAGGTGACAAGCACTCTATAGGCTTATACAGTATCGTTGTTTACTACAGTATCTTATTTATACCATGATAATACGTCTTTTGTAGCAAATGGATTATAACATATCCCGGTTTACTATGGACTTCTTTTTTATTTTGATATACTTATTGAAAATAATAATATTTAATACCAATACCTGCTACCAAAAAAACATCATTGGCTACAACTTAACTATCGGTATTAATTCAGGAAAATATAAAATGACTATTGATCACTCTCATACAACGAATACTATGACGGGAATGGAATATCATCCCGCTTTCTATCAAGGATTAGAGCATTTTTCAAGTGAAAATTTCTCAGCAGCCCTTAATGCTTTTTCACAAGCCCTCAAATCAGTATCATCTAGTTCCAGCTATTATAATAAATACCTTTCCTTTGTTGGCTTATCATCCGTTTTAACCGGTGATAGATCTGGATTAAATCTTTGTCGTAGAGCTGCTAAAGATGAACATTTTGATGGTGATGTATTTTGTAATCTTGTCCATGCAGAATTAAAATTAGGTCATAGAAAACAAGCCGTGCAAGCAATGCAAAAAGGATTTTCCGTAGATGCAGAACATATTCCCCTTATTGAATTACAAGAATATATCGGCGAACGTCGTCCTCCAATTATACCCTTTCTCCCAAGAGATAATTTTTTAAATCGTTTTTTAGGTAAAATAAGCTACAAAAAAACAACCAAAGAGTAAAATTTTGTTATACTCAATATGCTATCAATGTATCTAACATATTGTAAAAACTGAAGCACAAAACCCATCGCTTTAGCTATGGGAGAATGTCAATTGAAACACTTAAATTTAATAAAGGAATAAATATAACATGCCTCAACATACAACACACATATCGTTTTTTTTAGTGCTCAGTCTCTTGTTCTTTTTATCTGCCTGTAGCGATCAAAAAAAGGAACAGACCAACACCCCTGATAGCGTTTCTAATGCGGTATTACAAGATTTAAAAGAAAATAAACCGCAGGCTTTATGGAAAGCGCTTCCACCTAGTTATCAACAAGATATTAATACTCTTATCCATGATTTTGCCAATAAAATGGATGTTGAGCTGTACAATAAAATTGCTGCACTCAGTACAAAATTAGTGATTCTATTACGTGATCAAAAAAACTTTATTCTCAATAGTCCTATGATGTCACAACCTCAAGCACAAGCAAACAAGGCAGATATTGAGAAAAATTGGGATGCGGTCGTTAGTTTATTCGCAACACTTACACAAAGTGATTTAACTGATATTGACAAAGTAAAAACGCTGGATATAGAAAAATTTTTGACCACTACAGGTAGTCAATTTATGACACAATTTCATCGTTTACAACAATCACTACCAGAAAATAATACTGGATACTCCAAGCAATTTCTCAATGATATTGAAAAAATTGAATTAGTTTCAAGTGAAGGTAATAATGCCGTTATTAAAACCATTTATAAAAATGGTCAAAGTCGTAATGAAAATATGACTAAAATAGAAGAACACTGGATTCCTAGCAACTTAGCCGAAAATTGGAAGATGGAAATAGACAAAGCAAAACAAGAAATTGCTAAAATATCCCCTGAACAAATGGCTAAGAACAAAGTACAAACTATGATGTTGATAGGCAGTATTGACGCTATGATGACACAACTTGGCAATGCTACAACACAACAAGAATTTGATGCAGCATTTATGGGTTTTATGATGGGCATGATGAATGTAGGAGCAAAGGCTAACCCTTCTACGCCGCCTTCTCCACCTCAACCATCAACGCCTTCTTCAACTACAACACCTACTACCAATACCGCCACACCATAACATTAACACTTATGAAGCGTGAAGAAGTATCCCTTGATAAACCATTAACAATCGGACGTTTAGCAAAACTTGCGAATATTAATGTAGAAACCATTCGGTTTGACCAAAAACAAGGGCTGCGTGAACTACCCACCCCTAAAGGAGCCGCACCCCTACAGGCATAACGAGCCTACTAAAAGAGTAACTTAATCACCCATACCGGGTGATTAAGTTACTCTGTTTTCGTTTGACGCATCAACAGCCGTTGCCGGATTTTCCGGGCTTACATCTCCTTTGCCATCTAAAGACGGTCGTTCCACCGCCTGTACCGCTTTTTTTCAAATGGAAATTTTACGCTTTTTTTTCCCATTGAGGAACGCTTTAGAGCGTAAATATTCGAAGGTTCTTTGTTTTATTACTTTTGAGGCATTATTACCGGCATTGTCTGTATGCCCGCATTTTAAACATAAGAACTCAGACTGGCTCTTACGGTTCTTTTTATCCGTATCACTGCACTGAGCACATTGCTGACTGGAAGCTGAACAATCCCCAGATCGTAACTGGGGCAAGCAATTCTGGTCACCCAGTTATTGTATTATATCAACGGGTGGCGCTTCATTGAGCGTGGTCAAAAAGTATGTGCAATAACAAAATGCACCGTCCTGACATCACGGGCTAACTCGCTCCTGAAGGAGCGAGACTGCGCCCTGTATCTTTTGTTCAAACCGCTGTACTAGCAGTTAAAAATAAAATGACCAGTAAGGATAAGGGCGATTATCTTTGTTCTTCTCCTCTTAATGGAATTTCTTCATACATTTCTTCTTTAAATTCTTCCCCCTCTTTTTTCACAGGAGCAAGATCTTCTTTCGTTACTTTCATCATAATAAGCATCACACTTGAAACATAAATGGATGAATACGTTCCAATAACCACACCACTTAACAATGCAATGGCAAAACCTCGAATTAATTCACCACCAAAAAATAATAATGCCAACAAAACAAGAGCGGTAGTTAATGATGTGACCAAAGTTCTCGATAAAGTCTGATTTAATGATGTATTAATAATTTCAGCACTGCTCCCTTTTCGCATAATACGAAAATTTTCACGAATTCTATCATATACGACAATCGTATCATTTAAGGAATAACCAATTACTGCCAGAATAGCAGCTAATACTGTTAAATCGAAATTTAATTGTAGTACGGAAAAAATACCTAATACGATGATAACATCATGCGCTAAGGCTGCTACAGCACCTACTGCAAAACGATATTCAAAACGTAATGCAACATAAATCAAGATGCAAAATAATGCACCGATCATTGCTAATCCCCCTTTTTCGGTCAGTTCATCACCAACACTCGGGCCTACAAACTCAACTCGATTTACTTGTATGGAGGTGTCTTTAGGATTAGGACGGAGTAATGTTAACAACTGTTCACTCACTTGTGCATTACTTTCCTTTTCATGCGGGGGAACAACGACTACTATTTCTGAAGCAGAGCCAAAATGTTTAACCTGTGCATTGGTGTAACGGGTATTTACTATATCCCGCACTGGTTTTAAATCAACCGGCTCGTTATAACGTAATTCAACTAAAGTGCCTCCGGTAAAATCCAGACCGAAATTTAATTGCCCGATAATTAAAGACAATACTGAAATCACTATTAATGTTATTGAAAAACGAACAGCTAACTGACGCTGTGCCATAAAATCAAAATCTACATCTAATCGCATACTTTATTTTTCCTACTTATTCTCTGATACTTAACCGATATTATATCGAAAGTGTTTCTATTTTTTTATTCCCATACCATATATTCACAATTGCTCGACTCACAACAATAGCAGTAAACATCGATGTAGCAATACCAATAGATAATGTAACGGCAAAGCCCTTAATAGGGCCTGTACCCACCACAAATAAAACAAATGCTGCAATTAACGTCGTTACATTGGCATCTGCAATCGTACTTAAGGCTTTAGCATATCCTTCATGGATACTATTTTGTATTGAATTTCCGGCTCTCAATTCTTCCCTGATACGTTCAAAGATTAAAACATTGGCATCAACGGCCATCCCTACGGTTAAAACAATACCTGCAATCCCTGGTAAGGTTAATGTTGCTTGCAATATAGATAATACTGCAACGATAATGACAAGATTTAATCCTAAGGCAATATTAGCAATCAGACCAAAACTGCGATACCAATACAACATAAAAATTAATACTAAAATAAAGCCTAATATAACTGAATTAATCCCTTGATCAATATTTGCCTTACCTAAACTCGGGCCAATGGTTCGTTCTTCAATAATTTCTACTGGGGCTGCCAATGCACCGGCACGCAATAATAAGGATAAGGTATTTGCTTCTTGTACACTATCTAAACCGGTAGTTTGAAAACGATTCGTAAAATGTCCTCGAATTACCGCATCACTAATCACCTCTTTCGTTGTTTTCTTACGTTTTATTACCTTACCTTGTTCATCCGTATCTGTTTCTATACGGGTTTCAATATAGACTACTGCCATCACTTTACCTATATTTTTCTTGGTAAAGTTTCCCATACGTTTACCACCATATCCATCTAAACGTACTGAAACCATTGCTCCACCGGTATCAGGATCAATACCTGCCTGAGCATTAGTAACATGATCCCCTGTTACTATAACCCGTTTTTTCAATAAAATAGGGCTACCATCACGCCGTTGATATAATTCTGTACCAGGAGGTACTCGTCCTGTTTGCGCTGCTTGACGTGCTTCTGTATCGGTCTTTGCTTTAGCTCTATATTCTAGCGTTGCTGTTGCACCGAGAATATCTTTTGCACCGGCTGTATCTTGAATACCTGGTAATTGAATAATAATCCGACTATCGCCTTGCTGCTGAATAATCGGTTCAACCAAACCATTAAATTTTTCATCAATCCGTTTACGTAATGTGGTAATATTTTGTTCCAGAGCAAACCTTTTCGTATCAGTGAGCTCTTTTTCGCTTAATTTTCCATATAAAGAAAAAATACGTCCATTATCTTTAAAGCTAAACGTGAGTTGTCTAAATTCCCGTTTTACTATTTCATGTGCACTCGCACGCTGTTGCTCTGATTTAAAACGTAATTCTAAATCATTCCCGCCACTTGTTAACACTGCTAAATATTTCAACTTGTTTTTTTGTAATAAACTACGTATATCACTGACAAAGCTTTGCATCGTTTTTTTAATTGCAGTACGCATATCGACTTCCATCAGGAAATAAACACCCCCCCGTAAATCCAGCCCTAAATACATCGGTTTAGCATTTAATTGCAATAACCACTCAGGGGTTGCAGGCGCTAAATTTAAGGCAATAGCATAACCATTACCTAATGTTTTTCCTAATATATCCCGTCCTGTAATTTGCGTATCTTCATCAAAAAAACGAACTAATATACCCTTATCCGTCAATGCCGCTTTTTTCCATTTCAACTGATGTGCGGTTAAAATTTTCTCTACCCGCTGTAAAGTTTCAGTATCAACTGTGATACCTCGTGCTGATGCTGCTATTTGTACTGCAGGATCTTCCCCAAAAATATTAGGTAAGGCATATAATAATGCAGTCAGTAAGGTCAATATTATGGCGATATATTTCCAACGGGGGTATTGATTTAACATACGTTTATTCACTCTTATTTAAAAATGCGGCAAGAGGATAAGTAATTCCATTACTTATTTTATAGACTTAATAGTACCTTTAGGGACAACAGTAGTAATAGATTGTCGTTGTACATTAATCTGCATATTCTGGTTTACTTCTACCGTTACAAACTGATCATGCAAGGTGATAATTTTGCCTAAAATTCCTCCACCCGTGATTACTTCATCTCCTTTACCCAATGCATCAATCATTGCCTTATGCTCTTTAGCACGTTTACTTTGTGGACGTATAATCAAGAAATAAAAAATTAAAAAGATCGCTCCCATCATAATGAAGGTCACCATCGGATCACCTTGCTGTTGTGCTACAGGAGCACCTTCTGCCATTGCATCACTAATAAAAAAACTCATATCAACTCCTTTAATAAAAAATATATGAAAAAATACTTGTTACCATCGCACATATTATAACATCACTTTTATTTTGCATATTGAGCATAAAAATTAGCTTTGAAGCCTTCCATATTATCTGCTTCGATTGCTATTCTTATATCTTTCATAAGCTCTTGATAATAATATAAATTATGTATAGTATTCAAACGAGGCCCTAGTATTTCATGGGTTTTATCCAAATGACGTAAATACGCCCGACTATAATTTTGACAGGTATAACACTGACATTGTTCATCAATGGGGCGGGTATCATTTTGATATTGACTATTACGAATTTTGACTACACCATAGCGAGTAAATAGGTGTCCATTACGGGCATTGCGAGTTGGCATGACACAATCAAACATATCAATACCACGATAAACAGCTTCCACTATATCTTCTGGACGACCGACTCCCATTAAGTAACGAGGTTTATCTACAGGCATTTGAGGAGTTAGGGTAGTTAGCACTTTTAGCATTGCTTCTTTAGGTTCTCCTACTGACAAGCCGCCTATTGCATAACCAGAAAAATCCATATCCATTAATTCCAATAACGAACGTTGCCGCAAATCCTCATACATCCCCCCTTGTACTATACCAAATAACGCATTCGGATTACTATCATGGGCTTTTTTACTTCTTGTTGCCCAACGTAAAGAAAGTTCCATAGATAAACTTGCTTGGGTATGAGTTGCCGGATAGGGTGTACATTCATCAAAGATCATGACAATATCCGAATTTAATACCTGTTGTATCTGCATAGATTCCTCAGGCCCCATAAAAATCTTACTCCCATTTACAGGAGATTGAAAGGTAACCCCTTTTTCTGAAATTTTACGTAATTGACCCAAACTAAAAACTTGAAATCCCCCCGAATCGGTCAGTATCGGTCTATCCCAATGCATAAATTGATGCAAACCGCCATGTTGTGCAATAACATCTAGCCCTGGACGCAAAAATAAATGAAAGGTATTGCCCAAAATAATATCTGCACCTAATTCTCTGACTTCTTCAGGTGTTAAAGATTTTACTGTTGCTGTTGTACCAACAGGCATAAAAGCGGGGGTCTCAACCCGACCATGGGGTAATTCTAAAAACCCTCTACGTGCTTGACCTGAATGATGTGTTAATGAAAATTGCATCTTAACAACATCCTCTGCTTGGTTGTTGTGGTGTAATAAACATGGCATCGCCATAGCTATAAAAGCGATATTCCTGTTCTATTGCATGTTGATAGGCACGCAGTATCTGTTCACGCCCTCCAAAAGCACTCACTAACATAATTAAGGTGCTTTCTGGCAAGTGGAAATTAGTGATCAAGGCATCTACACAATGAAACTGATAACCAGGATAAATAAAAATATCTGTTTCACCTTGAAAAGGCTGTAATTGATGATTTTTAATAGCACTTTCTAAACTTCTCAAAGTAGTTGTTCCTACTGCAATAACCCGATTTCCTCGTTGTTTAGTACGTATGATTTTGCTTACTAATTCAGCACTCACCACAATCTTTTCTGTGTGCATGGTATGCTCGTTAATATTTTCTACTCGTATTGGCTGGAATGTGCCTGCGCCAACATGTAATGTAGTATAGGCTTGCTCTATACCTTGTTCTGTTAAACGTTGTAAAAGTGCTTCATCAAAATGTAAACCGGCTGTTGGTGCTGCGACTGCACCCTTGTTTTTTGCATAAACAGTTTGATAACGTTGCTTATCAAATTCTTCATCTTCCCTGACTATATAGGGAGGTAAAGGGATATGCCCAAATTGTTCAAGTTGATCAATAATATCTGATTGATTTACATCATCTAGCCGCTCGATAATATAAAATCCCCCTTTACGGGTTATTACTTTAACATCAAAACCTTGTCCTTTATCAATCCCTAACGTTAACACACTTCCCACTTTAGGTGCTTTACTTGCACGTATTTGCACCATTAATTGGTGTTCAGAAAGAATACGTTCTAATAATACTTCTATTTTACCTCCCGTTACTTTTTTACCTTGTAAACGGGCGGGTATTACTTTTGTGTCATTAAAAACTAACAAATCCCCTTTTTGCAATAATTCTGGTAATTGCTTAAATTGCTTATCTTGCCATTCTCCACACTGACCATTTACACATAATAAACGGCTATTACTACGCGTTTTTAAAGGAAAATTCGCAATTAAATGTTCAGGTAAATGAAATGAAAAGTCAGAAACACGCATGAAGTTTATATTCCTGTGGCAAGAAAACCCGTCGTTCTTTAGCCGAGAGGATGAATTGCCACTGCTAACCCTTTTTAAAATTAGTGCGTATTTTTATATTAAATATTAAAAATTTAATCTGGAACACACAAACCAGTAGATTCCCATCGTCAATGTTGTAAAAGCCTGTCAATTTTAATGCACCAACCCGTTGAGGTCTTTTAGTCTTTTAACATTAAAAAGCAGCACAACGGACCTGGGAGGCCCGAAGGTGCTATCACTTAAACAACGTAGCCAGTTTAAGGCTTAGACTAATCACCTATTACAGTATTCATCTGCTATCCTAAATCTTACGATCCAAGCCCCTAAGGCTTTAGCTTAGGGGTAGTTGACTAACTATGAAATATCAAAGCCCGCTATGATAACATAATTAAGGCTATGGATAAAAATTTGATAACCATTAACAATGCTATTTCCCTTGCACTTTAATAATGAAGCGATTACAATACTTCACTCTATAAAGCCGGGGTGGTGAAATTGGTAGACGCGCTGGATTCAAAATCCAGTTCCTGCAAAGGAGTGTCGGTTCGACTCCGACCCTCGGCACCATATTTATATATAATCATCAAAAAATATAGCCCATTGATGCTAACCAAGATTTCGCATTACCACGTAAAATTCTTAATCCTGATGCCTTACTATATTCATAGTTTAATTTTAATACTAAGCGGTGGTCAGGACGATAACTAAACCCTAGTGTATAGCGTTGTTCTTTATTATCTTTTACTTCTAAAGTATAAGGATTTTCAATATTAACCCAATCATACTGCATAATGTAATGCAATTTTGCATCGGGAAATAACGTTCCACTCCACAAAGGTTTAAAATATTGAGATATTTCATAACTGCTTCTTAAATAAAGACCATCCATTTTAGCCGTTGTGCCTTCTGCTCTATCCACATTCATCCGCATATATTCTCCAGACAATTTTAAGGCCTTCCATTCAAATATAAAATCACTACTCCATCCAGTAATATCCTCTTTCCCATCATCACTATATGCACCTTGATAAAAACTCCACCCCATATTTAACATAGAGGCAAATTTTAAAGAGACATCTAAACTAAAGGCTTTATTATTATTATTATCTACGCCAAAACCCTGACGGGTACCACGTAATCCCGTAGCACTTATATCGCTACCTAAACCGGTGGTTAAATAAGTTTGATAGAAAAGTAACCAATCTTTATTGACCTTGACCTGCCCAGTTAATCCCGTACCGTTATCAAACCAATCTGAAGGAGCAAGCGCATAGGCTGTTAATGTCTTGGAGATGGTCTCCCGAATGGGAGTATAGTGATTTTCTTCGATATTACCAAAAGGAATTAAAATAACGCCAGTACGAGATGACATCCAATCAAAAAGCTGCAAATCTAAATAGGCTTGCTCAACTAAGACTTCTCCTCCACGTCCTCCCCCTACGGTTGCTGCCCGTTCAAATTCAAATTCAGTAAAATAACTAATTTTTTGATGTGGTTGCCCACTAAAAACCAACTCCACCGATTGTGCATCAAAAATCGTTGCTTCATGCCTTTTCTTATCTATAGCAAACGTACCATATAAAGTGATATTAGGCTGATTACGTGCTGAAGCAGCTAATTGGGTAACTTCTAATTCTGTTTTATCATATTGCTTTTGCAATTTACTTAATACATTATATAACTGCACTGCATAATTTTCTAAATCGGTAATACGCTGTTGTAATTGCGGTACACTCTCTACCGCCTGATTTTGATGCTGAATAATGTTCACATCTTGTTTTAGCTGTTGAATATCCTGTTGCATCTGTTGCCATTGTATTTCTAGTTGTTGTAAACGCTTTTCAGATGCCATAGGTGCAGCGACAAGTGCCACACTCCATATTAACAATAATATAAAAATCCCGTTACTCACCTGTTTTTTAACTAAAGACATTACAATGTTACCCTTATAATTAGTGGATCGGTTAATACATTATCATACGTACCACCAAATAAAATATATGTACCTAACTGTGCATTAGGTTCTACAAACAGTTTTAAATTAAAGCGATTATGTGATAGCTCATCTTGTTGATAAATTTTAACTTGTTGTGTTTTTTTATTATTGTGATGAAAAAAAAATTTTATACTTGGTATACTTTTGTCTAATACTATTTGAAAATCTATCTGTTTCCCTCTCCGCAAAGAAGTTGAAGAAATAGCCCTAATTTTCGGATGATCTCCCAATAAGGCTAAAGAAGGTAAACGGCTTACAGAAGGCGGTTTTACCGGAGGTGGCGGTATGGGTACGGATACTGCGCTCTTATTGTTATCTAAATCCAAATTCGAAGGGGCAGGGTTTTGCACTAAAGCTACAGGTTCTGTTTTTTTTATTGTCATAACAGGCATTTTTTTTACCGCCACCATAGCCTCTGATTTTGATGGCTGTTTTTTATCTGCATCTTGCCTATCCTCTTTTTTTACTTGCTTAGTCTGCACTGGGTGTTTTTTTATCTTATCAGCAGGTATGTTAGGAGTTTTTACTGGTACTTTTTCTAACGTCATCATGGGAGGAGGTATTACCGTAGTTACCTGAGGAGGACGTTTATCTTTTTCTGGCTGTGGCGGCGTTGGGGTTGGAGAGGCAACCATCAGCGGCACGACGGGTAATTGCGCTACTTTATCCTCTTTCTCCTCTTTAGCTAGGTGTTTTTTACTAGCCGCTTGTTTTAACTCGTTTTTTGGAGTGATAACTGGGGAGCTATCAACCACCTCCGTTTTTTTATTCCACTGCTCAACAAACAGTATTCCCATCCCTCCTGCTATTACTAATAGCAACAAAATACCTAACCATAGATTAACTCTGCGCTTTTTTCTTATGCTGGCACTGACTACTGTATTTTGAGCTATTAAAGTTACATCATTATTAAGTGTAAAAAAACTGCTTGTCAATGTTGCTGTACTCGGATCTATAATAGCTTGTTCTAATGGCTCTAAATTCTGATAACGTAAATTAGCAGGCATTTCTAAATAACTCATCACCATTTTAGACAAGGCTTTACTTACTGCTTTATTTAGCTTATGAGGGGGTGAAGGGATGAGTGTTAATTTATGAGTCACTAACTCTTGTAATGTTTTTGCATTAAAAGGGCGGGTATCAGTCAATAATGTATAAGCAATTAAGTTAACTGAATAACAATCAGTGCTAGTACTGTGCGGTTGTCCATTAAGGATTTCTGGTGCTAAAAATTCGGGTGTACCAATAAATTGCCCTGTAGCAGTAAAATGAGTATTTTCTGTTTGTGCAATACCAAAATCCAAAAGTTTTACTGAATTATCCGGCAAAATTTGGATATTTTGCAACTTAATATCTCTATGCAAAATGTCCTGTTGATGAGAATAATTCACAGCACGACATAACTGTAAAATAATATTACGTCTTGTTTCCAATGATTCTGCTACAGGGTACTTTTTTATCCAGGTATCTAGCGAATCACCTGATAAGTATTCCATAACCAAATAGGGTTCATCACCCTGAAAGCCATATTCAAGTAATAAGACAATATTAGGATGCGATAAACGACCAATCGTTTTTGCTTCATTTAAAAATCTTTTTTTAGATACCTCATCAGTAACACCTGTTAAAACCTTAATTGCAACATCTCTATCAATATCAGGATCTTTTGCATGATAAACCGCTCCCATACCCCCATGACCCAATTTTTTAATCACAGGAAAACGCCCAATATATTTTGGTATATTTATTGTCATTTACACTACCTTGCTGTTATATTACCGATACAATATGTTGGACAATCTCTGTTTAGATCTGTTCTTCACCACTGAAATTTAAGTTTCCATAAATACTGGCCAAAAAATTGCACTCTTGCACGCTTATCCGTCCTCATCAAAGATCATAACAGCAGCATAATACTTAGTCTTTTAAGATAAGTGTTGCTTTTACTTTATTTCCCGGTCGAAAAAATTCCAATTTATCAAAACTCATACTTTGTGCCATCGCAATTCCCCTCCCATTTGGATCAAAGGCTCTGCCAGGATCAAACTCCATATACTTTTCCCATTCAAAAGGCTTGGTTAAATACTGAAAAACACCCACTTCAATGCCTTCTACAATATTATCTAAACCCACTTTTGCAGTTTGCATAATAATAGGGATATATTTCCACTGTTCATGCTCTTTAATATTTTGTAATACTTGCATACCATCCATCACAGGCATCATACGATCGAGTAAAATAACATCATATTGGTATTTAGTTTGCTGTAATTTTTGTAAACATTCTTCACCATTTACTGCAAAATCAAGATGATAATGGTTTGTTTGCATATTCTCTACTAATATTTCCGCAATCAGCTCCCTATTCAACATATCATCATCAACGACTAAAATATATTTATTATAATTATCCATTGTGCCTTGCATACCATATGCACCAGCAAAATAAACTATGTGTGAAATATAAATAATTATTATAACATACGGTATTTATTTGTTCTTACAATAGCGATTGACTTAATTTATATAGCATTGCATATTGATGGAAGCTGTAAAAAAGCTATATAATCGGCTATATTCTAACCGCACAAACAATACACCCAGACTCTACTCTTTTAAGTTTTTATAAGTTATGACGTATGTCGATATATTATAGTTCTATCTTTTCTCTTGTATCCCAATATAATATCTTCCCTCTATTATATATTATACTCTTTATATGTACGAATATCTGTCATGCAAAAGTACCTTCTGTTACCAATGAGACCTTTATTCTTATTGATGTATCAGGTAGCATGAAAAAAAATGATCCCCAAAATCTCAGACGACCTGCATTACGTTTGTTAAGTAGTTTACTCCCTTCTGAATCTAAAGCAGCAATCTGGACATTTGGTGCTAAATCCAAACCACTATTAAAAATGAGTACCACCAACAAAAATTGGAAAAACAAGGCCCAACGTATTGAAAATAAAATTACTTCACAAGAACTATTTACTGATATTGGAAATATTTTACAAAAAGCCTTGACTTATTGGAAACAACATCCCATCAAAGATGATCAAGTATCTCATCGTAATATCATTTTACTTACTGACGGAATGGTTGATATTTCTAAAGATCCGAATAAAAACAGGATTGAAAAAACACGAATTTTGGAACAATTAGTCCCTCAGTTACAACAACAACATATAAAAGTACACACTATTGCTTTATCTGAAAATGCAGATCATCAATTTTTGCAAGACCTTTCATTAACTACCGATGGAGGATTTGAACAAACCGATAATGCCGATCAACTCCAGCATATTTTTTTACATATGTTTGAAAAAGCGACACCTCGTGATACTGTTCCATTAACTGATAATACGTTTACTATAGATAACTCTATCTATGAATTAACCCTGTTGGTTTTTCGAAAAAAAAACGCTCGACCTACTGAAATAATTATGCCTGACAAAAAGAAAATCACATTTAACAAACATTATAAAAAATATGTATCATGGCAACATGAAGTGGGTTATGACTTAATTACTATTACTAAACCTATGTCGGGGGAATGGCATATTAACGCAGAAATGGATCCTGATAACCGTGCTATGGTAGTTACTAATTTACAAATGCAAACATCTCCCCTCCCCAATAATGTATTTTATGGGGAAACCCTTAGCATTTTAATATCCCTCACTGAAAATGATAAACATATTGATGACGAAGACTTTTTACAAGTTATTTCTGTTGCCATCGCACAAACCCAACCCGATGAAGAAGAACAAAAATGGTTTTTAAGTGATTTTGGATTACAAGGAGATAAAAAAAGTGGTGATGGCTATTACACACTAATATTAGAGAAAACCTTAATTCCTGGTGATCACATACTAAATGTAAAAATTTCCAGCCCAACCTTTCAACGAGAATTACAACATTATTTACATGTTAGTAATACACTATTGGTATCTCCCCATATTGAATTGTTATCTCCTGCACCACAATTAGTATACCGCATTTTAGTATCCCCTCTGCTAGAATTTGTTGATCCAGACAAAACACAAGTTACTGCTTTTTTAGTTAATTCTGTCGGCAAAAAGACGCTCTTAAAATCAGAACCCTCACCAGCAAAACTGTGGAGTTTTCCTACTCCAATCCTCGATGCCAATAAAAAATACCGAGTGCAACTTTTAGTATCTACACAATCTAAACAAGGAAGAAGCATCCAATACCGTTCTCCTCTCATTGAACTGAAATTAGCGACAAAAAAACAAAAAAAACCGGCCAAAAAACAACTTGAAGTGCCATCTACAGCAAAAGAGCCGCCTCCAACAAAAAACACTTCCCCTGTAGATACCCCAGTAAATTGGTTACTTGTAGCATTCATTGTATTTTTAAGCAATATTATTATTGCTATACCTAGTTGGTTACTCTATAAACATTGGAAAAAGAAGCAAAAAGAACAAATACAAACATTGATTGAGGCGATATAATGTCAGAAACCATTCCTAGCTTATTAATTATTATCAGTGAAATTGCAGTGGTTCTTGCCATTATTACCATTATTATCGTTGTCCGGGTTTTACGTCAAAAAAAAGCAGATTTAGATGCCATCAATCAATTAAGCCAGATCACTAATCTCACCAATGATAACCGTAAATTAGAAATTAAAACATTATTAAAAGAGGTACATGATCACAGTGGAAATATTGATGAGGAGAGTGAGAAGTTATTACAAGTAGAAACGGATTTTATTAAAACTTTTAGTCAGATTTATTTAGAACGCAATCGTGATCCACAAGCATTACTTACCTTGCGCAAGCAATTAAGTACCATGAATAATCATTTTTTTACTATTACTAAAAATACATCGGGTAGTGCCAATGCAACAGAAGTAGCCGCATTATCTCAGCAATGCCAGGAATTAGATCAAGAAAAAATGAATTTAATGTATCAAATACAGCAATTAGAAAAAAATAATAATAATGTCAATGAGCATCTTAATGAAGCATTAGAAACACTCACAACACTGGTAACTGAATATGGTCATACTAACCCTGAAACACAAAATATTCAAGCTAATGAAATATTAAAAGCTATCTTACACTTGCGTCAAAAAATAGACCCCACTGCCTCTACGCCCACAACTCCTGCTGCTACAAGTACTATAGAAGAATCCTTAGTAGATGATAAGACCATAGTAGGAGAAACATTTGATACTATTGCTAGCTCAGAGCCAGCAACCCAAATAGTAGCAGAAACAGAAACAGAAACAAACATTACAGCAGAAAGTACTGATAACACAGAAGAAGAGGATGCCGATGCGCTATGGCAAGAAGCCTTTTCAGAACAAGCTGCTCATAACAATGATAATATAGCAGAAGAAGGGGCAGAAGATGACCTTTGGGCGGCAGCATTAAAAGAGCAAGCAGAAAAAGAGCATCATGCAACAACTCAAACAGACACGCTTGTAGCAGATACATCCACTGAAAGTCAAGAAGAGGATGCTGATGCACTATGGCAAGAGGCCTTTTCAGAACAAGCTGCCCATAACAATAACAGTATAGCAGAAGAAGGAACAGAGGATGACCCTTGGGCAGCGGCATTAAAAGAGCAGGCAGAAGAAGAAGCACAAGCTACTGCACAAAAAGAAGCGGGGGATACTCCACCAGATAACAGCATAGATCCTTGGGAAGCTGCATTAAAAGAACAAGAAGAAGAAGAAAAACAACAAAAAAAGGATAATAAACCCCTTTCTCCTGAATTAGATTTGGATATTCCGTAACTTCTCCCCGCCTTAACAGGCAAGGCTTCTGACTTTATTAGCAACAACCGGCGGTGTGCCGGAATTATCCAAGCCTCCATCAGCAAAAACGATAAGACCTGCCGTCTTTGGTTTCAAAATCCCCTGCTGCCGGATCTTGCCACTGGCGTTAATATCCCGATCAATACCAGTGCTGCCACAACTCAGACAATCCCATGTTTACATCGAGTGATTTGCTTTTCACCAAATTTTTTCAACACCTCTACTGCCTGAAAAAAAGCGATTTCCTCTTTAACATCCATTGCCTGTTCATGGGGTATGGCAATGGCAAAAACTTTAGATAAAGCGATGATTTCATTCATAAAGTGTTTCTTGCCATCCTCCAAACCTAGAATATGATCTTCCGCCGCTAGAATTAGTGATAGTTTTTGGGCAGTATCTGCGGCAAAATATTGTTCATAAGCAAAGCCATAAAACAACTGAGCAATCACTTCCAACTTCTCCAACATCAGTTCAACGACTTGCTCTTGTAAAATAGTCGAGTCGCCTTTTCCGCCCGCATCGGAATAAAAAGACAGGGCTTTTTTCAGATCGGATGCAATCCCCAAATAATCAACAATCAAGCCGCCCGGCTTGTCTTTATAAACCCGATTCACCCGTGCAATCGCTTGCATCAGGTTTTATGCCCTTTCATTGGCTTATCAATATATAATGTGTGCAAACTGGGGGCATCAAAGCCTGTTAGCCACATATCCCGCACAATCACCAATTTAAGTTTATCATCAGGGTGTTTCATTCTATCTGCCAGCATTTTTCTCTGTGCCTTGGTGGTATGGTGCTTGGCAATTTCAGGACCATCGGATGAACTGGAGGTCATCACCACTTTAATCACGCCTTTATACAGATCATCGGAATGCCAGTCAGGTTTGATCTTGATGATTTGGGCGTATAAATCAGTGGCAATACGGCGACTCATGGCAACAATCATGCCCTTACCCTCAAACACGGCCCGGCGTTGCTCAAAATGACTGACAATATCCTGAGCAATATTTTTAATGCGATTTTCACTACCGATTAACGCTTCTAACTGCGTCCATTTTGCCTTGGCTTTTTGCGTATTCATAATAAATACACACCGTTGCCCCATCTTCAACGGCCTGGGCTATATCATAAACATCAATATAATTACCAAAAACAGCGGAGGTGTTGGTATCGGTGCTTTCTATTGGCGTACCTGTAAACCCTAAATAAGTGGCATTCGGCAGGGCATCACACATATATTTAGCAAAACCATACACCACCTTTTTACCAGTAACATTGCCTTCATCGGGTTGGAACTTTTGAATGGTGGAAAAAATTACCCCACCTGAGGCAACCTGTAGCAATTTTTTAAGAGACAAGGCATGCCTTGTCCCTTTTTTACCGTCTCTATCGTCACCACGCCCGTTTTGGGGTCTTCGCTTTTGGATTTCTCAAACACAATAAAATGACGAATCAAATCCAGCAAGGTTTCTTTATTCAGCATCCCTTTAATCAGGGTTTCCAACTGGCTGACCAGATGGGAGGCCTCGATCTTGCCATCAGCAGTTTTCCAGTTCATAAAACGGCTGAGTCCAGCCGAGAGTGAACCCGCCTTCTCCTCCAGACCATCTGAAATAATCATCAAACCGTTATAAGTAAACAGGCTGGGAATGGCTTGTTTGTAGGTTTGCAGTTGTTGGTAAGCGGATTTAATCGTGGCGTTTTCATCCGCAGCACTTTTAAGCTCAATCACCACTAACGGCAAGCCATTGATAAATAACACCACATCAGAGCGTTTATTTACCCCGTTTTCAATCACCGTCAACTGATTGGCAACCACAAAATCATTGTTTTGTGGGTTGGTAAAATCCACCAGCCACACCAGATCACCGCGCTGGCTGCCGTTTTTTTGGTAGCTCACCTTCACCCCTTCGGTGAGCATTCGGTGAAAAGTCTCGTTATTACTCAGTAATTCGGGGGAATGAATGCGACTGATTTCTTTAATTGCCTCTTGTCGGGCATCGTGCGGAATCGTTGGATTGATTCTGGCAATAGCAGCCGTTAGACGGCTGTTTAATAAAATATCTTCAAAACTGCTGCGTTGCGGATTATCACTATCTGGGGCAATATCAGAGGCGTAGATATATTCGTACCCCTGCTTTTACAGTAGTTCGATGCAGAAGGTTTCGATAGCATTTTCAGTGATTTTATTCATCATCCTTCCTGTTTAACATCTGCATAATCAAATGAATTATCGTTTCTTTTTGCTTGGGGTCGGATTCTGCAACCAGCAAGCTTAACGCCGCCAAGCCTGTATCATTAATCACTGGCTCGCCTTACTGATTGAGTAATCGTCCATTGCGATTGAGAAAATCGACAAATAAAAATGCGCCACTGCGTTTATTGCCATCGGAAAACGGGTGGTTTTTTACCACAAAATACAACAAATGGGCGGCTTTGCTTTCTATCGTAGGGTATGCTGCTTCGCCAAAAACACTTTGATTGAGATTACCAAAAATACCTGCCAAACTATCACTGCGGGGTCTGGCGAATAAATCGGTGGCTTGTTTGCGAGCGATTAAATCCTGTTTTAAGGTCATTAAGGCTTGCATTGCCTCCTCAGGGCTGGGTAAATCTCCGCCTACTTGCCCTTTGGGTTCGTCCAGCAAGCCTTCATCATAGCGTTGTAGCCATAAAAAGGTTTGCGTATAACGGCTGACAATCTCGGTTAAACTACGACCTGCATTCAACGTTAAATCTGGCGATTTTACGGTTTTTTCAATCAGTTTCAGGGCTTGTTGCAAGGTTTGGGCGTTTTGTTCAAAGCGTTGTTGATGCAGGCTGTAGCCTTGAATCAGAATGTTTTTTAGATGTTGTGTTGCCCAGATGCGAAATTGCGTGCCTTGTTTGGAATTGACACGGTAGCCAACGGAGATAATGGCATCGAGATTGTAATGCTTAATGTTGCGTCTAACCTGACGCTTACCTTCCTGACGAACTACCGAGTATTGCTCGGTAGTTGCCTTTTCATCCAATTCACCTTCTTTATATATTTTTTTAAGATGTAAACCAATCGTATCACTGTCTTTGTCAAATAAAACAGCCATTTGTTTTTGAGATAACCAAAAAGTGTTTTGCTCCAAACGAAGTTCAACTTGAGCCTGCCCTCCTTTAGATTGATAAATAACGATTTGATCTTGCATGCTTAATTTTCTCTTTTTTTGTAATTCAGGATGGCGGGAGCCATTTCAAAAGGTGGCTACTAGCTCATATCATCCATTCCTCATGATTGTATCTTGCTGATGTTTCTAACACCTGATTAGCAACGCCATTATTTAATTTATCCATCGCCCATTGTTTGGGGTTATTCATAATATATTGGGCAATGCGTTGGTATTTATCTTCATTGCGGATAATATGATCCCAAAAACGGGGTTGCCATTTAAAATCATAACCCAAACGGTGGGCGTGTTTTGTCACCGCCGATTTGTACGAACCAATAATTGACGAAATGGTATTTTTTCCCTGATTTTGAAATCGTTTTTGTCCTATTGTTTTTGATTGTGGTGATGGTGATGGTGATGGTGATGGTGATGGTGATGGTGATGGTGATGGTGATGGTGATGGTAGAGACAAGGCATGCCTTGTCTCTACGGTATCGGTATCGGTATCGGTATCATCATGATTCAAAATCAAAATTCCGTGAATATGGTTTGGCATGACAATATATTCCCCCAATTCAATATTCCGGGCATGGTTTTTTATTTCATACCACAAAATATCGGCAATGATACCGATATTGGATAATTTCATTTTTTCGTTATCAATTCCACCAAAATAATGGACGCGATTATGGGTACAGATGGTAATAAAATACGCCCCAGCCCACCGATAATCCCAATTCTGCAGCCGTGTGGATGTTGTTCGATATTTATTTAGATATTTTTCCATGATTAAAATTTCACCCTTATTTCACCTGACATTAATTTAGGCAGGAGGGATTCCAGAGTGCGGATTTGGGTTTGATTTTTATATATTTTATCAAATAATGGTTCCACTTCGTTATGAAACCCTTGCAATATTATTTCATCAGGTAGTGGAATTTCTATTTTCGAAAAATTACCAGTATTTAAATTTAATGTTGCTGTTCCAGCACTTGCCATAGCATGTAGTAAATTATATGAAGATTTCATCTGTAAAAACAAATAATACCTATATTCATTATTCATTCTTATGTGGAACAATGGAATTTATCTGTTGATTGGTATGGCTATTTTTTGTTGTTAAGGAAACTAACCCTACTGTAGCAATACAACTTACACATATTGATTTTAGTGGTAATAACTTGTTTTTTTGTGAATTACTACCTTCTTCTGTCAGAGTATCTGTTGTATTAAAAACATAACTATTGCCGTGCATATCAGGAATTTTTATAAATGGTATTTTGCCTTGATAATACTCTGGTTTCTTTTTAGACGGGGTTTTACCACAAACAATATCTCCAAAAAAAGATAAAGGCTTCTCCTCCCAATCCTCCCGCGCATCGATCACAAACCACTGCCGAAACAGCGTTTCTGCCATTTGTTCAAACACATGCCCTAGCACATCGGCGCTACGGGATTTAGCATCACCTAAAGCGATATTTCTGATAAGATCAATCAGTTCGCCCAGGCTGGTTGGGTCGAGGTTTTGACGGGCGTAGACTTTAGGCAGCACGCCTTTTAATGAAGTGTTTTCCTTTTCAATGGCATCCATTGCCTTATCAACGGTTTTACCGATAGTGGGTTGCTTGGCATGGGCTTGCAGGTGCGACCAGCGGGCATCTTGTGGTACAAAAAAGACATTTTCGGCTTTGTATTCGTCCTTATCTTCGGGATCAGCTCCCGCATATTCACCTTCCCCCGCTTTTAATGTGGCATACAACTCCTCGAAGGCATCAGAGATATATTTTAGAAAAATCAATCCCAAAACAACATGCTTGCATTCAGCGGAATTAATATTTTTTCTAAGTTTATCTGCTGATTTCCAAAGTTATTTTTCCAGCGATTCTTCTTGTATTTCTTTCTGCTTTGCTATTGTATCTCCTACTTTGCCTCTAGTACGGGCGGAGCTACCATTAAACCTTTACAATAGAAGCATTAAAACCAGCTTGTTTCATAATATATGCAGCCACTTCACAACGTTTATTTCCTAAAGGGCTGATTAAATAATATGTATCAGAATTTAGTGATGTGAGCGTTTTTCTTAACACTAATAATGGTACATTAATACTCCCCTTTAAATTTTTGTTTTTAAATTCTTGTGGTAACCGTATATCAATCAAAAGAGTTTTTTGCATTTTATCCGCTATCAATAATTTTGCTTCATCGATACTTATATAATGCAATATAGGCGTTTCAAGTAAATGTTTAAACTTTTCTTTAGATAAACGCATTAATAACCCATCACTACGCATTAATACACTGGCATTTCTGGCAGTATCTGCAATTAAGGCATCTTCTCCAAAAAATGCGCCTGGAGATAAATCAGCGAGATGCTCAAACTGTTCACCTTTTGTTCTATATACGCCCGCTACCCCTTGACTAATAACATAAAAATAATCACCTTTTGCTCCTTCTGTCAGAATAATATCTTTTTCTTTTACTTCTATCCTTTCAAAACTAATAAATAACTCCTGTATATGCATAGGAGGAATTTGCTCAAATAAATGCGATTGTAACAATACCGACATCCAGTCATCATCATCATTCGATCCTACCACTTCATCAATAACAGCAACTTGATACCCACCTTCTTGTTTCCAAGTTAAAGTATTTTCCAAAAAGCTACTTTCTTGTGACCACGTTAATACTAAATCCAAATAATTTTGTTCTACATAAAAAATAATACTTTTTTCTATTACAATCACCGTATATTGATAAGGATCTTGATCATCTAGCGTATCAACATTCTCTTTATCCTGTGCAGAAAAAGGGCGAATGACATAGTTTTTATCTATTTTATTTACCTTTCCAGATAATAAATAAAAGCGTTGCTGTTGTTGTTCTCCTCGCTTAAATAATACGGTATTTTCTGCATATTCAAAGGCATGTATTTTTCTAAATACCTCGTTCAAATGGGTATCTGACAAGGTATTAAAAGGAAAAAATTTTACTATTGCCTGTTTATCCAGTGATATGGGCTTTGCTTGCGTCATAATGATGCTTTTCCTTTTTTTTCCTTAATGATTTAGGCAATACAAAGGTGATGGTTTCTTCTACTCCAGGTAATGCTACAATATTATCTGCCCCTAATTGCACTAATCGTTGACATACTTCCTGAACTAATATTTCTGGCGCAGAAGCCCCTGCTGTAACACCTATTTGTTTTGCTTCCAGTAACCATTGAGGGCGTATTTCATCTGCATTATCAATTAAATAAGCATTACAATTTTGTTGTGCCGCTACTTCTCTTAAGCGATTAGAATTGGAACTATTCACTGAACCTACTACTAATACTACATCATTATGTTGTGCCAGGGTTTTTACTGCATCTTGACGATTTTGCGTAGCATAACAAATATCTTCTTTTTTAGGACTTTGCATGGCAGGAAAACGTTGTAATAAGGCTTCGATAATACGTTGTGTATCATTTACCGATAGTGTGGTTTGTGTAACATAAGCTAGTTTCTCTGGATTATTTACTTTTAACCTTGCAACATCTGCTACGTTTTCTACCAAATAAATCCCCCCTTCACCAGATTGCCCTTGCTGATATTGTCCTTTTGTACCTTCTACCTCAGGATGCCCATCATGTCCAATTAATATACACTCATATTGCTCACGGCTATAACGTGCCACTTCTAAATGTACTTTAGTCACCAATGGGCAGGTGGCATCAAATATTCTTAAATTTCGTTTATTTGCTTGTTCACAGATGGCTTTTGATACACCATGTGCGCTAAAAATGACAGTTGAATGAGAAGGAATAGCGGCAATATCCTCTACAAAAATAGCCCCTTTTTCCTTTAAACTATCGACAACATAACGATTATGTACCACTTCGTGAAAAACATAAATAGGCGGATCAAGTAATTCCAATGCTCTTTCTACAATTTCTATTGCTCTATCTACGCCAGCACAAAACCCTCGAGGAGATGCTAAATTAACCTGCATATTATCCAGCCTGTACTAATTCTACACTAAAGATAATATCTTGCCCTGCTAATGGATGATTAAAATCGACCTGCACTTGATCCTCATCAATTTGCATTAACGTCCCGTTATACTCTCCTGATTTGGGCGTAGAAAAAGCCATAATCAAGCCTTCTTCCAGGGGAAGTTTGGGATCAAAGTAACTTTTATCCAGCCATTGCAAATACGCTTCATCTACTTCACCAAAGGGCTTTTGTAATGTAACTTGTTGTTTATCTCCTGTTTGCATTTGACTAATAACCGCTTCTAAAGGGGCGGCCATAGAACCATCACCCAAAGTAAATTGCAATAATTGATCGGTACTGCTTTCTACTATCTCACCCGTACCAAGTGCTAAAGTAAAATAAATAGCGACTTTGGTTCCTTCTTCCATCACCTTATTATGTGTCATTATTATTTTTAGCCTCATTGTTCTCTATTTTTTCTTTTTTATACTGCAAATAAGCATCTATTAATAACAAACCCGTACCAATACTAATTGCAATATCGGCTATATTAAAGCTAGGCCAATGCCATGTATTTATAAATACATCAATAAAATCTACCACATAACCTAAATAAATCCGATCAATTAAATTTCCTAATGCTCCCCCTAAAATACAAGAAAGCGAAATGGCTAACAGCGTTTCATTAGATTTTAATCGTATGATCCATATAATAATTACTATCCCTACCAACAAGGCAATAGCCGCTAAAAACCACCGTTGCCAACCCCCTTGCTCACTTAATAAACCAAACGCCATACCGTAATTATGTACTAGCGTGATATTAAAAAAAGGCATAACCGGCAACGTTTCCCCTAAATAAAAGGTTTCACTAAAAGCATATTTACTTCCTATATCCGCAATAATAATCAATAGACTTAATAATAACCATTTACTTTGTCTCATCAAACAAAACTCCGAAGTTCTCCTTCCCCTTCTACATTGCTTACACACCGTCCACATAACGTAGGATGCGTTGCGATAGTTCCTACATCTTCACGTCGATGCCAACATCGTTCACATTTTTTCTCCTTACATGCAGCTACTGCCAACCATAATCCCTCATACTCTGTAGGATGACTATTTTCATCTCGTTCTGTTGCAGGTTTCACTGCTGCATACGAAGTAATTAAGGCAAAACGCAATTCATCACCTAAATAGTATAATTTATCGTATAAAGCCTCTTCACAATATAATGTTACAACGGCATCTAATGAAGACCCAATCACTTTTTGACTCCGTAATGTTTCCAAAGCTTTATTTACGGCTACCCGAACTTGTAATAAATCTTGCCAGTATGACATCGACAAGCTTGCAGGTAATGCTACCGCTGGCAAGCGATACCATTGTGTGAAAAATACTGATTTTTCCCGTTCTACCTGCCCTGGAATATACCCCCAAATTTCCTCTGCAGTAAAACTCAAGATCGGAGCAATCAAACGGCTAAAGGCTTCAATAATATGATATAACGCTGTTTGTGCTGATCGGCGGGCAATACTATTTTTTTGTGTCGTATATTGTCTATCTTTAATAACATCTAAATAAAAACTTCCCATATCTTCAGAACAATAATTATGTAAGCGTTGATAAATATTATGAAAATCATAGTTATCATAATCTTTAATCAATCTCTCTTGTAAGGCTGCCATATTTGCGATAGCCCACGCATCTAACGGTAATAAATTTGCAGTAGCCAGAGCATCTTTTTCTGGCTCAAAACCTTCTAAATTTGCCAACATAAAACGAGCCGTATTACGGATACGTCGATAAGCATCAGCGGTACGTTTCACAATTTCATCTGACACCGACATTTCACCGCTATAATCTGTTGATGCAACCCATAAACGTAAAATATCTGCTCCCAAGGTATTTGCAATTTTTTGTGGTGCAACAATATTGCCCTTGGATTTGGACATTTTTTCGCCCTTCGCATCCACAGTAAAACCATGTGTTAATACTTCTTGATATGGCGCTTGCCCCTTACTTGCTAAAGCCGTTAATAATGATGACTGAAACCATCCTCTATGTTGATCGGAACCTTCTAAATATAATTGTGCTGGAAAGACTAATTCTTCACGCCGATCTAATACACTATAATGAGTTACACCTGAATCAAACCATACATCAAGCGTATCGCTTACTTTCTCATAATCGCTTGCCTGGGCACCTAGTAATTCTTCTGCTTGCAATGAGAACCAGGCATCAATACCTTTTTCTTCCACCTTTTTGGCTACTTTTTCTAATAGTGCAGGGCTATCAGGATGTAATGCCCCCGTATCAGTATGCACAAATAAAGGAATTGGAACACCCCAGGTACGTTGTCTTGAAATACACCAATCTGGACGATTACGCAACATACTTTCTATGCGTTCTTTTCCCCATGCTGGTAACCATCTTACTTCATTCACTGCCGCCATTGCTTTATTCCGCAAATGGGCTTTATCCATACTGATAAACCATTGTGGGGTTGCTCTAAAAATAATGGGGTTTTTTTTATGTCGCCAACAAAAAGGATAACTATGCTGGATATGTTCTTTATGTACCAACATCCCCTTATCTTGTAATACCTCCACCACCATAGGATTTGCCTTAAAAACATGCAGACCTGCAAAAAGTTCTGTACCATCTACAAAACACCCGTGTGCATTAACAGGATTATCTACGGCTAAAGCATATTGCTGTCCTGCTACAAAATCTTCCTGACCATGTCCTGGTGCAGTATGTACTGCGCCTGTACCAGCATCGGTGGTAACATGCTCGGCTAAAATAATCGGTACTTGACGGGTATAAAAAGGATGCGCTAATAATATCCCTTCTAAATCCTGTCCTTGACAACGTGCCACAACCATATAATCATCTTGTTGATAACGGGACATACTATCACTTAACAAGGCTTCTGCTAAAATAAGATATTCATCCCCTTTGGATACGATGACATAATCTAACTCTGGATGCAGAGCAACTGCCTGATTTGCCGGTAATGTCCACGGTGTAGTTGTCCAAATCACTACATAGATGGGCAATGTACTATCTATAAGATCGACATTACCCCCTACTTTATTTAATAATACCGCTTTATCTAGCACACTAAAACGCACATCAATCGCTATCGACTCTTTATCTTGATATTCAACTTCTGCTTCAGCTAATGCAGAACCACAATCGCTACACCAATGTACGGGTTTTGCTCCCTTATGTAGATGCCCTTGTTCAATAATAGCGCCTAAACAACGGATAATATCGGCTTCATTTTGATAATTCATGGTTAAATACGGATTATCCCAATCGCCTAATACGCCTAAGCGTTGAAAATCTTTACTTTGTCCGGTTACTTGTTTTTTTGCATAGTCCCTACAGGCTTGGCGAAATGTCTTTGCATCAACTTTATTACCTACTTTACCGAGCTTTTTTTCCACATTTAATTCAATCGGTAAACCATGACAATCCCAACCAGGGACATACGGTGCATCAAAACCCGATAAGGTTTTAGACTTTATAATAATATCTTTTAAAATTTTATTTACCGCATGACCAATATGTATATCACCATTTGCATACGGAGGACCATCATGCAGGATAAACGTTTCCCGTCCTTTTGCTATTTCACGCAAACGATAATATAACTTTTGTTCTTGCCATTGTGCTATCATTTTCGGTTCACGTTGTGCCAAATTCCCTCTCATAGGGAAATCAGTGTAGGGTAAATTCAATGTTTGCTTGTATTTACTGTCTTGTTTTTCTTTACTCACCGTAGCTGGTATCCTATAAATCGTAAACGGTTCTGACTGGGTTATTTATTTTGTTCAAAAAACTGCTTTGCATCCGCTATATCACATTGTATCTGTGCTTGTAATGCTGAAAAATTTTCAAATTTTTGTTCATCTCGTAATTTATGTAAAAAAATAACCTCAAGATGTTGTTGATATAAATTCGCTGAAAAGTCCAATAGATGCACTTCTAATAATTGTCGTGTACCATCAACGGTAGGTCTTTTGCCAATATTAGCTACCGCATTATAGCGTTGCCCCTGAAAATAAACGGCTACCGCAAAAACGCCCTGCAAAGGAGAACGATTACGTTTTAATGCTACATTTGCCGTAGGAAAACCGATAGTGCGCCCACGCTGATGACCATGCTCTACTTTACCACTTAATGAAAAATCTCGCCCCAGTAATTTTTTAGCCAAAGGAAAATGGGCTGCAAATAATGCGTCCCGAATACGGGTACTACTTACCCTTTGCGTATCAATACTAAATGTGCTAGTTCGTTCAACAGCAAAACCATATTGTTTGCCCGCTTGCTCAAGTAAAGAAAAATTACCTTGACGTTGTTTACCAAAATGAAAATCATCTCCAACAATTAAATGCTGAATATTCAAGCCATCTAATAATATATTTTGAATAAATTGCTCTGCTGTTAAACTTGCAAAGTGTTCATTAAAAACTAAGCATAATATCCTGTCAATATCACAAGATTGCATTGCTAATATTTTTTCTCTAAAACGGGTTAAACGGGCAGGCGCATGTTCTTTAGCAAAAAATTCTTGTGGCTGGGGTTCAAAAATAATAGCAACAGCAGGCACTGCCAGAGCTTGAGATAACACCTTAGCACGGCTTAATATTTTACGATGACCAAGATGTACCCCATCAAAATTACCAATTGTAGCCACACAATTTCGATGTAACGGGCGTAAATTATGTAAACCCCGAATTAATTCCATTTTCCTTAAAACCTTCAATAATAAACTGAAATAGCCCACCATTGTAACGAAAAGTCAAGATTTTCTCCATTATTCCCGTTGTAGTAATTGTTGTAAGCGCATTCCTAACGCATACAATGTTGCAAAATACATCCCTGCTGCAAGCACAATCCAGAAAAGTAAATGTACAAGTCGTTCTAATACTGTCCACTGTATCCATTGTTCTATGACGGGTAAACCCAACATCAATGTTATCAACATGATGATTGTTGCGATACTGACTTGTCCTAAAATGCGTCGCCAAGGAGCCTGTGGTACATACACTTTTTGTAAGCGCAAATGATAAAAAAGTAAATAAGCATTACTTACCGCTGAAATAGTTGTAGCTAAAGCTAATCCCGTATGCGCTCCAGGCATGTCTGATAAATACCAGGGTACTACGATTAACAGATTAAACCCCATATTAATCATCATCGCTTGAATACCGATTTTCACTGGTGTTTTGGTATCTTGTCGAGCATAAAATCCTGGTACTAAGACCTTAACTAAAATAAATCCTAATAACCCTAAAGAATATGCCATTAAACTATATGATGCCATGCGTACATCCCGTAACGTAAACGCATCACTATAAAAGAGGGTTAACAGTATCGGGTATGCCAACATAAACAATCCAACGGCAGCAGGTAAACCTAAAAAGAATGCCCAATATAAGGCATTATCTAGTGTTTTAGAAAACTCACTCACCGATGCGCTACTATGTTGTTGCGATAAACTGGGTAAAATAACTGTACCTAATGCAACCCCTAAGACACCTAGAGGAAACTCCATTAGACGATCTGCATAGTACAACCAGGAAATACTACCTGTTACCAATAAAGACGCAATGACAGTATCTAATAATAAGTTAATTTGTGCTACAGAAGCACCAAATAATGCGGGTAACATTAAGCGTAATATTTGGCATACCTTAGCATGGGAAAAATCAATGCGTAAGGGCCAGGGTAAAAGACCTAAGCGATATAAAAAGGGAAGTTGCAACCCTAATTGTGCTACTCCGGCAAAAAATACAGCAACCGCCATCACGGTGGCAGGTTGCTGTGCATAATAAGGCACTACACATACCGCACTTAATATTAATATGACATTCAATAATACCGGAGTAAAAGCAGGTACAGCAAATTGCTGATAGGTATTTAAAATACCTGCACAAAATGCTACCAAAGAAATAAAAAACAAATAGGGTAGTGTCCAATATAACAAACTCACTGTTAAAGCAAATTGACTAGTATTACCACTGTACCCCGGTGCAAAGATATAAATTAATAAGGGTGCTGCAATCACCCCAACAAGGGTAATAAAAAACAAGGTTAAACCTAACGTACCCGCAACAGCTTGTACCAAATCTTTGACGGCTATATCTCCTTCTTTTTCTCGTGTTTCACCCAATACTGGCACAAATGCCTGAGAAAAAGCCCCTTCTGCAAATAATCTGCGCATAAAATTAGGGATTTTAAATGCAATTAAAAATGCATCCATAAAGGCACTAGCACCTAATATAC
>JALWRI010000121.1:0-29164 GCA_026994225.1 Gammaproteobacteria bacterium | reverse complement strand
CATTAATTGTATTAAATACTCCTAAAGTATGCTTTCTATCATCATTACTTTATCCATGCAACGATATAAAAAATATACTGAAAAATTATAGCCCATCATTATTTTTTTATGAAAAACCGCATAAAGAAATAAAAAACAATGGTACTCTATAATACTATTGTTTTAATTACAATTTCCTCTATACTTATCACTAAAAAGTGGGTACTTGATAGATACTATGATAGTATGCGTATTAATACTATCTAAATCATTCTAATTAAATATATCTATACGATTAATGTGTCTATGAACTATACGTAACATAGTTATACAAAAAATCTCTGTTTACGTAGTAACAAAAATAATAATTGCCTATGTTAAAACGATTACTTCGCATGCTACTATCAATAAATAAAACCCCTACTTACCGTATATATTCTCATGGTTTGTCTGATACCGGACGTACCCGCCGATTAAATGAAGATAGTTATCTCATCAGTGATGATAATGCTCTGTTTGTTGTTGCTGACGGAATGGGTGGACATGATGCGGGAGAGGTGGCTAGTAGAGTGGCAGTAGAAACCTTATCTAAAGAGTTGATACCACATAATGACATAGATATGCACGAAATCAATGCCACAGAAAAAATCAATGATGCGGTAGCAGAAACCAATCATCAAGTCCATAAGTTAAATGTTGAACGGGGCTACCCCGAAGGGAGTGGTATGGGTACTACCGTTGCAGGACTATGGCTAAAACAAAATAAGGGCTTTGCTTTAAGTTTTCATATTGGTGACAGCCGTATATACCGTTTTAGAAATAATGTACTGAGCCAAATTACTGTTGACCATACTCATCACCAGTTATGGCTCGATACGGGTAAGGTAGGTATGGAACCGAATAAAAATATTATTTTTAAAGCAGTAGGTCCTTGGCAACGTTTAATGCCTGATATTAGCACCCATAAATTGCATCATGGTGATATTTATCTACTTTGTTCTGATGGATTAACCGGAATGTTAAGCGATGATGATATTTTTCAAATCCTGCAACAAACTAATAGCAAAAATATTTCAGATTCCAATCAAAAATTAATTGATATGGCAAATGATGCTGGGGGTACTGACAATATTACTTCTATTATTGCTTATTTAGAGCAACAATAAATGCGTCATATCTAGCTATACCCTTAGCACTTAACCATTCCAATATTTATAGGGAGATAAGGTTTTATTATGTGTGTTATAGGTCATTTTGATACCCCTTTATTACTACCCGAATGCAGTGATCTCAATATTACCTTTCAGCCCTATAAAGAAAGTGACTGGAAACATTGCGCTATTATTACCAATTGTGTTGCTAACTATTATTCTTTAATGATACCAACACAAGAAAAATATTTCTCTGCCGATGAAATTAACCATTATGTTAGTTACATACTCAATGAATTAATTGAAAATGCCGTAAAATTTAGAAAAACAGGACAAATTACGATACAATCTTACCTGGATAAAGAAAATACCGATACGAAAGAACATATTATTCTACTCGTATCAAATATGATAAGCCGCAGCCAAGAGGCAGCATTAACACAACTTACCAGCACCTTAGTCAGTGCAGATACTGATTTAGAACAACTTATGTTAGAAAAATTAGAATACAATGCACTCGGTAAAGATGAAGCCGCTTCTGGTCTGGGATTTATTACTATTATGCATGATTACCATACACCATTAGCCTGGAAATTAGTACCACACATTGATACCCCTTTTACAAAATTAACCACTATGGCAAAAATTGCTATTACTGTAGATTAACAAAGACATAAACGATAATACGTTATTTTAACAAGAGGCTTTAATCATCATGGAAGTTATTACCGAAGATTATAAAGTATGGGATAGTGACAACTATACCGTACATCTTGAAGGGACTTTACGCTTGGGTGGAAGTAAGGAATATACATTTATTACTAATTTGCTGCATGAAGTATTGGAAAAATCGGATAATACAGAAATTACTATTGATCTCAGTGCGTTACATTTTCTTAATAGTTCAGGCATTAATATTTTATCCAAATTTGCTATATTTGTTCGCAAAAAAGGAGCTATTCAATTTACCGTCAAAGGATCTACCAATATTCCCTGGCAAAATAAATCATTGCCTAACCTTAAAAAATTATACCCCGCTTTAATTCTTCAAATAGAGTAACTTACTATACTATAGTTATCTCATTTTATTAATAATCAACAATGGAGTTATCCTAATGAAACACCTCAATACCTGTTTATACGCTACTATTTTATGTGCATCTATCCCTTTTACTGCTGCACTGGCAGAAGAATCCCCCATATCAGCAAATATCGCTCTTACAACCGATTATCTGTTTCGTGGTGTTTCCCAAACAGATAGCGGTATGGCATTACAAGGTGGTTTTGATTTTAATCACGATAGTGGATTTTACTTAGGCACCTGGATGTCTAATGTCGATTTTGATGACGATGATACCCAAATGGAACTAGATACCTATATTGGTTTTGGGGGTGGAGAAGAGATTACCTGGGATATTAACTACACCCATTTTTTCTATCCTGATAACGGTGGACAAGATATTGATTACGGTGAACTCCATGCTGGTATGGGTGTTGCCTTTTTAACTGCTGATTTATATTATTCCAACGATATTTATGCATCAGATGAAAATGGTTGGTATTTCAATATGGGTGCCAGTTTTGATATTATGGATAATGTTACTATCGGCGGTAACGTTGGTTATTCTATTTTAGAATATCTACCTGGTGATGATACCTATATTGATTATCAATTCAGTGTTGCAACTACCGTCGCTGGATTAGGTGTTGATTTAAGTTATATCAATAGCGATGGTGATGCAGAAGATATTTTTGGCAGTGACAATACTGATGGGCGAGTTGTTTTTACCATATCCAAGAGCTTATAACTCCCTGCATACAAATCAGAATATTGCAATATGCGCTCAATATTCTGATTTAGTATATAAAAAGTACCTTACATCCTAACTTAATAGAGATTTTAAGGTACTCACACAGTGAACAATACTTGCTTTACTACCTTATTATTGGAAGTAAAGCTGATAAAAATCCCTTTTGTTGTTTGTGTTACTTCTTCTCCCACTATATGACACGATTTTGGATCAACAACTTTTGCATATAATGATGTCTCAATATGTTCCCTATCTATTTTTAAATTAGTGAGTATTTCAGGTTTTTCTACCTTTTTATCTAATAGTATATAGGCATATTTATCAGATAAATAGGTAATACTTCCTTTAACAGCGTTATCCCCTAAATGTTTACCATTTAAAACAACATAATTTATATTTATCGGATGTGTCAATTTATCCAGGTGATTTTCTTCCTCCATTAACTGTAACTGAAAACTATCTCGAATACCTTTAATATTATAAATAGAGATAGGTTCTTTCACCCCTTTAGGTGATACTTTCATCTCTTCATTAATATCAATTTCCTGTTTTACTTTTTCATAAGTAGATTGGGAAATCAGGATTTGCCCCCCTAGTGTATAGGATTCGATACGGTAGGTAAGATTAACATTTGCACCCACTACCCCATACTTGGTTCTGTTTTCTGAACCAATATTCCCAACCACCACATCACCGGTATTAATTCCTATCCCCATATCTAAATGCGGAAACCCCCATTCTTCCATCTGTACATTAATTTCAGGCATACATAATTGCATTGCAATAGCACAGGCAATCGCTCGTTGTATATCATCTTCCCGTTTACTCGGTGCGCCAAATAAAACTAAAATACCATCTCCCATAAACTCATCAATCGTCCCTCCATATTGGGTAATAATTTTTTCCATTTTATCCAGATAAAAATTTAATATACTCACCACATTTTCAGGTTCTTGTGTTTCTGACAATGCGGTAAAACCCCGTAAATCTGATGTTAATATAGTAATTTCTTCCCGTTTACCTCCTAATTTTAAACCATCTTCATCATCTAAAATAGTATTGACAATTTCATCTGATAAGTATCGACCAAAAGTTTGCCGTATTAATAAACGCTTTTGTTCTAAATCCTCCGCTATCGCATCTGCGTGTTCTGATGTTGCTTCCATCATTAATTGCAGATCTTCCTTATCAGTTAATAATTCATCCGTAATACTATCATTATGCTCCGTTTGATTTTCTAACAAAATTTCTATATCAGATTTTTCTTCTAATACTTCGTCTAATTTTTTATCCAAACCTTTTATAATATTAAGCAAGTGCGCTACTGGTTGTTTAGATAACTTTTCATAATTGATATGACGTTCACCAAAGATATCAATCACTATCTCTTCTTTTTCATCCTGGAGCATCTGGGCTATTTCCTTTCATCTATCTACATCATTTATTACCATGTTTTATTGGCAGGCTTCACAATCTGGATCATAAATAGAACATACCTTGGGTGCTGTTTGCTCTGCATCCGATAAATTTAAAGCCTGATCTGCTAAATTATTATTCGTCAGGGTACTTTTTTCAACATGCGTTGCTCCAATAGAGCGTAAATAATAGGTTGTTTTTAATCCTCTCACCCATGCTAACTTGTATAAATGATCCAATTTTTTTCCATTTGCATCTGCCATGTATAAATTGAGTGATTGCCCTTGATCGATCCATTTTTGCCTTCTCGATGCAGCTTCAACTAACCAACAAGGATCTATCTCAAAAGCAGTTTTATATAATATTTTTAATGCTTCTGGAATGCGATCAATTTCTTGAATACTCCCATCATAATATTTTAAATCGTTAATCATTACCTCATCCCATAATCCTATCGCTTTGAGATCAGCCACCAAATACGTATTTATAACCGTAAATTCCCCTGATAAATTGGACTTAACAAAAATATTTTGATAGGTAGGTTCAATTGATTGACTCACACCACAAATATTTGAGATCGTGGCAGTAGGAGCGATTGCCATCGTATTGGAATTTCGCATCCCTACTGTTTTAACCCGTTCCCGTAAAGATTCCCAGTCTAAACGTTGCTCTTGATTGACTTGAAAATAATCGGCTTTACGAGATTTTTGTAATAAATTTAAAGAATCAATGGGTAAAATACCTTTATGCCATAATGAATCCTTAAAGCTCGAATAACTGCCCCGCTCTTGCGCTAAATCAGTGGAGGCCTGGATACTATAATAGCTGATCATTTCCATACTTTGATCGGCAAATTCCACTGCTGCATCAGACATATATGCTATCCGTTGTTTATATAAGGCATCTTGAAACCCCATAATGCCCAAACCTACCGGGCGATGACGTAAATTTGAAATACGTGCTTGAGGAACACTATAAAAATTATAATCCACCACATTATCTAACATTCGCATAGCAACATGGATAGTTTTTTCCAACTTTGCCACATCCAAACCATCTTGATTAACATGAGCGGGTAAATTAATTGATCCCAAATTACATACTGCAATCTCTTTTTCCGAGGTATTGAGTGTAATTTCTGTACATAAATTAGAAGAATGTACAACCCCTTGATGTTGCTGAGGAGAACGGATATTACATGGATCTTTAAAAGTTATCCAGGGATGTCCGGTTTCAAATAACATCCCCAACATTTTACGCCATAATCCTACCGCACTAATGACTTTATATACTTGCATTGCTCCACGACGCGCTTTTTCTTCATACTGTAAATACAATGTATCAAAGGCTTCACCATAATTTTCATGTAAATCAGGCGTTTCATCGGGTGAAAAAAGTGTCCATTCTCCTTCTTCTATCACTCTTTGCATAAATAAATCAGGGATCCAATTCGCAGTATTCATATCATGGGTTCTACGCCGTTCATCTCCGGTATTTTTACGCAGTTCCAAAAATTCTTCAATATCAATATGCCAAGTTTCCAGATAGGCACACATTGCTCCTTTCCGTTTTCCCCCTTGATTAACTGCTAGTGCGGTATCATTTGCTACTTTTAAAAATGGCACAACTCCCTGTGATTTACCATTAGTCCCTTTAATATGTGCGCCCATACCCCGCACACAAGTCCAATCATTTCCCAAACCACCGGCATATTTAGATAATAAAGCATTATCTCGCATAGCATTATAAATGCCACTTAAATCATCAGGTACGGTGGTTAAATAACAACTTGATAATTGTGGGCGTAACGTTCCTGAATTAAATAATGTTGGAGTAGAACTCATAAAATCAAAAGAAGATAATAATTGATAAAACTGAATGGCCCAGTATTCTCTATCAATTTCATTAATGGCTAATCCCATTGCAATACGCATAAAAAAGGCTTGTGGCAATTCAAACCGAATATCCCCTTCATGAATAAAATATCGATCATATAAGGTTTGTAATCCCAAATACGTAAACGCTATATCACCTTCTGGTTTGATAGCAGCACCTAAACGCACTAAATCATATTCTGCCAAAATAGGATCAAGCCGTTGCAAATCAATCGCTTTATAAATATATTGCTGAAAATACTCAGCATATGCTTTTGTCATTTCGGTATGCAAATAGCTGCATGTTTGCCCAAATACGAAACTTACTGCCTCTTTACGCAAATCATCTAACAATAATCGTGCAGCAACAAAACTATAATTAGGTTCTTTTTCAATCAATGTTCGAGCTGTCATCACTAATAAACGAGCAACATCTTTTTCACTCATTCCATCGAATAAATGATGCCGTGCATCTTGATATAATTTCTCTGCATCAACATTTTCTAAATTCACACACGCTTCTTGAAATAACTGTTCCAGACGTTGTTGATCAAGCAATTTCTTATTCCCGTTTTCATCCATAATATGAATAACAGACAGTTGCTTACTACGATGTTTTTCCTTAGCACGTTTTCTAGCATGTTCTTCTCGGTATAATACGTATGCCCTTGCTACACGATGATGACCACTTCGCATTAATGCTAACTCAACTTGATCTTGAATATCTTCAATATGAAAAATACCGCCATTCGATTGACGGCGAACCAATGCCTCTACCACACTTTGAGCCAACTCATTCACCGTATCATGAATTCTACGTGAACTTTCTGCTAGCTCCCCTTCTTCTGCCAAAAATGCCTTACTCATCGCCATTACTATTTTATTTCTATCAAACACTGTAATTTGTGCATCTCTACGAATAACTTTATATTCTTTATCGTCAGTAAAAGTATTATCCATTGTTATATCCTCAATAGCGACATCAACATCAATGGTTTCTTCCATGATTTCAACTACGGTATCTGGTTCTAATGTTTGCATATTTTATTCACTTATTGATGGGGAAAGACAAGACACTATATAAGAACATAATGATAACTATATATAGTATATTTTAAAAAAATTTTGCACACTATATGGTGTTTTTATCTAATATTCAAGACTTGTTTTTTATCTTGTTTTAGGTTAGGCAACTTATTGTGTATTAATGCGCCAACGTTGTCCCAAGCCTTGTGATGATAAGCTAATTATCAATCCACTATGATCAAATACTATCTGACTAATATGTGCTAAAGTAGGACGCCAAAAGGTCTTGCGTGGTACTTGCCAAGACTGTAAGCGTTTTTTTGTTTTAATATTCCATAACTCTAATATTCCGGTACTAAGCCCTGTAACGATTGTTTTTTCATCCTGAGAAAATGCCGCAGCACTAACGAGTATCCGTTGTCCACCCAATGTTTTCACTAATTTCCCTGTTTTAGTATCCCACAACTTCACCATACCTTGTTTAGCAGATTGCATCGAATAGCTAGCACTACTCAGTGCATAACGGGCAGAAGGTGATAATAATACATAATTAATTTTTTCCGGCTGTAGCCATTCTCGTACTAAACGTTTTTTACCTACCTGTTTTAAATCCCATAAACGTACTCGCTTATCATCTGCGCCAGTTAATACATATCGCCCATTGTTTGACAAAGAAATACTATTAATCACCCCTGCATGATATAACTCTGCAATGACTTTTTCTGTTTGTAGATCAAAATAGGTTAATTTATTCACAGGATAACCATGTTCTTGGGTCATTTGTGAAATAAAGGCAAAACGCCCTTGGGCAGATAATGCCACTGTCTTAATATTTTTGAATTGCCAAAATCCTAATGCTTTTCCAGTTGGTAATTTCCACCATGCCAAGGTATCAGATTCGGCACTAATCATATATTGTTCATTCTCAGAAAATGACAATGCAATAATACCTTTAGAATTTTGTTGTTGATGTTGTAATAGGGTAATACGGCTATTACTTGCAATATCCCAAACTTCTGCATAACCCAACATACTGCCTATTGCAGCATATTTTCCATGCACTGATAACTGGGTAGATAAAATGCCATTGGGATCATATTGCCAGCTTTTTTCAGGCGTTGTATTTTGTGTACAAGCACACAAACCAGCCATCATTGCTAGTAATACTACCACCCGCAAAAAGAGAGAAAAAGATGTTATCATCATACCTGGTTTTGACTTTGTTGTATTAATGCCTTACTAACACTTTGCAAAGTCACCATACCAAGATATTTTCCTTGTTCTGTAATAAAAACAACTTCCTTTTTATCCTTAATCATCATTAACAGTGCCTTAGTAATTAAGGCATCACTCTCTAATAATAACACTTTTTTATGTATTAATTTATCAATTGGCATTTTTAACAATGTCGTAATTTTTTTCTCAGTATCTAGTAAACAACCGGTTTTATTATGTAACAAGGAGGCCAAAGGAAGAATATGTGCAGGAATACAACCATTACGAAAAATTTTATCAATACTTAATTCAGCAATAACTTTACCTTCCTCACATACAGGTAATACTGAAACCTGATAGGTATGACAATACGCTAGCCCCTGAGAGACTAACATGCCTTTTTCCATACATGGAGTGGTTTGAAGTATATCTTTTACCATCATAATAAATAACGCAAATAAATATAAATATGAGAGATGACAATACTAACTAGCATCAATGGAAAAGCAACCAACATAAAACGTAAAAACTCTATGGGATAACCTGCCCGTTCTGCATACCCTGCAATAATGAGGTTAGCACTTGCCCCAATCAATGAACCATTCCCCCCCAGACAAGCCCCCATAGTTAATGCCCACCATAAGGGCATCAATGCTTCTGCTCCGCCCATTGTTGCTTCCATTGATTCAATCACTGGAATCAGTGTCGCAACAAAAGGAATATTATCCACCAACGCAGAAAAAATAGCCGATACCCATAACAAAACTAATGTTGTCAGCGTTTTATCCCCTTCAGTAAACAAAACCAGTTTATTTGCTATCGTTGCCAGAATACCGGCTTTTTCTACGCCATAAACAATAATAAACAATCCAACAAAGAAAAAAATAGTCACCCATTCTACTTCAGCAAAATAAGACTGTACTGTTTCAGATTGTGTTTCACCCTCTTCTCCTAGACTAATTAATAATAACAATAATGCTGCACCTAACATTGCAATCGTAGCGGGTTCTAAATGCAAACTATGTGCAAATAAGAACCCTGTAATGACCAATGCCATGACAAACAATGACTGTTTTAATAATAGTATATCAGTAATCGCTTGCTTTTCATCAAATAACATAATGCCTTGTTTTGCTTCTTTTGAAGCATGTAGATGCCGTCCCCAAATAAAATAAAAGACAATAAAATTGACGACTAAAATAACAGGTATGATGGGTGCTATATTTAATAAAAAATCATTAAATGTTAATCCTACTGCTGATCCAATCATAATATTAGGTGGATCACCAATCAATGTTGCTGCTCCTCCAATATTAGAAGCAAAAATTTCAGCAAATAAATAGGGATAAGGAGAGACTTTTAACTCCTGAGTAATTAATAATGTCACAGGTGCAATTAACAATACTGTGGTTACATTATCGAGTAACGCAGAAAAAATAACTGTCACACAAGAGAGCATAACTAAAATACCCCACGGATCAGCATTCACTTTTTTTGCAGACCAGATAGCAATATATTGAAAAATACCACTTTTTTTTGTGATAGTAACAATCACCATCATCCCCGTTAATAATCCTAGCGTATTAAAATCAATCCCTTCAATTGCTGCTTGTTGTGTTAATACGCCAGACAAGATCATTAAACCTGCGCCCAATAAGGCAATAATGGCTCGGTTTATTTTTTCTGTAACAATCACGGCATACGTCAGTAAAAATAATACGGATGCAACCCATACCGGATCCCATGAAAAAATAACAGCCTGTGATGCTTCTTCTGTTTGTAACATATCGCTTACTCAATATAATTATTTTTTGCACAAAAACCATCATATAGTGCTTGCTTATTAAATAATTGTTTAGTTAAACTGGACATAATATCCCAAGAAGAAATAAGCCCCTCTACTTTTCCTGTTTCGACATCCAATAAAATAACTGGCGCAGCATTTGCGTTGTTGTGTAACATCAAAATAATTTCCATCACAGGCGTTTCACTTTTAGCTACTAAAAGATTGCTTTTATCTAAAAAATCTTTTACTGGACGGTCTTTTAATTCCCCTAAACAATCAAATAACTACTGAGGATTATCTGAAACAAATGACAACCCCATAAGACGAGACTTTATAATTACAGCAACCGGTAATAATTCATGCAATAAATGTTGTATACCAAAAATACCCACAAAGACCCCTTTATGATCTACTACCGGCAAATTATGTATCCGATGTTGACACATAGTAAATAAAGCATCTGCAATGGAAGTTGTCATCACGGTAGTAATTACATCTCGGGTCATAAACTTTTTTGCAGACATAGCAGATCCTCTTATTTACTGTCTGTACAAAATATTATACAACAAAATCATTGTTATCTAATGGCGGCATTTGTAGATAATATCCTTGTTCTTCTAGCGTACTACGCACAGTCATTATATCCGCATTAGCCAGATTTTGCCTTTTATCCAAATCAATGAGCATACTCCAGCTCATCTTGCCTAAATTATTTAAAAGTGCTTCTGGTACACAAGAAAAATTTTCTTTTTCCCGTACATAAAGATAATAACCGGTTTTTTTTTCACTACGATAAATATGAATTAACACCCTCATTACCCTTTTTTCATCTTTTCTAATGCCTTATTAAAAAAACGCCCTAATTGTTTAAACTGTAAATACTCTTTTTTACTCAATTCTTGCTCTTTCCCTGCATCAGCAAATAAGAAACCTAATGGCTGATCCTCAATATATAATGAAATAAGGATAAAACTATCCACCGCAAAGGCATCACGTAATGCCTGATTAATTAATGGCATAAACTCATGCCTATTTTCCTTGTGGATAAAGATAGATTGAGGTTTGCTCATTAGTTCTGCCAACAATGCTGAATCATCCAGTGCCATTTTAAATTTAGTAAAATTTGGATCTTTATTTCCTGCTAAGGCTCTTACAGTAAAGATATTATCATCCCCTGCCATGCGCATAAATGCAACACGATTGACCCCCATATCTTTATGAAATCCAGCAATCGCTGCATGAATTAAATCATCAAAACTTTCTGCCTCATTAATTCGCTGCTGTGCCTTGGCCATAGCTGTTTTATTACTACGTTTTTCTGGTATTGACGTTTTATCTCTTTTAGGAATAGATATTTCCTCATCCGATCCCTTATCAACATCAACGCTTATCTCTATATCATCATGTTGTTTACTTGATGATGGAATATCCTTTGTTACCACTTGCTCAGGGACGGGTTTATCTTGTGATACATCCTGTAATAATTGCTGCATTAATGCCTGCTGTTTCGCCAGCAGTTGACTTGCTGCATCATTATCATCATCGTCTTTAAGCTGATCTTTTTCCTCTTTGAACTCTGGCCGTTTATCTACTTGCCTTTGCTCTTTATCTGCCACTATTTGTGCTAATTTATCGCTATCTGTAGCGTTACTTCTTTTTGCTACAACATTTTCTGCTTCTATTTTATGTCTATTCTTTTCTATATCGTTATTGGCTTTCTCTTTTAACTGTTGTACTTTTTGTAAAAAGGCCTGCTGTTTGGTACTGTCTGGCTGCTGTCCTTTTGACAGTTTATTATTATTGACTACCACATCATCTTGCTTATTCATTTCAAAATCAGACAATAAATTTTCAGCGGTCTCTGGTACTATTTTTTCTGTTAATGATGGTTTCTTGGTTACTTTGGGTGCTTCTTGTTGTTGCTCTGTCTGTAATGCTGACAATATACTGTTTTTTCTCTTTTCCTTAGTAACATAATCTGTTGAATGCAGTGTAGTATCAGTATTTTTAGTAGGACTGTTTTGCTCATGCTTATGTAATAAACGTAATAAATGATCATTACTGACTGAAAGTTTATTTCCTGTTACCGCATCGTCATCCATTGCTTTTTCTACATCAGGATGTTTTTTCAAATAACGGACTAATAAATCATCTAAAATTAAATAACTAACCGGTACTAAAATAAGTGTAATAAAGGTTGCAAATAATACCCCATATCCTAAAGATACCGCCATTGGTACAATATCTTGTGTTTCAACACTACCATTAAACATAATGGGTATTAAACCAAAGTAAGTCGTTAATGATGTTAACAAGATAGGTCTAAAACGTACTTCTGCACCTTGCATCACGGCATCATAGATACGCATCCCTTCTTTTTCTCGTCCCTGATTTACATAATCAACCAGTACCAGGCTATCATTTACTACCACTCCTGTTACTGCTACAATGCCAGTAAAAGATAATAAACTCAAATCCATAGACATAATAATATGTCCAAAAACAGCCCCCACAAATCCAAAAGGGATAGCTGTCATCACGATCAATGGTTGAAAATAAGAACGAAAAGGGATTGCCATTAAAGCGTAAATCCCCAATGTTGCTAAAATAAAGCCTCTAATTAAACTCTCTAAAATAATATTTTGTTCTTTTTGTAGACCCGCTGCCCCAACATCGACCCCTCGGTATTTTTGTTCTAATCCCGCTAAAAAACCAGAATTTTTTAAATCCGCCATAACCCGACTACTGGTCACAATACTGGTATCTAAATTAGCAGTAACATAAATAGTACGTTTTCTATCTGTGCGTTGTAAAAAGGCTAAACTACTTTCATATTCTACTTTAGCCACGGTAAAAAAAGGTACTTCTGTCCCATCAGGAGTACGAATTCTCATACTACGTAAATCATCTAAAGTTTGACGCTGCTCACGTGGATAGCGTATTACAACTGGTATTTCATCTCGTCCTCGTAACAATTTAGTTACTTCTACACCATGAAATCCCTGATTTACCTGTTCGGCTAAATCGGCCAAACTCAAACCTAAATTTTCTGCCTCGGGTTTAATGGATAAACGTAATTCATCTTTACCTTGTCGAATAGAATCAGAAACATCATACACACCTGGAAATTGACGTAATTTTTCTTTTAATTCTTGAGATGCTTTTTGTAATTTATCTAAAGACGGTGCAGAAATTTGTAAATTAATGGAATCCCCTTTATCTGAAAAGCCCGAATCGTAACTAAGTTTGACTGCTTCAGGAATATCCCCCACTCTATCACGCCATAATTGAATGACCTCTTGTATCGACAAACTTCGATTCTCTGCTGGTGCCAACTCAATAGTGACTTCCCCTAAATGAGGGCCACTATTACCAAAAGTACGCCGTCCTCCTCGAGTTTGCTCACCCACTATACTCATCGTATGCAAAATCACTTTATCATCTGGATCAGCCGCTTCTATTTCAGCCTTAATATCTAATATTGCCTGTTCTATACGTAATACCTGGGTGCTGGTTTCCTCTGCTGTCGTACCTTCTGGCATCGTTAAATTGACCACAATCACATTTTCGGCAATTTCAGGAAAAAATACCATCCGCACCCAACCACTAGATACAACCGCTGAAGTCAAAATAAATAACCCAATAAAACTGGCAAGTACCAAATACCGCCATGTAATACACTGATGTAAAAAAGGTTTATAAATACTACGTATAAAGCGATCTAACATTGCTGAAAATAGTATACGAATTTTTTCCAAACCTTGTGATAATACATTTTTAGCTACTGGTTTATCTAAAGTAGATAAATGTGCCGGCATAATTAATAAACATTCAAGCAAAGAAAATAATAATGCTAAAATAACTACCACAGAGACCACAGACCATAATTTACCCGTTGCACCAGGTAAAAAAACAATGGGTAAAAATGCCACAATGCTGGTCAAAACAGAAAAAATAACGGGTTTACCTACGTCTAACGTCCCTCTTACCGCTCCTTTTAACCCTGCTTCACCTCGTTCTTGCCGATATGCAATACTTTCTCCTACTACTACCGCATCATCTACCACCAATCCCAAGACTAAAATAAAAGCAAATAAAGAAACCTGATTAAATGAGGCATCAAAAAAGGGCATTGCCCAAAATACCCCTAAAAATGCCACCGGAATACCCACAGCTACCCAAAAAGCAAGGCGAACCGGTAAAAACAATACCATAATAAATAAAACTAAAAATAAACCACTGACAGCACTGTTGATCAATAACTCTAAACGTGCCTTAAAATAAACGGAATCATCTTGCCAGGTAGTGAGTGTTACCCCTTCTTTTTCCTGACTTTTAACCCCTACATATTCTTTGACTGATTCAGCAACTTGCAATACATCCTGACTCCCTACCCGATAAACTCGCACTAACACTGAGGGTTTTCCATCAAAACGTGCATATTTATCTTCTTCTACAAAACCATCTTGTACCTCCGACAAATCTGCAATCGTTAAACGTGTACCATCTGGACGAGACGCTACCACCATTTGTTCTAATTGTTCAATATTTTCTAATTTATTGAAGGTTATTTTTTCACTTCCTCCCAATGCCGCACCGGTAGAACTAACTAAATTTTTACGAATGGCATTTACTACTTTGCTTAACGATAAACCATAGCGGTGTAGTGTTGATTCTGAAATTTCAATACCAATTTCATACGGGCGTATGATAGATAATTCTGCTTGAGAAACACCTTCTAAATCTCGAATTTCATCGGTTACTTCTTCCCCTAACTTTTTGAGGGTTACTTCATCGGTTAATCCTGATACGGCTACGCTAATAGTCCGTATTTTCAGTACATCTTCTTTGATAATCGGCTTTTCTGCTCCTTTAGGAAAATTCCCAATGCCATTAACTCGATTTTTTATTTCATTTAAAAGCCGATTAATATCAAAGCCCAAAGATAGTTTGACTATCGTATAGGCCTGATTTTCCAATGCCCAGGAGCGTAATTCTTGAATACCATCTAAATCTTGAATAGCATTTTCAATGCGTTTTACAATAGAATCTTCTACTTCCTGCGAACTGGCACCAGGATAAAGAACTTGAATAGAAATCTGATCCAGTGCAACAGAAGGATAAAGCTCACGATTAATGTTCGATAAACTTAATATACCGCCAACAATAATTAATACCATTAATAAGTTGGCAGCGACATGGTTTTCGGCAAACCAATGAATTATACGATTCATTTAATTTCCCTATCTTAATTTTCAAAATTATTATAAGTGTTATTATTTTGCCCTATTACTTTTACTTCCATATTTTCTATAGGGGTTTCCAAAGGAGAAATTACCACATTTTCACCTGGCTTCAAACCCTTTTTTACTAACATTCTATCTCGTTCATCTCGTAATAAATCAACATCACGAAAATGTAAACGCTGGCTCTCATCAACCACCATTACTCGCTTACCCTGTTTAACTGATTTACGAGGTAGGACATAAATATCTCTATATTTACGTCCTTGAATATTTGCATTCACATACATACCAACACTTAATGGCGGTAATCCTGAACTGGCTTGATTAGGATTTTTTACTTGTACTACTGCATACAACACCCGACTTTTAGGATCAAGAGATGCCTCAGTACGAACAATACGCCCTCGCCACTGATATTTCCGGTTTGCAACACGACCAAAGATCGTTACATACGGACCATTATCGGTTTGCCCTTGCATAGGTAAATCGAGAAATTCCAATTGTTCATCACTAATGGGTAAACGCACTTCTGCTACCCCTACTGAATAGACTTGTGCCAGCTCTTGTCCAGCACGTACATATTGACTAATATTCGCATTCGTTGATTTTACTCTGCCATCAAAAGGAGCATATAATTCAGTACGTTGACGTTTCAATTCAGCTTCTTGCAAACTGGCATTGGCTGCATGTAGACCAGCTCTTGCTTCAGATACTTGCGCCCGAGTAATCGGAGTATCTTTCTTTAATCTTATATCTGCTTTTACTTTTGCCAAACGTCCGCTTGCTTCCTTCACTTTTGCTTTTGCCTTCACTATACCTAAATCATATTCCGCCGGATCAAAGGCAATTAATAAATCTCCTTTTTTAAAGTATCCCCCATTTTTAAACGAAGATGCCACATAAGTAACCCGTCCACTCACTTCAGCAATTAAATTAACTTCTGTTTGCGGTGTTACAGTACCCTGACTTTTTACCGCTAACTGCACTACTTCTGGATGTGCTTGCATGACCTTTACTACCGGTAATGTCCGTTCAATCGGCTTTTTTTCAATTTTAGGGGGGTTAGCTAAAATTAATATTGCTAAAAAAACACTTCCTCCTAATACAACAACAGGTAAAAGAGCCTTTAATAAGGCTGTACCTGACAAAGATGAAAACATACCGGTAATATTGGATAAAAAACGTGATCCTTTCATCAAATCCCTCTCTTTCATTATTTTTTTTATACTTAATACAATGGCGTGGTCATGCTCAATATTTTTTGTTCATGTAACAATAGTCTATTATTATTTTCTTCTATTGCTATCACCTGCCGCACTTTCCATTGACATGCCGAGATACTTTTCACTGCTGCAGCAATACAATGTTGATCGCTTGGTATATATTGCACAAACTGCCAATAATCAGGGTTATCGAGTAATTCTTTCCCAAACCGAATACCTATCTTACCATGATTTTTCAATATAAAGCTAAATTGAGCTAAAGGCAACGATAATCCCATGCCTTTAGCCTTAATATAAGCCTCTTTTAGTGTCCAATAATAAATAAAGTGGCTATCTATTTTATCTCTACTCACTGTCTGTAATTGTTCTACTTCCTTGTGAGAAAAAAACCGTTCAGCTAATTGCAATGGCTGATCTACCCGTTGAAAACGTTCTACATCAATACCACAATCTTTCTTATTCGTAATAATACAACAGACTAAACCTTGCGTATGAGATAAATTAAAACGTAAAGAGGTATGAATATTTTTTATTTCTGGACGACCATATTGATTTTTATCAAACTGCCAGTCTGTCGGTAACACCTCCCCATATAAGGATAAACATCCACGTAATAGAACATGTGCAACCAAATAAATATGTTTATCTTTATCAAAACGAAAGCCTTGATAACGTTGCTGTTCTTCTTGATTTAAATAACCCGGTAATGATGGCTGTTTAGTTAGATTAATAGATTGCGGATCAATAAACCAAATATCTACCTGATTATCACCTAAAAGATACATCGCTTATCCATTTACAGAGCTTATCATTTAACTTATATTTCTTCCATTATGACCAGTATCAATATATCCCGTCAACGTCTGTATCCTCCCAATGAATATTGAAACTACTTTAAATCTTGATTTTTATAGTATGATGTATAGTTTTAGTGCGTTAATATATCCTTATTTATTTTTTTAACTTTAATTAAGGTCTCAATATGGAAAGAACAACTCAGATTGCTATTATTGGCGCAGGTTCTGCAGGTCTCACAGCTATTTTTGTTTGACGCATCAACGGTCGTTGCCGGATTTTCCGGGCTTACATCTCCTTTGCCATCTAAAGACGGTCGTTCCACCGCCTGTACCGCTTTTTTTCGAATGGCAATTTTACGCTTTTTTTTCCCATTGAGGAACGCTTTAGAGCGTAAATATTCGAAGGTTCTTTGTTTTATTACTTTTGAGGCATTATTATCGGCATTGTCTGTATGCCCGCATTTTAAACATAAGAACTCAGACTGGCTCTTACGGTTCTTTTTATCCGTATCACCGCACTGAGCATATTGCTGACTGGAGTAGGCCGCTGGCACTTTTACCAGTAATTTACCTGAGTCTCTGAGTTTATATGCTGTAAACTGTCTGATTTGACCCAGGTTCAAATTATTAAAAAGGTAACTTAAACCCTGGTGGTAAATTTAATCCCTCTGCCATATCTCCCATATTATTTTTACTATGTTCTTCTATTTGTCTCACTGCATCATTCACCGCAGCGGCTATTAAATCTTCTAACATATCTTTATCTTCCATTGCAGTCTCTTCAATCGTCACCCGTTTCACATCATGGCGACCGTTCATTAATACGCCCACCATACCACCTCCAGCACGCCCAACAACCTCTTTATTACTTAATTCTTGTTGTGCTTTTTGCATTTCTTCTTGCATTTTTTGCGCTTGTTTCATTAATTGTCCTAAACCACCTTTCATACTATTATTACCTCATTATTTGTTAATAAATTAATTGTCCTGTTTGGAGTTATCTTTCCATTTAGCGATACTCTTTTCTTGTATGCTTGCAGCAAATTTTTCTATTAAAGTATGCACTAAGGGATTATTTTCAATGATCCCCCTAGCAACATTAAATACCTCTAAATCTTGTTCTGCTTGCCACTTTTCTGGTGTCTGTAATGGCATGTCCTCACTAGATAAGGCCTTTAATTCAATTTTAATTGTTTCCCCATATTGTGCTTGTAAGCATCTTTCTAGCTGCTTTTTAATACGATGACTACAAATTCGTAATATATTATGTTCTACTCCTAAAGTAATTTGACTGGTATTTTTTTCTAGTAAAATACTTTGCTTCAATATTTGTAACACCAATCCTGAAAGGGATAACTGATTCACCCACAGATTCCATTTTTGTTGCTCATCTGTTATTTTATTGGTCTTGTCAGGGATATTTAACGTTTTTTGTTGTTTTTTTTTACTTGTTGAAGTAGCTTTTTCCTCTAATCGACGCAATTTTGACAGAGCATCATTAGGGGTATATTGATAACTGCTCTGTTGTTCTGTTTTCTGATCTTTTTTTATATCTGTTGCAGACGGTTTAATAGCCGCTTTCTCATTTTGTTCTAATATTTTTTGTTCACGGTTATTAGTAGCCATTATAGGTGGCGTATGGATAACTTTTTGATTAGTTTTGGACAAATAAGCAGAAACACTACTCTTTACAGTGGTTACAGGGACACTCTCTGCAGAGGATGTATTATTGGCCATAGTAACCGGTTTAAAGGTGTACATACGTAATAGTAACATATCAAATCCTTTCGCTGGATCAGGAGCTAAAGGTAAATCACGTAACCCTGTTAATGCAATTTGATAATATAACTGTATTTCCTCCGCTTCACATTGTTTGGCTATCGTTGTTAATTCTGTAGCCATATTATCTACTGACAAAGCATTTACTTGTAATAAAGCGATCTGCTGCAAATGATTAATCAATTCTTGCAACAACCAAAAATAATCACCTCCTTGCTTGGCAATACTGGCACTAATTGTTAATAGCTTAGTAATCGATTTTTCTGCTAATGCCTGTAATAGTTGATATACTATGGTATTATCTACTATACCCAACATTGTCATTATCTGCTGTTGTTGCAGATGGCCATCACTATATGCTATTGCTTGATCCAACAAACTCAATGCATCTCGCATACTTCCTGCTGCTGCTTTAGCTATGATTTCCAAAGAGGATAATTCTGCTGATAATCCTTCTGCATCCAAGATAGCTTGTAATTGTTGTACAATATCTTGAGCGATTAATGGCTTTAAATAAAATTGCAAACATCGAGATAAAATCGTAACGGGTAATTTTTTCGGATCCGTCGTTGCTAAAATAAACTTTACATGCTCAGGCGGTTCTTCCAAAGTTTTTAACAAGGCATTGAAGCTATGTCTTGATAACATATGCACTTCATCAATTAAATAAATTTTAAAGCGAGCTTGTACCGGAGCATATTGCGTATTGTCTAATAATTCACGGGTATCTTCTATTTTAGTACGAGATGCCGCATCAATTTCTAGCACATCTACACACCGTCCTTGATTGATTTCTACACACGTACTACATACATCACAAGGTATAGCAGTGATACCTGTTTCACAATTTAAACATTTAGCCAGAATACGAGCTATAGATGTTTTACCCACACCCCGAGTACCCGTAAATAAATACGCATGATGTAGCCATTGTTTTTCCAAAGCATTATGCAACGCCTGACAAATAGGTGCTTGCCCCACTACTTGTGATAAATTTTTAGGACGCCATTTGCGAGCTAATGCTTTATAAGCCATAAAGAATCGTTAATTATATATAATATAAATAGAAGGGAGGCAACTTGTATTAGCGACACCTCGGCACCCAAGTCGACTACTACCGTTGCTCCCTTCCGGGCCTGGCGGGGTTTGTAGTGTATTGTCGCGAGGGAACCAACACAAGTTACCATATATGCACTAGGGTCGCCATTATCCACAATTTAACAAAATCTTGCAAGCCATTTACAAAAAAATCTGGACACCCACTCATTTCTTTATTATAACTACATAACCAATATTAACTTCGTTATCCCATACATGCTAGTTTCAAATAATTTAATACGAGGATATTCATGCAAGAACTTCATCTTTTTTTCGATATATTATTTGATCATTATGTTACGATTATGAAGTCCGCTGGTTTTTCTGATCCTGATTCTTCTGTAGTAATGACAGGTATTTTGTTATTATTTATCGCTATTATTATTAGCTATTTGATCCACTTAATATGCCATTATAACTGCCGTCTATTATCTTTAAAAACAGTGAACTTACTTGAAAAATTAGTTTTTAGCATTACTGTTGCTGCCGCTATCATCTTCTTTGATCCCGATGATAACTTTATGGATATTAGTTTTGCTATTCTCCTTCCCATACTTACTTTTTATGTTGCAGGTTCACACTTTCTTGTTGTAAAAGAAAAGATTATCACAGCTCAACACCCTCCCCAAAATAAGATAAAGAAACCTAAAATGCGTACTTTAACTACCCATGTAGTAAAAAAAGTCAGTGATACTACCACATAAAGAACACAACATGCATCATCTTACAAAAAAACAGCTTGAACTTACTTCCCCAGATTGGAGCAATATGACTATTCCAAAGCAATTTTACTAAAAATTGACATTCTCTCTCTGATCATCTCCCACTCACCGTTTTACAGTACAGAGGGAGAATTTTATGCTGTACATTACACCTGCACTACTGAATTTTCACCACCCATATCATTACTAATATATGCGTCAGCCTCCCAATCATTTTCCCAACGTTCACCATCGAGTAAATAGCGAAAACAATAATGCTTTCCAGCAGGCAATGATTGTGTAACGCTAAATCCACCCTTTTTTAAACGTTTCATTGGTGTTGTATGTTTGTCCCAATCATTAAAATCTCCACATAACACTGCCTTTTCTGCATTAACTTCTGAGGGTAATTTAAATGTAACACGACAGAATTTTCCCGTTTTTGAATAGGCTTTTTTTAACATAGCTCGCTCCCACTGGCAAATTTACATGATTATAATATGCTTTTACCAGACATCAAGCATTATCAATACGATACATAACAAAAATTCTTTTTTATTGTTATATGCTATGCTTGTTTTAGCATAGCTACGCAATACCTCATCCTTCGAGTTGAGGAAAATATCAAAAAAACAACTCTAAAAGTATATCTATTATGACTGATAATATATTTAACGAAGCCCGCAAACGTCTACATAAAGCTATGAAATATATGAATATTTCCACAGATGTAGAAGAACAATTAAAATATCCAAAAATGTCTATTGCAGCAAGTTTAGAAATTCGTATGGATGACGGTAATAGGCGGGCTTTTAAGGCTTTTCGTGTGCGCTATGATGACACCCGAGGACCAACTAAAGGCGGTATCCGTTATCATCCAGATGTAAACTTAAATGAAGTGATGTCACTGGCTTTTTGGATGACATTTAAAACAGCAGTAGTCAACCTCCCTTTTGGTGGAGCAAAGGGTGGTATTTGTGTTAACCCTAAAGAACTCTCTCCTGCTGAATTAGAACGTTTATCACGTGCATATATTCAAGCATTTAGAGATTTTATAGGTCCTAATAAAGATATTCCTGCTCCCGATATTTACACCAATCCTATGATCATGGGATGGATGGCAAACGAATACAGTAAAATTATGGGCATGTACTGCCCTGCTGTCATCACAGGTAAGCCCATTGCCCTCGGTGGTTCAAAAGGTCGACATGATGCAACGGGTCGAGGCGGGTTTTATGTCCTCAATATCCTTTCAGAACGGCTCAATTTACATCCAGAAACAACCACTGTCGCTTTACAAGGTTTTGGCAATGCCGCTACCCACTGCGCTAAATTATTACATGAAAAAGGTTATAGAGTCGTTGCTATCAGTGATTCAAAGGGTGCTATTTACTCACCTGATGGCATTGATCCAGTATCGATGATTCGATATAAGCAAGAATATAAGAGTATCACCAATATTCCCCTTAGTGATAATATACAAACAATTACCAATACTCAATTACTTGAATTACCAGTAGATGTATTAATACCCGCAGCATTAGAAAATGTGATTACAGAAGAAAATGCTCATAATATACAAGCAAAAGTAATTTTAGAATTAGCGAATGGTCCTGTCAATAATGCCGCTGATGAAATATTAATTGAGAAAGGCTGTATTATTGTTCCCGATATTCTTGCTAATGCAGGGGGCGTTACTGTCTCTTATTTTGAATGGGTACAAAATCAAACTTGTTATTATTGGAGCAGCAGCGAGGTCTATGATAAATTAAAAACTATTATGGATACCGAAGCATTAAAAATCTGGGGCATTAAAACGGATCATGATTGTGATTTGCGTACTGCCGCTTATATTCATGCTTTATCTCGTCTTTCTGAAGCAATTGAAGCCTCTGGCACACATGCTTATTTTTCTAAAAAAGACTAGTCGTTAAGCAAAAAAATGACGTTCCTTACCGATATAACCGCAACCCCCCGAATTTATTCGTGGGGCATTGCAGAAAAAATGTCACTTAGCATAGCGTTTAATCTTTATTTAGACGTTCTATACCTAATGTTTTTAAAATGTATTTTTCATATAATGGTTCTGAACTTCCCTTTTTCATTTTCCGAAGGAAATATTTTTCAAACGCAATTTTAGCCGCATGTACCCATTTACCTTTTTTAAACCACACTACATTACGAGGTGGAATTTGGGGCATTGCTACAAAGGCAGCACCGGTATCTCCCATATCTGCTAAACAAATTGCATTCCAAGTCCCTGTTTCACAGGGTTCTTTGCCATTTACTTCATTAGCAATATTATGCACAATGGCTGTTACCATCGATTCAATCATATATCCTGTCTTTGGTGCACCGGTTGGAACAGGCGTTGCTTCAATAGGAGGAATAGCAATACATACTCCGGCAGAATAAATATTTTTATAGGTTGGATTACGTTGATACTCATCAACAAAAACAAACCCTCTAGGATTACATAAACCTTCCACCTGGGCTACCACATCAACGCCTTTAAAAGCAGGTAACATCATGGCATAAGAGAAAGGTAATTCATAATCTTTTACTTTCTCCCCTTCATCATTGTAGCCCTCAATAAACATTTTTCCCTCTTCTACTTTCGTTGTCTTGGCATTGGTAATCCATTTTATATCCCGAGTACGTAATTCACTTTCTAGCATCCCCTTTGAATCACCCACACCGCCTAAACCTAAATGACCAATATAAGGTTCACTGGTTACTAAGGTCATAGGGACTTTATTACGTATTTTTCGTTTTCGTAAATCAGTATCAACAATACATGCATACTCATACGCTGGACCAAAACAACTAGCAAAAGGCATTGCACCAATAATAACCGGCCCTGGATTTGCTACCAACTGCATATATTGCTCATAGGATTTTTCTGCATGGCTAATAGTACATACTGATGTCGTATAGCCATTATCTGGCCCAGAACCAGGTACTTCATCAAAAGCTAAACGAGGGCCTGTTGCAATCAACAAATAGTCATAATCAATGCTGTTTCCATTTTCCAATTTCAGGCTATTTTTTACAGCATCCACTTTTGTTACTTTTTGAGCAATAAAACGAATCCCTTTTTTTTCTAAATAGGGTTGAATAGGAAAACAAATATCTTCACGTTTTCTCCATCCTACACCTACCCACGGGTTTGAAGGCACAAATTGAAAGTAATCTCGTTCATTCACTACCGTGATGGTATGCTCTTTACCTAATTCTTCTCGCATTTCATACGCTGCAGGCATACCTCCTGTCCCAGCTCCCATAATAACAATATGAGCCATATTCTCTCTCCATAATAATAAAAAAAGCAGATATAAATTATATTCGCTTTTTTTAGTTAAATTAATAAATTGACGTTTACAAGCCAACGAGTTCAGCGTGTAGGCCTTGTGCTTTTACAGTATGTAAAATTGATGAGGAATTAATTGCATCTGGATTATATTCCACCATAATAAGATGCGGCTTATCATCATGGAAATCTGCTGCAATAATGCCCTGATTTTCCCGAATTTTCTCTGTTACATTCTCTAAGCCATCATGATCTAATGTTTCATCAACATGCACTAATACATCTACCATTTAAACAAAAGATGCAGGGCGCAGTCTCGCTCCTTCAGGGGCGGGTAGTTCACTATCACTCATACCAGGATACCTCCTGTAAATAATAACTGCCTTTTTTGAGTAAGCGGATTTTTTTACCTATGCACATATAGATAAAAAAATCAACACTTCGTATCTAACACTAGAGTAAAATAATCAAAAATCAAGTGCCAGATAAAAAAATACCCTTATCATTTAGATGACTTTTTCACTTTACGCTTTTTAGTTTGTTTTTTTGCTTTATATTCCGTTTTTCCTGAATAGTCCTGAAAACGACTAATATTTAATTTTTGCCCTGATACCCAAACCCCTTTTAAATCCATAAAAATATCTCTGGGCATACCTTCTGGTAAATCGACCGTACTATATTGATCCAAAATATTAATTCTTCCAATATCACTGCTATCCAAGCCTGCTTCATTGGCAATAGCTCCCACAATATTACCCGGTTTTACCCCATGTTGATGCCCAACCTCAATACGATAAGTGTCAAACCCTTCTTCTTTTTCTTGTTTATGACGTTTTTTACTTTCCTTCCCATTGCTATGACGTCGAGTATGGGACTTTTCTCTCTGCCGTTCTTCTTTAGATGGCTTTTTCGGTTTTTTTAACAATAGTGGTTCATTACCTTGTGATAATTTCGCCAATGCTGCGGCAATATCCAATGCAGCGACATCATGTTCCATCTGATATTGCTCTACTAAATTAAAGAAAAATTCTAAATCTTCTTTCGCTAAGGTATCGGTAATTTGCTGTTTAAATCTTGCTATACGCTTGTCATTAATTACTTCTGTCGAGGGTAATTCCATAACATCTATTTTCTTCTTTGTTGCTCTTTCAATAGCATACAATAAACGTTTTTCTCTTGGTGCAACAAATAAAATTGCTTCGCCTGTTCGTCCAGCACGTCCTGTACGCCCAATACGATGAATATATGCTTCTGTATCATATGGAATATCATAGTTAATTACATGACTAATACGCTCTACATCCAAACCTCTTGCTGCTACATCCGTAGCAACTAAAATATCTAATGCGCCAGATTTAAGTTTTTCGATGGTTACTTCTCGCTGCTTTTGTATAATATCACCATTTAACGCTGCACTGGCATAGCCTCTTGCCTCCAATTTTTCTGTTAATTCTAACGTTGCAGTTTTAGTCCGCACAAAGACTATCATGCCATCAAACTCTTCTACTTCAAGTATCCGAGTAAGCGCATCTAACTTATGTAAACCACTGACTGTCCAGTAGCGTTGCTGAATGGTTTCAGCCGTCGCTGTTTTGACTTTAATAGTAACTTCTTCAGGATCATTTAGGTGTTGTTTTGCAATCTGTCTAATTTCACGCGGCATAGTGGCTGAAAAAAGCGCGATTTGGCGTGTTTTAGGTAACTGTTCTAATACCCATTGCACATCATCAATAAATCCCATACGTAACATTTCATCGGCTTCATCTAACACCAAACAACGTAATGCACTTAAATCTAATGTTCCTCTGCGCATATGATCCATCACTCGCCCTGGTGTACCGACTACTACATGCACCCCTCGTTTTAATTGGCGAATTTGTCCTCGATAATCTTGTCCACCATAAATAGGCAATACATGAAAACCGGATAAATAACTTGCATATTTCTGAAATGCCTCTGCCACTTGAATAGCCAATTCACGTGTTGGTGCCAATACAAGCACTTGCGGCAATGTTTTTTTCATATGCAACATAGATAACAGTGGTAAAGCAAAAGCAGCGGTTTTACCTGTTCCTGTTTGGGCTTGCCCTAATACATCTTTACCCGATAGTATAAGTGGTATCGTTTTTGCTTGAATAGGGGATGGCGTTTCATACCCCACATTACTCAAGGCTTTTAAAATTGGCTCAGCTAAAGCAAGTTCATTGAAATCAGAAAGGTTTGTATCTTTAGTATCTGCAGACATTCATTATACTCTTTTAATCATAGGAATAGATTGATAGGACACCACTGCACTACTCCTGCCTCTGTTTTCAAATAACACTTATTTCATCAAGCATCAAGATAGATAGGACAAAATGGATACTACCCTATACTTAGGAGTTTTTGCAGCCCGTTCACTCAAACTCGTTATTTTAACACAATAGCAAAAAAATTATTATATTCTTTCCTTACCATTATTTAACGCATACCAATACTGCAAAAATTGACTTATAATGGCCTTTTTATTTAAACAGTTTTTTAACCTATGGCTAAAACAAAGAAAAAAACCACGCATAACAATACTATCGCACTAAATAAAAAAGCACGGCATGATTTTCATATCGAAGATAAATTCGAAGCCGGGATAGTCTTGGAAGGATGGGAAGTTAAAAGCCTGCGGGCAGGGAAAGTACAAATCCGTGATAGTTATGTCTTTTTAAAAAATAATGAAGCCTGGATGTCTGGCTGTGTTATTTCTCCTTTATTAAGTGCATCCACACACGTTAACCCTAGTCAGCAACGAGTACGCAAATTATTATTACATCGCAAAGAATTATCTCGCTTAATTGGTGCAGTAGAAAGAAAAGGCTATACCTTAGTACCCTTAGCTATGTATTGGAAAAAAGGCTTTGCTAAATTAGAAATTGCTTTGGCCAAAGGTAAACATTTACATGATAAACGTGCAACAGAACGAGATCGAGATTGGAACAGAGATAAACAACGCTTACAAAAAATAAACCGTTAGTTCAATTTGTTATAGGAGATTTATTTGTATGGATAAACGCTTATTTGGCCTCTTACTGAGTATACTTTTTATTCCCTCTGTCAGTTTTGCAGAATCTGGCGGACTAGATGCCTTGGTAGGACAAATTAACGGATATATGGCTAAAGTACTATTTTTTGATATATTTTTTGGTCTCATACCTGACACCTCTATGCCCTTTATTGTTGCTTGGTTATTAATCGGAGCAGTATTTTTAACGCTACGATTTGGTTTTATTAATCTACGCATGATGGGGCATGCTTTTAAAGTTATCATGGGTAAATACCGGTCTCCTGACGATAAAGGGGAAGTGACCTCTTTTCAAGCCTTAACAACAGCCCTTTCTGCTACAGTAGGTTTAGGTAATATTGCAGGGGTTGCTATCGCTATTACTATTGGTGGGCCAGGCGCAACCTTTTGGATGATTATTGCTGGTTTTTTTGGTATGACCTCTAAATTTACTGAAGCGACCTTAGCACAAATGTATCGGGAATTTCGCTCTGATGGGCATGTGATGGGGGGAGCAATGGAATACCTGTCACGGGGTTTAGCTGAAAAGGGTTTGGCTAAATTAGGCAAAGCCCTGGCTATCTTATTTGCCATATTAACTATTGGTGCTTCACTAGGCGGAGGAAATGCGTTTCAGGTTAGCCAAGCCGTCGGAGCAATCAAAACACAAATTCCTTTTTTTGTTGGTAATGAATGGATATTAGGTATTATTATGGCTTTTGCGGTAGGCATTGTTATTATCGGCGGTATCCGGCGTATTGCCCACACTGCTGAAGCCGTTGTTCCCACTATGATTTTTATTTACCTACTTACCTGTATCTGGATTATTGCTTCCCATGCCAGTGAACTCCCTGCTGCCTTTAATCTCATTATCACTGAAGCATTCGCACCCACTGCTGTTATTGGTGGCATGATTGGGGTTATCGTACAAGGTTTTAAACGAGCAGCTTTTTCCAGTGAAGCGGGTATTGGTTCTGCTGCTATTGCCCATTCTACTGCAACTGTCAAATATCCTGTTAGACAAGGATTGGTTGCTTTGTATGAACCTTTTATTGATACCATTGTGATATGTACTATGACAGCCTTAGTCATTATTATTACCGGTGCATACAATGCACCTGAATTTGCAACATTACGAGAAGCCAAAGATGGCGCAGCATTAACGTCTGCCGCTTTTGGTACAGTGCTGCCCTGGTTTCCTATTGTATTATCTCTTTCAGTCGTTTTATTTGCGTATAGCACTATGATTTCCTGGTCTTATTATGGTGAACGCTGTTGGAGTTATGTCTTTGGGGAAAAATTTTCCATTGCCTACCGCTTACTCTTTGTTGGCTTTATTGTACTAGGTTCTATCGTCAGTGCTAAAAATATTCTGGATTTTAGCGATTTATTACTCTTATCTATGGCATTTCCTAACTTTATTGGACTGTATTTATTACATGGAAAAGTCAAACAAGCTCTTTCCAAATACCGTAATAAACTAAAAAGTGGGGAACTAGATCGAGAGCTTTCTCATACTTAATATTATTTACCCCTTGAGATATTCACCATATAGCCCTACAATATAGATTAATTGGGGGCGACATGGCTTCGACAGGGGTCATGAAACCTGCGGTGCATGTCGAGGTGCAGAAATCCTCGTAAAATCCTCTGCAAACTATTAGTTGCCAATGACGACAACTACGCTCTAGCTGCTTAAAAACCAGCCTGGTGGCCTT
>JALWRI010000120.1 GCA_026994225.1 Gammaproteobacteria bacterium | reverse complement strand
CTTAGTTACTAATAGCTTGATAATAAAGGGGAATTTATAATGGATATGAAGTTATTAACAGTGTTATGCACATTGATAGTTATGAATACCGGATTTGCTCGGGATTATACGCCAGATGAGCAATATGTTATTCAACATAAACCTGAAATGAAAATAGAAATAGATAAAGGTATTGCATTAGAAGAATCTTTATCAGGAATAAAACGGGTAAAATTAGAAAAAATCTATCGTCGTAGTTATCAAGTATTACGTTCTCAATTAGAGGGTAATAAAAGATCATAAGGGTTAACTGTCCGGTAAAGAACCATTGCTCCTGTCCATTTTGATGTTAGCTATTTTTGATAGATATTGAGTTTTGATAGATATTGAGAGTGCTGACATCAAGCATTAATCTTCAAGATATTATTTGAGAATAGATAATTCTGCTTCTAGTATTCATATATGTATGGATACACCAAATTAAATTTGCTATTATACGGGCGATAATAAAAGCCGTAAAATACTATATCCATCCTACTGTAGTGCATACCAAAACGCTTTTGCATATCAAAGGTATGGTATGAGATAAAAAACTATCCCGTCATATTTCGGATGTTGTAAGTATTATGAACGGACGGTTTTTGAAAAAGTCTGTGCGTAATCAGTTAATAATAGTAAAGTAATAATAATGATTAGATTTTATTTAAACACAAACGAGGAGTTTTTATGATCAAACCTCATGGCTCAGATGCCTTAAATCCTTTATTTGTTTATGATTCAGATAAACACCACGCATTGTTGGAGGAGGCTAAAAATTTACCTTCTATTATAGTGAGCTCAGCAACAGCTGCTAATGCCGTGATGCTTGGTGGAGGATATTTTAATCCTTTAACTGGATATATGAATAAAGCCGATACGTTAAGTGTTGCTGAAAATATGCACACTGCTTCAGGATTATTCTGGCCTACACCGGTTTTAAATATGTTGGAAAATGTCGATGCAATAAAAGATGCTAAACGTGTTGCATTATTAGATCCCAATGTGGATGGAAATCCTGTAGTTGCTATACAACAGATTGATGCTATTGAAGAATTAAGCGATGATGAATTATCTCTTGTTGCTGAAAAAGTATATGGAACAACAGATAGTGAACATCCTGGTGTTGCAGCTTTTATGGCACAAGGTAAGTTTATTGTATCAGGCTCTATTGAAGTGTTAAGTTTTAGTTATTTTCAAACTGATTTTCCTGATACATTCCGTACGGCTGTAGAAATTCGTAATGAAATTAAAGAACACGGTTGGAATAAAATTGTTGCATTCCAAACCCGTAATCCCATGCATAGAGCGCATGAAGAATTATGTCGTATGGCAATGGATGCTATCGAAGCAGATGGTGTGTTAATACATATGTTATTGGGTAAGTTAAAACCAGGTGATATTCCTGCTCCAGTACGTGATGCAGCTATTCGTAAAATGGTTGAGGTCTATTTCCCACCAAATACTGTTATGGTAACGGGTTATGGTTTTGATATGCTGTATGCAGGACCTCGTGAAGCCGTATTACATGCAGTATTTCGTCAAAACTGTGGTTGTACGCATTTTATTATTGGACGTGATCATGCTGGGGTGGGTGATTATTATGGTGCGTTTGATGCGCAGACTATTTTTGATGATATGCCTGACGGTTCATTAGATATTGAAATTTTCCGTGCAGATCATACTGCTTATTCGAAAAAATTAAATAAAGTAGTTATGATGCGAGATGTACCTGATCATACTAAAGAAGATTTTGTGTTATTATCAGGTACTAAAGTACGTGAAATGCTTGGTAAAGGGATAGCACCGCCAGCGGAGTTTTCTCGTCCTGAAGTGGCTAAGATATTGATGGATTATTATCAAACATTATAGTGAATAGATAATAAGATAATTAAAAATAGTTTACTGCTATAAACTATTTTTAGGTTTAGGTAAAAAACCGTCTGTGAGTAGTTGACTAACAGGCGGTTTTTTTACTTTTAGGTTGAGGTGATGTTAAAAAATAATAAAGACCTGATACAACGTGTATCAATAAATCAACAAGGAAGAGATTATGTAGTAGGCGATATTCATGGAATGTATTCTTTACTGGATGAATGTTTATCTCGTTTAAATTTTAATAAAAGTAAAGATCGTTTATTTAGTGTGGGGGATCTGGTAGATAGAGGTCCTGAAAGTGATAGAGCATTAGAGTGGTTAGATCAAGATTGGTTTTATGCTATTTTGGGAAACCATGATGAAATGTTACTGCGTAGTGTAGAAGATAAAGAAGCGATGTTACATTGGTTTTTTTCAGGTGGAAGATGGTGGACGAAGATAACTATAAAAGAAAAATTGCGTTTTCTTGAATATTTTTCTCGGCTTCCCTTGGTATTGGAAATAGAAACATCAAATGGTTTGGTAGGGCTTATTCATGCAGATATCCCCAAAGGCTACAGTTGGCAAAAAATGATAGAGGCTGTAAAAGCAGAAAATATAGCAATGAAAGAATATTTATTATGGGGACGGGAACGGGCAATTGGGCGTAATACTGATAATATAGCAGGTATTGATAAAGTCTATTGTGGACACACTATTTATCATGCAAAGAAAAACCAGGTAAAAGTAGTGGGGAATGTTGTATTTTTAGATACCGGAGCATTCTTACAATATAAATTTTCAGGAAAAAAAAAGGGTTGCTTTACGATTGAAGCAATTACGGTGTAAGAATTGAGTATGTTAAAAGCATTGATTTTTGATGTAGATGGAACTTTGGCAGATACTGAACGTGATGGGCATAGAGTAGCATTTAATCAGGCATTTGAAGAAAATATCTTAAATTGGCATTGGTCAATCGAATTATATGCTAAATTATTGGCTGTAACGGGAGGAAAAGAACGTATTCGTTATTATATAGATAATTATTTAACTATGGATGAGAGGCAGGATTTGGGAGATAAAGACAGTACAGCATTTATTGCCCATTTACATCAATGTAAAACGCAATGTTATAGCAAACTATTAGGAAGTGGAAAAATTCCTTTGCGTCCAGGGGTGAAACGTTTATTGACAGAAGCAAAAGAACAAGGCGTACGATTAGCTATTGCAACCACCACAACACCTGCTAATGTGAGTGCGCTATTAGAACATACATTAGGTAAAGCCGCTATTGAATGGTTTGATATTATTGGTGCAGGGGATGTAGTAGCTGAAAAGAAACCTGCTGCAGATATTTATCAATACGTTTTAGATGTGATGCAATGGCAAGCAAAAACGTGTATTGCTTTTGAAGATTCTTATAATGGTATTCAGTCATCATTAGGTGCTGGATTAAAAACCATTATTACTACTAATGCCTATACACAAGATCATGACTTTAATGGAGCAGCGTTGGTGCTAGATCATTTAGGTGAATTGAATCAACCCTTCACGGTGATGGCGGGGAAGGTAGAAAGTGCCGTATGTTGTGTTGATGTACCATTATTACGACAGCTTGTTGGGTGAGTTATTATGCAAGTTAGTCAACGTAGTCAAGCTATTCATGCTTTTCATGTTATGGATATTTTAGCTCAGGCAAAAGCACTAGCAGCCCAGGGTAAGGATATTATCCATATGGAAGTGGGTGAACCTGATTTTGCCACCCCTGAGCCGATAATCCAAGCGGCTAATAAAGCATTACAAATAACAAAGATGCATTATACCCCTGCCTTAGGTCTACCTGAATTACGCCAGAAATTAAGTAATTTTTACCAAAATTTCTATCATACATCGGTTAAGGCTGAGAATATTATTATTACTTCCGGTGCATCGGCTGCATTATTATTAGTTTTGGGTAGCATATTAGATCCTGGTGATAAAGTTATGTTGGCCGATCCAGGTTATCCTTGTAACCGCCATTTTGTCCGTTTTTTGGAAGGAAAAACCCATGCGATTGCAGTCAATGCCGATACGCAATATCAACTAAATAGGACATTAATTGAGCAACATTGGGATGATAATATACAAGCTGTATTATTGGCTTCTCCTGCTAATCCCACTGGAACGCTAATCAGTAAAGAGGAAATACAAAAAATATTACAATGGCTAGAAAGTAAAGATAAATATCTGATTGTAGATGAAATTTATCAAGGTTTAGTGTATGACCTTGATGCCTATACGGCGTTATCTCTTTCTTCTCAGATTATTGTGATTAATAGTTTCTCAAAATTTTTTCAAATGACGGGTTGGCGGGTAGGTTGGACGGTAGTACCTCCTCATTTGATCGATGCAATAGATCGATTAGCACAAAATATCTATTTAGCCCCCCCAACACTGGCGCAATATGCGGCATTAGCGGCTTTGGATGAAGAAACATTATATCTTTTAGAGCAACGACGACAAATCTTTCAACAGCGTCGAAATTATTTGCTTCTTGCTTTGCAAGAACTTGGTTTTGATATTCCCTGTGTACCGCAAGGTGCTTTTTATATCTACGCCAAGAGTACAAAATTTACTCAAGATAGTGCATCATTTTGTCAATCCATATTGCATAATACTCATGTTGCTATTACTCCAGGTAAAGATTTTGGTAACAATGAAAATACAAAATATGTACGTTTTGCCTATACACAACATTTAGATAGATTACAACAAGGTGTGGAACGCCTAAGACAATTTTTAATAAAATAATAAGCGGGTTCTTTGCTTATTCCTGAGCTCTCATTTAGAATGTTATTTTTGATTATCCTAATAATAATAGACAATAAAGTGAGGTAGGTATGAGAAATCAATGTAAGGGTAAAATACGAAAAAATTTTTTTATATTGCAAGGGTTAATTAGTATAGGGCTTTTTTCCATTGCATTATTTTCTACCCCCATATTTAGTGCGACACAAGACAAACAAAATGCAGTATTTATCATCACTGATAATATGCGTGCCATGCAATACACTATTTATAATGATAACTGGGTATTGAATCCAGTGGGAAAATACGGGCTACATGCAACGTTTAGTCAACCTTCACCTCGTTTATTAGTCTCTTTGGATTTACGAGATGAAGTAGTAACTAAAACGGCACAAGAAGCGTTACAAGCAGAAGTAAAATTTCTTAAACGAGACAGTGAAGTAAAGATTGTAAGTCAGGATGAGAGTGCAAAAGTAGCTGATAGTTTAAATGCAGTAGGATTATTATGGCACCATAGTAAAACAAAAGCCAAACATCAATTATTGTGGTTTAATTATGGCAATATCTTATATAAAATAGAATGTGAAGCCGAAGCAAAATATTTTGATGCAGGACAAAAACAGTGTATGCGTTTTTTAGAAAATATTAAATTGCTAAAATAATAAGGTGTGATAATCTGTAATGATGTCAGGCTTTTGTATTGATGTACAAAAGCCTTTTATTTAGGTTGTAAGGTAATCAATAGGTGAAGGGTGATGTAATGGCAAAAACCTTATATGATAAGTTGTGGAATATGCATGTTGTACATGATAACAATGATGGTACTGCTTTAATCTACATAGATAGACATCTGGTGCATGAGGTTACTTCACCCCAAGCCTTTGAAGGTTTACGCTTGGCAAAGCGCAAGCTATGGCGAGTAGCGGCTAATTTGGCAGTTGCTGATCATAATGTGCCGACAACGGATAGAAAAAATGGCATTGCTGATCCTATTTCACAATTACAGGTTGATACGTTGGATAAAAATTGTGATGAATTTGGTATTACTGAATTTAAAATGGGAGATATTCGTCAAGGTATTGTGCATGTAGTAGGCCCTGAAGAGGGAGCTACCTTGCCTGGTATGACGGTAGTGTGTGGCGATTCCCATACTTCTACTCATGGCGCATTAGGTGCTTTGGCTTTTGGTATAGGAACGTCTGAAGTAGAACATGCCTTGGCAACACAGTGTTTAGTATTAAAAAAATCACGATCGATGCGGATTAATGTAGTGGGTAAAAGAGCCACAGGTGTTACCGCAAAAGATATTATTTTGGCTATTATTGGTAAAATAGGCACTGCTGGAGGAACTGGTTATGCGATTGAATTTACAGGAGAAGCAATCACTGCGCTATCTATAGAAGGTCGCATGAGTTTATCTAACATGGCCATTGAAGCTGGAGCAAGGGCTGGTATTATTGCCGTAGACGAAAAAACTATTCAATATGTAAAAGGTCGTCCGTATTCTCCTACCGGAAAAATTTGGGAACAAGCAGAATCGTTTTGGAATACTTTGCACTCTGATGCTGATGCAGTATTTGATATGGAAGTAGAGATTGATATTAGCACGTTAACTCCACAGGTTACTTGGGGGACATCACCTGAAATGGTAACATCTATTACAGGTTTAGTACCAGATCCAGAACAAGAGGCTGATGATGTAAAACGAGGGAGTATAGAAAAAGCCTTGGAATATATGGATTTACAACCTGGTATGGCGATTTCAGATATTCAACCAGATGTTATTTTTATTGGTTCATGTACTAATTCACGCATAGAAGATTTACGTAGTGCTGCAAAATATGTACAAGGAAAAAAAATTGCTGAAACTATTGAGTTAGCGATAGTCGTACCGGGTTCGGGTTTAGTAAAACAACAGGCTGAAAAAGAAAACCTGGACAAAATATTTATAGAGGCAGGATTTGAATGGCGTGAGCCAGGATGTTCTATGTGTTTAGCGATGAATGCAGATAAACTAAGACCAGGGCAACGATGTGCATCTACCTCCAATCGTAATTTTGAAGGACGACAAGGACAAGGAGGACGAACACATTTAGTGAGTCCTGTTATGGCAGCCGCTGCCGCAATTCATGGACATTTTGTTGATATTACTGAAAACATAGAGGCATAAGGTATGCAAAAATTTACCACTTTCACCGGAATTGTTGCACCGTTAGATCGTGCCAATGTTGATACCGATGCTATTATCCCAAAACAATTTTTAAAATCCATACAACGTACGGGATTTGGAGTAAATTTATTTGATGAATGGCGTTATTTAGATATGGGTGAACCAGGTATGGATAATAGTCAACGTAAAATAAATCCAGCATTTATTTTAAATCAAACACCGTATCAACAAGCGAGTATCTTATTAACACGGCATAATTTTGGTTGTGGATCAAGCCGTGAACATGCACCCTGGGCATTATTAGATTATGGTTTTAAAGTGATTATAGCACCTGGTTTTGCTGATATTTTTTACAATAACTGCTTTAAAAATGGTATTTTACCTGTAGTCTTGGAGAGTGCTATAGTCGATAAATTATTTGATTTAGTCACACAAAAAACAGGCTACACCCTGACAATTAATTTGCAGGATAAATGTATTTTAGGGGAAAACAATGACAGCATCCCTTTTGAAATAGATGAATTTCGCCGGCATTGTTTATTAGCAGGGCTGGATGAAATTGGTTTAAGCCTAGAATATAGTGATGAAATTAAGAGTTATGAGCAAAAACAAAAATTACAAACACCCTGGTTATTTACTGATTTGATGGAGAGTTGAGACTTTATGGCTAAAAGGCTAGTAGTATTACCTGGTGACGGAATAGGTATTGAAATTGTTGCAGAAGCAGAAAAAGTTATTCAATGTTTGAAAGATAATTATGCATTGAATATAACAGTAGAATCAGGATTAGTTGGGGGTAGCGCATACGATGCTACCGGCACTCCCTTACCAGAAGAGACCCTCAGGTTAGTAAAATCAGCAGATGCTATTTTGTTAGGTGCTGTAGGCGGGTATCAATGGGAGGCACTAGATATTGCTGTGCGACCTGAAAAAGGATTATTAGGGTTACGTAAAGAATTGGAATTATTTGCTAATTTACGCCCTGCTATGTTGTATGAAGAATTAGCGCATGCTTCCAGTTTAAAGCCTGAGTTAGTATCTAATTTAAATATAATGATTGTACGGGAGTTAACAGGGGGGATTTATTTTGGTCAACCACGTGGTATACGTCAGTTAGATAATGCAGAGCGAGAAGGTTTTAATACCTTAGTATATAAAGAAAGTGAAATAGAACGGATAGCACATGTAGCATTTGATATTGCCGGTAAGCGCAATAAAAAATTATGTTCAGTAGATAAAGCTAATGTGTTGGAAGCAACAGAATTATGGCGTGAGATTGTAACTGATATAGCACAATCATATCCAGATGTTGAATTATCACATATGTATGTAGATAATGCGGCAATGCAGTTAGTACGAGAACCAAAGCAATTTGATGTGATCTTAACGACTAATATGTTTGGTGATATTTTATCAGATTGTGCTGCAATGTTAACCGGATCGATTGGAATGTTAGCTTCTGCATCCATGAATGCAAATGGACAAGGTATGTATGAACCTATTCATGGTTCAGCACCTGATATAGCCGGTCAAAATAAAGCAAATCCTTTAGCAACTATTTTATCGGTTGCTATGATGTTACGTTATTCTCTGGCTGAAACAGCACTAGCAGATAAAGTAGAACTGGCAGTAAAAAAAGTATTGGCGAAAGGATTACGTACTGCAGATATTCATACTCCGGATTGTCAGTTGTTAACTACCAGTGAAATGGGTGATGCAGTGGTTGCTGCATTAATTGAAATAAACTAAAACATAGAATCAGGATTAGGTAAGGTTAAGAAATGAGTGATAAATTATTTGATGTTGCTATTGTGGGGGCAACGGGTGCAGTGGGTGAAACCATGCGGGAAATTTTAGAACAAAGAAATTTTCCTGTAGGTAATTTACATTTATTGGCAAGTAGCCGTTCAGCAGGGAAGAAAATTGAATTTAAAGGTAAATATGTAGCCGTTGAAGATTTAAGTCAATTTGATTTTTCCAGAGTGCAAATTGGGTTATTTTCAGCTGGGGGCAGTATTTCAGCAGAATATGCACCTAAAGCAGCCAAGTCAGGATGTATAGTCATTGATAATACTGCTCATTTTAGGTATGAGGAGGATATTCCCTTAGTAGTGCCAGAAGTGAACCCTGATGCCATTATTAATTATAAAAATCGGGGGATTATTGCTAATCCTAATTGTTCTACTATTCAAATGCTTGTAGCATTAAAACCTATTTATGATGTGGTGGGTATTAGTCGTATCAATGTAGCGACTTATCAGGCCGTATCAGGAACAGGGAAAGAGGCGATTGAAGAATTAGCAACCCAGACAGCGCATTTATTAAATGCAAAAGAGGTAGAATGTAAGGTGTATCCCAAGCAAATAGCGTTTAATGCATTACCACATATTGATGTATTTCAGGATAATGGATATACCAAAGAAGAAATGAAAATGGTATGGGAAACGCAAAAAATCTTTGCAGATAGTGAGATTAAAGTAAATCCAACAGCAGTACGAATTCCTGTATTTTATGGTCATTCTGAGGCAGTGCATATTGAAACACGAGATAAAATTAGTGCTGAGGAAGTGGTTAAGTTACTGCAAAAAACAGAAGGTATTGAAGTTTTGGATGCACGTCAAGACGGTGGTTATCCCACAGCGGTAACAGAAGGTGCTAAACATGATCCCGTATATGTTGGACGTATTCGAGAAGATATTTCTCATCCACAGGGTATTAATTTATGGGTGGTAGCTGATAATGTGCGTAAGGGGGCTGCATTAAATAGCATACAAATTGCTGAAATATTGGTAAAAAAATATTTGTAAGGTATCATTAATAATTGATGCGCATAGATGATTCAAGTATGTGTTATTGAGTCATTATGTCATATATATTTAATAATAAAAAAAGGAAGTAGCATAACATGGTGTGTAATTGGAGATGGAAGTGTTTTATACTTTTATTTATTAATCCTGGTATAGCAATGGCTTTAGGGCTTGGAGATATTAAGGTTAATTCTTATCTTAATCAACCACTTAACGCACACTTAGAATTGTTATCAGCTACTTCCAGAGATGTATCTAGTTTATATGTTGCGTTAGCCAATTATGATGATTACCAACGTGCCGGTTTAGAGCGTACCCCTTTATTGCGGAAATTGAAATTTTCTGTGGCAAAGACCCCAAAAGGAAAATATTATATTAAAGTCTATACCGATAAACCTTTACGTGAACCTTTTTTAAATTTTTTAGTAGAGGTAAATTGGCGTTCAGGTAAATTGTTACGAGAATATACGGTATTGATTGATCCCCCAAATGTGGTAAGAGTGCGGCACAATAAAAAGATTGATACAGTAAAGGTAGCAAAAAAATCGACAGTACGACGTACAAAAAATACGACAGATACCAAGAAAAAACAGCGTAAAACAGTAGAAGCCACTGCAATAGGTGTAGGGGGAGGATCTTATCGAGTTAAGGCAAATGATAGCTTGTGGAAAATTGCTAAAAAAGTGCGTCCTGATTCTTCTGTTAGTGTAGAGCAAGTTATGATGGCACTGTTTCGTAATAATCCAAGTGCTTTTATTAAAAATGATATTAATCGTTTAAAACATGGTTATGTATTGCGTTTAGAAGATCTGAAAAAAATTAAATCTACATCACGTAAACAAGCGGTAACAGATGTAAAACAGCAGGTGAATGCCTGGAAGCGTAAACAGCAAGCAAGTATTGACAGTAATATAGAAAAATCTGGAATACAAGCATCAGGAAAATTAAAAAATAACAACACTGCAACAGTGAAAAAACGTTTTCAAGATGGTAAATTAAAGCTCGTTACGGATGATGATAAAACGTCAAATAGTGCTTTAGGAGGAGATGCCAAAAGTGAAAATGCCAACGCCATAGCACAGTTAAGTACACAGTTAGCCTTAGTTGATGAACAAGTCCATTCCAAGAAAAAAGAAGGAGAAGAATTAAAAGAACGCTTACAAGCACTGAGTAAACAGCTTGACTCTATGGATAGACTCATCACCTTAAAAGATGCAAGCCTTGCATCTATGCAGCAACAACAACATAAAAAAGAGGTTGATCCTACTGCACAAAAAGCACCAGTAGAAGTACTTCAAAATGAAGAGAGCGAGGCAAATACAAAAAGTGATGACATGGAAAAAGAAGAGACGACAAGTGTGAAAGATACTTTTCAAGTAGAGGAGCCTGTCGATATCCGTTTATCACTAGAAACATTGACTGATCCAGACAAATTAATGGCATGGGGACAAGCAAATTGGGTAAGTGTTGCTTTAGGTGCAGGAGGGATAGGCATTATATTGATGGCAGTATGGTTTATTCGTAGAAAGAGAGCAGAAGAAGCATACTATGATGATATGGAAGAAGAGTTTGAAAAAAGTATTCTTGACACCACTTTAATGCCAACAGGGGATACTGTTTTTATTCGAGATAATAAAGAAAGTTTAGTGGATGATTTAACTCATAGTAAAGATAATATCTCAATAACAGAATCATCAAGCTCTAATTTAAAGCCGGATTTAGATAGTGGTTTAGATAGTAACAATAGTAGTAGTGTAGCAGGGGGAGATACTTCTCTCTTAAGTGATTTTGATAATAGTGATATTGATACGTTAGCAAATATTACAGATAATAATGAATCGGTTGATCCGTTGTCAGAAGTGGATGTTTTTTTGGTGTATGGTCGTTACCAACAAGCGGAACAACTACTTAAATCAGAATTAGAAAAAGAGCCAGATAATTATTCGTTATATGTGAAGTTACTAGAAGTTTATTTTAGTGATAAAGACCCCAATGCCTTTGAAAATCTGGCAAAAGAATTATTTAATAAATTACAGCAAGATAAAACTAATCGGTATTGGCAAGAGGTTACTGAATGGGGAGAAAAATTATTACCTAATAATTATTTATTTTATAAAGATACTGGGA
>JALWRI010000119.1:849-3020 GCA_026994225.1 Gammaproteobacteria bacterium | reverse complement strand
TCTGCATCAATCAGTGGAAATTGGTAATAAAGCAAAAACATATCCGGGCAAGAGAGGAATTGTGTAGATTTTATCTGATTTTGGATAGTGAAGGGTAGTGTCTTGTGTTTTTATTCGTTTCTCTACCTACGGGAAAATTTTAAAGGGTTGTGCTCAAAGATAAGTCTATAGCCCATGCTAACGGGGCAACTTTGAAAGTGAATGCAACGCACTGATTAAAATTAGTCATCCAATGAAAATACGTTTATCCTCTCGCGTCTCGCCATCACCATAAGTCCTTTTACGATTGAGATAGCATCAGATTACTGATATTGTTAGATTCTGTCAATGGGAAAGTGTCTGTCCCTTTTTGGCTGAATTTGGCCACCTAAACCTGCGTGTTATAATAGACTTTCAGAAAATAGGTGTCATTATAAAAACAAGAACAAGACCAACTTATACTGCAGAGTTTTGATTGCGGTTACCTGATGAGGTTGAAAAGGTGGTTATCCAGGTTTGACTGTTATAGAACTCTGCTTTCAGAATAGTGTATCAACAATTATAAGGACTTGAATATAGTGCATAAATCAATTTATACAACAGGTTTTTTGATTATATCTTTATTGCTGAGTAACCTGGCGGAAGCTTCAACGGCGAATGAAAAGTCTTCAGCAGATATTTATTCTTCCAGTATGCCATATGTTGACATTAATACAGAACCAAAAGCTGAAGTTTTGAGTATTTACATTTCATTAGGATGTAATCATTGTATAAGATTCTTGTATTTTAATCTGGATTGGATAATTACTTTAGTTGAAAACAAGAAACTGAATTTACGAATTCTGGAAATTCCCAAAAAAATAGGATATTGGAAAGAAAGGTCAATAGTAGCGGCAGGTAAAAACAGTATGATGGCATCATTTTTTACACAGTGTGTAGCCGAAAAATTGGGAGGCAAATCATACTTGTACAAACTGGATCAGCTGGGGAAATTATTAAGGCATAATGTTATCAATAAGAAATCTAAAAAATCTAGTAAATTGTGGGAATGGTATGTATATGCAAACAAAAATGATCTGAGCAGCAGTTATTCTTCTGTGCCCGATATGTTGAAACGCTTATTAACGTCAGCCGGAATAAATGAAAATGAGTGTAATAAATCCGGATTCTCCCGTTTTGTTAAAGAGTCAAACGATGTTCTGAAGCGTGATACGAAATCAAGAGGGGTTCCAACATTTATATTTCAGGGGAAATCATACAAGGGAGGTGAATCGTATGATTTATATAAACATGTAATTAAGTATGTTAAGCAACAAGGTGGTGATAATGAAAAAGTACTTGCTAAGATAAGAGATCCCGAAGTTGCATCATTAGTTGATTTGTTAGTGGATAAGTTTTATGCATCTTCAGTCCGATCGCAGTTGATTAAAATAGGTGTTCCGGCCATTCCTGCGTTGGTAAACGTACTTGGAGATAAGAACAGGAGAGCAGCGGCTTCAGTTGTTCTATCACGGATAGGGATACCAGCTCTTGATTATCTCCTTAAAGCATCTGTTGATAAAAAGAAATTGGGTGCGGTTTTATATATACTTCAAGTCTGGTCTAAAAAAGGTAATGCAGTTGCGCAATTTCACCTGGGAAATTTTTATGCTAATAGAGCAGACATAAAAAGAGATTATAAAGAAGCATTCAAGTGGTTTGAAAAGTCAGCAAAGCAAGGACATATGGGCTCTCAAAATGCTCTGGGGGTTTTATATTATCAAGGTTACGGTGTGGCCAAAGATTATCAGCAAGCATTCATTTGGTATACGAAGGCGGCAAATGGTGGCGACACTTCGGCACAATCTAACCTGGGAGATATGTACTTAGGAGGTAATGGAGTTAAAAAGGACTACAGCAAGGCATTGGAATGGTATCGTAAATCAGCTACACAGGGTAATGCTATTGCACAATACAGAATGGGTTATAGTTATGAACATGGAAATTTAGTTAATAAAGATTTTAATCAGGCTGTATATTGGTATAAAAAATCTGCTAATCAGGGTTACACCGTATCGCAGAATAAGCTGAGTATTTTTTATGAAAAAGGGCATGGTGTAAAGCAAAATTACAAATCAGCATTTTTTTGGGCTCAGGAGTCTGCGAAACGGGGCAATATTAGTGCTATATATAGAATCTGCCCCTTATACACA
>JALWRI010000119.1:0-839 GCA_026994225.1 Gammaproteobacteria bacterium | reverse complement strand
ATATAGAATGGGCTACCTGTATGAAAATGGTGTTGGTATTAAAAGGGATATAAAAAAAGCATCTCGATGGTACCTGAAAGCAGCGAGGCAAGGCCATAATCTTTCTAAGAAAGCATTAAAAAGAATAATGCCGAATAAATTTAAAAAGGTGAAATAAGGTCGGTGGAAAATGCTATAAACGATGTATTATATTAACCAATGTGATAATTATTGTGATTTTTATTTTATCTAGCTAAATCCCAGATAATATAAAACTAATGTATTAATAAAATAAAATGGGAAATGCACCCTCCAGACATTATGTATCATTTCTTTCTATTAAATTTAATTTTCATGTCATCAATTTCTGTAGCTACGATTGATAGAGATATTTCACCCTGCAATGTGGAGGTTGATCCTGAAATTAAAGTTGTAGAAATGGTGCCGCCCAGATACCCGGCTGATGTAACGGACAATGTTAATGGATGGGTTAAATTGAAATTCAATGTTGATTCAAATGGAGAAATAATCGAAGTAATTATACTTGATTCCAAACCTGTAACATCATTTGGCCGCTCTGCCAGGAGGGCTGTAATGAAATCAAAGTTTTCAAAATCAAAACTTCAGAGGTTGCGTTGTGGTATTTTAATCATAGAGTTTATACTTGACGAATAATTCCTATAATCTTAATGGAACTAGCATCTGTTTTGTCTGAAATCCGAACAAACGATCCAAGAAGACTCCGGTAAAAAAGCTCGGCATCGTTTTCTCTACATGTAACAAACACTAAATATCCCCTTATATTACTACCTTGCCAAGGTGGGTTAGATAGCCTCACTTTAAGTTATCCAGTTTCATCT
>JALWRI010000118.1:2187-3066 GCA_026994225.1 Gammaproteobacteria bacterium | reverse complement strand
GTATTGGATGAGAAACCTGCGATGGCAAACGGGTCGCCTAAGCCTTCGATTACCAAGCTTAATAATGCAACGGCTTCTTGGCTTAATTCTACAATAATTGGGATCGGACTCGATTGATTCTAACTGCGATTTAATTACCGTAAGTCGATAGGCATGTTGTTGTGGTAATAATTAGCTTATCATTTACCTGTCTTTTCTTTCTTATTTTCAATGAGTTACTTCTTAAGTAAGTGCCATTCGGGTAATGTCCCTTTTTTCCCCCAAGCAGAAAGACTTAAAAACAAATATAAAACTATAAATATTTTTGTTCCTTTATCATATCCATAAGTGATTTAAACCAGCCCATATCACGGTGTTTTTAGTGATATGGGCTGGTTACAAGGAAAATACTTAACCACTTACATTGATTTTTATAAATCTATTTATGGCATTTAAGCCCATCTCTATATTTTCTTTCATGGCACTCATCTATAGCAAATTGACGAACCAAAGGGTCTATTATTTTTCTGATTTCCTTTTGATAACGATGTCGCCACCAATCCTCTTCACTTAGGTTAGCACGTGCTTGGTCTGTTGGTACGTCTATACTGTATTTATGAGAGCATCGGTAGTAACCATACCTTGCATAATTTGTATAATATTTACCATTTTTATACTCCCAATCAGTATCCATAAATCCACAAACTTCTGGCTCTATACCCCATAACATCCTATATATATCAAGCCTAGCTCTAATAGTGCTGGCTTTGCTTTTCCCTTCGTGAACAAATTCAATATTATCATCGGATTCTATTAGCACACGGTAATTATTGTTACCATATCGCTGTAATACCCAATTATGTTGCCGATAATCAGGATCACCACTTATATTTTTGTAAT
>JALWRI010000118.1:0-2177 GCA_026994225.1 Gammaproteobacteria bacterium | reverse complement strand
TATGGACTATTTTTTGTAAATAAACACCGCTCAATGGGTGCTGCAATCAGCCATTCAGTAGTGTTAGAACGTCCATCCACTTCGTACTCCACGCCAACAAAAGGGCAGTTATCATCAAGCTTATGCCTATTGTTCTTGGCATGAATATAGGGGTAATATAGTTTGAATGGGTTTTCGGTGTTACTTGCTAATAAGTGACGTTTTAATCGTTCTGGAATAATACGAAATTTACCTACTAATTTACTGCTAATACCACTGTGCTCAGGTGTTTTAACCTGAATTATTTGATTACCAGAGCCGAGGACTATTACCCCTTTTTCAGCCCCGAAAAGAGCTATAAACATCTGTTCATACTGATCATTTTTTATGACATTTAACGCCTTTTTATCAATTCTTGGCTGCGTTGCTCCACAAGCAGAAAGACTTAAAAACAATATAAAACTATAAATATTTTTGTTCATTTATCATATCCATGAGTGATTTAAACAAACCCATATCACGGTGTTTTTAGTGATATGGGCTGGTTACAAGGAAAATACTTAACCACTTACATTGATTTTTATAAATCTATTTATGACATATAAGTTTATTTTGACGCTCTACCTCGTGGCAGCTATCCAGAGCGAATATTCGGATTATAGGGTCGATAAGTCTTCTGATTTTCTTTACATAATGATGTTGCCACCATTCCTCTTTACCTAGATCAGCACGTGCTTGATCAGTTGGAACCTCTTGACTATATGTATGACTACAGTAGTCTCGAAGATACATAGCAACATTCATGTAGAATTTACCACTTCTGTATGTCCATTGAGTTGATAAATATCCACAAGCCATTGGGTCTTTATCCCAGAGCATCCTATTTATTTCAAATCTAGTACCAATAGTACTGGCTTTATTTGTGCTGTCATGAGTAAAATCAATCTCACCATCAGATTCTAATAATACGCGATATTTGTTGTTATCGTATCGCTGTAATACCCAATTATGTTGATTGAGAGTATCATAGTTATAGTAATATTGATCAATATTCTCTCTAAATAGGCATCTCTCGATGGGGGCTGCAATCAACCATTCGGTGGTATTAGAACGACCATCGACTTCATATTCTACCCCTATAAAAGGACAATTATTATCATACTTATGTCTATTGCTTTTGTTATAAATATAGGGGTAAAACTGTCTAAACAGATTATCCGTGCTACTTGCAAATAATCTATTCTTCAAATGCTCAGGAACTTTGCGAAATACATTACTTAGCCTACTTGTAGTGGTTCTATCACTAGCCGCTTTTTTTTGATAAATACTACTTGCACTACCAATGTAAATTTCATCTTTTTTAGCACCAAAGAGTAACCTGAAACTTTGTTCATACTGGTTATTTTTTATAACATTAAGTGCTTTATTATCTGTATTAGGTTGTGTAGCACCACAAGCAGAAAGGGTTAAAAATAGAATAAAGCTATAAATCTTTTTGTTCATTGGTTGTTTCCATAATCCATAACTAATTGAGCCTAGTTACTAGATTAATCAATTTGCATTCAAAACCTTAGTTCTCTCATCCGCAAGTTTTTGAGCATGTTTCCAGTAACGTTGCCTATCCTCTTCTGTCCAATCAGGGCTTATACCATCGGGGTCATAGTGATAAGCATAATAGCAATCATCAATGTTAGGGGTTGCTTTGTTTACAATATAGCGTCCATCATTATAAACCCAGTGAAAACTAACCTCACCACATCTAAGTTGATCATCAGGCAAGTGTAGGCGTGTTTCTAGTTTGGTATCGATATTTTTGTAGTCCTTTCTTTCATTGTTATATACATACATATCACCGACACTTTCCATTAATATGCGATATTTATTTCCTCTTTTTTGAAGAATCCATGAGTGCCAACTACTAGGATAAATATGAGTTTTTTCGGGTTGGTAACAATCTAAAATATCTGTTGTTAAGTACCATTCCTTTGTTTCTGGATTCTCATCAAGCTCGAAGAAAAATCCTTTATATTCACACTGCCTAAGTTTTTTTCGATAGTCTCCTTGGTAAACTTTTGGGAATTTTCCTTCAAAGGGATTGGTAGTTTTGTTTGACCACAGAGCTTTTGCGTGGATTTTTGGTATTTTAGGTATATGTTGACTATAAACATCTGCATTTACTGGAGCAATATGAACAGCAT
>JALWRI010000117.1 GCA_026994225.1 Gammaproteobacteria bacterium | reverse complement strand
ACTAGATGTATTAACAGCAAGTATTGAAGTGTGATAATGTCCAGGAGTACAGAAAAAGATAACTGGAGAAGTGACCGTTCTGTTGTTTATAAAAACACCATTACAGAAACCTGCCTGCAAATGGAATGTGAATTACTGGAGTTTAATGCTGAGGATAATCATTGTCATTTAATCGTATCGGTTCACCCTAAACTTGCCATTGCTCATTTGGTGGGTAAGTTAAAAGGAAAATTGTCTTACATATCAAGACGCAACCATTTCGATAAAATAAGGCATTGTTTGTGGGGCAAGCAATTCTGGTCGCCCGGTTATTGTGTTGTATCAACGGGCGATGCTTCATTGAGCGCGGTCAAAAAGTATATGCAACAACAAAATGCACTGTCCTGACATCACGGGCTAACTCGCCCCTGAAGGAGCGAGACTGCGCCCTGCATCTTTTGTTTTGTTCAAGCAAATTGGTCATCAGAGGATAAATAAATGAATAAAAAACGTACTCAGTGGTTTGTTAATCGCTCTATGCAATTACGTATTGCTATTGAATTGAGCTTATTTTTTAGTATTATTTTATTTGTAATCTGGGTTGATTATTATGTGCTGAATAATTTTTCACAAGTGTTAAATATTTCTTTTGATCGTAACACCTTATCTATTATTAGTGGCTATAGTCTGATTATCCTGGTTCTCAATGTTATCTTTTTTTATATCGTCACTGTGTACTTTTCACACCGTATTGCAGGGCCGGCTATTAATATTTCTCAATCCCTTGCAGCCATTCAATCAGGGCATCTTGATACACGTATAACATTACGTAAAGCAGATTATCTAAAGGAAATTAGTCAAGATATTAATGCTGTTACCGAACAATTTCAGCATACCATTAAACAATTAGAACAACATCTACAAGCTCTAAAAAAGGCTTCCGTTATAGATGCTACCATGCAAGCAGATATTGATGCCATGCAAAAACTATTATCTTATTATCGAACCTCATAGGCTCTTATGCTTACCATTGGTGATAGTATAGTATTGATACTTTGCATCCTGTTTACTCTCGCATTGTATCAACATTTTTGGTTTAAAGAGCAACAACCTGAACCTGCTGCTTATCTTGTCATCCATACGGCTAATACAACACAAAGCATTGCCTTACCACAGCAACGTACAATATCTATTTCTGGGGCATTAGGGACATCTTTATTACAAATTGATCAGCAACAGGTTCGATTTCTTTCTTCTCCTTGTCATAATAAGTTATGTATTGCACACGGTTGGATAAAACATACTGGAGAAGTCAATGCCTGTGTCCCCAATAAAATTAGCATACAATTACTGACACAAAACCGTACTTTTGATAGCATTAATTATTAGCCACTATAATAACAACTATACAACAGAAAATTATGGCACAGAATAATACGCTTTCTTACCTCAATAATACGCTTTTTAGAGAACATTTGCGTGGCCACCATTTATTTGCTGCCTTGTCTAATGAAGAATTTTCCCAATTAATGCAAAAATGCCGTTATATAACGATTGATCAGGGAACACAATTATTTACACAAAAAGACATTGTGCAATGTTTCTATTTTCTTAAACAAGGTAAAATGAAACTCTATCGTACCGCTAGAGATGGAGGAGAAAAAGTCATAGAAATTATTATGCCAGAACAATTTTTTGCTGAAGCCCTTGCATTAATGCCACAAAAAACTTGTTATCCCTTAATTGCAGAAGCGATTACTGACTGCCATTTAGTCAGTTTTGATACCACTACTTTTTTATCTATCTTAATGCAATCGAATGCAACGTGTATTGCCGTAATGCAAGATATGGTTCGACGTTTACATCATTTATTGAATGAAATTGATAATCTGACCTTGCATAATGCTACCTATCGTTTAATCAATTTTTTATTGCAACAAGTCAATCAACATAATCAAAATTTACAACTGAGTATTAGTAAGCAAGTTATTGCTTCACGCCTTTCTATCAAACCTGAAACCTTGTCCCGCATTTTATCACAACTAAGTAAAGCAGGCCTTATTATCGTGGAAAGAAAAACAATCCAACTGAAAGATATTCCTGCATTACAAAACTATTTATTGGAACATTAAAGATAGGACTAACGAGGTAAATAAACTATCATGAATGCACAAAATATTGCGACTAATATAACAAAGCCGACAAATCGTTTTTTAGTGTCCGCACTCCAATCATTTTTTCTAAAATGTGAAGGGGCTTGACAAGATGGACATTCTGATAAATTATCAGGAAACTCCTGACCACAATATAAACATTGAATATTCGCCATACCATACTATTCCTATAGTTTAAACGTTATCTTTTTATAAAAGGAAGAACGTATGCCACTGATAATGCCAAACGATGATCATCATAACATAAAATTTCCAGTCTTTAATTTAGGTTTTAGGATTTTTTTCCTCCTTGCTGGGATATATGCTATTTTTTCTATGCTTATCTGGATGATAGCCTTTACCTATCCAGAGATATCTTTTCCCTTTCACACTCACCTAATGAGCTACCAATGGCATGCTCATGAAATGCTCTATGGCTATAGTCTCGCTGTTATAGCAGGATTTTTACTCACTGCAGTAAAAAACTGGACGGGTATTGCAACCCTACATGGCATTTGCTTAATGCTGCTTGCCTTATTCTGGTTGCTTGCACGGATTGCTTTTTTTATCGGCTATATGCCTATTGCCGCTATCTTTGACATCCTTTTTAGTGGTTATTTTATTCTGGCAATCAGTGTGCCCATAATAAAAGCAAAACAATGGATGCAGTTTGCTATTATTACAAAATTAATACTTTTACTCATTGCTCATCTCGCTTTTTATGCCAGTATACTTGGTTATTTTAAAGCAGGCGTATTTTTAGGTACGTATGCGGGTCTACTCTTAATTATTGGCTTGGTAATGATGATATCAAGACGGGTTGTTCCCTTTTTTATTGAACGAGGGCTTGATACCCCCATATCCATCAATAATTTTAAAATTATTGATGGCAGTATTTTATTATTATTTTTATTCTTTTTTATCACTGAGCTATTCCAATACGCAGCATTTTCTGCTTATTTAGCAAGTATACTTTTTATCCTTAATGCTATTCGACTTATAAAATGGCATACGCTTGCATTATGGAAAAAACCCTTATTATGGAGTTTATATTTAGCACTTTGGTCTATATGTCTAGGATTTTTACTTTCTGCCAGTCATTATTTTTTTAATACTTCTCAATTTCTGGCATATCATGCTTTTGCTTATGGTGGTATTGGGTTAATGACTATCAGTATGATGTCACGGGTTGCTTTAGGTCATACCGGACGGGAAGTACATCATCCCCCCAAAGCGATGCGTAGTGCATTTATTCTCCTTACTATCGGAGCAATTATCCGGTTTATTATTCCCCTATTAACTGCTAGTTATTACAGTATATGGATAGTCAGCTCTCAAATACTATGGATTATCGCTTTTAGTATATTCTGCTATCAGTATATTCCAATGCTAATACAAGCACGAGTGGATGGTCAATTTGGATAACTATCAATTAACTTACTCAACAGACAAAGCAGTATTTGCTTTGCTGATAGCTTTTTGTTGTAACATGCCAAGGTAATATTGTACGATTTTATACTCTTCGCTATCAGGGGGTAATACTTCTAAGGCTGTCGACCAATAATCTTGTGCTTTGATCAAATTTTCTGCCTTATATTCCAAAATACCAATTAACCATAAAGCATCAGGATGTTGCGGTGCTTGTTCTAAAGCACGTAATAATATTTGGCGTACGATAGTTTGTTGATCTTCTTTAGATAATAAGACCTCCGCATAATCTAACATGATTTCTAAGTTATCCTTATCTAGTAAATAGGCATTTTTATATGCACCTATTGCATCATCTATGCGTTGCATTACAACATAGGAGCGTCCCAACATTAACCAACCCGCTGTATCATTAGGGTCTTTTTGTAAACGCTGCTCTAATTTTTTCACCATCTTATTGACATCAGGCGTAGTAGGATTTGCTTGTGTCGTATTGGATATAGTAGTCTCAGGTATGGTTTGTATCATAGTCGTTGCTAATATTTGCAGATGATTAGGGCGTAAATTAAGATATAAACTGATAGATAAAAGGGGGATCAATATAATAAACAGGAAACTTAAACGCTGTTTTACTTTTACAGATAAATCATTATATTCATTCTCTTGTTCTGTTAATGCCACATCCATGAGTAAGGATTGTTGCAATTCTTCTTTTGCTGCCATGCTATCTTCTTCAGCAAGTAATCCATTCTCTTGGTCAATATCTAATTGCTGCAACTTTTGCTGATATAAGGCAATATTTATTTCTTTTTGTTGCGATAATGTGTGTGTTGTCTCTTTTTCTGATCCATTATGTTTTCCACTTATCCATATTGGCCACAATAACAAGACCAGAGCTAATAACAATAAAAGGGTAAAAATTAAATATAAAATAAACATAAGGTATCCCATAACAGGAATTAAATTAAGTGATTACCCACCGCCCTAGTGAGCGAGGGTTTACAGCTTCATTTTTGCTAAAAAATTATTTATTCTTTGCTTTTAAAAGTATATTTAAGTGTTGTTTATCCGCTTCAGATAATATTGCTGTAGTATCTCTGTTATTCTCTTTTGATCGCTTTTTAATATTCCAAACAAGCAGCAATAATGCTATTATCATTAAGACAAAAGGACCTACCCATAATAAATAAGTAACGGGTTTTAGAGGTGGTTGATACAAGATAAAATCACCATAACGTGCCACCATAAAATCCTTTACGGCTTTTTTATCTTGCCCTTGTTTGACTAAACGAGCTACTTCTTGACGTAAATCATGTGCTAATCCAGAATTAGAATCTATTAAATTTTGATTTTGACATACTAAACAACGTAATTCTTCTGCTAACTCTAAGTATCTTTTTTCTTGTTTCTGATCTGTAAAGATAATCGGGGCATTATCTTCAACCACTTGGGTAATGGGTTCAGCCGTTATTGTATAAGTGCTATAGTATAGCAAATAACTCATTAATAGATATTTTAACCATCTGCTTATCATAATGTTCTCAATCTAGCTATTACAGGCAGGATAATATTATCCATATCTTCTTTTGAAATAGGCCCTATATGCTTATATCGAATAATACCTTGTGTATCAATAATAAAGGTTTCTGGTGTGCCGTATGCACCCCATTCTATCCCTATCTTTCCTTGTACATCATAAGCACTTTTACGATAAGGATTACCATAACGCTGTAACCAATTTTTTGCATCTGCTAAATTATCTTTATAATTTATTCCATAAATGGGAATACCTTTACCTGCCAACCTTTCCAATATCGCATGTTCTGCTCGACAAGAACGACACCATGATGCCCAGATATTCACTAACGCTACCTGCCCCGTTAATTCTTTACTTGAAAATATTTTATTTTGATCTTCTACCGTAGATAAAGAAAATGTCGGTACTGGTTTATTAATTAACGGCGAAGGGACACGGCGAGGATCATTAGATAAACCAAATAACAATAAAGCACTCAGCGCAATAAAAATACCCATAGGAATAAAATATACCATTTTCATCTTTTTTTACCTTTTAACCACCATCCGATAGCGTTTATCCCATACAGCAATAATCCCTCCTAATGCCATCAAAATACAGCCAAACCATATCCAGCGTACAAATGGTTTATAGTAAATACGTAAACTCCATGCCCCTTGATCCAATGGCTCTGCCAGGGCAACAAACAAATCACGAAATAATCCTGCATCAATACCGGCTTCTGTCATAGGCATACCTCGTACTGGATATACTCGTTTTTCTGGCTTTAAAACTGTAATAAACTGCTTGTCTTGCATCACTTTTATCGTTCCTACATAAGCTGTATAATTAATACCTGCTGATTGTGTTGCGCCCTCAAAAATAAAGCGATACCCTCCTACATTTACTTCCTCCCCTGGCTGCATACGCAAATCTTTTTGTAAGCTCATTGATTCAGTAAATGCCACGCCTATCACAAAAATCACTACCCCCAAATGTGCAATATGCATTCCATAAAAGGAAGGGGATCGTTGCATTAAAGATGCAAAAGTCAATGGTTTTACTTTTTTAATCGCCAAGAAAAAACCCGATATGATATTAATCATTAAAAATGCAGCGATAGTAATAGCTAATATTGTCCCTATATCCCTTTTTGCTATGGAAAATAGCAACATTATTAAAGCAACTCCCAATGCCCCCCATACCGCTTTAGTTATTATCCTCCATACCCTCTTGAAATTATCTTGTTTCCAGCGCAAAATAGGAGCTATTGCCATTAAAACTAATAGTGGTAACATAATTGGAACAAAAATAGTATTAAAATAAGGCGCACCAACTGAAATCTTACCCATTTTTAAGGCATCTACCAATAAGGGATATAATGTTCCAAGTAAAACCGCAGCCGCAGCCACAGCTAATAATACATTCCCTGCCAACATAAAACTATCTTTAGAAAATAAAGTAAAATAGCTGTTGGTTTGTTTACTCATAGTGGTTGCCCGTAGAGCATATAAACTCATAGAGCCACCAATAACCAGCAATAAAAAAACCAAAATAAACATTCCCCGAGCAGGATCTGTTGCAAAAGCGTGAACAGATACTAATACCCCTGAGCGTACTAAAAACGTCCCTAATAAACTTAAAGAAAAGGTGATAAGTGCTAACAGAATTGTCCAACTTTTAAATACTCCCCGTTTTTCTGTTACGATCAAAGAATGTAAAAGAGCAGTACCTACTAACCACGGCATAAATGATGCATTCTCTACCGGATCCCAAAACCACCAACCTCCCCAGCCTAATTCATAATAAGCCCACCAACTTCCTAACATAATCCCTAAGGTTAAAAATATCCATGCTATGATAGTCCAGGGACGAGACCAACGAGCCCATACTGAATCGAGTTGTCCACTAATCAATGCTGCAATTGTAATACTAAATACTACAGAAAATCCTACATAGCCCATGTATAACATAGGTGGATGAATAACTAAACCTGGATCTTGTAGTAAGGGATTAAGATCTCGACCATTTTCAGGCACAGGATATAAACGTTCAAAAGGGTTAGAGGTAAAAATAATAAAACTGAGGAAACCGACACTGATTATCCCCATCACAGCTAACACTCGTGCGCTCATGGTAAGTGGTAAACTTTTACTAAATCCTACAACCATTATCATCCATAACGATAAGATAAATATCCATAATAATAATGAACCTTCATGCGCTCCCCATAATGCGGATATTTTATATAACAGCGGTAATGCCGTATTAGAATTTTCAGCTACATAGCGTACTGAAAAGTCATCATGGATAAAGGCTTGCAATAAACATAAAAATGCCAGCCCTACAAATAAAAATTGCAATACGGCTGCATAACGTGAAAACTGCATTACGGGTAGATATTTTTTTTGCGCTCCCCATAGAGGGAATATTGCTAAACTCAGTGCGATAGTCAACGCTATAATAAGAGAAAACTGACCAACTTCTGCAATCATAAGACACTATCCGTAGTAGGGGTTATGTTAGTATCTTGCGCTGATTCTTCTTGAGATACCGATTTGCCTTCTTTATGCGCTTTTTCTAATGCATCAGCTACTTCTGGTGGCATATAATTTTCATCATGTTTAGCTAATACTTCTTCTGCTATAAAATGCCCAGGACTCTGTAATTTCCCTGCTGCAACAATACCTTGTCCCTCTTTGAATAAATCGGGTAAAATACCGGTATAGCTTATCGCAATCACTTTAGCTCCATCTGTTACCTGAAAATGCACAGTTAAACCATCTTTTTCCCGTTTTATACTCCCTTTTTTTACTAATCCTCCCAGACGGAAAGTCCGTGTAATAGGTGCTTCACCTGCTACTACTTGAGTGGGACTAAAAAAATATAATAAATTTTTATTTAATGCTTGTAACCCTAATGTTACAGCAGTCCCTACACCAAAAATAAGGATTAATACTAAAATTAAACGCTTTTGCCTTTGTTTATTCATCGCTTTAATTATCCTGCTGAATATTGTGTGTACGTTTGTACTTCATTCTTAACTGTTTATAAATCATATTTTTATTCTTTCTTATTTTCCATACCATAACCATCAGTACACAAAAAGCAATACCATAAGAGCTCCATATATAAAAACCATACCCCCCCATATCGATAAATTTAGCAAGCGACATATTTGATTTACCCTTTAGATTGATTTTCAGTTATCAAGGCTCTCACCCAATGTGTATTTTGTTCTTGCCATAAAATTTTATTCCGTGCTTGCATCAATATAGTCAGTGCATAGTAACATTTACATGCTAATGTCATTAATAATAAGGGAATTAACATACTGATATGTATGGAAGGAGTATCTAATTTACTCACACTTGCTCCTTGATGCAAGGTATACCACCATTCTACCGAATAATGAATAATAGGAATATTAACAACGCCTACTAATACCAACACAGCACAGGCTTTTGAAGCACTACGGGGATCATCTATCGCTTCTTCTAATGCTATGTAACCTAAGTATAAGAATAACAATATTAATTCTGAGGTTAAACGTGCATCCCATGCCCAATATGTTCCCCACATAGGTTTGCCCCATAATGCACCGGTAACTAAAGCAATAAACGTAAACGCTGCTCCAATCGTTGCACTACTACTCGCTATAATCGCTGCTAATTTTATTTTCCAAATTAAAAAAATAGCCCCCGCTGTTGCCATAATTATATAAATCATTAATGACATCCAGGCACTTGGTACATGAATAAACATAATGCGATAACTATGACCTTGCTGATAATCAACAGGTGCATAAATTAAACCTTGCACTAATCCCAATAAGAAAAATAACAAACACATGGCCATCAGCCAAGGTAGTAATTTTCCAGATAAATGATAAAAATATTTAGGCGAAGCTAATTTATGAATAAATTTAACCATCATTCAAGACTAATCCTTAATGCAAGGGCTGTAACAAAAGGAGATAAGGTAAGAAGAAATACCAATAATGCCGCTAAAAAATAAAATGATCCCGTTACATCTAGACCCAGCATACTATTATTTATTGCTTGTGCTGAAAATATCAAAACAGGAATATAGAAAGGTAATATTAACAATGATAATAGCATCCCACCCCGTTTTAATGACACCGTTAATGCCATTCCTACAGCCCCTAGCAAACTGAGTATAGGCATTCCTAAAAGTAAGGTTATCACTAATGTACGCATTGCCTGATCATTAAAATAAAAGAAACCAGCTAATAATGGGGAAAGACATAATAAAGGCAATCCAGTTATTAACCAATGTGCTATAATTTTGGCTAATACTAATAAAGATAAGGGGTATTCACTTAATAATAACGTTTCTAACGTCCCATCGTCATAATCTGAACGAAATAAAATATCTAAAGATAACAGTGATGATAACAAGGCTGCTACCCAAATAACGCTTCCCCCTATACTCATCAATACTTTCTGCTCTGGACTGCCTCCTAATGGAAATAAGGTTATTACTATAATAAAAAAGAATAAGGGATTGATTACATCACCAGGATGACGAAAGGCAAGCCGTAAGTCTCGAATAATAATATTCCAACATGCTTTAAACATACTATTATGCTTCTAATACTGCAAAATCAGGGATATGTAGTGTTTTCATACCAGATAAAGAGATGGCTTGATGAGTAGTGAATAAAACTAAACCACCTCGTTCTTGATGTTGTGCCATACATGCTATTAAAAATGCCACACCATCATTATCTAGTGCTATAAACGGCTCATCCATAATCCATATTTTTGCCTGACTTAAGACAATTTGAGCTAATGCTATCCGTCGTTTTTGTCCCGCTGATAATTGATACGCAAATACCTCCTCAAAACCATATAAACCTACATGATACAAGGTTTCTGTTATCTTTTTTTCAGTAACTCTTTGGGAACGTAACGATAAATAACTATCAATATTTTCTTGTGCTGTTAGTGCTAATTTAATCCCTGCTTTATGTCCCATCCAGGCAAGTTGTGACATATATGCTTCCCGCTGTGTTAAACAAGATTGCCCTTGATAAAGCACATCTCCCATCAAAGGATCGGCTAAACCTGCAATAATACGTAATAAACTGGTTTTTCCACAGCCGTTATTGCCTGAAATATGTAATGCATCCCCAGCTTGCAAGGAAAAATATAGCCTATCAAACAAACACCGATAGCCCCGTTCACAGGATAAATTTTTACCTTCTAAAGAGATATGATGGCTTGGCATAAAATCTACAATACATAATAATCAAAAAATATTTATATCACTTTGGAAAAACGTCGTTCTGTATTGTTTAAATACTTATCAAATACCATACAAATATTACGAATTAATAATCGACCAGGAGGATGAACACGTATTCCTTCTTCTGTTATTTGTAATAAACCATCTTTTTGCATCAACATCAGTTTTTTTAGTTCACTGGAAAAATAATTATAAAAATCAATATCAAATGTTTTTGCTATAGAGACAAAAGATAATTTAAAATGGCAGATTAACTGTGTGATAACTGCACGCCGTAACACATCATCATGTTCTAATAATATCCCTCGAAATAAAGGTAATTCTCCTTTATCCAAACAGGCATAATAGCTCTCTAAATCTTTTACATTTTGACTATAACTATTTGCTACCTGAGCAATAGATGTTATCCCCATCGCAACTAAATCACATTCTGCATGTGTAGAATAGCCTTGAAAATTACGATATAAACTACCATTTTCTTGAGCGATAGCTAACTCGTCATCAGGTTTAGCAAAATGATCCATCCCTATATAGACATACCCAGCATCTGTTAAATATTCAATTGTTTTTTGTAAAATCTGTAATTTTTCTGTAGCTGAAGGTAATTCTTTCTCATTAATTCGACGTTGTGGCTTAAACATTTTGGGTAAATGAGCATAATTAAAAATAGATAAGCGATCTGGATTTGCTTCGATGACCTCTGTCAATGTTTGCATAAAACCCTTGCAAGTTTGTAAAGGCAAACCATAAATTAAATCAATACTTAATGATTTTACATTATTTTCTCTAGCACTGGCAATCACTTCTAAAGTCTGACTTTTTGGCTGGATGCGGTTCACCGCTCTTTGTACAAGCGGATCAAAATCTTGTACTCCCAAACTCATTCGATTAAATCCTAATTGTCTTAAAGCCGTAATCGTTTCACCGGTTACTGAGCGAGGATCAATTTCAATCGAATATTCTCCTTTATCATCATCAAGCAAGGTAAAATATTTGTGAGTACTTGCCATCAGTGCCTGCATTTCTGAAATATTTAAAAATGTCGGTGTTCCCCCTCCCCAATGTAATTGTTCTACTTTACGTTGACTATCAAACAGTTTTGATTGTAAATGCATTTCTTTATCCAGATAATGCAAATATTTTTTACTCCGAGTATAGTCTTTGGTTACTACTTTATTACATGCACAATAAAAACACACCGTATCACAAAATGGGATATGGAAATATAAAGATAATGGTTTACCTGACGCATTACTCTTTACTACACACTGGTGATAATCACTGCCATTAAATTGCTCATTAAATTGCACTGCAGTAGGATAAGAAGTATAACGAGGGCCTGCAACATCATAACGTTGAATAAGTTCAGCATTAAAAAGCAAAGAATTATGACGCATAAAAATTTCTATCCTTAATATTTTCTTAAGTTTTAACAGATAGTATATGTAAAGTACATCATGTACCATTTAAACTACTTTATTTCCCGAATCTACCCATGATAACAAATAAACCTTTATTGAGTAAGATAATCACTATATTTAGTCTGCTTTTTTTATTTTCTCTCAGCACTTTTTTATTCTATGCCAGTTGGCGACATTATTACCCTGTTACTGTGTCAAAGGGATGGAGTATGCACGTTGTCAGTGAACACCAAGAACAGGTTGCAGCATTAGCCAATGCACCGTCAGGAGGCTATTTTTTTACTCAAACACTCCCTCATGGACAAGGTTTATTACATTATGTCAATGCAAAAGGGACAATTATTGCTACGTTATCTGCATTATTTAAACCTAATGGTTTATCTGCATACCAAGATGGCGTATTATTTACCCAGGAAAAAGGAAAACATTTTGTTACCTGGTGGAATGGTAAACAAAGCAAACCGCTATTTAAAGCACAAAATGCTGAGGGAATTGCCACCGATGGTAACAATATCTACACCGTAGAAGATAGAAAAAATGGACGTTTATTACGTTATAATATACAACAAAAGAAAATATTTATTTTACGTACTCACCTGGAAGAAGCAGAAGGATTAACTTTATGCCCTGATGGGCGGCTATTATATTCAGAGAAAAAACAAGGACATATTTATCTATGGCAAAAAAATGGCCATGACCGTGTTATCTTGGATAATATCTATAAGCCAGGCTTTTTAATGTGTAATCAACAAGGTCTATGGATAACTGAAGACACGACACATTTAGCCCGATTATACTTACTCGATAAGAATAATACCTTACATATTATTCTCGATCATCTCCGTGCGCCTCAAAATATTATACAATATGCTCCACATCACTTTTTATTAGCTGAACAAGGACGTGATCGCATTCTTGCACTTTATCAAACAGGCAATCTATAATGAACAAGCCCACACCTTCTATATCATTATTGTCTCACGGGATTTTTTTACTATTAAGCAGCCTTATTTTGCTCTCTTTATTTACCTTACTCCGTGCTATATTAATTCTTTATAATTACGAATTAGTCGTTGATACCTCTAGCGATGAGATATTACATGCTTTTTTTATGGGGCTACGTTTTGATTTACGTTTAACCGTGATTGCCAGTATTCCCTTAATTTTTGCCTTATTAAGTTATACGGCTATGGCATGGCGATCAATATATAAAATATGGTTACTGGTCTTTATTAGTGTAGTAAGTTTTTTCGGCTTAGTAGAATTAGATTTTTACCATGAATTTCATCAACGCTTAAATAGTCTGGTTTTTCAATATTTAGAACAAGATCCCGATACTGTCTTATCTATGTTATGGCATGGCTTTCCGATCGTAAAAATGGGCTTAGTCTGGATTGTGATTATTCTATGCTATCGTTATCTTTTGCATCTTGCTGACCATGTCAGTCAAATACTTATCTCTTATCAAACAAGCATCATCCAACGTACATTCATTACTCGTTTTAGCTTATTTTTACTTTGTACCATTATTGCCGTTATAGCGGCACGAGGCACTTTGCGTCAAGGTCCTCCATTACGCTGGGGAGATGCCTATGTGAGTAAATCAGTCTTTGCTAATCAAATGGCATTAAATGGTACACTCACTCTTTATTCTGCGCTCAAAGCACATCTGCATTCTGCAGATAAACATTGGACCTCTGATCTGACTATGCCCCAAGCGAAAAAAATAGTACGAAATATGTTACTAAGCCGTTTTGATCAATTACGTGATCCACAACAAGCAGTCATTCGCCGAGTCTATACTCCCCTAGCGTCTAATACCCTAGCAATTAAAAATGTCGTTGTTATTTTAATGGAAAGTTTCAGTGGACATTATACGGGAGCATTAGGCGACACCAATCAGATCACCCCAGCTTTTGATGCCTTAGCAAAAAAGGGGCTGCTTTTCACTCGTTTTTTCTCCAATGGCTCACATACACATCAAGGCTTATTTGCTACTATGGCCTGTTTTCCTAATTTACCAGGATTTGAATATTTAATGCAACAACCTGAAGGTGCTCACCAATTTTCAGGATTACCTACTTTATTAAGTCAACAGGGCTTTGCTGATCGCTATATCTATAACGGAGATTTTTCCTGGGATAATCAATATGGTTTTTTTCGTAATCAGGGAATGCAACATTTTATTGGTCGCAATGATTTTATTAACCCTATTGTCAATGATCCCACTTGGGGAGTCTCTGATCAAGATATGTTTAACCGAGCAGTAGAAGAATTTAATCACTATCACGATGATAAACCCCTGTACGCTCTATTACAGACACTTTCTAATCACACTCCTTACGCATTACCTGATCCATTACCCATAAAACCCGTCACCGATCAAGGTTCATTAAATGCCCATTTAACGGCCATGCGTTATGCCGACTGGGCATTAGGCGAATTTTTTAAAAAAATAGAAAACACCCCTTTTTACCAACAAACTTTATTTGTCATTGTTGGGGATCATGGATTTAGTGATCCCTTACAAATTACTGAAATGGATTTACACCGTTTTTATGTCCCCCTATTATTTATAGCTCCTGGCATACAGGAAAAATTTGGGCAATATATTGATACAGTCGGTACGCAAGTAGATATTGTTCCCACTATCTTAGGGCGTTTAGGTACCCCCACATCACATCAATGCTGGGGGCGAGATTTACTTAACCTGCAAAATGATGATGTAGGCTTTGGTATTATTAAGCCCTCTGGTAGTGATCAACGAGTTGCTCTTATCCAGGGGAATAAGATATTAATTCATGCCCAACAATCAAGCAGTCGACTTTATCAGTATCAAATGGGAGCCTCTCCACAAGCCTTAGCAATACAACATAATACAATTGAAAATCATACCCTTATGGAAAGTCAATTAGATGCCTACCTCTATAGTGCAACACAAAGTCTAATCAATAATACCACTGGAAACAAATAATACTTTGACATCTTCTTTCTATCCACTACACTTTACGGTGTTCACTTAATAACTGTATGGCACCATGCCCACTTCTAAAAAACAACATAATATTTTATTATGGCATTACTTACTAAAAAAACAGCGATTATCATCAAGTTAGACCAGAAAAGTTACATAAAAAAAACCCATACCAGGCAGAAAAGGTACTGCCACCCAACAATTGAAATCCGCTGATTAATACAATATAGCGTAATCCTTTACCTATAAACACTAGAACTACAAATAGCCACAGTGGAATACGCATCACACCTGCAACAAAAGTTAAACCATCACCAATGATTGGTAACCATGAAAATAACAAACTCCATGTTCCAAAACGCTGAAAATACGCTTGAGCTATAATAATATCTCGTGTTTTAAAAGGAAACCAACTCGCTTGTTGAAAATGTAATAAATACCCTCCTAACCACCAATTTAGCATACCTCCTAGAGTGTTACCAGTTACTGCTGCCCACCATAGGTAAAAACTGTCATAGTTTGCATACATTAATCCTAATAATGCACCTTCAGATGAAAGAGGTAAAAAAGTAGCAGCTAAAAAACTTGTCCAGAATAATCCTAAATAAGCCATTGAAGTCTTCTTATTTTACCCTCATGTTCTCCATCACGGATAACATAAATAAATGTTACCTATAATAAACCACAAGGAGATATTAACGTGGCAAAAATAACCTTAAAAAATACCATTACCTCCGACTCAATCGGGGAATTACCATCTGTTGGTACAAACGCTCCTGCATTTACTCTTGTTGCAGATGACTTGAGTGATAAAACCCTTGCTGATTATGCTGGCAAGAAAAAGTTACTTAATATAGTACCTAGTTTAGATACAGGTATCTGTGCAACATCTACCCGTAAATTCAATGAACAGGCTGGAAGTTTAGATGATACGGTGGTGTTAGTCATTTCTGCAGATTTACCTTTTGCACAAGCCCGTTTTTGTGAAACAGAAGGCTTAAAAGATGTCGTAGCGTTATCCACTTTTCGAAGCAGTTTTCCTGATGATTATCAAGTGAAAATTATTGCAGGCCCTTTAACTGGGCTTTGTTCCAGAGCCGTTATAATATTGGATGCAGAGAATAATGTCATCTATACAGAACAAGTACCTGAAATTGGACAAGAGCCCGACTATGACAGCGCATTATCTGCATTAAAATCCTAATATTGCTTTTTTCCTTGGCAAGCAATAGCCAGTTGGATATATACTAGCTCTGTCGGTTTTTACTCACTTTCAACACAACAAGCCTTTATCATTTTTGTCGATAAGGGCTTGCTGCATTCCTACCAAAAAGCCACTTCACCCATTGCTCGCTAAGGTTTCTTCTGGTTAGGTATTTTCGATCACAATCGTTGGAAATTTATTCGTGTAATCTTTTGCTTGTAGAGAAAGGCGTGCAGTAATTTTGCGTGAAATATCTAAATACCGTTTGGCTATCACACCTTCTGGATCGGCAACTAAGGTCGGTTTACCGCCATCAGCTAATTCTCGAATACTTTTGTCTAAAGGTAATTCACCCAAAAAGTGTACCTCTTCTTCTGATGCCATACGATTACCTCCTCCTTCACCAAAAATATGTTCCTCATGTCCACAATTACTACATACATGAATACTCATATTTTCAATAACACCTAAAATAGGTACATCTACCTTTTCAAACATCCGTAAACCTTTACGAGCATCTAATAGGGCAATATCTTGAGGAGTAGTAATGACCACTGCACCACTCACTGGAATTTTTTGTGCTAACGTTAATTGCACATCTCCAGTACCAGGTGGTAAATCAACCACTAAATAATCCACCTCTTTCCATTTAGTATCTTTAAATAATTGTTCCAGGGCTTGAGTAACCATAGGCCCCCGCCAAATCATAGGTGTTTCTTCATCAATTAAAAATCCGATTGACATAGTTTGCACACCATAATTTAATACTGGATGCATCCCTTCCTCGTCGGTTTCTGGTTTTGCATCCCTAATCCCCATCATTCTAGGTTGACTAGGACCATAAATATCCGCATCCAGAATTGCCACATTTGCGCCTTCTTTAGACAATGCTAAAGCAATATTCACAGCGGTGGTCGATTTACCTACTCCTCCTTTCCCTGAAGCCACTGCTATAATATTTTTAACCCCATCAATACCTGTTACCCCTTTTTGTACTGAGTGAGACACAATTTTAGTATCAATATTTACGTTCACATTATCAATACCTGCTAGCTCAGATACTTTTTCTGTCAAGGCTTGTGCTAACTCTGTTTCATAACTTTTTGCTGGAAAACCTAACTGTATATCAATGTTAACTTTATTTCCTTCAATAGCAATATTTTTTATACATTTTGCACTAACTAAATCTTTATCTAATGCAGGATCTTTATATTCTGCTATTGCTGCTTCAACTTGAGATTGAGATACACTCATTACCTACTCCTGATTACCAAAACTAAACTATCTGCTGACCTTTCACAAGCCTGCTTTTCACACATTGCTTGCCAATATAAAATTTACTTTGTACTATTTTACGTTTGATACATATATAATATTTGTATATATCCTATCCATCACATTAAACATGTAAACCCAAAAGCCAAGGTTCTTATGACAAACAGTGCATCTCACCCTCGTCAAATTCTTGTTACCAGCGCTCTCCCCTATGCTAATGGAGATATTCACCTCGGTCATCTGGTAGAATACATTCAGACCGATATATGGGTGCGCTTTATGAAAATGCAAGGTCATCAGTGTTTCTATGTCTGTGCTGATGATGCACATGGTACGCCTATTATGCTCCGAGCTAAAACGGAGGGCATTACCCCTGAGCAATTAATTACTCAATCATATCAACAACATTTACATGATTTCCAAGCCTTTCATATTGCTTTTGATAATTATCACAGTACCCACAGTGATGAAAATAAATATTTATCTGCATCCATTTACCAACGTTTACAAGCCGATGGCTATATTACTCAACGCACTATTTCACAAGCCTATGATCCGGTAGAAAATATGTTCTTACCGGATCGATTTATCAAAGGGGAATGTCCTCGCTGTGGTAATGCCGACCAATATGGAGATAATTGTGAAGCCTGTGGTGCAACCTATAATCCCTTAGACCTAAAAAATCCCTATTCTGCGGTTTCGGGTAGTAAACCCATAAAAAAAGATTCTGAACACTATTTTTTTGCTTTACCTCAATTTAGCGAATTTTTACAATCTTGGTTACAATCAGGGCATTTACAAGAAGAAGTGAGTAATAAACTCAATGAATGGTTTAAAACAGAAGAAGGATTACAAGATTGGGATATTACCCGTGATGCACCCTATTTCGGGTTTCAAATTCCAGAAACAGAGGATAAATATTTTTATGTATGGCTAGATGCCCCTATTGGCTATATGGCAAGTTTTAAACACTTTTGCCAACAACACACCGATATCCATTTTGATGACTATTGGAAAGCTGGTAGCAACACTGAATTATATCATTTTATTGGTAAAGATATTGTTAATTTTCACGGTTTATTTTGGCCTGCTATGTTAAAAGGAGCAGGTTTTAGAACGCCCACTGCTATTTTTGTACATGGCTTTTTAACCGTAGATGGAAAAAAAATGTCTAAAAGCCGAGGAACATTTATCCAAGCTAAAACCTATTTACAACATTTAGATCCAGAATATTTACGTTATTATTTTGCCACTAAACTTGGTAATACCTTAGTAGATATTGACTTAAATTTAGAAGATTTCCGTTTACGGGTCAATGCCGACTTAGTGGGAAAATTAGTAAATATCGCTAGTCGTTGTGCTCCCCGTTTTATTAATAAAATATTTCATAATACCCTCAGTGAAACAATAGAAAATACCGCTTTATTAGATACCTTTATTCATGCTGCTGATAATATTGCTACACTCTACGAGCAACGAGAATTTTCTCATGCGATGCGTGAAATTATGGAATTAGCCGATAAGGCAAATACCTATATCAATGACCAAGCACCTTGGAAATTAATCAAAGAAACTGGACAAGAAAAACAAGTACAAGCTATTTGCTCACTAGGAATTCATTTATTTCGTATTTTAATTATTTATTTAAAACCAGTTTTACCTGTTTTAGCAAAAAAAGCAGAAACTTTTTTAAATATTCCGCCTTTACAATGGCAAGATATTCATACCACCTTATTGGGACATCAAATAAATACCTTTAACCCCCTTATGCAAAGACTTGAAGAACAACAAATAAACACCATGTTAGAAGAAAGCAAACACACTACTGCTACAACACTATCTACCACAACCACCAAATCGGATACTCAATCGGTAGAACCTATTGCAAAGAGCATTAGTTTTGACGATTTTATTAAGGTTGATCTACGTGTTGCTAAAATTATTAAAGCAGAAACAGTAGAAAAAGCAGATAAATTATTACAATTAACGTTAGATATTGGTGATAATGTACCCCGTAATGTCTTTGCAGGAATTAAATCTGCCTACACACCCGAACAATTAGAAGGTAGATTAACAGTTATGGTCGCTAATTTAGCACCTAGAAAAATGCGCTTTGGTATTTCAGAAGGGATGGTACTTGCTGCTGGCCCAGGCGGGAAAGATTTATGGATATTAGCCCCCGATACCGGAGCCAAACCCGGTATGCGTATAAAATAGTGAATAGCATCTATGGATTTATCATTTTCTGAACTGTTGTTATTATTAATCAGCACTGTCTTGGTCAATAATTTTGTATTAGTACAATTTTTGGGTCTATGTCCCTTTATGGGATCGTCCCGACAATTAAGTATTGCTGCTGGAATGTCGTTTGCTACCACTTTTGTATTAACCTTATCCTCCATTTGCAGTTATTTAATCAACCATTATTTACTTATTCCCTTAAATATTACCTATCTTAAAACGATTACATTTATATTGGTGATTGCTGCCGTCGTTAATTTTACTGAAATGTTTATTCATAAAAATAGTCCCCGCTTATATCAAGTATTAGGTATGTTTTTACCTTTGATTACAACTAATTGTGCCGTACTCGGTGTCGCATTACTTAATGCACAAAGTCAGCACAATTTTATTCAATCTGCTGTCTATGGGTTTGGTGCTGCAATCGGTTTTTCTGTGGTAATGATTTTATTTGCATCAATACGTGAACGTTTAAATGTTTCGGATATACCAGACGCATTTAAAGGTGCGCCTATCGCTTTAATTACTGCTGGTTTAATGTCTCTGGCATTTTTAGGTTTTACTGGATTAACAAAAGGCGTTTAATAAGGTATGCTAAATGTATTATTTGTATTATCAGGGCTCACCTTGGCATTTGGAATGTTACTTGGTTATGCGGCTGTTCGTTTTAAAGTAGAAAGTAGCCCCATCGTTGAACAAATAGATGCCTTATTACCACAAACACAATGTGGCCAATGTAATTATGCTGGTTGTCATCCTTATGCTCAAGCGATTGCAAAAAACGAAGCAGACATTAACCAATGTCCTCCAGGAGGAGAAGCCACCATACAAGCATTGGCAGAATTACTCGATAGAGAAATCATTCCCTTAAATGAAGAACATGGAAGACATGACTTACCCAAAGTAGCTATCATTGATGAACAAACTTGTATTGGTTGTACCTTATGTATTCAAGCCTGTCCTGTTGATGCAATTTTAGGAGCAGCCAAGCAAATGCATACCGTTATTACAAACGAATGTACCGGCTGTGAACTTTGCTTACCACCATGCCCTGTTGACTGTATTCGTATGGAAACAACCACTGAAGATATAGAGGATTGGCGTTGGCCCTATCCTAATACTTATACAACAACTCTACCAGGAAGCTAACTATGCATACTATGTGGTCAGGAGGGTTAAAATTAAAAGGCTATAAAACAATATCTAATCAACAAAAGAGTATTACTGCCCCCATACCTAATACATTAATTATTCCCTTACAGCAACATATAGGGCAACTCACCCATCCTGTCGTACAAGTGGGAGATAAAGTGAAAAAGGGACAATGTATAGCACAAAGTAAGCATTTTATCAGTGCAGCAGTACATGCTTCTAGTTCGGGAACTGTTACCGCTATTGAAAACCATCCCGTTGCTCATCCATCACAACTCGCAACGCCTTGTATTATTATCAAAACAGATGGTAAAGAAGAATGGATAACACATCATGGCACTTCTAATTATCAGCAATTAAGTCGTGCTGAATTACGTGATCGTATTGGTAAAGCAGGCATCGTCGGATTAGGCGGCGCAGTATTTCCCACACAGGTAAAATTAACCCCTCCTTCTGATACTCGTATCACCACATTAATTTTAAATGGTGCAGAATGTGAACCTTATATTACCTGTGATGATAGATTAATGCGAGAACAAGCGAGTGAAATTTTACAAGGGATGGCAATTATCGCATATATATTAAAAGTCCCTCACGTTATTATTGGCATAGAAGATAACAAGCCTCAAGCCTATCAAACATTACAACATGCCTTATCTCAAACTGCCTTATTTCCCCAATTAAATGTAGAAATTATTCAAGTTCCTACTATTTATCCTGCAGGAGGAGAAAAACAATTAATCTACACGCTAACCGGTAAAAAAATTCCTAGCTATGAATTACCTGCTCAACAAGGAATTGTTTGTCATAATGTTGCAACCTGTTTTAGTGTTTATGAAGCGATTGTAAAAGGTATTCCTCTAATTTCTCGTTTAGTAACGGTAACAGGACAAAAACAAGGGTTTAATGTTCGTACTTTAATTGGTACACCGATACAAGATTTATTGGATTATGTTGCTTATCATCCCACAATAAAACACACGCTGATCATGGGTGGTCCCATGATGGGAACTGCTTTATCAAATACCCGTATTCCTATTGTAAAAGCGAGTAATTGTATCTTATTGCAAGATACCCCTCCTTTTGAACAAACCATGCCTTGTATTCGCTGTGCTCAATGTAGTCATGTCTGTCCAGTAAATTTATTGCCACAACAACTTTATTGGTATGCTCGTTCAAAAGAATTCGATAAAATACAAGATATCCATTTATTTGATTGTATTGAATGTGGGTGTTGTAGTTATGTTTGCCCTAGCCATATTCCATTAGTACATTATTATCGGTATGCTAAAACTGAAATATGGAATAAGGAAAAACAAAAACAAAAAGCCGATCTTGCCCGTACACGCCATGAATTTCATTTATTTAGATTAGAACGTGAGAAAAAAGAAAAAGCAGAACGACACAAAAAGAAAAAAACCACGTTAAATAAAACTAAAACGGATGCAATACAAGCTGCACTACAACGAACAAAAGCAAAAAAACAACCTACTAATAACAGTGATAAGAATACTATGCAAAACGATCCAAATCCTACAGACTCTCACTCACAGGTATCCACTCCAGATAAAGATAAATCACTATTATGATCCGCAGCTCACCCTACATATTACAAAAAACAACCTTACAACAGATTATGTTAAAGGTTATTTATGCACTTATTCCAGGTATCTTGGTGTATATTTATTTTTTTGGCTGGGCTATTATCAGTAATCTCTTACTTGCTATTGGGGTTGCTTTAATTACTGAAAGTATTGCCTTATTACTACGAAAACGTCCTCTAAAACCCTATTTGAGTGATGGTAGCGCAATATTAACCAGTATATTATTAACTCTTGCTATCCCTTCTATTGCACCTTGGTGGATGATTGTCATTGGAGTGAGTTTTTCCATTTTGATAGCCAAACATGTGTACGGGGGCTTAGGTTATAATCCATTTAATCCTGCAATGGTAGGATATATTATTTTATTAGTTTCCTTTCCATTAGAAATGACACATTGGGTTACTCCTATCAATATGATAGAACATACTGATAAACTTCTCTTAAATATCACTCAAACCCTACAATATCAATTTTTTAACCTACTACCTACTCATACCAATATTGATGCTATCACTATGGCAACCCCTCTTGATGAACTTAAAACTGCCCTTAATTCCAGTGCAAAAACGGTCTCTGAAATTAAAGATGAAGGAATGGTTTACGGATATATTGGTGGTATTGCCTGGGAATGGTTAAATATCGCCTATTTAATTGGAGGGCTTTGGCTTATTCAACAACGCATTATTAGCTGGCATATCCCCATTGGATTTTTATCTGCCTTATTTTTAATGGCGTTATTTTTTGGCACTGATATCGATCAATCTGCTTCACCACTATTTCACTTATTCAGTGGTGCCACCATGTTAGGTGCTTTTTTTATTGCTACCGATCCTATCACTGCTGCAACCACCCCTAAAGGACGTATTATATTTGGTGCAGGAATTGGTATTTTAGTCTACATCATACGTACATGGGGTGGTTATCCAGATGGGGTCGCTTTTGCTGTATTATTGATGAATATGTTAGTCCCTCTCTTGGATTATTACACACAACCAAAGGTTTTTGGTCATGATAGCTCTCCAAAAGAATAATACCGTCTTACGTAATATGGTATTTAGTGCCTTATTACTGACATTATTTTCCTTATTTGGAGGCTTAATAGTAGAACGTACTTATACACTGACTAAAGCACGTATTATAGAAAATCAACGAGAAAGTTTACTCAAACAACTCAATAGCTTAATTCCCCCTTCTCAATATGATAATGATATTTTTCAAGATATCTTGCAATTACCACCTAATTCTAGTTTACATAATAGGGTAAACAGCAGTGTTTTTCGTGCTAGAAAGCAAGGAAAACCCATTGCATTGGCTTTTACAGTTACTGCACCCGATGGTTATAATGGTGATATTACGCTACTTATGGCAATTTATTATAATGGTGATATTGCAGGCGTTCGAGTTATTTCCCATAAAGAAACACCTGGTTTAGGAGATAAAATTGAAACACGCCATTCACATTGGATAACACACTTTAATGGTAAATCTTTATACAATCTCACAGACAAACAATGGCGAGTAAAAAAAGACAATGGCTATTTTGATCAATTTACGGGCGCAACAATTACTCCTCGAGCCGTTGTTAAAGCAGTTTATAAAGCTTTAAAATTCTATAAACAAAATAAAGAACTTCTTTTCACACCTTCTGTAGAGAACCATCATGAATAACCTCAATTATCCAACCATTGCTTTAAATGGTCTATGGCATAACAATCCTATCTTTGTGCAGATGTTAGGATTATGCCCTCTCCTTGCCGTATCGAACACAGTAGTCAATGCACTTGGTTTAGGTTTAGCTACTATTTTTGTACTGATGCTCTCTAATTTTTCTATTTCACTCATCCGTAATATTGTTCGAGCAGAAATACGCTTACCTATTTTTGTATTAATTATTGCTTCCATTGTTACGGCTATAGAATTAATTATGCAAGCATGGTTTCATGATTTATATCAAATTTTAGGTATATTTATTCCTTTAATTGTTACCAATTGCTCTATTGTTGGTAGAGCAGAAGGCTTTGCCTCAAAAAACCCTCCTTTACCTGCCCTTTGGGATGGTTTTATGACAGGATGTGGTTTTACTTTAGCGTTAATTTTATTGGGTACTATGCGTGAAATCATTGGCTTTGGAACATTTTTTAGTCAAGCACATCTGATGTTTGGAGAAAGCATGAATTGGCTCACCATACAAATATTCGAGAACTATCATGGGTTTTTGCTTGCTATATTACCCCCAGGTGCATTTATAGGATTAGCATTTATTCTTGCAGGTAAAAATATCATTGACAGAAAAATAAAAAATATCAAACAAAAAAGAAGCGTTATAATATTACAACAAACATCTATCAATAATTGATTTACCTAGCCTCTTATGAATGCAGAAAAAAGACAAAAAATATTTAAGCGTCTTCAAGAAAATAATCCTTATCCTAGCACTGAATTAATTTATCATTCTACCTTTGAATTACTGATAGCTGTCATCTTATCAGCACAGGCTACAGATAAAAGCGTCAATAAAGCCACTAAAAAACTTTTTCCCGTTGCAAATACCCCCGAAAAACTATTACAACTAGGCGAAGACAATTTAAAAAAATATATTAAGACGATTGGATTATATAATAGTAAAGCAAAAAATATTATCCAAACATGTCAAGATTTAATTACCCAACATCAATCACAAGTACCTAATACCCGAGCAGCATTAAAAAAACTCCCAGGCGTAGGACAAAAGACAGCAAATGTTATTTTAAATACTGCCTTTGGACAAAATACCATTGCCGTTGATACACATATTTTCCGTGTTGCTAATCGTACCCATATAGCAACAGGAAAAGATGTCATAGAAGTAGAAAAAAAATTATTACGCCATGTCCCTACACAATATAAACAACATGCACACCATTGGCTAATTTTACATGGTCGCTATATCTGTATCGCTAGAAAACCCCGTTGTAATGCTTGTTTAATTTCTGATTTATGCGAGTATAAAGATAAATATTTAGATAATGAATAGTATTTGAAAAATTATATATTACTGTCGCAAGGATAGATATGATTTATAGCCAAGAACGCCACCAATTACGTCTCACTTTTATTGATAGTTGGAATAAATATCAACAGAATAAAAAGTTAACTGACTTAGAAAAAATGATTATATCTATTATCCAACTACACCCAGAATATCACTCACAACTCAAAAAAAAATATCTTGATAAAGATTATGAAAACGAGAGTAACCCTTTCTTGCACATGAGCATGCATATTACTTTACAGGAACAACTACAAATTGATCGCCCTACAGGAATAAAGTTTTTATATCAAAAACTGATTATGAAGTATCAACAAGATGTACATCAACTTGAACATGCTATGATAGAATGTCTAGCACAAAGTTTATGGCAAGCACAACAGAAGGGAACAGAGCCGAATGAAAAAGATTATATGCAATGCCTACAACATTTATTATAATTATTCCAAAAAGGGAGAAGTACCGCTCCCTTTTTAGTTTCTCAATGCGTTTTAAAAATATCGCTATCTATAATAACAAATAACTAGGCTTCTCCATCAAACTCATCATCTTCTATAATCGGACGATCTACTAATTCTACATAAGCCATTGGTGCTTTATCACCCGTTCTATAGCCACATTTTAAAATGCGTATGTAACCACCTGGGCGTTCTTTATAACGAGGGCCTATCTCAGTAAATAACTTGGCCGTCATTGATTTACTACCTAAACGAGAAGATATAATTCGTCTATTAGCAACGCTATCTACTTTTGCACGAGTAATCATAGGCTCTACTACTCGGCGCAATTCTTTGGCTTTAGGTACAGTCGTTCTTATCAACTCATGTTGAAATAACGAAGCTGCCATATTTTTAAACATAGCCTGACGATGACTACTATTTCTATTTAAGTGACGACCACTTTTACGATGACGCATAACTCTACCCTAAACCTTTTAAAATAACCGATTATTAAGGTCTAATACCAAGACCTTATCAACTAAATTTATCATTGTCTTTATCTTTTAAAATAGCAGGTGGCCAATTTTCCAGTTTAATTCCTAAACTTAAACCTTTATTTGCCAAAACATCTTTTATTTCATTCAAAGACTTCTTGCCTAAATTAGGTGTTTTTAATAATTCCACTTCGGTACACTGAATAAGATCACCAATATAATAAATTTGTTCCGCTTTTAAACAATTTGCTGACCGAACTGTTAGTTCTAAATCATCAATAGAATTTAATAAAATAGGATCAATCTCAGGTTTTTTCTCTTGAGGAACTACTTCTTCTTTAGTATCTAAATCAACAAAAGAGGAAAGTTGATCTTGTAAAATAGTTGCTGCAGCACGTATCGCACTTTCTGGATCAACCGTACCATCTGTTTCTAAATCAATAATTAATTTATCTAAATCAGTACGTTTTTCTACCCTTGCTCTTTCAACAGTATAGGACACCTTCCGTATTGGGCTATAACTTGCATCTAACTGTAAACGACCTATAGGTACTTCATCTTCTGCCGAAACACGAACCGTTGCAGGTTCGTAACCTCTACCCGTTGCAACTTTTATTTGCATACGAAATTCTATATCTTTAGTCAAATTGGCAATAATATAATCTGGATTTACCACTTCAACATCATGACTCAAAATAATATCACCAGCAGTAACAGGACCTATCCCTTTTTTTACTAGCTGTAATTCAACTTCATTACGTTCAAACAATTTAATTGCTAACGATTTAAGGTTTAATAAAATCTCAATAATATCTTCTTGCACACCTTCTATAGTACTGTATTCATGTAATACTTTACTAGACGTACTATCTATTTCAGCTTCAATGACTGCTGCACCAGACATAGATGACAATAAAATACGACGCAATGCAGTTCCTAGAGTGTGTCCAAAACCACGCTCTAAAGGTTCTAATACAACCCTTGCATGATTCGCATTTTTTTGTTTTACATCAACAAGACGTGGCTTTAAAAATTCATTAACAGAAACTTGCATGGAATTCCTCGATAAAAGCAAAATACAACATTATTTTGAATACAATTCTACAATTAAATGCTCTTCAATTTCGCTTGGCAAATCACTTCGATCAGGTAATGCTTTAAATGTACCTTGTTTTGCTTTTTCATCTACTTCAACCCAATCACAAGATTCCCGTTGTTGACTCAATTCTAAAGCTAAGTCAATACGAGTCTGAGATTTTGCTCTTTCAGAAATACTTACTATATCACCAGGAGAAACCTGATAAGAAGGTACATTCACTAATATATCGTTAACTTTAATCCCTTTATGGCTGACTAATTGACGGGCTTCAGCACGAGTACTAGCAAATCCCATACGATATACAACATTATCTAAACGACGTTCCAATAGTTGTAATAAATTAGTACCCGTTACACCTTTTAATGTAGCTGCTTTTTTATAGTAGTTACGGAATTGTTTTTCTAATACGCCATACATACGACGTACCTTTTGTTTTTCACGCAACTGTAAACCAAAATCACTTAATCGTCCACGACGTGCACCATGAACACCTGGAATTTGATCAATTTTACATTTAGTATCTAATGCACGAATACCACTTTTTAAACCTAAATCAGTTCTTTCACGACGAGAAAGTTTACATGTAGGGCCAATATATCTTGCCATTACCTAGCTCTCCAATTTACACACGACGTTTCTTAGATGGTCGACAACCATTATGAGGAATAGGAGTAACATCAGTAATACTACTAATTTTATATCCTAACGCATTTAATGCACGTACAGCAGATTCCCGTCCTGGACCTGGACCTTTTACATTTACATCAACATTTTTTAAACCATACTCTTGTGCAACTTTACCAGCACGTTCAGCAGCTACCTGCGCAGCAAATGGAGTGCTTTTACGAGATCCTCTAAAACCAGATCCACCAGCAGTAGCCCAAGACAAAGCGTTACCTTGTCTATCTGTAATTGTTACAATAGTATTGTTAAATGAAGCATGAATGTGGGCAACCCCATCTGTTACCACGCGCTTAACTTTTTTTCGAGTACGACTTGTAGCCATAAAATAAACCCACAATTAATAACTAAAAAAATGAATGTTAATATATTATTTTTTAATTGGACGACGTGGCCCTTTACGAGTACGTGCATTAGTTCGTGTTCTTTGACCACGTAAAGGTAAACCTCTACGATGGCGCACACCACGATAACATCCTAAATCCATAAGACGTTTGATATTCATTGCTACTTCACGACGCAAATCACCTTCCACTGTATATTTACCAGTTTCTGTCCGCAAACTTTCCAATTCTGCTTCACTTAATGTCTGCACTTTAGTTTGCGGCAATATGCCCGCACCCTCACAAATCTTTTTAGCAATTGAATTACCAATTCCATAAATTGATGTCAATGCGATGACTACATGCTTTTTATCGGGTATATTGACACCTGCAATACGCGCCATGAAACACTCCTAAAAATGAAACAAATAATTATAACTTATAAATAAAAAAACGTCAAAAAATTAGCCTTGACGCTGCTTATGTCGTCCATCCTTACAAACCACTCGGATAACACCTTTACGTTTAATAATTTTACAATTTCGACAAATCTTCTTTACTGAAGCTCTTACTTTCACAATTATGTCCTCTAAATATACTAAAAATTATTTATTAGGCATCTTCAAATTTGCCTTTTTCATCAAACCTTCGTACTGATGAGAAACCAAATAAGTTTGAATTTGTGCCATAAAATCCATAGTCACTACTACAATAATTAATAACGATGTTCCACCAAAATAAAATGGTATATTCCACTCTAAAATCAAGAACTCCGGTAATAAACATACACCTGTGATATAGAAAGCTCCAATAAAAGTTAGACGTCCCATAATAACATCAATAAAACGTGCCGTGTGCTCTCCTGGACGAATACCAGGTATAAACGCACCTGAACGCTTTAAATTATCTGCTGTTTCTTTTGGATTAAACATAATTGCGGTATAAAAAAAGCAGAAAAAGAAAATACCTACGGCATATAATAAGACATACAAAGGCTGTCCTGGTGACATTGCTGCAGCAAAATCCTGTAACCATCCTAAACCATCACTATTACTAAACCAACCTGCAATAGTTGCTGGAAATAAAATAATACTTGATGCAAAAATAGGCGGAATTACTCCAGCCATATTTACCTTTAATGGTAAATGTGATGACTGTGCAGCAAACATTTTACGACCTTGCTGACGTTTTGCATAATTAACTGTTATACGCCTTTGAGCCCTTTCAACAAAGACAACAAATGCTGTCACTGCTATCACTAAAACAAACAAAAACAAAACCAAGCCCGAACTGATACTTCCCTTATCCTGTAACGCAAAGGTATTACTTACTGCTGAAGGTAATCCTGCAACAATCCCTGCAAAAATAATAAGTGAGATACCATTTCCTATACCACGTTCAGTAATTTGTTCACCTAACCACATCAAAAACATTGTTCCTGAGACAAGAGTTACTACTGCAGTGAAGCGAAAAATCAAACCTGGATCAATCACAACAGGACTCGCTCCTGCTTTTTGTGATTCTAATGCGATAGCAACGCCCAACGCTTGAAAAGTTGCTAAAAATAATGTACCAACTCGAGTATAATGCGTTATTTTACGTTTACCCGCAGCACCCTCTTTACTTAATTGTTCTAAAGTTGGAATAACCTTCGTCATTAACTGTATAATAATCGAAGCAGAAATATACGGCATAATACCCAGTGCAAATACTGACAAACGTTCTAATGCTCCACCAGAGAACATATTAAACATACCAAGAATAGTCTCTTTTTGTTGCTCAAATAATATTGCTAATGCATGAGGATCAATACCTGGTACAGGAATGAAACTCCCTATACGGAACACCATCAAAGCACCAATGACAAAAAATATCCTTGATTTTAATTCTGATAATTTTTCAGAATTTAAAGAATTTGCCAATCCTGAAGGAGTAACTGCCACAGATTATTCCACCTTTCCGCCAAGTTTTTCAATAATTTCACGAGCACCTTTAGTAACTGCTATGCCTTTAATTGTAACTGCTGAGGTAACATCACCTGATGCAAATATTTTTGCTCTTTTTATATGTTTTGCAATAATGCCATGTTTTTTCAACACTTCTAAATCTATTACATCCTCATTTAGTGAGGCAATTTCATGTAAACGTACTTCATCCGTTACTCTACCAATTCGGGAACTAAATCCAACTTTAGGTAAACGACGTTGCAATGGCATTTGACCACCTTCAAAACCTGGCATAATGCCACCACCTGAACGTGATTTTTGTCCTTTATGACCTGTACCACAAGTTTTACCCAAACCTGATCCTATACCACGACCTCGACGCTTTTTTTCTTTTTTAGAACCTACAGCAGGACTTAAGGTATTAAGTTGCATACTTAACACTCCTCAACATTTAGTAAATACGATACTTTATTTATCATACCCATATTTTCAGGGGTTGCTTTAACTTCTACCGTATGATGCATACGACGTAAACCCAAACCCTTAACACAGGCCTTATGCTTTTTTAAACGCCCATTTGTACTTCTAATTAACGTCACTTTTACTCTTGTTGCATCATTCATTCTTGCGTACCACCAATAATATCTTGTACTGATTTTCCACGTTTTGCAGCAACATCATCCGGTGAACGCATATCAACTAATCCTTTCATTGTTGCTCTTACAACATTAACTGGATTATTAGTACCTATACATTTTGATAATACATTATGTACACCTACTGCTTCAAAAATGGCTCGCATTGCACCACCTGCAATAATACCTGTACCATCTGCAGCTGGCTTCATAAATACTTTCGCCGCACCAAATTCTGCCGTGATAGGATATTGTAATGTACCATTAACTAATTTGACAGTACTCATATTACGCTTAGCATTATCCATTGCTTTTTGAATTGCAGCAGGTACTTCACGTGCTTTACCACGACCAAAACCAACTTGACCATTTCCATCTCCAACAACTGTCAAAGCAGAAAAGCCAAATATACGACCACCTTTTACTACTTTAGCTACACGGTTTACGCTGATTAATTTTTCAATTAAATCACCACCTGAACTTGCATTTGCAGCTGAAATTTTTTCTTCAGACATTATTCAACCCTTAACTTATCCTAATTAAAAATTCAGTCCACTTTCTCGCGCTGCATCAGCTAAAGACTTTATGCGACCATGATACTTATATCCAGAGCGATCAAATGCTACCTTATCTATACCTGCTTCTTTTGCCTTCAAAGCAATATTTTTACCAACTATCATTGCTGCATCAGCATTTCCTGAATAAGATACATCTGCCATTAGATCTTTTTGCAACGTATTAGCACTTGCTACAGTTGTTCCTTCAGGTGATATAACTTGGGCATAAATATGCTTTGGTGTTCTATGAACAGATAAACGATATACACCCAATTCTTTAATTTTACCACGAGTTCGTTTTGCTCTACGAATACGCTTAGACTTTTTATCCATATCTATTTACCTGATATTATTTTTTCTTCGCTTCTTTACGTGCAATATATTCATCTGCATAACGTATGCCCTTTCCTTTATATGGTTCTGGCGGACGGTAAGCTCGAATATCTGCAGCTACTTGACCTACTTGTTGCTTATCAATTCCTGATATCACAATTTCAGTCTGGCTAGGTGTTGTTACTTGTATACCATCAGGCATAGCATGTTCAATTGGATGAGAATAACCTACTGAAATATTAACTGAATTTCCTTTAGCCTGCGCTCTATAACCTACACCAACTAACGTTAATTTCTTCTCAAATCCAGTACCCACCCCAATAATCATATTATTAACTAAGGCTTTAGTTGTACCTGTTAAAGCTATAGAAGATTTATTACTTTCTTGTTTAGGTGCAAAGGATATTTCAGTATCTGATAATTTCATAGAAATACCATCATCAATCTGAAAAGTGAGTTCTCCTTTATTACCTTTAACTATAATAGTTTGATCTTCAACTTTAATGGATATACCTGAAGGAATTGTTACTGGCTTTAATACTCTTGACATAACATTATACCCTTACGCAACATAACACAGTATTTCACCACCATGCCCTATTTTTTTTGCTGTTTTATCTGTTACAATCCCTCGGGATGTAGAAATAATTACAACACCCAGACCATTCCAAACTTCAGGCAATTCACTACATGACTTATATACTCGTAGCCCAGGGCGACTGACTCTTTTTAACATCTCAATAACAGGCTTGCCATTAAAATATTTTAAAGTAATACATAATGAAGACTTCCCTTCAATATCCCTAATTTCAGCACTTTCTAAATAGCCTTCTTCTACTAAAACATTTGCAATTGCTAATTTCACTTTTGATGCAGGCATTGTAACCGTCATTTTTTCTGCACTTAATGCATTTCGCACACGGGTTAGCATATCAGCAATTGGATCAGACATACTCATAATAAATTAACTCCAAAAACTTTATATAACAGCAACAGTTACCAACTTGCCTTACGTACTCCAGGGACATCACCTTGCATCGTATGTATACGTAACATATTACGACTTAGGCCAAATTTTCTATAGTAACCATGAGGTCTTCCTGTCAAGCGACAACGATTCATTAAACGTGAAGGGGAAGCATTTCTAGGCAAAGCATTAAACTTATCTCTGGCAGCCATACGTTCTTCAAAGTCTGCATTCACATCATTCATAATTTTCTTTAATTCTTCACGCTTTTTTTCAAACTTTTTTACAGTCTTTAGTTTTTTCAATTCTCTTTGAATTAATGCTTTTTTTGCCATGATGTTATGCCTTTACCTTTTTCACGTTATCCTATCCTTTTAGAGGGAAATTAAATGCTTTTAATAATGCTTTCGCTTCCTCATCTGTTTTTGCAGAGGTTGTAATAGTAATATCCATACCACGTAACGCATCTATTTTATCATAATCAATCTCTGGAAAAATAATTTGTTCTTTAATACCTAAACTATAATTTCCACGACCATCAAATGATTTAGGATTTAACCCACGAAAATCTCTTATACGTGGAATTGCAATCATGATTAAGCGCTCTAAAAAATCATACATACGTTCTTTTCTTAAAGTCACTTTACATCCAATAGGATAACCATCACGAATCTTAAATCCAGCAATGGACTTTCTCGCTAATGTCACTACTGGTTTTTGTCCTGAAATTTTAGTCATATCAGCAACAGCATTTTCAATTGCTTTACGATCTGATAGTGCTTCACCAACACCCATATTCAAAGTTACCTTAATAATCTTAGGCACTTCCATAACGCTTTCATAGCTAAATTCAGAAACTAACTTAGGAATAATTGTTTCTTTATAATATTGCTGCAACATGATACAAAACCTATTACGCGATCACTTCATTATTCGATTTAAAAAATCGAACTTTTCGACCATCTTCAAGAAATTTAAAACCCACCTTATCTGCTTTTTCAGTAGCAGGATTATAAAGTGCTATATTAGAAATATGGATAGGCATTTCTTTATTTACTATACCACCCTGAGTTCCTTTATTAGGGTTTGGTTTTTCATGCTTTTTAGCGATATTAATATTTTCAACTATCACTTTAGATGCATCTTTACCAAAACCTAGTATGATACCTCTTTTTCCTTTATCTTTACCTGCGATGACAATAACTTCATCACCTTTCTTAATTCTATTCATGACACTTACTCTATAGAAGGATTTATTAAAGAACCTCAGGAGCCAAGGAAATAATTTTCATAAATTTTTCTGAACGCAACTCACGTGTAACAGGTCCAAAAATACGTGTCCCAATTGGCTGATGTGTATTATTCAATAATACCGCCGCATTACCATCAAAGCGTATCACCGAACCGTCAACACGTCTAACGCCTTTTCTAGTTCTTACTACCACTGCATTAAAGACATCACCTTTTTTCACTTTACCACGAGGAATAGCTTCTTTCACACTTATTTTTATAATGTCGCCAATTTTTGCATAACGCTTATGCGAACCGCCAAGGACCTTGATACACATCACTTTGCGGGCACCGCTATTATCTGCTACATCAAGCAGTGTCTGCATTTGAATCATAATAAAACTCCCAAGTACGCCACATTTCTACATAAAACTTTAATCAATAAGTGGCGGTTTCGTATATCTTAAACGAAAGAAGCCACACACAATAAAGCTACTAATTACTTATTCATTTAATAACAATTATTGCCTAGCTAAATTCTATATTTTCTAACTAGGAAAGCTAAAAATTATAACATATATCTATAACAAAGACAATAAGATAAAAAGCTAATTAACTTGCTTTTTCCAATATTTCTAATAAACACCAAGATTTGGTTTTAGAATAAGGTTTTGTTTCTACTATAGCAATAAAATCACCTTCATTACATTCATTCTTTTCATCATGCACATGTAATTTAGTAGAACGTTTTATATATTTTCCATACAAAGGATGCTTAATTTTACGTTCTATTAAAACGGTTACCGTTTTATCCATTTTATTACTCAAAACCGTACCTTTTACAATACGTTTTTTAGTTTCTGCTTCATTTTCAGTACTCATAAAACTACCTGCTTTCACTTAAAACGGTTTTAACTTTAGCAATATTTCGCTTTACTATTTTGAAAAGATGCGGCTTGGTTTCTTGCCCAGTTCCTTTTTGCATTCTAAGGTTAAAATGCTCACGTAATAACTCATTTAGGAACTCTTGTAATTCATCTGCATTCTTTTCACGTAAATCCTTAGCTTTAATGATTTTATTTGTATTCATTGCATTAATTTCCGCGTTACAAAAGTTGTTTTGATCGGCAATTTTGCTGCTGCTAAACGGAATGCCTCACGTGCATCTTCTTCAGTAACACCTTCCATTTCATACAACATACGCCCTGGCTGAATTTGAGCTACCCAATATTCAACACTACCTTTACCTTTACCTTGACGCACTTCAAGAGGTTTTTGGGTTATAGGTTTATCAGGAAAAATACGAATCCATATTTTACCACCACGTTTAATATGCCGAGTCATCGCACGACGAGCTGCTTCAATTTGACGAGCAGTAATCCGACCACGTCCTACAGCTTTTAATCCATATTCGCCAAAGCTGACTTTATTTCCACTTTGAGCCAGTCCACGATTCTTGCCTTTAAATTGTTTGCGAAATTTCGTTCGCTTTGGTTGTAGCATTGCTTACTCCTTAATGAGATTTATTTCTTTTTCTCACTTTGCTGCTGAATAGCTGTAAAAGGTTCTAATATTTCACCTTTAAAAATCCAAACTTTTACACCTATTACACCATAAGTTGTATGTGCTGAAGCAACACCATAATCTATATCTGCACGTAGGGTATGTAATGGTACACGACCCTCTCTATACCATTCTCGGCGAGCTATTTCAGCACCATTTAAACGTCCTGAAACACTAATACGAATACCCTCAGCACCTAATCGCATAGCATTTGTTACCGCTCTTTTCATTGCACGTCGAAACATAATACGACGTTCAAGCTGTTGAGCAACACTTTGTGCAACTAAAGTAGAATCTAATTCTGGCTTGCGTATTTCTTCTATATTTAAATGTACAGGGACATCAACCATCTGAGAAATTTCAGCACGCAACTTCTCAATATCTTCACCTTTTTTACCTATCACAATACCTGGACGTGCTGTATGAATAGTAATACGAGCATTACGTGCAGGACGTTCTATCTGAATTCGACTAACTGAGGCATGAGCTAATTTTTTTTCTAAAAAATCACGTATTACTAAATCATTATTTAAAAAATTCGCATAATTTTGCGAATCAGCATACCACTTAGATGTCCAATCTTTAACAATACCTAAACGGATTCCAGTTGGATGAACTTTCTGACCCATATTACCCTCTACTCATCATCACTTACCGCAACGGTAAGATGACTTGTGCGTTTTAAAATTCGATTTCCACGTCCTTTAGCACGTGCTCTCATACGTTTATATGTTGCACCTTCATCAACAAAAATGCGAGACACCCGTAAATCATCTATATCCACACCTTCATTGTGTTCAGCATTTGCAATGGCTGACTCTAATGCTTTTTTGACAAACAAAGCTGCTTTCTTATTACTAAATGCTAGTAATTGTAAAGCCTGCTCTATAGGCAAGTTTCGCACTTGATCAGCTACTAATCGCATTTTTTGTGCTGAAATATTTGCATTGCGTAACTTAGCTGCAATTTCCATAACAAAAACCCTTTTATTTCTTTGCCTTTTTATCGGCAGCATGACCCTTATACGTACGAGTTGGTGAAAACTCGCCTAACTTATGTCCAACCATATTCTCATTAATTAATACAGGAATATGTTGTTTTCCATTATGAACAGCTATGGTTAAACCAACCATATCAGGTAAAATCATTGAACGACGAGACCAGGTTTTAATTGGCTTACGATCATTCTTAGCAACTGCTACTTCAACTTTCTTGAGCAGATGACCATCAATAAATGGTCCTTTTTTTACAGAACGTGGCACGAATATATCCTCTCTTATTACTTACGATTACGATGACGTACAATAAATTTATCTGTACGTTTATTACTGCGGGTTTTATAACCTTTCGTAGGCATACCCCAAGGAGATACAGGATGACGACCACCTGAAGTACGACCTTCACCACCACCATGTGGATGGTCAACAGGATTCATCACAACACCTCTTACAGTCGGTCTAATACCACGCCATCGACTTGCACCTGCTTTACCTAATTTCCGTAAGCTATGTTCTGCATTGCCTACTTCACCTACAGTTGCTTTGCAATCTATATGTATTTTACGCATTTCACCTGATCGCAAACGTAGTGTTGCATAACGTCCTTCCCGTGCAACTAATTGACATACTGCTCCAGCACTTCTTGCTATTTGCGCTCCCTTTTCAGGTTTTAATTCTACACAATGCACTGTAGTACCAACAGGTATATCTCTTAATAATAAGGCATTACCAGGTTTAATAGGTGCTTCACTACCTGAAATAATTTTATCACCTATATTCATTCCCTTTGCTGCAATAATATAACGTCTTTCACCATCTGCATATAACAATAAAGCAATATGAGCGCTACGGTTAGGATCATATTCAAAACGTTCAACACGTGCCGGAATATCATCTTTATCACGTTTAAAATCAATCATACGATAATGCTGTTTATGTCCACCACCAACATGACGAGTAGTTATTCGTCCAGCATTATTTCTTCCACCATTTTTACTTTTTTTCGCTAATAAAGGGGCATGGGGTGCACCTTTATGTAACTCATCATTTTTTACCTTAACAACAAAACGACGTCCTGGTGAAGTAGGTTTAGTTTTGATCAAAGCCATAGTAATACTCCCAGCTACTCTGCACCTAAAATATCTATTTTATTTCCATCAGCGAGGGTAACATATGCTTTTTTCCAGTTACTACGCTTTCCCATCACACTTCCAAAACGCTTTACTTTACCTTTTACACGGCTTACCTGTACAGCATTCACTTTTACAGTAAATAAAAATTCAACCGCTTTTTTAATCTCAGGTTTTGTTGCGTCCATCGCTACCTTAAAAACATATTGATTTGCATTTGCAACGCAATTAACTGCCTTTTCAGATACATGAGGAGAGATAATCGTTTTAAACATCTGTTCCTGATTCATCCTAACATCTCCTCAATTTTCTTAATTGCTGCCAATGTTATTAATACTTTATCATGGCGAATCAGTGTTACCGGATCGGCATCACTTACTACAACATAATCAACATTTACCAAATTTCTTGCTGCCAAATGCATACTATCATCAAAATTTTCTGTTACAACAAGAACATTATTGAGTGCTAATTCTTTTAATTTACTCAATAAGATTTTTGTCTTTGGTGCATCAATATTAAATGTTTCTAGAACCACAAGACGATCTTGACGTATTAATTCTGAAAAAATAGAACGCATTGCAGCACGATACATTTTACGATTAATTTTTTGATCATAATTTGCTGTTTGCCCGGCAAAAGTTTTACCCCCACCACGCCATAGTGGACCACGACTCGTTCCTGCCCGTGCACGACCTGTACCTTTTTGCCGCCAGGGTTTTGCTCCACCACCACTCACAGCAGAACGATTTTTAAAACCCCGAGTATTTTGTCGACTTTTTGCCAAATGAGCAGTAACAACCTGATGGATCAGCGGTTCATTAAAGTCTTTATTAAATACATCATCAGATAACTCAACATTACTTTTAGAGTTATCAATACCTGATAATGTAGCAAGATTCAGCTCCATATTCTCACCTTATCCTCAAAATTATGCATTCGCTTTTACAGCGGGACGAATAATAACATCACTTCCTTTGGAACCAGGAATTCCCCCTTTTACCAAAAGTACATTCTTATCTGCATCCACTTTAACAATTTGCAAATTTTGAATGGTGACACGTTTATTACCCATGTGGCCAGACATTTTTTTACCTTTAAAAACACGTCCAGGCGTTTGGTTCTGACCTATAGAACCATTAGCACGATGGGATAAGGAGTTACCATGCGTCATATCTTGCGAACTAAAATTATGACGTTTTATACCACCTTGAAAACCTTTACCAATATTTGTTCCTGAAACATCAACAATCTGTCCATCAGAAAATATATCAATAGTCAATGCCTTGCCTAAAGTAAAATTGCCTTCTTGTTCAGGCGTAATACGAAACTCACACATACCTTTTGCAGCCTCAACTTCTGCTTTCGCATAATGTCCTGCTAAAGGTTTATTTACTTTATTTGCTTTAACATGACCAAAAGCAACTTGAATAGCACTATAACCATCGTTATCGGCAGTTTTTATTTGCGTAACACGGTTTGACTCAACTTCAATTACAGTAACAGGAGTAGATACTCCATCTTCTGTAAATACACGAGTCATACCCAGTTTACGACCAATTACACCAATTGTCATTATCTTATACCTTTATATTACGACTCTATCAAAGAGCCATAGCACTGATTTCGGTTGATCAGCATTTACTATTATAATAAATCAGCAATATCGCTTTAATTTAATTTAATTTAATTTAATTTAATTTGGACATCAACACCTGCTGACAAATCTAATTTCATTAAGGCATCCACAGTTTTATCTGTGGGTTCTACGATATCCATCAAACGTTTATGCGTCCGTAACTCATATTGATCACGTGCATCCTTATTAACATGAGGAGAAATCAAAATAGTAAAACGCTCTTTACGTGTAGGTAAAGGGATAGGCCCTCTAACCTGAGCACCAGTACGTTTTGCTGTTTCAACAATTTCCTTGGCAGATTGATCAATTAAACGATGATCAAATGCTTTTAATCTAATGCGAATAGTTTGTTTAGTTGCTGCATTCATTCTCTATTACTCAATAATTTTAGAAACAACACCGGCGCCTACTGTACGGCCACCTTCACGAATCGCAAAGCGCAAACCTTCTTCCATCGCAATCGGTGCAATTA
>JALWRI010000116.1 GCA_026994225.1 Gammaproteobacteria bacterium | reverse complement strand
GTATTATGCTTATAAATTATTTATAACCTATCCGAGTATCTTTATTTTAATATTTAGACATCTATCACAAACTATACCATAATCTATGTGGTATAGTTAATTGCAAGTTAGCTGCTGTAAGTTAGCTGCAATGCGTAACACTTGACATTCATCTTTGATTAAATAAAGGATAACATAATGAAAATACAATATTATACTTTTTTATTTGCCCTATTATGGCTAAGTAACCCAGTTTTTAGTGATGAAGATAATACAAATATTTGCGATCTTCCTGGTTTTGAGATTGCTGATATCTGTCAAGCTGATTCCCCTCCTATTAATGATGAATATCAACAAGGCTTTAAAGAAGGTATGAGATATTGCCGCCGACATCCTCAAGAATGTCAAGTTGAGCAAACTGAACATGCTCAGTTTAGCCCTGAAGGTATCTTGTATGTACCTTATGTAGATGTTCCAGGTCCTTTTGGCGATGTGAATGTTTACTCTGTAGAAATGCAACTTATCCCCTTTTTAGAGAATTTTCAATTTGAAATTATCAATGTCAATCTACTTAATGTCATCGACCCAGAAAATCCCCCTTGCGATACCCCTAATGGTAATTGCCCTCCTCCTCCTTGTGAGAATGATGATGAAGGTTGCCATGTTCCCCCTCCTTGTAATAACTCTGCGGGTAACTGTCCTCCCCCTATAGAAGAATGTAAAGAAAATGGTAATTGCCCTCCCCCTATAGAAGAATGTAAAGAAAATGGTAATTGCCCTCCTCCTCCTTGTGAGAATGATGATGAAGGTTGTAATGTGCCTTTTGAAGACGAGTGTGATGATGAAGAGGAAGAAAATTGCAATATTATGCAACCATCTACATAAATCTTATTAAACAGGTTTATTTAGAACCTCACTGACAATATATGGTGTTATTTATCCTCTTTTGCAAAGTCTGCAAAAGAGGATTGACCTATTTTTATTTATTACTTTATTCTATCTATCATGCAAAAAACTCCCCATAAACAACGTGGTGCAGAAAAAACGGCACGTATACCTATAAAAGTTGTAACCGATCAAGTACCTTTAAAAAAACCACAATGGATAAGAGCAAAATCCCCTACTCATCCTAAAGTAAACGAATTAAAAAAAATACTTAATCAATATCAGTTAAAAACTGTTTGTCAGGAAGCCTCTTGCCCTAACTTGGGCGAATGTTTTGCACAAGGGACGGCAACATTTATGATTATGGGAGAACTATGTACTCGACGTTGTCCTTTTTGCGATGTGGCACATGGCAGACCTAAAGCACTTGATAGCAATGAACCCCAGCACCTTGCTCATACCATCGCTAAAATGAAACTCTCCTATGTTGTTATTACTTCTGTAGATAGAGATGATCTACGAGATGGCGGCGCACAACATTTTGTAAAATGTATTCAAGCCATTCGAATACATTGCCCAACGACACAAATTGAAATACTGACTCCTGATTTTCGAGGAAGAATGGATAAAGCACTTGATATATTATATCAAAGCCCTCCCGATATATTTAATCATAATCTTGAAACAGTACCCCGTTTATATCCACAAGTTCGCCCTGGTGCTGATTATCAAACATCTCTTCAGTTATTACAACGATTTACCCAACAATATCCCAATATACCTAGTAAATCAGGACTCATGTTAGGCGTTGGGGAAACCGATGATGAAATTATTGCTGTAATGGAAGCACTACGACAACATCACGTCAGTATGCTGACCTTAGGACAATATTTACAACCTGGAAAACACCATTTACCCGTACAACGCTATATTTCTCCAACTACATTTCAACAATTTGCCATATTAGGAAAAAAAATGGGATTTAAACACGTTGCAAGCGCTCCTATGGTACGTTCCTCTTATCATGCAGACCAACAAGCTCATCATATACAATAATTTCTCCTTTTATTACCTTCTTTCCTGACAGGAAAAAGATTATATTTGAATTTTAGATTTAACTAATATAGAATAATTATACCATTTAGTGCAATTGCTGCTATCCTATAGCTATAACTTTAAAAACTATCATATATAGTATTAGAGTACGTATAGTTATAATAATCATAATATTGCTTCACCCCTCTAAAGGGGCTAGTTTAACAACAGCTTGTTTAATTGCTATTTTCAGGACGTAAATTATGCTAAAAAAAATATTCACTTTATTACCCGGAATGCTATTTTGCTCTACCACCACATTACTTCAAGCTGCAGAGAGTGGTTTTATTCCTCGTGTAAGTTATGCAGTATCAGATTATTCGTTCGAACAATCTGAACGTCCTGACGCATTAAATGGTAGCGATTTTCCCGGTGTTGATTTTGATGTTACATTCAATATGCTAGGGGTAGGAGGTACTTTTTATTATGATAAATACTATGTAGATCTATATCTACAACATTCGGATAAACAATCTGATACCTTTCATGAGTACGAAAGTGGCTTTGAAGAAAAATTCAAAGGTGATAGAAAAGATTATGCCTTAACTACCGGAATGAAATTTCTGGATAATAAAGCGGCAATCTATGCAGGCTATAAAATTGGAGTAAGTGAAGCCGATGGTAAACAAGGTACTTACCTTAAATTTAAAGAAGATGGTTTTTTTGTTGGAGGTAATTACGGTATCCCTATTAAAAGTTATGGTGTCTTAACTTTTAATATTGCCCTGGCTTATTTAAACGGAAAATTAAAAGAAGATGCTGCACCGAGTTTAGATGAATTTCAGCTAGATATTGATGCTGATAGTAATGCAACGGGTTTAAGTTATGGGGTTTCTTGGAGTGGTGTTATTACGGATAATCTCGGTTATAACCTTTCCCTTGATGCGAACTCCTATGAATTTAAAGATGTTAAAGATAATAGTGCAATAACACCCCCGCCCGATAAATTTGAAGAAGATTTTGTCACTGCTAAAATATCTCTCTCCTATTATTTTTAGGTTTTACTTCCCTATCTCGTATTTATAACTAGATGGGGAAAATGTTATTATTTATGTTTAGTACAACAACTTATCAACATTAAGTAGTCAATTATGGATATACCCGGCTATCACATTGAACGTGAACTTTCTCAAAATACTCTATATACCTTATATCTTGCTACACAAAAAGATAATAATAAACAAGTTGTTATCAAGGTTATCAGTTCCTCTTTATCCTCTAATAAACAATTTTGTCAAACGTTTTTAAAACGTGCAGCACGATTACAGGCTATTCAACATCCCCACTGCATACGTACTTATAATGTAGGTGTACAAGATGGTGGACTATGCTATCTTGTTCTGGAATATTTCCCTAATGGCTCATTAAAAAAACGCCTGCTGATCGGGCTATCACCCAAGCAAAGTATACAATTAGCGATTGAGGTTGCTAGTGCATTAGATTATTTACACTCTGCTGAATTTTTCCACCAAAGTTTGCATCCAGATAATATCTTTTTACGTGATGACGGAAGTGCTGTCATTTCTGAAGCTGATGTAATAAAAGATATTGCTAAACAAATGCACATACATATTCCCCCTGCTCACATTCATAATACACAATATATTAGTCCTGAAGCATTACAGGGAAGTATTCAAAATGCTTCTGATTTTTACAGCCTGGGACAATTATTGTACGAATTATTAGCAAAAAAACTGGCGTTTGAATTAGATACCCGTACCCCACTTACAGGAAAAGCTCGTTGTTATCAAGTATTAGTAGATAAACTAACCGATAATCACCCTGAAAATCGTATTCAAAGTAAACAACAATTAAAAGAAGTTTTACATCACATAGAAAATGATAACCCGTCTTGTTTCCAAAAAGACAATGAAACACTTTCTGAAGAACCCTCAGTCGTCCCCATAACGACTACCGATACAGAAGAAACCGCCATTCCACCCACTACAACAAAATCAACACATTTTATCACTGTTAGTATTGGTATCGTTATTATTACTATTAGTGCATTACTTTCTTATTATGGTATTGGATACCTGTTTGATGACAAGATCGTAATACCTAAACGGCAGCAACTGACCCAAGCAATCTCTCCCCCCCCTCAAACAGAGCAGCAGAACACATATACTGAACAACGAACCGTTATTCCTCCTTCAGTTCTCCCTATATCTGGCAATGATAATGATGAATTTATTAATGATGATTTTACAGATAATGAAATTAATACTATCTTGGAGACACAAGAAAAAACGCTCACACATATTCCCTCTAACAGGGATAATAACATCCATACCAGACCACAACCCGATCCAGATACAATAAATTTCGATGATAAATCAGCAGCAAGCAATATTAATACGGCAACAACGAATCAGTTAGCATCCGTTGCTATCCAACCCCCGTTAACTACCGAGCAGAAAAAAATACAGGCATTATTACAGCATGCTAATCAACAAATTAAAAAGCGAAAACTTACCACTCCTCAAAATGACAATGCCTACAGTACATTACAAGAAGTCTTAAAGCGTGATCCCGATAATCAAACTGCACATAAATATCTTAACAAAATGGCAATGCTTTACTTTATTATTGCCCGTAAACATGCTACTAATAATGCTAACAAAGCAATTGCTTATTTAGACAAAGCTCTTCTACTTACTCCCGATAATACAGAAATACTGGCATTGCGTAAAAAAATACGTGATACCATACAGCAACAAAGAAATCAACGTATCAAACAGCTTTATAGTCAATCTGAAAAGGCCTTAGAATCCATGCAGTTAGTTCCTGCATATCAATATTATCAAAAACTTTCTGCTATCGCACCCAATCAAGTTATTACCAAAAAATTACTCAAAAATATTGCAGATACCTACATTCATGTTGCTAAAACATGGGAAGTACAGGGATCATATGATGATGCTCTCAATCTTATTCAAGAAGGTCTTTTAATTGCTCCCAATTATGATGCCTTAAAGAAAATGGAAATAGAACTCAATACCTTAATAAAAGAAGAACAACAAGCTGTGGCTATAACAGCTAAAGCAAAAAAAGAACCACTTATTATTAAAGATAACGCCATTGATGAAGAAGAAAGTCCTATTCTTCCCACCCCACTAAAAGAAGAAACCGTCTCTATACAAGAAAAAACAGAATTAACGACTACCCCCCCTATTCAAAATATAGAAGATACAAAAGAGGAAAAAGAAGAAAAAAAGAAAATTCGTCATTTTGGTACATTTTAATTATCGCTTACGTATCGCCATTACCGTTGTTGCTAACAGTTAACAACGCTATTAATCCAAGGCTCCATGTTTTTGTAAAAGGTGATAAATAGATTCTGCTATTAAGGCATATCCTTTTGCATTCGGATGCACTGTATCACTTTTCATCGCTGTATTAGATAACACTGTTGCTATAATATCATTTTCTAATACCAGCTTTTCCTCCTTAGCAATCTCTTCATATAAGGGATCGGATGCTAACAATAATCCTAGCTTCGGCACAGCGATTAATAGCACTGGAATAGAGCGTTGCTTTGCCAACTGTATCATTGCTTTTAGATGGTTTATCGTTTTTTCTCTATTTAACTTACGTAGAAAATCATTTCCACCATGACATAGTAATAATAACTCCGGTTGTTGTGCTTCTAATAATTGTTCTAAACGCAATAATCCTTGTTCTGTTATTTCTCCTGGTACCCCTGCATTGACAATATTTAATTGTGATAAACGTGCTAATACCGCTGGATAACTAGCTTCTTCTTTAGCTCCCGTACCAAATGTTAAACTATCCCCAAAAGCAAGCACTGTTGCGCCTTTAGATAAAAAAGGTAAAGGCAATGGTTTACTACATGCAATCAGCAATAAACAACACAGAAACATTTCCACCAAAAACATCCATTTATTCATTCATTTCTCCCATAAAAAAACCTGATAAAATCAGGTTTTTTTATTCTTACCCAATATTTTCTAATTATTTACTTACGTGCGCCAGGTCCATTTACTTCAATACCGTTACTCATATATGAATGAAAATATTCTAAAGCACGATATTCTTCACTTTGTGCTGGAAAAGGTAATGCTCTCACTTGTTTATTACAGCCTCCATAACGACGGTGCAATGTACCTAAATTTCCCCATTTAGAACGGTATACCGGAAAATGTGTAACATGTCCTAAAGCAGGACTTAATACGTCAGCCCGTATTTTTTTACCTGCCGCATCTTTATGACAATTAGCACAAGATAAATTTAACTGTCCCCGTTTAGCATAAAAATGTTTTCTACCTCGCTCATACCATTTTATCGCTTCAGGATTATCTTGAGGAATGATCACATTCATCTTGTTTCCACGAGAGGTAAATGCCATATACGCAGAAATTTTGGCTATATCACCCTTCTTCCATTTTAATGGTTTCTCACCATTCGCTTCTCGACATTCATTTATTTCCATCTCTAAAGTCTTAACCTGATTCGTTTTTGCATCAAAATAGGGATAATCTTGACGAATTCCCTTTCCCTCATTCTTAAAACAACTTGCATACGTTTTACCATTAGTAAAAGGGGTTTGAAATAATGTTTTCCCTTCATCTATAGCAATTTCATAAGGAGGGAATTCTTCTACTGCTTCCCAACTTTCTCTTGATACTTTATCGATGCTATAAACCCCATCTTTAAAATCATTGAGTTTTACGCCTTTTTCTGCAAATAAATTTAAATAATAATCACGAAAGTTTTTTAAATCTTCTTCAGGGGTTGTTGCCTGAACTATACTACTGACCAATAACATCAGTAAAATTAAACAATATTTCACAAATCCATCTCCTATTTTATTTTTACTTCAGTAGAATCACTTTTCCCCATATTATCTACCCACGAAATTTTTAAACTATCGCCTGAAGCTCCTCCCTTAAATTTAAAGGATAAATATGGATTTTTAGACACTGAAACCCCCCAATTTGCTACTAATACGGGTTTACCTTTATGTTCACACCTTACTTCTTGAATATAATGTGCTGGAATTTTCTTTCCTGTTTTCTTATCTTTACGAAATCCCGTTTCCATTGGATGACTAATTAATGTTTTAACTTCTGTTTTATCACCCTTTACTTTTGCACGTACTCGAATGCTTTTAGCCATGAAACTTATCCCTCACTTAAATTTATCTCTATTTATTATTGTGTATGTTAACCACCACATCCACCAATGGTAATTTTTACTTCTTTTTTCGCTCTATAACTTTTACCATTTGCATGAGCAATAGCAACAATATTAGCCGTTTTTCCCATTTTAATACGGGTTGCAACAACGGGTAATGTACCTTCTGATAATTGGAAAGATGCCGCTAAAGGCGTCGCATTATTACCTGCAAAAATACTAATATTTTCCACCTTGTCAATACCTTTTACGGTAACCGTAACGGGTACTACTGCCCCATTTTCTGCAATATCCGGTGCTTTAATTTTAATTTTATCTTCCCCAACATCACTCGCTGCACTTGAACCATATAATTTGGACATCCCGTCAGCGATGGATTTTTGTGCAAAAGCATCTTTTGGCCAAGCCGCTAATACGGTTTTAGGCACTAATACCCCTGCACTGGCTGCAACTAATAATGCACTGGTGGCGATACTACCTTTTAAAAAATTTCGACGTTGCATGTTTTGCATTCTCCTACTATTTTTTTAGACGTTATTGTATATTGAGGATAACATTACAAACTATAGATGAATTCAACCACTTTATCTATTTCATCTTCAGTCAAGACTTTATGTCGTCCAAAAGGAACCATTATGGTATCTGGTTTTGCTATAGAAGCATCCCATATCTGTTCCCGTAATTTACTCTTATCGGGAAACCTTGCCTTGATAGAAATTAAAATAGGTCCAATATTTCCAGGCAATACCCCTCCTTTTATTTCATGACAGGCAAGACAATTGCCTTTTTTACGATTAAAGGCTATTTTTTTTCCTTCTGCAATCATCGCTTCTATATCACTACTTTCTTTTGACGCATCTGCCATAACATTACTGGTAAGCATAGCCCCCGTTCCTATTATCACTGACAAACTCGAAGCAACTAACACTTTTTTTATTCGTTGCATTCTATTCCTCCTGGTTGTTTTTATTATAAATAAACATAAAATAATCAATTAATCCGTATATGATTTGTTAATTACAACTAATGATCATCTAGTTGTAATTTTTCCTTTTGATATTTTTTTAGTGTAACGCTTATTTTAGCTTTTGTATATTCATCAAGCGCTAATTTTAATGCTCTTTCTAACTGCATAATAGCGATTTTTAAATTACCTTGCAAATAATAATAACGAGATAAAACCTCGTGAGAATAGGCTCTTTTACCTAACATTGCATACGCTCTTGCAAGCAGTTTTAAAGCATCTGTATTATTTTTATGTTCCCAAATCAAGATATTTAATACTTTTACTATTTTTTTTATATTTAATGACTTGTTAGTATTATTTAATACTATTTCTGCATAATGTAATCGTATTGCTATATTATCTGGATATAAATCTATATACGCTTCTAATATACTAATACTCTCTTGTATCTTACCTAACTGTGCTAAAACATCCGCTAATGTCGATACATAAAACATATTACTTTTATCTAAAGTGTATAAAGGTTTTACTAACACTAAGGCCTGTCGGAATTTTCTCTTTGTCATCAACCATATTGCATACCCATACGTAAATACTTCTTTATCCTTTTTTTGTTGTAGCCCCTTAATATAATAATCACGCAAATTTACATTATTTTCCCTCGTCAAGACCCTGATTTTTTCTTTTGCTAACAAATAATATAATGGTGAACGTGTTACTCCCTTATGTTGATTATTCAAATAACTTTTTGCGGCATTCATCGCTTCTGCAATACGAGAAGTCGTTACTGGATGAGTACGTAAAAATTCCGGTGCAGATTGCCCATAAAAACGGCTGCTTTGTCCTAAACGTTTAAAAAAATCCACCATTCCCTGAGTATCAAAACCTGCACGATAAAGATAATCAATACCTACTCTATCTGCCTCTTCTTCATGTTTACGAGTAAAATTAATTTGTTGTTGTATACCTAATGCTTGCACTCCCACTGCTGCCGCTGATCCTAATTCTATCTCACCACTTTGCGCTCCGACTAATATTGCCGCTAAAAGTGCTGCAGTCATAGGTAAACTCATTTTATTTGCTTTTTCTATAATACGTGCTATATGCCGCTGCGTAACATGTGCAATTTCATGCGACAATACTGATGCCAGTTCACTTTCTGTGGTAGATTCCAAAATTAATCCGGTATTCACTCCAATATATCCACCAGGTGTTGCAAAAGCATTCACTTGTGCGGCATTAACAACAAAAAAATTAAAATCCCGTTTAATACCCGTATTGTAAGAAAGAATTTCATCACCCAAATTTTTAATATATTCTTTTACTTCCTTGTCTTTAAATAATGTCAGTTGTGATTGAATCTGACGTATAATACGTTGTCCTAAACGTTGTTCCTCCTGCTCCGACAACCAAAGATTAGCTGAATCCCCCATATCCGGTAACTGATATGTTTTTGCAATACATACTTGTACCAGCAGCGTACTACATAACAGACCAAGAGTAATATAATAAAGTACATACCATAGTCTATTTTGTAACACTATCCCCTTTTCCATTAAGCTATAAGGCATATTATTTTTTCACTCAAAAGGCTTTTTTATTTCTAGTATATTCATTTTTTCGCTTTGTTACTTGATTTTTCTTTATGACTACCCCAAAATACCAACACAGTTTATTGGGCTTACTTATTTGGAGCCTATTTAAAGTTAAACAATCAATTATTTATTTTTTCTATATGATAAATAAATACTATTAACATAATAACTCAGTAATTGGGAGAAACTACATGGCTGATTTTGATAAAGAACTTGATGCATCTGGATTAAATTGTCCTTTACCTATCTTACGTGCAAAAAAAGCATTAGCTGAATTAGATGCTGGACAGGTATTACGCATTATTGCAACAGATCCTGGTTCTGTCAAAGACTTCGAAGCCTTTTGCAAACAAACTGGCAATGATTTATTAAGTTCTGGTGAAGAAGGTGGAAAATTCACTTTCCTAATCAAAAAGAATTAATATTCTTTAACGCATATTATTCTATAGTAAACAGAGTAGGTAATGCGCCTTTTCTGTTTACTTTTTTCACTGACGTTTTCTAAAGGCATCATTTTCTTTTTGTTCTTGTTTTAATTGTTTTTGTAGCTGCTTTTTATGTGCCTGTTCTAATAAATTCTCATACACCTTAACTTGTTGGCGTTTTTCTAACCACTGCGTTTTTTTTATCTTACAATATTCTTGTGCTTGTATAACACGTTGTTTTTGTTCTCGAATTGCTGTATCTAATTTAGCTAAAAAATTTTGATACGACAATAAACTTTGCCCTAGCACCCCCGCTTGAGCTGTATTAATATATTTTTGGTAATATTCATTTTTATATTCTTCTAATTGGGTCAGTTGCATTTCTAATTGCTGTTGTTGTTGTTGATGTTGCATAAATTCACTCACTGCAGATTGTTCCGCAACCCGAGCAATTTTAAGTAAAGGCTGTAAACGTTGCATATCCATCAAGATTTAGCCCGCATAATCACTTCTAAATCTTGTATACTTTGCGGCAAATCCACCGCTTCATTAATACCTTGTTGTAAAAAATGTAATAATCGGGGAAACATCATTATCGCTTCATCTATTGCCGCATCACTTCCTTGTGTATACGCTCCTACACTAATTAAATCTTTATTTTGCTGATATACCGATAATAAACGTCGAAAACGTTTTGCCATCTGCTGTTGTTGTGCATTAGTAATGTCTGTCATTACCCGACTAATCGAGGCTTCTACATCAATGGCAGGATAATGCCCCATCTCAGCATAATAGCGAGATAATACAATATGCCCATCCAAGATCGCTCGAGCAGAATCAGCGATGGGATCTTGTTGATCATCGCCTTCGGTTAATACCGTATAAAATGCGGTGATCGATCCGCTACCATTTATGCCATTCCCAGCACGTTCTACTAATGCCGGTAATTTAGCAAACACAGATGGCGGATACCCTTTTGTTGTAGGTGGTTCACCAATCGCTAAACCAATTTCTCGTTGCGCCTGAGCATAACGGGTCAACGAATCAATAAGTAATAAAACATTTTTTCCCTGTGCAGCAAAAAATTCAGCGATACTGGTTGCAAGAGCTGGCCCGTGTAAACGCATAATAGGCGTTTGATCTGCCGGCACAGCAATCACTACAGCTCTTTTTAATCCCTCTTCACCTAAAATATTTTCAATAAAATCTTTAACTTCTCGTCCTCGTTCACCAATTAACCCGACCACCACCACTTCCGCTTCAGTAAAGCGTGTCATCATACCTAACAATACACTTTTCCCTACCCCACTACCTGCAAATAAGCCAATCCGTTGCCCTCGTCCAACTGATAACAAACTATTAATGGAACGAATTCCTACATCTAATGGCGTATCAATTCTCGCTCGTCTTAAAGGATTGATCTCTTCACCATATAAGGGAATTTCTTGATCCGTCAATAATTTTCCTTTTCTATCTAATGGATTACCCCGTCCATCTAAAACACGCCCTAAGATATTATCTCCCACCTGCACCTTATAAATGCCCGACATAGGCAGCACTTTTTCTCCAGGTTCAACACCTTGCATTCTATCAATCGGCATTAAGTACAATTTTTCTTCATCAAAACCTACAACTTCTGCTTCCATCCCTTGATGCGATGACAGATTACCGACTAAACAACGCCCCCCTACCGGTGCTCTACACCCTTTTGCTTCTAAAGTTAACCCTACTACTCGTGTTAAATGTCCTGCCACAATAGGAGGTAAGTATTTATCTTCAATACTGTTTCTGTAGGTATTTAACATTGTCGCATAAGCGTCATTAGACAAGCTATCCATAACACTGTTAATCCCCTTGTTCTAATAGTAAAGTTACCGTAGTAGTTCTGAAAACCATAGTATTTTATGGTAGTCATTTAAATTGTTACCAATTTTGGGAACACTACAATGCCCTCTATTTCCTTGGCAAACTTTTCAGTCGCATTGGAAACTACTTTTCTTAAAATTC
>JALWRI010000115.1 GCA_026994225.1 Gammaproteobacteria bacterium | reverse complement strand
CTTAATTCCCTTTATTTCATACCTAACTTTACAAATGTTTACCAAACATAAGACATCATCACGTCTATGCTGCAATAATTTTTCTAAAAGTTTAACTTTATTATAAAAAAATTAAAGATAAGATCAAAAAATTTCATGCTTTAATATAAACATAATTGCTCTATTTTTTCCATAATACTTCCTGCTATAGTAGCTCACCATAAAAAAAGGGCGGAAAAGACTCCGCCCTTATCTACAATAAATCACAACGATAGATATTATTTTTTACTTTCTTTACGTGCTAAGGTTTCTTTTATCACCTCATCTGCCACATTTTTGGGACATGCACTATAATGTGAAAATTCCATGGAGAATTGTCCACGTCCAGAAGTCATAGTACGTAAATCGCCAATATAACCAAACATTTCACTTAAAGGTGCTTCAGCCTTGATCCGTACGCCCATTGGAGCTGTCTCTTGTGCCTTAATCATCCCACGACGACGATTTAAGTCACCAATACAATCCCCAACATGATCTTCTGGTGTAAAGACATCCACCTTCATAATAGGTTCCATTAACTGTGGTCCTGCTTTAGGCATAGATTGACGATATGCCCCTTTTGTTGCTAATTCAAATGCCATCGCTGAAGAATCCACAGCGTGATAAGCACCATCTTCTAAGGTAAAGGATACATCCACACAAGGGAAACCCGCTAAAACTCCTTCATTTAACATTCCCTTAAAGGCATTTTCAATAGCACTCCAATATTCACTAGGAATGTTACCTCCGGTTACTGTCGATTCAAAGGTATAACCACTATTAGGCTCTCCAGGCTTAATAGTATAATCCATCTTACCAAATTGCCCTGATCCCCCTGTTTGCTTCTTATGTGTATAACTATCTTCTACCATTTTAGTAATAGTTTCACGATAAGCCACCTGTGGTTTACCAACTGTTACATCTACGCCATGTGTACGTTTTAAAATATCTATTTTAATATCTAAATGCAGCTCACCCATTCCTTTTAAAATAGTTTCACCACTATCTTCATCGGTTTCAACATGGAAAGAAGGATCTTCTTTCACCATTTTATTCAGTGCTACCCCCATTTTTTCTGACGCACCCTTATCATTCGGTGAGATAGCAATAGATATAACTGGTTCAGGGAAAACCATTGGTTCTAGTGTTGCCGGTTCTTTTATATCGCACAAAGTATGACCTGTTTGGGTATTTTTTAACCCTACAAAAGCAACAATATCGCCTGCTTCACATGCATCGAGTTCTTCACGGGAATCTGCATGCATTTCAACGATACGTCCAATACGTTCTGTTTTCCCTGTATAGGTATTTAATACTGTTGTCCCTTTTTCTAGTCGTCCAGAATAAATACGAGTAAAGGTTAATGCACCAAATCTATCATCCATAATCTTAAAGGCCAAAGCCCTAAATGGCCTATCTGCATCTACAATCGCATATTCACCCGTTTCATTCCCTTCTAAATCAACCTCTGGTTGAGGCTTCACTTCTTTTGGATTAGGTAAATAATCTACTACCGCATTTAATACTAATTGAATACCTTTATTTTTAAAGGCTGAACCACAATAAGTAGGGAAAAAGTCTAACGCAATCGTACCTTTACGAATACAACGTTGAATATCTTCAATCGAGGGCTCTTTTTCTTCTTCCAAATACACTTCCATTAGATCATCATCTTGTTCTAATGCTGTTTCAATTAATTTTTCCCGATATTCTTCTACTTTATCCTTCATATCTTCGGGAATATCTTGTAGCTCATATTTAGCCGGATCACCAGAACTATCCCATACCCATGCCTTACGAGTTAATAATTCTACTACCCCAACAAAATTATCTTCAATCCCTATAGGCAAAGTCATAACTAAGGGATTAGCCCCCAAAACATTCTCAATTTGATCAACAACTCGGTAAAAATCAGCACCTAAACGATCCAATTTATTAATAAAAATAATCCGGGCAACTTCAGATTCGTTTGCATAACGCCAGTTTGTTTCAGATTGAGGCTCTACTCCCCCTGAACCACAAAAAACACCCACCCCACCATCCAATACTTTTAATGAGCGATACACTTCAATAGTAAAATCTACGTGTCCTGGAGTATCAATGATATTTAATCTATGCCCATCCCACTCACAAGATGTTGCTGCTGATTGAATCGTAATACCACGCTCTTGCTCTTGTTCCATAAAGTCAGTAGTTGCTTCACCATCATGCACCTCACCAATTTTATGGGTTTTACCTGTTAAATTCAGGATACGTTCTGTCGTTGTGGTTTTACCAGCATCTACGTGAGCAAAGATGCCTATATTTCGGTATTTCGTTAAATCAGCCATGTTTATACTCTGGTTAATAAGTCAATAAAATTGTTTCTTCCAGTCTACACCATACTAAACATTTAAAATAATCAATGCCTTTATTAATAGTACAACATAGAAAAATAGCTCAAAATTATATTGACTTTACACCCAAACATCAACTAATAATAACGGATACTTCCGTTATTGACTGCTTTCTACTAAACGAAAACCACTATTATTTGATCGTTTACTTGCTATTTCCTGCACCCGATTTGCACTGCGAATTCCTCCTACATAATTAAACCATGCGCCCCCTCGCTGTGCGATAAGTGTATTGTTATTGGCACTTTTTTTAGTAATACAACGTTGCTCTGCACCATGATAATCTCGTTCATATCGTGAACAGGTCCATTCCCATACATTCCCTGCCATATCGTATATTCCCCAGGCATTAGGAGCAAAAGTACCCACAGGAGAAGTAGAACGATTATCCCAATCAGATTGACAACCATCACAGTTTGCCTGATTGGCCAAAACAGTATTACCCCAATAATATGCACTGTACGTCTTTGCCCGAGCAGCATATTCCCACTCCGCTTCAGTAGGCAAACGATAATGTTTATTTTGAGTATGATTGAGCCAAGCAATATATCCTAATGCATCAAACCAATTTACATTAATAACAGGATGTAAATTGCGCCCCCAACTTGCATCTGCAGGTAAAGGTTGCTTTGTTGCTTTAACATATTTGTCATATTCCATAAAACTGACAGGATAACGGCTTATTTTAAAGGCTTTTACACACACCTTATGTTGTTTCTCATCCTCTTC
>JALWRI010000114.1 GCA_026994225.1 Gammaproteobacteria bacterium | reverse complement strand
ATATGGGTGAACGCTTTCAAGTTAAACGGATTACGGTCAAACCTAGTGAAAGTACCTCCATGCAAATGCATCATCATCGTGCGGAACATTGGATTATAGTAAGTGGTGTGGCTGAAGTAACTTGTGGAGATAAAGTTTTTTTGTGTACTGAAAATCAAGCGGCTTTTATTCCGCAGGGATCTAAGCACCGTATTGCCAATCCTGGGAAATTAGCTATGGAGATGATTGAGGTGCAAACAGGAAGCTATTTGGGTGAGGATGATATTGTGCGGTTTGAGGATCAGTATGGTCGGATAAATAAATGAACCAGTTTTTCAAAGAAATACTTAGACTTTATAGAGGTCGGTAATTGAATAGTAAAGACCGTATAAAGAAAAATGCTCTAATATCTATCTTGCAAATTATAATTAGCAGTTTAACTTTATTTCTTGTCTACAAATTAGTCTTAGATAGACTTGGGGTAGAGCAGCTGGGTCTATGGTCTGTGGTATCTGCGGTTATTAGTAATGCACGCATTGGTCAACTGGGACTTTCTGGTGCAGTGGTGAAATATGTATCATCTAACCTAGCATTAAATAAAAGAAAGGAAGCTGCTAAAATTGTAGAGACTGCTTTTTATAGCACATTAATAGCTACAACCGCTTTACTTATTATTATATATCCAGCCTTAATATGGTTTATTCAGCTATCAGTTCCCGAGTCAAACATTACGGAAGCCTTAGCACTTATACCTTATGTGAGTACATACTTCCTTGTCATAACATCATCTAGTGTCTTTTTATCAGGGCTAGATGGCTGTCATCGGTATGACTTAAAAGGATACATAATGATTGCTGGTCACTTGCTTCTCTTAGTGCTAACATTTTTTTTATTGGACTCACTGGGTATTAGGGGGCTGATAATTGCTCAAATTATTCAAGCTAGTGTCCTGTGTTTTTTAGGATGGTTTTTTATTAAAAGAATACTAAATATTAAACGAGTAGTACCATTAATGTGGAACAAAAAAACCTTTATGAGTATTTGGAAGTATGGTGCTAATTTTCAGGTAATAACAATTTCACAAATGCTTTATGATCCAACAACTAAAATGCTTTTAACCTATTTTGGTGGGCTTGAAATTACAGGTATATACGAGATGGCAAATCGCCTAGTTACACAAGCTAGGGCAATCCCTACAACTGCAAATCAAGTCTTGCTCCCTTATATATCAGAACAATACACCTTGAATAAACAGAATAACATTCAGCTTTATAAGTCAACTTTTAACCTTTTGTTCTATATTTCCACGCCTTATTATGCTCTATTGGCTTTATTCTTACCTATAATTGCTTGGCTCTGGTTAGATGCATATCAAACACTTTTTTTAATATTTGGTCTTATCTTAATATTTGGAGCATGGATCAATACACTATCCAGTCCTGCATATTTTTCTTTTTTGGGTGTGGGATATTTAAAATGGGTAGTAATATCCCATGTCATAATTGCCATTATTAACTTACTATTGGGTTACATTATAGGGAATGTTTCAAATATAGGTCCTGCAATTGGGTGGTCAGTTGCATTAATATTTGGAAGTCTCCTAACTCTTGTTGCAAGTCATAAAGAAAATAAAATTCTGTTTAAAGATGTTCAACCAATAAGGAAAATGATATTCACTCTTATGGTGTTCTTCTATCTGTTGATATTTTATTGGGTGTTAATAGCTAATGATATTCAAGAGCTTGTATATATTTTTTCTTTTTTTTCAATAGTAATTTTCTTCATGTTGTTAGTACCTGCTTTATGGTATTTTCGTGTATTTGTTTATTCAAGAAGCTAGTTAAAAATCACACTTAATAATTTTAAAACATATTGGTAGTAAGCTATGAAGCATGCATTAAAAAATCTGATTACTAGGTTAGGTTATTCCATCAAAAAAATATCTAAAGGCTCTAATCCCTATAGTGTTCAAAAGAAACTTATATCTAATACTAATCCAATTATATTTGATGTAGGAGCTTATGATGGAGAGGTTTCTAAGAAGTATGATAAAATTTTTCCTACTTCTCAGATTTATGCTTTTGAACCCTTTCCAGAGTCATTCTCACTACTTAAAAAAGCAGTAGTATCACATGGCAATATATCAATTAACAACGTAGCGTTATCCTCTTCTTTTGGAAAGCAGTCTTTTTTTATTAATGGATCATATGCCACAAATTCATTATTTGCTACAGACAAAGAATCAGAAAATTATTGGAAAAAAGAATTATTAGAAACAACAGCAGAAATTCAAGTTAATACAATTACGCTTGATCAATTCTGTGAAAGAAATAACATACCACACATTGATATACTAAAATTAGATGTACAAGGCGGGGAGTACAATGTATTAAAAGGAGCAAGAAACTTACTTAAGAAAAAAAATATTAAACTTATTTTTATGGAAATCATACTTGTTCCAACATATAAAGGACAAAAAGACTTACGTGACTATTTAGATTTTTTTTCCGAATTTGGTTATGACTTGATAAATATGCACGACTTAGTTAGAAATGATACCAACCTATTACAATTAGATGCACTTTTTATTGCAAACAAACAATAGACGGAAAAGACAATGTGGAAAATTTTTTGGCTACTAGCCTCGCCTATTTGGCTATATGTTAGATTCTCTCCTTTTAATAAAGGCAAAGGATTTTTAGTAAAAAACATACTCATACCGATTATTCCCAAAGAAGGCTTTATGGAAAGCAGCATACTAGGGAAAGCAAAAATAAAACTAGGTTATGCGGGTGCTCTTGGGCGCTGGATGTTAATTGATGGTATTTTCGAAAAAGCTGAGATTCAGTATGTAATTGATCATCTGAAAAAAGGTGACATGGCCTATGATATAGGTGCTAACATAGGTTATTTTACGGTAATAATGGGAGTGGTGGTAAGCGGTGAAGGAAAAATATCCTCATTTGAACCCATGCCAAATAACTTAGTAAAACTTAAAGAAAATATTATACTCAACAATCTCAAAAATATAACTATTAATGAGATTGCGTTATCTGATCGTACTGGTGAAATACAAATGCATTCACCAGTCGATGATTTAGCATTTGCCTCAATTTATACTCCAGATAATGCATCAACGAATACTGGCAATATAATCAATGTCAAAACGGATTTACTTGATAATATATGGACTAACTCAGGTGAACCTGATATATCAGTTATAAAATTAGATGTTGAAGGTGCCGAAGTAGCCGTTTTAAAAGGTGCATTAAATTGCTTAAAAACATGCAAACCCAAGATACTGCTTGAAGCCAATAGTGAAGAAGAATTTAATAGCATAAGAAAAATAATAGAACCACTTAACTATACATATTACCAACCCAAAGGGTTTAAAAAATGGAACTGGGTATTTTTCTATGATGCCAACTAACTTAAGAGATTTAATAATGAAGAAAATTAAGACTGCATTGGCTGAGCTAATAGAAAAATATCCTGCCGAATTAAAGCAATACATGATAAATAATGAAAATAGATTCATTTATCAAATTGAAACTGTTTTATCGACGGTTAATAGAGAAAATGGTACTTCTCTTGATATTGGGGCTGGTTTTAGCCCTTGTTCCATTGTACTGGCACAGATGGGGTGGACGGCAATTATCATAGATGATTATCGAGACCCAGGTCACGATAAAGTCCATCAACATATGATGTCACTTTTTGATGAATACTCTGTGAAAGTTATTTCGGGTAATATATTTGAAGATGATATGTTATTTGGTTCTGATGAATTCGATTGCGTAATGACGTTTGATTCTATGGAGCATTGGCATCAATCACCAAAAATAATTTTTAAGGAGTTAACCAGTCGACTAAATAAGGGGGGTATTCTTTATTGGTGTACCCAACTGCGTCAACATAAGAAAAAGATTAACTGTACTATTTGGAAAGGGGAAATGGAGTACCATGAACGATTGGTACGAAACCCTAATCTTTAGAGGACATGTAAGAGAGCCTGATGTAGGTGATCTAGGCTATATCGCAAAAGACATGGGCTTAAATGATTATAAAGTTGATGGCAAAAATTGGATTGGTTACAGAGCTAATAGTAAGTTAATTCGTTCTATAATACCTTATACAGATAAATTACTTCAACTCAAGCCCTCTCTTTGTAGTGATATTTATTTGATAGCACGAAAATAACAACCCTTGTATTAGCATGAAAAAAATAACTTTGACATTAATAACTGCAGTTTATAATGGAGAGAAAACAATTCAAGAAACCATTGAAAGTGTCATTCATCAATCTGTTTTTTCTGATATAGCCTTAGAGCATATTATTGTCGATGGTAATTCAACCGATGGCACAATTGATATTGTTAAAAAATATGCAAAACAATATTCGCACATTAGGTACCAATCAGAACCTGATAACGGAATTTACGATGCCTTTAATAAAGGCTTAACGCTAGCAAGAGGTGATATTATTGGCATCATAAATGCCGATGATTTTTATTGTACTGAATGCTTTGAGCATGTATTAAATGTATTTGAACAAAATCAAAATGTAGATATTGTCCATGGTGACTTATTAATAGAATATCAGGATAAAAAAAGACTGGTTTCAAAACCAAGTTTAAAAAAGTATTCTCATTACTTTTTTATGCCTTTCAATCACCCTACTTGCTTTGTGAAGGCAAGTACCTATTCTCAAATAGGTAAATTTGATACACAGTATAGGATAGCTGGCGACTATGAATTTATACTACGTGCATTAAAGGCGGGGAAAAAAACATATTATATTGCTGAAAATTTAGCCGTATTTAGATATGGAGGAGCTTCTACAGAAAACCTTGCCTATAAAGAAAGAGTATCGATACGAACCAAACATGGAATCCCCAAGCCTCTTGGTCATCTCATTGTTTTTACAATAGATGCCAAAAGGTATTTTAAAAAAATACTAATATCACTTGGACTAAAATAGAAAGCATTATGACTCAACAATTCAAAAATAAATCGATTCTTATTACGGGTGTCTGTGGCACTGTTGGCTCAGAAATAATGAGGATTCTTCTTGATAAAGAAGCTTATAATCCGTCTTTTGTGATAGGTCTTGACAATAACGAGTCTGAATTATTTTTTATAGATCAGCGTTTTCTTGATGATCCTCGAGCCAGTTTTCATATTGCTGATATTCGTGATAGAGATGTGTTGGTTCGATTGATGCAGGGTGTCAATCTTGTATTTCACTGTGCAGCATTAAAACATGTGATTTTATGCGAACGTTCGCCCTATGAATCAGTCCAAACTAACATAATTGGTGTACATAATATTATTCATGCAGCGGAAGCTAATTCAGTCGATAAGGTTATTTTTACTAGTTCTGATAAAGCTGTTAATCCTACCAATGTGATGGGGACTTCCAAATTAATGGGAGAACGCTTAATGACTGCTGCGAGTAACACTGCTAATAAATCTAATACAACTTATGCCTCGACTCGTTTCGGCAATGTTTTGGGGTCGAATGGTTCTGTAGTGCCTATATTTAAACAACAAATAAAAAATGGTGGGCCAATTACACTTACAGACCCAGAAATGACAAGATTTGTAATGACTGTAGAGCAGTCAGTAAAACTGGTGTTGAATTCTGCTAATATAGCACAGGGCGGGGAGGTATTTATTACCAAAATGCCTGTTTTGAAAATTTCTGATTTAGCAGAGGTTATGATTAATCTCCTAGCAGAGAAATATGGGCATAAACCACAGGATATTACTATTAATGTTATTGGTTCAAAACCAGGGGAAAAGCTTTATGAAGAACTTATGAGTGATGAGGAAACAAGTCGAGCATTAGAATTAAGTCAATTTTTTGCAGTCTTGCCTGCATTTAGAGATTTACACAGTGACTCTGTATATCAATATAACGATTTAGTGACTGAGCATGTGGATGATCCTTATATATCTTCCGAAGCTACTTTAATGTCACATCAAGAGATAGAAGATTTTTTATTACAAAATGACCTTTTAGGTAGTTAGTTTTTTATAAATTAAATAGGATCAGCGAAATGAGTCTTTTGATTTTAGGGGGGGATGGTTACCTCGGATGGCCAACTGCCATGCACTTTTCAAGTCGAGGCTATGATGTCACTGTTGTAGATAATTACTTTAGACGAAACGCGTGCGTCACATTAGATAGTGGTATGCTCTATCCTGTACCCACGCTTATTGAACGAGCAAGAATATGGCATGAAAAAACAGGTAAAGAAATAAAGGTAGTTATTGGTGACTTGTCCGAACCTGAATTTATGCGTTCTTTATTTACTGGCAATGGTCTAACCTATCAATGGGTAATTGACAAAAAGTTTTCTGGAGAACCTGAAACGGTTATTCATTATGCAGAACAACCATCAGCCCCCTATTCTGTTGCAAACTATAAGCAAGCCGACTTTACACTCATCAACAACCTTCGTGTTACTAATAATCTGATATGGGCTATTAGAGATTTTTCACCAGAAACTCATATTATAAAACTTGGCACAATGGGAGTTTACGGGACACCCAATATAGATATAGAAGAAGGTTGGCTAGATATAGAGCACAAAGGCAGGAAAGATAAGTTTCTTTTTCCTAGGCAGGCCAGCTCTCTTTATCATACTACTAAGATAATGGATACAGATCTTGGATGGTTTGGTGTTCGCATGTGGGATTTGAGCATAACAGACCTCATGCAAGGACCTGTATATGGTATAGATACAGAAGAATCTACTATAGATGAACGCTTAAGAACATTATTTAACTACGATGAAGTCTTTGGAACGATTGTGAACCGTTTCATTGTACAGTCTATTGTTGGTTACCCCTTAACTGTTTATGGTGAAGGAGGGCAAACTAGAGGTTATCTGAATATAAAGGATACTTTACAGTGTATAGCCGCTTCAGAGAAACACCCAGCAAAGAAAGGTGAGCTAAAAATATATAATCAAATTATGGAAACATTTTCTGCAAATCAACTGGCTGAACTAACCCAAAAAGTAGGAAATAAACTGGGCTATGATGTAAAAGTAGAGCACATCGAAAACCCAAGAAAAGAGGCTGAAAAACACTACTATAATCCTACTTATCAAGGCTTGCAGGATATTGGTGTCACTCCCCATTTATTAAATGAAGATTCTATGAGCGAAATGTTTGGGGTTGTTGCTAAATATAAAAAGAATATTCGTAAAGATGTGATTTTTAAAGGTGTTAAATGGTAATTTATTCTAATGAAAATAAATAGGGCTATATACTTTTTACTTCTTTTTATGTTTCTTTCCACTGGCTTTCAAGTATCAGGAATAACTGGAGTTGACTTGAGATTATGGTATGTCCCTTTTCTGATTGCATCTGGGATTATTATCCTTTATAGAAAACAAAGAAAAAGTAAATGCATTAATTTTCTCTTTTTATGCTTACTTTTTTCGTCTTTTGTTTCAATCATTTTTTCAGATTTTATATATGAACGATTTATTAATTCATTTATTCAAATAAGTATTGCGTATATCTTTCTTTTATTAATATATTCAATGATTAGTTTTTTAGATACTAAAAAAATCATTCAAGCCTATCTAGTATCATCATTGGTTTTTGCGATTTCAGTTATTTTCCATGAAATGCTTTATATTGTTAATTCTGAAGTTGCTTTAAAGTTATTTGGACCTGCTGAAGTCTCTGGGATATTATTAAAAGCAACAGGGTTATTAGGTGAGCCTTCTTGGGGAGGTGTCTTACTTGCCCCATCTATCTACATAACATTAGTACTAAAACAAAGAACTAAGTTTTTGGTATTATTCTTAGGAGCCATTTTTACACTCTCTGCTCTAACGTATATCTCTTTAGTATTATCGTTAATTTTATATTTTTATTTTGTTGGAAAGAATAGCTTGGTATTAAAAGTGGGAGGAGGTCTTATTATTATTCTAATTGGATATGGTTTAGTTAATCAAGGTACTATTTCCAATAGGCTAGAACAAGCAGAAGTAGGTCTTCAAATAATTACCGATGATACATCAATTGACCAATATCTTATGGCATCTGGCACGGTTGCTACACTCGTATTTAACGCAAAAGTCGCTTACGAGTCAATAACTTCGACTTATGGTCTCGGTGTAGGATTAGGGAACTTTAAATATATGTATAATGATATTTTTGAAATTATTATCCCTGTTGGTTATTCTGGAGAAGGGTTGTTTTATAGTCGTATAGGTGGTGGAAGCCTATGGATACGAATAATAACAGAGCTGGGTATTATTGGTTTTGTTCTTTTATTTATTATACATGTGAAATTATATTTATATTATGGGGAATTATTAAGACTAAGAAAAATACACGTTATTAATACAGATCAGCTTGTACTCTATACACTGGGGTTGATAATTTTTATAGTTTATTGTATTCGTAAAGATGCTTGGATTAACCATGTATTTCTCTTCTCTATTGCCTTGTTGTTAATATCAGCTAATTATAAAAAAATAATTAAAAATGCTTAAAAAAAATCAAGAACGCCCTATTAATATTGCCAATATCCTTGAAGAGGCTAAGTTTGGTGGACCACAAGCACGTATCGTAACAGTGGCATCTGTACTTGTTAATACTAATGTTAATACTACCGTTATATTTCCAGAAGAAAATTCGCAAGTTTTAAAGAATAAATGTAAAAAACTAAATATACCTTATAAAATCATATGGATGAGTCGTATTACTAAAGAGTTGAGAATTGCTCTTCGTTATGTATTGTTTTTCCCGTATGAGGTAATTAGACTGTCTTTGCTTTTAAAACAAGGAGACTATGATATTGTTCATATTAGTGGAGGTTCTTGGCAGTATAAAGGAGCGATAGCGGCTAAGTTAGCGGGAAAAAAAATTATTTGGCATTTGAATGATGCCTATATGCCTTATCTATTTCGTCGTATTTTTAAGTCTTTAAGCTTTCTCGCCGATGCCTATATCTATTCTGCAAAACGATCAGAAGAGTATTATCAACCCTTTATAAAAGGAAACCGACCTTCTTTTATTATACATCCTCCTGTCGATACCGCTATATTTTCTCCTGATAATAAAAGCAATAACGATGAAGTGTTGGAACTAATAAATAAATACAAAGGGAAAACTGTTATTGGAACTGTTGCTAATATCAATCCTGTAAAAGGGATAGAAACTTTTATTAAGGCAGCAGAAAAGTTGAATAAAATTTATAAAGGCTTGGTTTTCATTGTTATTGGTCGCGTTCAAAATAGCCAAAAAAAATACTATGAAAGTCTTCAAAAACTAGCAGTTAATTTATCAGTTAAAAACCTTTGTTTTTTGGGAGAATGCGCGAATGTGAGTGGGCTACTAAAGCGTATCGATATTTACGCCTGTACATCGAATTCGGAAAGTGGACCAATGACTCTTTTTGAAGCTATGTCAATGGAAAAGGCGATTGTTTCAACGAATGTAGGCGATGTTTCTCATTTTATAAAAAATGGTTCTAATGGTTTTATTGTAGATGTTGGGGATTATTTAAATTTATCTCAAAAATTATCAATTCTGGTATCAGACTCTGGAATGAGAAGAAAGTTTGGCATCAGTGCTCGTGAAATTGCTATTAAAGAGCTTGATATTAGTATTTGTGCTTTAAAGCACTATAAAGCTTACAACACAATTATTAAATTATAGGTGTAAATTAAGACATATGAATATATTAGGAATAAACGCATATCATGGAGATTCTTCTGCTTGTTTAATCAAAAACGGTCAATTAATTTCAGCGGTTGAAGAAGAACGATTCCGTCGAATAAAACATTGGGCAGGTTTTCCTTCTGAATCAATTAAATTTTGTTTGGAAAATGCAAATATAAGTTTATCTGATATTGACATCTTGGCAATCAACCAAGACTCTAAAGCCAATATTTGGAAAAAAATAGGCTTTACACTGGCTAAACGCCCTGATTTAAAAATGCTATTAGATCGTGCGAAAAATAAACGAGAAAGAGCATCCGTTGAAGATCAGCTAAAAGACTTATTTCCTGATCAAACCTTTACTGGAAAAGTTGTTTTTATTGAGCACCATGAGGCACATCTTTCTTCTGCATTTCATGTTTCACCTTTTGATAATGCAACGGTTGTTTCTGTCGATGGTTTTGGTGATTTTGCTAGTGGTGCTTGGGGAGTAGGAAAAGGAACAGATATAGAAATTGATGGACGTGTTTATTTCCCCCATTCACTTGGTATCTTTTATCAAGCATTAACGCAGTATCTTGGCTTTCCTCATTATGGTGATGAATACAAGGTAATGGGGCTTGCTCCTTACGGAAAGCCTACTTATATAGAAGAGATGCGACAAATCGTATTGCTTAAAGAGGATGGGGGTTATCAATTAAATCTCGATTATTTTCGACACCATAAAGAAAAAATTGATTATGAGTGGGATAATGGCTCTCCTCAAATTGGTGAATTATTTTCTCCTAAACTTGCGGAGCTATTAGGCTCGATCAGAGGTAAAGAAGAGAAATTAACACAACATCACTTTGATATTGCCCACTCTATACAAAAAATGTATGAAGAGGCTTTCTTTCATCTCTTGAATACACTCCATAAGAAACATGGCTTAGATAAGCTAGCCTTGTCTGGTGGCTGTGCTATGAACTCTGTCGCCAATGGTAAGGTATATAGGAATACACCCTTTAAAAATATTTATATTCAGTCTGCTGCAGGGGATGCTGGTGGAGCAATTGGTGCTGCTTATTCTGCATGGTATAAATTAAATCCTGATGCTGAGCGTAGTTTTGTTATGGATCATGCTTATTGTGGTCCAGAGTTCTCTAACGATGAAATAAAGCACATAATAGGTACTAATAGTAGTAAAATTGAAACAGAGAATTGCACAGTAGAATTTGTTGATAATGAAGATGAACTAAGCCAGCGTACAGCTAGTTATATTGCAGATGGGAATGTTATAGGCTGGTTTCAAGGAAAGCTGGAATGGGGACCAAGAGCCTTAGGCAACCGTTCAATATTATGTGACCCTAGTCGTGCAGATATGAAAGATATTTTGAATCTGAAAATTAAACGTAGAGAATCCTTTAGACCTTTTGCTCCTTCAATCCTTCGTGAAGAGGTTAGTAATTGGTTTGAGGAAGATGATGATGTCCCATTTATGATGCAAGTCTTCCAAATACGTGAAGAAAAAAGACCTGAGTTATTAGCTGTGACTCATGTAGATGGATCTGGTCGTCTACAAACAGTAACAGAAGAAACAAATTCTCGTTATTACCACTTAATAAAGGCTTTTGATAAACTCACAGGAATACCTATTTTGCTTAACACTTCTTTTAACGAAAATGAACCCGTCGTTTGTAAGCCACAAGAAGCATTGGATTGTTTTTTGAGAACTAAAATGGATGTCTTGGTTATGGGTAATTGGCTTATAACTAGAAAATCTGTAAATAAAAATTAAAATGACTATTTTAACCTGCTTCAAAGCCTACGACATCCGAGGTCAATTAGGCAATGAATTAAATAATGATATAGCTTACCGCATAGGAAGAGCTTACGGGGAATATCTACAGCCAAAAAACGTCGTCGTCGGTGGTGATGTACGTTTAACTTCCGAAGCATTGAAAAAGACACTATCTAATGGCTTATTAGATGCAGGTGTTAATGTTATTGATCTTGGACTAACAGGTACAGAAGAAATATATTTCGCAACATCATACCTAAAACTTGATGGAGGTATTGAAGTAACGGCTAGTCACAATCCCATGAACTTTAATGGCATGAAGCTTATTCGTGAAAATTCAAAGCCTATTAGTGGTGACACGGGATTAAGGGATATCCAACGGTTAGCAGAGGAAAATAATTTTTTACCTGTAGAAAAAAGGGGAGTACTCTCTAAGGCTTCTTGCATGAGTGCTTATATCTCGCATTTGCTTGGCTATATTAACCTAGATGATATTAAGCCAATAAAGCTAGTCGTCAATGCAGGTAATGGTTCAGCAGGAATCATTATTGACGAAATAGAATCTGAATTTAACAAAAGAAATGTGCCAATAACTTTTATTAAGATTCATCATCAACCCGATGGTCATTTCCCTAACGGCATCCCCAACCCATTATTACCTGAGAACCGCTCTGATACGAGTGAAGCGGTTATTAAACACCAAGCGGATATGGGAATAGCATGGGACGGTGATTTTGATAGATGCTTCTTGTTCGATGAAAAAGGTGATTTTATTGAGGGTTACTATATTGTTGGCTTGCTAGCCGAGGCTTTTTTAGCAAAGGAAACTGGAGCGAAAATTATTCATGACCCTC
>JALWRI010000113.1 GCA_026994225.1 Gammaproteobacteria bacterium | reverse complement strand
CCCCCCCACATGATAACAAGATACTCCCTACCCCCACCAAGAGTATATACTGTATCGTTCTTTTTATCTTCTGCTGCCTACTCATTTATATCTCCATCATTACGGTATCACTCTAATCTTTAGATTGTTCTATTGCTGCATATATTTGTGCGTGATATTGTGCATCTAAGGAGATTAATGGTAATCGAATACCTTCATCAATTAATCCCATAGTATATAATGCCCATTTTACTGGAATAGGATTTGCCTGCAAAAATAAATCTCTATGCAAAGGAATTAATCGCTTATTAATACTTTCTGCTTGCGCTCTACTTCCTTCTAATGCTGCTTTGCACATATTATGCATCATTCTAGGCGCAATATTTGCTGTAACAGAAATATCCCCTTTTGCCCCAGATAATATTGCTTCCATTGCTGTTGCATCATCACCCGAATAGACAGCAAAATCCTTATCACAACGTTGAATAATATCGGTAATTCTACTCATATCACCGGTTGCCTCCTTAATACCAATAATATTTTCTATTTTAGCCAATCGTGCCACCGTATCAGGTAACATATCACAAGCCGTACGTCCTGGTACATTGTATAAAATCTGGGGAATATCTACTGTTTTGGCAACCTGATAAAAATGTTGATATAAGCCTTCTTGAGGCGGTTTATTATAATAAGGTGTTACCAATAAACAAGCGTCTACACCGGCTTTTTTAGCACATTGCGTCAGATCGATAGCTTCTTGTGTTGAATTAGCACCCGTACCCGCTATCACTGGTATCCGACCCGCTGCCATTATTACAACTTGTTGTAACACCTCACAATGTTCCTTTTCATTTAGTGTAGCAGATTCACCGGTAGTACCTACGGCAACAATGGCATCTGTTGCATGGCTAACATGCCATTCAACAAGTCGCTGTAAACTTTCATAATCAATGCTACCGTCTTTATGCATAGGTGTTACTAATGCTACTATAGAACCCTGAAACATCTGTTTATTCTCCCCATCCCGTAATATAAATTTAGAAAAATAACTGTCATTCTACCCTATCCAAGCAAGAGTTAGCACCTTTTCCCATCAAAAATAATTCAAATAAAGAAAGACTTATCTACTAAAAGACGAAAAAACAGGATACTCACGGTATTAACAGCATTAAAGGCACTACAAACAGAATGATTGAACTAATAATAATAACGTGACATAATCGGCGATTATAAGTAGTTAGCAAGTGGGGCAATGCCCGACTACGAGCGATTAATTGGAACAACTCAAGTAATAATCCCCGTTTAAAACATTTTTATTGATATAAGGTTTTTTATGCGTTCACCACAAAAATTATTTATTCTTGATACCAATGTACTTATTCACGATCCTGGTGCATTATTTCGCTTTGCTGAACACAATATTTACTTACCCTTAGTGGTCTTGGAAGAATTAGATAACAATAAGGTAGGACATTCAGAGGTTGCTCGCAATGCACGACAAGTGAGTCGATTTCTTGATGAACTTATTCAGTCTATTTCTTTAGCTGATATCAATCAAGGCATTCCTCTTTCACAGTATTACAGCAATAAAGATGAAAGCCAAACGAGTATTTACCCTACTGGTAAACTCTTTTTCCAAACTAAAGCCGTATCCAGTCGTATTGCTGACACCTTAGCCTATGGAAAAGTTGATAATACTATTCTCAACATTACCCATGCTTTAAATGAACAAAAGGATGTTACTGCTATTTTAGTCTCTAAAGATATTAATTTACGCATTAAAGCAGCTGCATTAAGTATTTATTCTGAAGATTATAATAATGATAAAGTCCTCGATGATCTCAGTTTATTATATGCTGGAACAATTGAATTAGATAATCATTTTTGGGAACAACATGATAAAGGAATAAAATCTTGGCACCAAGAAGGTAAAACCTTTTATGATGTACACGGTGAAGGAATTGAAAAATGGTATCCCAAACAATTTATTTATATAGAAGAACAAGGCTTTGAAGCACAAATTTATGAAATACCTTCTGTATCCAAAGCCATTTTACGTTCAATAGATGATTATCAGAAAAAAGAAATTTGGGGAATTACCGCCCGCAATCGGGAGCAAAATTACGCACTCAATTTATTGATGGATACAGAATTAGATTTTGTCAGTTTACTAGGTCAGGCAGGGACAGGGAAAACACTTTTAACACTTGCCGCAGGACTACAACAAGTTATTGAAGAAAAACATTATCATGAAATTATTATGACACGTATTACTATTCCTGTTGGTGAAGATATTGGCTTTTTGCCCGGAACAGAAGAAGAAAAAATGGAACCCTGGATGGGGGCATTAATGGACAATTTAGAAGTTTTATTACATCAGGAACAGCAAGAAAAATGGTCAAAAGAAGCCTCTCATGATTATTTAAAGCAATGGATAAAAATACGTTCTTTAAATTTTATGCGAGGACGTACTTTTTTAAACCGCTATATTATTATAGATGAAGCACAAAATTTAACACCTAAACAAATGAAAACCCTTATTACCCGTGCAGGACCTGGGAGCAAAATTGTCTGTTTAGGCAATGTGGCTCAAATTGATACGCCCTATTTAACAGAAACTAGTTCTGGACTTACTTATGTGGTAGATCGCTTTAAACACTGGCCACATAGCGGACATCTAACCCTACGTAGAGGTGAACGCTCACGTTTAGCTGACTACGCAGCGAGTATATTATAAAATATATTAATTATTTTCTGCCACTTCTGCTTTACCACTGTATTTTGGCCATACGGTAATTAATACATTCACTAACGTTGCTAGCGGTATCGCAAAAAAAACCCCCCAAAGCCCCCATAACCCACCAAAAAACAATACGGCTACGATAATAGCAATCGGATGCAAATTAACTACTTCAGAAAAAATAAGAGGAACCAACACATTGCCATCTAATATTTGGATAACAAAGTATGCCGTCATCAACCAAAAAAAATCACTCCCCCAACCCCATTGAAAATAAGCAATTAAGGTAATTGGAACAGTCACAGCGGCTGCACCAATAAAAGGAACTACCACGGACAAGCCAACTAATGCCGCCATTAATGCCGCAAATTTTAATCCAAATAAAACAAAAGTTAAAAAGCTCACTCCCCCTACAATAACAATTTCCCAGAACTTTCCTCGTACATAATTACCTATTTGTCGATTCATTTCTTTCCAGACCTGTGTCGCTAATTCTCTATCTCCTGCACCAGGTAAAAAACTTTCAAACCACTCTAAAATAAGCACTTTATCTTTTAGGAAAAAAAACACCAACACGGGAACTAAAATGACATAAATAATAAAACTAATAACAAAGGGAATAGAGGCAAATGATATCTGCACAATATTTTGCCCCACATTATTAATTTCAGTTTGGATAAAATCACTTAAACTGCGTACGCCTTCTTCACTAATAAAAGAATATTGTTTAGGCAATAACAAGAGCTGTCCTTGTACTTGATCAACCACTTTTGGTAATTCATTAAATAAACCAGCAACCTGTTGCCATAACAAAGGGGTTAAACCTAAAAAAAAGACAATAAAAGCAATAAAAAATAAAAAGACTAAAATAACCGCCTGCCTACGGCGATGGCTTCCTTGCGAAATATAACGCACTATACCTTCTAGTAAATAGGCAAAAACAATCGCCGCAAAAACAGGCATCAAAATATCACTAAAATTAATGATAATTGCAAAGGCAATCACTAAAAATAGAGTTAAAAATACTGTTTGTGGATCAGAAAAATAGCGATTAAACCAATCGTTAAAAAATTTAATCATAATATAAGTACATTCCTATGTTAATATACCCTTATTCTTTAATTTATTTTTGAAAATGATGATAATGCGTTTTAAATACGTGTTCTAAATCATCAATCACTTCTTTCGCACTACGCCCTCTCATCACATGATCAGTCATTAAATCGGCGGTTTCTTTCATCATTACTGAGCGTTTCAACATCGGGTAAGTTTTAGCTAATCGCTTAATTGCCGCTACTACTGATTCTGATTCAGGACGAGGTATTTCAACATATTCAGGAATATTTTCCAAATTTTTCCCGACACTACGGGCATGTAAAAATTCAGCAAAATCTAATAATGAATGTTGCTGTTCTACATCTAATTCACGAAATAATTCAATAAGTTTATTCTCATTCCCTAACATAAACACACCCGTTAATACACTACAAAATAGTAAAAAATATTATTTTTCTCTATTAACACATAAGTATTTTACACTTTTGAATAAAAGAAACATACAAAAAATATTTTACCCCACCGGATTACTTACTTTTTTAAGTAGATGATATAATACATTAGGTACTGAAAGTATCTTCATAAAACTATGTTCTCCCCCCATAGGGATAGAAGGAAAACTAATAGCAATTCTAAAACGGGCATCCAGTGCATAGATACTACCATCTTTTACCAATAGTTCATACGGTAAATGAGCGGCACTACGAATTGCTTTAATATCAAGTTTACGCATAATACGTTGGTCACTGACATCCCCTCGTAGTACAGAAAAACCTATCAAAGCGATATTTTTACTCAGTGTTAATTGATATATCTTGACAATATCCTGATGATAACGTGCAAAACCTTTTTCAAGCTGCCTTAATGCCTGATCTTGTGATGAATATTCTGCCAATACCTGATAATCTGTAAAAAATGGCATACTTTGCATATAATGATAATTACGTAGCTGCGTTTTACTTAAAGGTTGGTCTGCACCATAGGTTTGCTTATGACCTAGAAGATTTTGTAATGACTTTGCCAAAGGGGATAAATCGCTAGATAAACGGTACACATGTGCAGTATACAAAGGATTGCTATAACTTATTTGAACCTTATCGCCAACTAATGTTATAGCAACTCTTACTACTGCGGCATATGCACCAAATTGCGTTGTTTGTGCAATATCTTTTAATAAAGTATTGCTTATTATTATTATTCGGTTGGTATCATAGGGGCTATATTCCCCTATGATGCTAAAATCAGCTTGTATTAACTTTTCTTTAATTTCCTTCGTTAGTTGTTGAATATCGGTTGTACCAAGCAATACATCTGCCAGACAAAAAGGCTGATAACTGGGTTCTTTCAAATTTTCCGGCTTTACCACTATCAGGGCAACCGTTAAAATTACAAAGATACTAAAAAAAAGCCACCTCACCTTGACATATACTTAAAAATTCCAGCCGTATGCCATACCCCAAGCATCCTGTGCCATAGATATATTCGCTTCTCCTCCTCCCATTTGTGGAGGAATAGAACTATTCCCCTTGACCTCATTTTCAAATGCATGCATATAATATAAAGTAAATTCACTACCATTTTTATATGTCCAGGTTGATCCTATAGTAATGTGTTCTTCTATCGTTGCAGGAGCCAATAGATTAAATAATGTTTGATCATCATCAATAGGCTGATCACCAATACTATATCCAAAACGTAACATAATCTGTTTATTTAATTTATAAGATAAACCTAACTTATATACCATAATATCATTCCAGCCAAAACCAGAACCGCTACTATCACCTAGTTGCTCACCTGGTGCAAAAGTTGGGGCATAACATTCAGGGTTAGCTTCTGCCCCTGGAGGACATACATAAGTTAAAGAGAGAGGTTGTAAACCATTAGAAATAGCATTCACCCCTGAATATTCTATACGCGTAATATCTAATGCTACGGTTAAGGCATCTGCCTTCCATGCAAAGCCCAAGCCATACCAAGCAGGAGTATCTAAATCGCCCCCCTCTGCTAATAACCCTTCATAGTCATCAAACTTACTCATATAATTTTTAGAATGATATACAGCACCAATAGTCAGATTATCACCAAATTTACCTGTCCAACCCAAACTTAATCCTGCACCATAAGATTTATCATAACCATTATCACTGACTGCATCAGGGTTTGTCGTAACGAATGGACTCTGAAAATTACGTATGCCGTGTATTTTTATCTGCTGTGCAACCAAGTTAACCGATAAACCCAAAGAATGATCACCCATTTTAAATGCAAAGCTAGGCGATAATTGTACGGCTGCCAAGTCAATTCCTGCATGAGTATCTGCTTGCCATTGGGTTTGAGGGTTAGCACTAAATAGAGCAATACCTTGATCATAGTCAACATTCATTCCTCCAATGCCGACTAAAGACACACCAAACGATATATCATCATTTAACAAGGTATTATAGCCCAATTCAGGGATATAAAACCCGGGCGTTTCATTACCATCAAACTCCCCGTTAAATAATGGATTCTGGCTACCCGATATACTTCCACTACGATCGGGATAAAACGCTTCCAAACCAAAATCTACTCGATTTCCTACCCACACCATACCAGCAGGATTAGTTGCTGCCGCAATCGAGTCTTGTGGCAATGCAATCCCCACTCCCCCCATACCTTTTGATTTCATCCCAAATCCAAAAGGTAACATACCATTTGTTGCCATTGCTGCACCAGGTACAAGCAAAGATGCCGCAATCATTACTGATAAACAATGTTTATTCATTCCCAAACTCCCCCAATTATTTTCAACCATCCACTATTGATTGCAATGTTGATAATACAAATAGTCCATTTGTTGCTGCAATACAACATGTATGTGTTTTTTTACAACATAATCGTACAATGTGGTATTTATGTCAAGTTTTTATTCTACTTTTTTAGAAATAAATTAAATAAAATCCTATTTTATCACCATAATTTTCTCCTTATTTACATTAAATAAAGAAAAAAACTTACTTTAGCGAGTATATTTTATTATTATAAATCATCAAGAAAAGAGCTGGATGATAATATATCTTTTATTTTTTTATCTCACATATAATAAATCTATGAATTCACTTTCACAATTACATGATATACATTTACCCCCACCTGTTAGCAGCTTCCCTTCGGGTATAGGATGGTGGATAATTATATTATTATGTTTATCTATTATTATATTTTTTATACACTATCTATATAACAAACAACAACAACAATTATTTCGGCGTTTAGCTTTAACCGAATTACAACAAATACAAACTCAAAGTGAATATCAAAATAACCCTGTTTTATTATTAAAGGCCTTATCAGATTTATTACGGCGAGTAGCCATTATTATTTCGCCACGTACTGAAGTTGCTCAACTTACGGGTCAAGCCTGGTTACGCTATTTAGATAAAACCGGTAATACCCAAGAGTTTACACAGGGAGTAGGTAAAGTCCTGCTATCAGGTCCTTATCAAAAACAATTAGCTGAAAGTCTTGATAAAGAAGCCCTTATTCAGTTAATTCATAAATGGATAGAAGATAGTGGAAAAGGATCAGGATCATGATAATTAGCTTTCAATGGCCCTGGCTATTGCTTTTATTTCCTCTTGTTTTTTTTATCAAACCCCGTATATCGTCCCAAAAGCAGTTATTACAAGTGCCTTTTTTATCTCGCTTACAAGCCTATCCCGATACTAAAAAACAACATAGTTATTTATCTAGCCTGTTGTTAGCTGTTATCTGGCTCTGTTTACTCCTTGCTGCGGCACGTCCACAACTACTTGGAGAAAGAATACAACTTCCCTTAACAGGACGAGATCTCATGTTAGCAGTCGATATTTCAGGTAGTATGCAGCGCACTGATATGCATTGGAAAGGACAAACTATTAATCGACTCGATGTAGTAAAAAAAGTCTTGGATACTTTTATTACACAACGTCAAGGGGATCGTATCGGATTAATTCTATTTGCTGATCAAGCCTATTTACAAGCGCCTCTTACCTATGACAGAAATACGGTAAAAACCTTGATGCAAGAAGCAGAGGTAGGTATGGCAGGAAAATCCACTGCATTAGGCAGTGCTATTGGACAAGCTATCAAACATTTAAAAGATATACCGAATAAAAGTCGGGTACTGATACTTATTACTGATGGTGCAAATACCAGTGGTAAAATTTCCCCTCTACAAGCTACACAGCTTGCACAACAAATACAATTACGTATCTACACGATTGGCGTAGGAAGTGATACAACAACCGTTTCTACCTTATTTGGTCAACGACAAATCAACCCTGCTTCAGATTTAGACGAAACAACATTACAAACCATCGCACAACTCACTGGAGGACAATATTTTCGAGCTAAAAATAGTCAAGCTCTTATCCATATCTCTGAGCAACTAGATAAATTAGAACCTGTGCATTCTGATAAAAAAAGCTACCGACCTTTACAAGAATTATTTTACTTACCACTTAGCATCGTATTATGCTTTTTATTATTATTATTAATTAAGAAAACACTCCGCTAAGGAAAAGATATGCTGGAAAATTTTCATTTTCTTCGTCCATTATGGCTATTATTATTTTTGCCCTTGAGTATACTGTTCTGGTATTTACGATCAATACCAGCTACACAAAAAAGCACTTTTTGTGAAGCCCGTTTTCTTCCCTTTTTACTACCATACCACAGCCCATCTCGTTATCCTTTAAGTTATTTTATACTATTTGCCTTTCTCAGCGTTATTGCTCTTGCAGGCCCTAGCTGGAATAAAAAAGACACCGCTTTATATGAAGATAAAGAGAGTGTCGTTATTTTACTTGATTTATCCTATTCCATGTTAGCTCAGGATATCGCTCCTTCCCGATTAATCCATGCCAAACATAAAATTACAGATATAATACAACAATATCCACAAAAACACATTGCACTACTCGTTTATGCAGGAGATAGCCATCTCGTTATTCCTCCTACGCCTGATGGTAATACCATACAAAATATCCTGCATGTATTACATCCCGATATTATGCCCGTAAAAGGCAGCGCACCTGAATATGCCTTACAAGAAGCAAAAACATTATTAGAAGATAACCTAATACATAGCGCACAATTATTGTTATTCACTGATGGAATATATAATGACAAGGCTTACTCCGTAGCTGAAGATATTGCAGCGGCAGGTCATCAGTTATCGGTACTAGGATTTGGCACTCTCTCTGGTAGCACTATCCCACTTAAAAATAATACTTATTATGTCGATCAATATAATCAGAAAGTAATTACCCAACTTACTGAAACAACATTACAAGAATTAGCCTCTCTCGGTGGAGGTAAGTATGTGCGCAGCCGTTATGATGATCAAGATCTACAGACTATTTTTGCCCATACACTAAAAGGACAAGGTACACAGCAAGCACAACTTAATCATCAGTCTTTATGGCATGATCAAGGATTTTGGCTTGTATTAGTTTTAATCCCCTTATTTTTATTTGGAGCAAAACAGGGTTGGTTAATGGTATTATTATTATTACCTTATAGCATTCCTGACACCTCTTATGCCGGCATGTGGGATAGTTTATGGCTGAATGCTGATCAACAAGGATACCAAGCATTGCAGCAACAACGCCCTAAGCAAGCGGCAAAATTATTTAAAAATAAAGCCTGGAAAGCAAGTGCATGGTATCAAGCAAAAGATTACCAACAGGCATTGCATTATTTCTCCCAGGCACACTTAAGTTTAAATAAGGCAGATCAGTATTATAATCAGGGTAATAGCCTAGCACAGCTACAACGTTATCAAAAAGCCATTGATGCCTATCAAAAAGCATTACAACTTAATCCTGCTATGCAAGATGCTAAAGATAACCTCCAATTAATACAGCAACTACTGACACAATCCCCTCCTCGCTCTCGTTCTAACAAACTTCCCTCTTCCTCCTCACCACAAGTCGCTACCCAAGCAAAAAAACAATATGATGAATCACAACAAGCTATGGAACAATGGTTAAAACATATTCCTGATGATCCAGGGGGGCTTTTACGCCGTAAATTTAAACGCAAAACACAACATTCTTCGATAGCGATAGAAAATCAGGCACATACATGGTAAAACAGCTCTTATTCTTACTACTTAGTGTTATTTTTTCCCTTCCTGGAAGGGCAAGTATCAATGTTAAAACGGATCAAAGTGCGATCTCATTCAATGATACCTTTACGTTAACTATTACCCGCCAGGGTACGGGACGAGGTGAACCACAATTTTCTGTTTTACAACAATACGTTGATATTATCAAACAACATAAAAGTAACAGTATTCGCATTATTAATGGTATTCGTACACATAAAACCCTGTGGACACTCACTCTTGCACCTAAAATAACTGGCCTATTAGAAATACCGGCTATTAAAATAGGTAATGAACAAAGTCAGCCTATTCGTATTCAAGTTAATACGTTTCAACAAAGCCAACAACAAGAAGATATTATCTTTATTCAAATCCATCAACACCCTAAAAAAGCACTCTATGTACAACAAAAATTAGTGCTTACCCTACAACTTTATTATCGTGTTGTATTAACTGAAGGAAAATTGGCAGACTTACACGTTCCTTCTGCACTGGTTGAAAAATTAGGGGATGATATTAGTTATGATACGAAAATAAGCCACCATCATTATCATGTTATTGAACGCCGCTATGCGGTCTTTGCACAAAAAAGTGGTACGCTCACTATACCTGCCGTTATTTTTCAAGGGGAAATAGCTGATAATGCCTCATCGAGTAATCATAAAACTGTATTACGCCGCAGCAAGCCGCTTACTGTCACAGTGTTACCTAAACCTGCACAAATAAAAAGCCAATATTATTGGCTACCTGGTAAAAAACTACAACTTCAAGAAAGCTGGTCAAAAAATCCTGCTACCATACAGACAGGCACAGCCATTACTCGTACGCTACGTATCCAAGTCCAGGACATATTAGCAACCCAATTGCCAGACATCCCACAACATGCTCCTAAAGCATTTAAGGTCTATCCCGAAAAACCGGTTATACATACTCAAATTAAAGGACAAAATATCATTACTAGCAAAGAAATAAAAAGCGTATGGATTGCTACTCAAACAGGTACTTATACATTACCAGCTATTTCTGTACATTGGTGGGATACGCAACTAGCACAAGAAAAGGTGAGCCAACTTCCAGCTAAAACTATTACAGTAACGGCTTCAGATAATGATTTAATCACTAATAATTCTGTTCCTGCATCCCCTCATCCTCATAGCATTAGTGCTGATAAAAAGGCACTTTTTTGGAAAATAAGTGCTTTCCTATTATTTATTTTTGCCCTTATCGGTATCATCATATTGCAAAGTAAACATCGACCCACTGCAATAAACACTACGCTGAATAAAACGCTAAAACAACAGCAACATACCTATGCACAACAACAGCAATTATTTCAAAAAGCCTGTCAAGTGGAAGATTTACAAGCCTGTAAAGACAGTTTATTACTTTGGGCAAAATATCACTGGCCCTCTCAGCGTTTTCAACACTTAGATGATATTGCCCATGTCGCAAAAGATATACCATTAGCAGATGCCATTAGCAAATTAGATGCACGTCTTTATTCCTCCACATATGACCATAAGTGGCATACAAGAGAATTATGGAATGCAATACAACATTATCAACCTGCCCCTGATCAAGCAATGCAACAAACAGATACGCTACTTGCCGCCCGCAATCCAACACTATCCTAATAATGCAATATACTGTTGCACAACGTTTACCCCCAATCAATACTACTCAAAGAGAAGCTATCATCATTGGCACAGGGTTAGCTGGATGCGCTAGTGCTTACCACTTAGGGCAATCACAATGGAAAATACATCTATTTGAACAACATGCTCACTGTGCAACACAAGCATCAGGCAATCCAATTGGCGTTATTCACCCCTATATTAGTGTCAATACCAGTCTTGAAGCCTGTTATTATGATGCATCTATTAAGGCTTTTTTATCCTATATACAACAATATCCTGCTCTTTATCATCCCACTGGCGTGATACAACTTGCTTACAATAGTAAACGTCAACAACAACAGCAACGCTATTTACAACAACGTCCCCCTACCCTGTCAGTACAATCCATTCCTGCTAATAAAGTGGAAGATTATACGCATGTTCCTAGCTCCTATCCTGGTATTTTTTTTCCACAGTTAGGTTTTATCCGTCCTCTGGCACTTTGCCAACATTATTTACAACATACAGCACAACTTGCTATACATTATCAAACGACTATTGCATCCATACAATACTATAATGGACTTTGGCATGTCTTTGATAATCAACAACATTGCCAAGCAAGTGCGGCTATTTTAATATTGTGCAATGCGGCTACCGTACAACAATTTATCCCCTGGCTAGAGGTACAATTAACTCAGGGACAACTGACTTACCTTCCACCTTATGCCCTTTCTTCTTTCCCTAAAACGGTCATTTGCCATCAAGGCTATCTCTTGCCCTCTTTTGAAGGTAAGTATATTATTGGAGCAAGCTATCAAAAACCACATCAAAGGGGTTTATCTTTAACCGCACAGCAATATAATCTTTCCTTATTACAACAACATTTACCCCAATTACACACTCCATCCTCATTACCTCAGTTAACAGGACGCACTGCCATACGTGTTAGCACCAGGGATCATTTACCGCTTATAGGTCCTATTCCTGATGCGACAGCTTATCTAAAGACCTTTCAGGCCATCCGCCAGGGAAAAACGCTGGCAGATAACATAACAGTCCCTTATCTACCTGGTTTATATGTTAATACCGCACATGGTTCACGGGGGATTAATTCTAGTTTTTTTGGCGCACAATTATTAGCTCAGCATTTATGTCATCAACATCAAGCATTGCAGGCCATGCCTTTTATTCATCCCAGCCGACAATTAATTAAACAATTACGCACTGGTCATAACATACACTCCAGGCTAAAATAAGCTCTGTGCCTTAAACGTCAAACTATATTTGCTACTCGATCATCCCTTTGCAGGAATAATTGCTAATAAAGGCGCATTAATCCGCTCTTTTAATGTTTTTATATTCTCATCCCAATAAGGCATTTTTTGACACACAGTATTAGCTATCCAACCAGCAAAAGGAACAGCACTTTGTTCAATAGCTAATGCTGTTAACAGAGCATGATTTAGACATCCTAAACGCATAGCTACCACTAAAATGACAGGATACTGTAATTGTATGGCCAAATCAGCTACCGTTTCTCGTTCATTTAATGGCACTAACCATCCTCCTACGCCTTCTACTAACATATATTCCGTATATTCTTCCAAACTGTGAATATGTGCTACTAAATAGGCAATATCAATTTTTTTCTGTGCTTGCTGTGCAGCAATATGTGGAGCAATGGCAAGACTAAAAAGATACGGATTAATCTCTGCATAAGGACGTTTCACCGTCGCTACTTTTTGCAGACATATCGCATCATGATTATATAATCCATCCTCTCCACTTACCCCACTTGCAATAGGTTTTATTCCTAAACAGTACTTATTTTGTTGTGCCAAGGTCTGTAATATTAAATGACTGACATACGTTTTGCCTACTTCGGTATCTGTTCCAGTAATAAAACATTGCTGTGGAATGACGTTAGCTGTTATAGACATGATCTATCCTTTTGCTTTATCAAATAGTTTTGACAAGGTATGATTACCCTCCTGAAAATAACATACAGGATTTTAATCACAATGAAAGTACTTATTATTGGTAATGGTGGTCGTGAACATGCACTGGCATGGAAAATCGCACAATCTCCACAGGTTGACAAAATATATGTTGCACCCGGTAATGCAGGTACGGCATTAGAAGATAAAGTCACCAATATGAATATTATGGCTTCAGATATAGATAGTTTATTAGCCTTTGCGTTACAACAATCTATAGATTTAACTATCGTTGGCCCTGAAGCACCTTTAGTACAAGGCATTGTTAATTATTTTCAACAACATGATCTTGCTATTTTTGGTCCAACACAAGCTGCCGCACAATTAGAAGGCTCTAAAGAATTTACTAAAGATTTCCTTTCCCGACACCATATTCCCACTGCTCAATATCAAAGTTTTAGTCAACTTGAAGATGCCATTGCTTATATCCAACAACAAGGTACTCCGATTGTTATCAAAGCCGATGGACTTGCTGCCGGAAAAGGCGTTATTCTGGCAATGACGGAACAACAAGCCATTGCCAGTGTTACTGATATGCTTTCTGGGAATGTATTTGGTGAAGCTGGTCATCGTGTTGTTATTGAAGAATTTTTAATTGGGGAAGAAGCCAGTTTTATTGTTATGGTCGATGGTGAACATGTCTTACCTTTAGCTACTTCACAAGATCATAAAGCCCGTGATAATGGAGATAAAGGTCCTAATACAGGAGGGATGGGTGCTTATTCCCCAGCTCCCGTTATTGATGCCGCATTGCATGATAAAATTATGCAAGACGTTATCTTACCCACTATAAAGGGTATGGCTGAAGAAGGGAATCCATATCATGGCTTTCTCTATGCTGGCTTAATGATTAGCCCAGAGGGAAAACTCCATGTACTAGAATATAACTGCCGTTTTGGTGATCCTGAAACACAACCTATATTAATGCGTTTACAATCAGATTTAGTAGAATTGTGTCAATATGCTATCAAAGGAAAACTGGATCAAATTAGTGCAAAATGGTCAGAGCAAAGTGCAGTAGGGGTGGTTATGGCAGCAAATGGCTATCCAGGTAATTATCCCAAAAATGAACCAATCAAACATTTAGATACTATCAACCAACCCGAATGCAAAGTATTCCATGCCGGTACACGTTATGATGAAGAGCAACAAACGATTGTTAGTAATGGGGGACGAGTGCTTTGTGTCGTTGCATTAGGGGATGATGTAGCAACAGCACAACAAAAAGCCTATCAAGCTATACAGCATATTGATTGGCCTAATGCTTATTATCGCACTGATATTGCATACCGTGCTATTGATAGAGAAAAATCATAAACTACATCTAAAAATAGCTTACTATGTGATGTCGGTGAATAATTTACCCTTATTTTAAAGGTTTTTATATCGCAATGTTATGATTTCCGTTAAAATGCCCAGTTAATTGTTCTAGCATTTACTCTACTAGGCAGAGTAAATATTTATTTCCAAATAAACGCTATATAGCATCAATCCAAACAATAAAGTAAAGGAGACATTATGTCTAAAAAACATCCCGTGATTGCCGTTACTGGTTCATCTGGTGCTGGCACTACTACGGTAAAAAATGCCTTTGAACATATTTTTTATCGTGAAAATATTACCCCAGCTATTATTGAAGGAGATAGTTACCATCGTTACAACCGTCAGGAAATGAAAGAAGCGATCACCCGCTTTGCTGACGAAGGTAAAACCATCAGCCATTTTGGTCCAGAAGGCAATTTATTTGATGTTTTAGAAAAAACTTTTAAAGATTACGGTGATAATGGTATGTGTCAACGCCGTTATTATTTACACAGTGAAGAAGAAGCGGCCCCTTATGCACCATTAAAACCAGGTGAATTTACCGAATGGGCAAATATTTCTGAAGGCTCTGATGTCCTTTTTTATGAAGGCTTGCACGGTGGAGCAGTCAATGAAGAAGAGGGTGTCGATATTGCAAAACATGTTGATTTACTCATTGGTGTTGTACCTATTGTTAATCTGGAATGGATTCAAAAAATTCATAGAGATAATGCACAGCGTGGTTATTCTGCCGATGTTATCGTAGATACCATTTTACGCCGTATGCCTGATTATATTCAGTATATTACTCCACAATTTTCACGCACGGATATTAATTTTCAACGTGTACCTACAGTTGATACCTCTGATCCTTTTATTGCACGGGATATTCCTACTCCAGACGAAAGTTTTGTTGTTATCCGCTTTCGTGATCCACAAAAATTTAATGTCGATTTTCCTTATTTATTAGATATGATCAAAGATTCGTTTATGTCTCGTCGTAATAGTATTGTTGTACCAGGCGGAAAAATGGGCTTTGCTATGGAAATTATCTTGGCACCTATCATTAAACAATTATTAGAAAATCGTGATAACTAATCACCTACTTGCCAGGTATGTTATCTTACCTACTAATACAAACTGGCAGGTCTTATGGTCTGTCAGTTTTTTTCATTGTTACCCTCCTTTTTTCTACCCCTGATTATGCTGTATCTAATATTCGAGATAATATTGTAGCAACCTATATTTACCAACTCGCTCAAAACATTTCATGGACTAATAATAAAACCCTTCGTTATTATAAAATTCATTTAATAGATACTAACAAAAAGCATTACCATGCGTTACAATATATTACCAAAAATGCTACCTTACATAACAAAAAGATAATCCTTAGCTACTCTACTGATTTATCTTTTCCCGAGGATATACAAATCCTTTTTGTTGCCAACCATTATGTACAACATTTAAAAAGCATTTATCAAAAAATTCACAATCATCCCATTTTGTTAATTACAGACCATGCAGATAATCCCCATGATATTATGTTGGATTTCTATGATGAAAAGGATAACACCCTAAAATTCAGAATAAATAAAGCCAATATCCTCAACCATCATCTTACAATAAGCCCTAATATTATTTTATTAGGGGGATCTGAGATTGATATAGCACAATTATATAAAGATTCTCAAACTCATTTACAAAAAAATCAACAATACGTTACAAGCTTACAACAAAACTTGCATCATTTACAAAACCAAATTATTCAAAATGAAAAGCAATATCAACTCCTTAAAGAAAACATTCAGGATCTTAAAAAAACCATCACACAACTGACTCAAAATCTATATAAAGCGCAAACTACACTGCAACAAAAACAAGATGAACTTAATCAGCAACGACAAGCCTTTCGCAAGTATCAACATAAAATACGTACACAAACTGAACGATATAACACCTTATTACTTATCATTGATCAACAAGAAAAAGCCTTTGACTTGCAAGTTAGTTCACAACAGCAAGAAATACTCAAGCGTAAACAAATACTACAAGAACAACAACGCTTAATAGAAACACAAAAACAGAATTTAAAGCAGCAAAAAAAGACGTTACACCATCAAACACGCCAAATCCAACAACAACAACATATTTTAAAAGAACAAAATAAAGAAATTGTATATCAAAAAAATATGCTGTATTTATTAATCTTAATCCTTGTTTTATTCTTATTATTGGTTTTAATCATACTATTAGCCTTTTTTAAAAATAAAAAGTCTAAACAATTACTCGAAAAACAAGGAGAATTATTACAACAATCTACTATTGATTTATTACTTGCCAAACAACATGCCGAAAAAGCAAATCATTCAAAAAGTGTATTTTTAGCTAATATGAGCCATGAATTAAGAACCCCCATGAACGCTGTAATTGGTTTTTTAGAATTAACCTTAGAGCAATATACCTTGCCCGAACCTTATTTAGGCTATATTACTACGGCAGAAAGCTCTGCACGATCTTTATTACATCTACTCAATGATATTTTAGATATTAGTAAGATGGAAAATAATAAACTATCCCTGGAAAAAGTAGAGTTTAATCTCAAAGAATTACTAAGCAGTGTACTCAATACATTAAAATTAGCTTCACAAGAAAAAAATATCACCATTACACTACATGATGAAGTGCTACATAATAAAGCCTGTTTAGTGGGTGATCCTGTTAGGATTCGACAAATATTTATCAATCTGCTGGGAAATGCAATTAAATTCACAAAACAAGGAGAGATCAATATATTTATATCCGATGATACACATTTAGTAGCAGCACAACACGTTACTTATATTCAAATCCATGATACCGGTATTGGTATCCCTAGTGAAAAACTTGATACTATTTTCGATGCGTTTACCCAATCAGATGATTCCACTACTCGCCATTTTGGAGGTACTGGATTAGGCACGACCATCAGTAAACAATTAATTACTAAAATGGGGGGTAAAATATGGATTGAAAGTATTGTCCATCAAGGTACTCAGGTTCATTTTTATTTACCGATGGTATTAACTGCCTGTCAGGCTAGCAAATCAAGCATTTCCTCACCTTCTACACCTACCCCTAAAAGTACCATTTGCTATCATTTATTAATTGTTGATGATGTCAAAACTAACGCATTACTTGCTTGTATCCGTTTAGAAGCTGCCGGATATAAAGTCACTCAAGCTGAAAATGGCAAAATAGCACTAGAATTATTACAACAACAACATTTTGATGCAATATTAATGGATATTCACATGCCGGTTATGGATGGTTTAACAGCAACTCGCTCTATTCGAGAACAAGAAAAAAATAGCTCTCGACACATCCCTGTTATTGCATTAACTGCCAGTGTTTTAAAAGAAGATATGGCTGAATGTTTACACGCAGGCATGGATGATATCGTTACTAAACCGATAGATTTTGGGCTATTATTTGATAAATTACAGCAACATCTTACTGTTATTGATCCCTTACCCACTACCACAAAACAGACCACAGACAGCACTACCCATTCTGCATCTTTTAATAAAGAGTCCCTTATACAAGGTAAAAAAGGCTTACAATATTGGAAAGATGAAGCGATATATTTTGCTGTTCTACACGATTTTAGCCAACAACATGCCCATGATGATCAAGCTGTTCAAATTGCCCTGCAAGCAAAAGATTATCAACGTGTATTAGAACTTACACATCGAATTAAAGGTTTAGCCGGTAATTTATGTATGCCCCATGTAGAACAGACTGCCCAGCGTTTACATATTGCTATTAAGCAGCAACATTACCATACCTTAAAACCTTTATTTTCTGCATTTTCTCAGGCACTACAACTTAGTGTCCATTATATTCAAGAAAATATCTCCTCACCCCCTGCCAGCACTTCTGTACCACAAAAACAGCCTGTTAAAAAGCAAGATAAACTTATCTTGGTACAGCAACTTATCACCTGTTTACAACAATCTGATCCAAATAAAATTTCCTGTACATTAGAAAAACTAAAACCATATCTCACAGAAAAAGATTTTTATATATTAGATAAATATATTGATAATTATGACATGGATGATGCTATAAGATGGTTAAATACAACAAGCCAGTTTTAACGGGGAAAGAATTAAAAAATGTAATCCCTTATTTAGGGGATATATATTTTATTCCTATCCGCTATACTAGAACTATGTATTTGCAAGCAATGATGTTGTATATTTAATATCATTACATACTGAACATTAGGGGAAATCTATGTATCGTATTATCACACTTATGCTGTGTTTATTCATTTTACAAAGCAGTTTTGCTGCTGGCTCTTTTCCAGGAAGAAGTAAATATCCTGAAGTAAAATATATAGGGCTTGAAGAATTACATCAACAAAAAGAGGATGTTATTATTATTGATGTACGTTCTGCTTTCGAGTATGACACGTTACATATAGCTGGTGCTATTCATAATCCAATTTCTAATAAATCCTTCATTCCTAAAGTAAAGGAAATTCGCGCTCAAAGTGATAAAAAACTGGTTTTTTATTGTAATGGACATACTTGCATGAAATCCTATAAAGCCGTAATGAAAACAATACGTGCTCAAATTGATGATTGTTATGCCTTTGATGCCGGTATCTTTGACTGGTCAAAAGCCTATCCTGATGAAGCACTTTTATTGGGAGAAACATTAAAAAATCCGAAAAAATTATTATCCACAAAAGATCTGAATGCACACATGTTAACCATTGAAGAATTTAATAATAAAGCTTTGGAGGATAACAGCACTATTTTGGATGTTCGAGATAAACGACAACGTAAAGGTTTAGGTATTTTTATCTTTAATGAAAAACATATTGAAATGGATAATACGGTTAAAATGCGTAGATATTTAGCACGTATTAACAAGAAAAATAAAACCTTATTAATTTATGATGCCACTGGAAAACAAGTACGCTGGTTACAGTATTTGTTAGAAAAACATAATGTAAAAAATTATTATTTTATGAAAGGGGGTGCGGATATTTATTATGAAAATTTAATCCATGCTAAAATAGATGAATCAACAGAAGATAGAATGCGTTTCTCTGCAAGAGAATAGACGTCTCTTCACATATCAATAATACCTAATTGAATTGCTTCAAATACTGCCTCGCTACGAGATTTTACTGATAACTTTTTGTAAATTTTCTTGATATGCGAGGTCACTGTATGTACAGAGTTTTCCAGTAAGGCTGCCGTTTCCTTGTATGAAAAACCCTTAGCAATACACTTTAAAACTTGTTTTTCTCGTGCAGTTAATTGCGGTATATCTACTTGTTGATTTGACACTTCCTTAGATACATTATCTGGTGTCATAAAACGCCTTAAAACATGCCGGGCAATAGCAGGGCTTAATGGTGAATAACCTGCTTTTAACTGCATAATTGAATGTCCTACATTTTCCACACTCGCATCTTTTAATAAATACCCACTGGCTCCTGCTTCAATAGCTGCAATCACATTTTCCTCATCTGCAAAGACAGTAATTACCATAATTTCTATTTCAGCCGCTGCTTTTTGTACTGACTTAATTAAGTCTATACCTGTCCCATCAGGCAACCCCAAATCAGTCAAAAAAATATCTGGATAATGATGCTGTGTAAAAAAGGTTAGCGTATCTTGTACATTTCCCGTATGCCCTAATACTTGTAATTGAGGATGATTTTCTACCGCTTTGACTAATCTTATTCTAGTCGGCTCATCATCCTCTACTAAAAAAACTGTATAAATAGTATTATTAATATTCTCACCCACTTTAATTCTACATACCCCATACATAAAAAGTGTATTTTTGCAAGCTAAAGTACCTCAGTCTCTGATAAAGGAATAATAATAGTAATTTGTGTTCCTTTATCGTTAGATGTTATTGTTAGCTCTGCCCCTAATTTTTTTGCACGCTGTTGCATATTACCTATTCCACGCCCTCGTTGATGATTTTCTATATTAAATCCCCTACCCTTATCAGTGATTTTAATACACATTCCCTGATTTTCAGCTCCTTTTGTATGTAACGTTAGCATATTGGTCTGTACATACATTTCTGATGTACCACTGTGCTTGATAATATTATTCACAATTTCTTGTAAGATACGCACTAATTGTAAGCGTTTATCTGCATTTAATAAAACTTCTTGTTCTATATCTCCTACTTGCCAATGGCTAGTGATCTGATGAATGGCTAATTGTTGCTCAATACGTGAACGAAATACCGCTAATACACTGTCAATATCTTCACATGTTGAATCCATCGAATCAATAATCAAGCGTAAATCTGTCAAGGCATGATGCAAGGTAGTTTCAATATCCTTACGAGAATAATCTTCATTACTTGCCATTGCCAATGCAGAAATTAATTGTCCTCCAATCCCATCATGCATATCTCGCATAATACGGTTACGTTCATTTGCTATACTTCTCTTTTGTTCCATCTCCATCATGGTAATATGATTACGTACTCGCCGTAATGCAATAGGGGGAGAGATAGGTTTAGTAATATAATCAACTCCCCCTACATCAAAACCTTTGCACTCATCTTCTAATTCACTCCTTGTAGTAACAAAAATAACGGGTATGGCTTGTGTATCGCTATCTGCTTTTAAGCGTTGACAGACATGATAGCCATCCATCTCTGGCATCTGGATATCAAGTAAAATTAAGTCAGGGGGATTTTGCCTTGCTAATTCCAAAGCCTTTGAACCACTTTTAGCCACAATAATCTGATACTCTTGCTGTAATATTTGTTTTAACAATTTAATATTACTGACTTCATCATCGACAATAAGAATTTTTTTAGCCATTATACCTCGTTATGTATGCTTTTACGCACTACTATATAACTCGTTCCATGAAATAACATAAACAATCCTGCCGGACAATTTCTTTATTACATGTTAACATAGCAGGCATCACTGGCACTTTAGTACATAAAGAACCATTCAAATAGTGTAAAAATTGTTCCCTTACTTCTTCACCTTGTTCATTAAAAGCGTATAAATAAGCAGATGGATCAATAGGTAAATATGCAATGGGCGTATTAACTGGCAAATCACAAAAATTTAACGTATCAATATCTTCTCTAAAACATAACTTGGCATCACATTCTGAATTAAAAACAAAATCAAATTCTGGCGGCACTTTTATCGTAGCAATCGTATGATACACCGACAAATATGCTGGAGGATGATCAAAGTGTGTTAATGCCATCACTTTTTCAATAAAATAACGGACATGTTGAATACCATCCATATTCCCTGCAACCCCACATTCTACTGTTACAGCCGGACACAGTGAAGAAAAAGCCATAGATTGCACGGTATTGGGACGTAAAAAGTAGACCACCTTATGACTAAACAGACTTGCTAAAAATAAAAAATCTGCTTCTAATTTATTGACACAGGCATAATGGGGGTTCATTCCGGTATTATTATGAATATCGACACTGGCAAATACTTTTTTACTCTGCATTTGTGCCAAAATCTGTTGGATCATCTTTTCTTCAGCGGTATCCGTATTTTTCCAAATTCGATTAAAATCAACTTGATCCGGCAAATGCCGTTTACCTTGTTCTGCTGCAAGCACATTACCAATGAATAAAGATAAAGAGCGTGGTAACTGCCCTTGATGTTGATGTAAATACTGCCGAACAGCATCCCAACCAGTGGTTTCATTACCGTGTAATAAAACAGATATAAAAATAGGAGCGTGATGTTTTCCTGTTAAATGTATAAGAGTGGGCGCATTTAATACCTTACCTAACTGTTTTGCCGGCGTTGCCAATAACTTATCAGGAATATGATCGAGTATTTTTAACATTGGTATGCACCTACATATTTAACAAAAAGGGGATGATTGTTACTCAATAGGCCATTCATGTACCGCTAACCCCCCTTCTTGATGCCGTAAATAACTTTGCAACATATCCTGCATATTATGACCGTATTTTTTTATATATTTTCGTTGCCAAACACTACCTGTTTGTCCTGTTTCAATACGGGATGTAATAATATCTAAATATTTATCAATATCTGCATCATCAATGTGTAAGTATTGTAAGCCTTCCCTCGCCATAAAAACTAATTGCTTTAATAACACCCGACTTGCTATTTCCTTACCATCTAACCACAATAAACGACTTTTTAACCCTTTTTTTGCTGCTAGATAAAAGTTATTTTTTGCTGCATAAAATGGTAACTGTTGTGCTATCACACTCTTTTGTTGTACTAATGCCTCTAGCACGCCATAAAAAAAGACACTATTGGCAATAATATCTACTAGACTAGGTCCTGCTGGTACAACTCTATGTTCCAATCGAATATGATAAAATCCTTGCTCATCTCTACTGACTAAAGGTCTATTCCAACGCCAAATTGTTCCATTATGTAATTGTAAATGAGATAATTCTGCTACTTCCTCAGAAAAATGCTCTGGTAATAACACCGGATAATGTGCCTGATTTTCAATAAAACATTCAGTTACCGAATGATGTAAATAACTTTCTCCCAAGGTTACTCGTTTTATTGGGCCAAATATCGCATCCTGACTACCTAAAGATACTGCTTGCTCAAATAAAGGAATACGGGTTTCTTCCCACAATGCTCGCCCAAATAAATAGGGAGAATTTGCCGTTAATGCCAACATCGGTGCAGACAGTGCAATCGCTGCATTATAGTACGCTACGGCATGAGATAACGGCACTTGTAAATGTATTTGTAAAGAGGTGGTGGCAGCTTCTAACATCACATCTTTATGTACTACAGATAAATTTTCTCTACCTTCGATATTTAAGTATATTGGCTTACCTTGACGTAAATGTAACACTTCCTGATTAAGTACCCGATAACGAGTACGTGCAGACATATTATTAATACTTAAATGTTTATCTTCCAATGTTGGTAAAATACCTATCATTGCAAGTTGTGCTTGACGTTGCTTTGCTACCACTTGTGCCTGCTGCCATAACTGCTGTAACTCATAATAATAGGCACTAAATGCACCGCCTTTTAAATATTGCGGTGTCGTATTTAATTCTAAATTAAATTGTGCTAATTCTAATTCTGCTAAAGGACTCTTTAAAGCCTCTAAAAATGCTACATTATCACATAAGGGCAAGGCATTTTGATCTAATAAACAAACTTCTAATTCTGCCCCTATCATTAAAGCATTAGTGTTTGTATTGGCAAGCTGTTGTTGTTTTGCTAGAGATTGAATTAAATGGGTCGTTTCGTCCTCTAAACGTTGCTGATAACGCAAAAAATCTCGTTTACTAAAATACGTATGCGTAATTTCTTGTCCCATAATTTTATTATAGACCTGACAATAATTGCTGATCCAAATATCTTAATCGCTCAGGTGCACCAATATCGTACCATTGACCTGCATAATACTCACCTCCTAAACGCTTATTAGCAATCGCTTTTCTTAATAATGGTGCAAGTGCTATTTTATCTTCTGTTTCCTCTTTACCATAGTGGACAAAAAATTCTTGGGTATAGAGGGCAATACCACTAAAGGTAAAAGCTGTTTTTTGTGGCACAATAACCTGTTGTGCTGTTAAGCCAAAATCTCCCTGTGGATGATGTGCAGGATTATCTACTAATACAATATAGCCTAAATTATCTTGTAATGATAATCTCATTAATGAATTAAAAGGATAATCTGTCCAAATATCTCCATTTACCACTATAAAGGGTTTTGAACCCAGCAAGGGTAATGCCTGCATAATACCTCCAGCCGTTTCCAATCCTTTTGCAGGTTCAGCTGAATAATAAATATCGACCCCATATTGTTGTCCATTACCGACATGTTGTTGAATTTTTTCCCCTAACCAGGCATGATTAATGATGATGTTTTTAATCCCGACTTTAGCCAGATTTTTTATATGATAACTAATTAAAGAATGCCCTCCTACAGATAATAATGGTTTAGGACAACTATCCGTCAAAGGTCGCATTCGTTCCCCTCGTCCTGCTGCTAAAATCATTGCCGTATCAACAATCACTACTTAGCCTGCGCTGATAATAATAATTGTTGCAAAAAATCTAATTCAGGATAGCATTTACTTACCTTCAATGCGTATTCCCACGTAGTGGGTAAATCTTTTAAATAACCAACCTTCCCATCACGGTGATATAAACGTGCAAAAATACCTAACACTTTTAAATGCCGTTGTAACCCCATTAAATCGAAATCACGCAAAAATTGTTGTTCGGATAATTGACTCATTAACCCTGCATCATACAAGCACTGTTGATAATATAATGCCCATTGTGTAACTTGTTCCTCTGGCCAAACAATATAGCAATCTCTTAGCAATGAGACTAGGTCATAACTATATGCCCCTTCCACTGCATCTTGAAAATCAATAATCCCTAATTGTCCTTTTATTCCATACATTAAATTACGAGAATGATAATCCCTATGCACAAATCCCGTAGTTTGCTGTAGGATATTATTGATTAAAAAATCAAAACACTGTTGTAATGCAAGCTGCTCTGTTTTATTTAAAACATAACCTAGATGACAATTTAAATACCATTGAGGAAATAAATGCAATTCATTTAATAATCGTGTTTGATCATATTTTGCTAGTGGGAGCGGATCTTTTTTATAACAACGCTGCATTGCAATTAATGCTGCCATGGCCTGTTTATATAATTTATCTGCATTTTCTGTAGATAAAACGGATAAATAATGTTGTGTACCTAAATCAGTTAATACTAAAAAACCTTCTTGTATATTTTCTGCTATGATTTCTGGTACTCGAATATGATGCTGATATAACCATTTTGCAATGCGTACAAAATCATGGCTATCTTCTTTATCAGGCGGTGCATCCATAACAATAAAGGTTTTATCCTCTCTTGCAAGATGACAACGCCAATACTGGCGAAAACTGGCATCAGCAGATGCCAGCTCTAACTCAATAGGAGTATTTGGGAAGACTGCCGTCAGCCATTTTTCTAGGCACTGTTGCCGCATCATACTATTATAAACTATCACTTACCCGATGTAAGCGTTGTTCTACCTCTGTCGCTAATGCGTCTACTGCACTATCGTTCACCACTTGCAACATTGCTTTAGGATTAACAAAAGCTACCGTTATCTCTGCATTATCTTCTTCCCTTACCACAACATTACAAGGTAGTAATAAACCAATATCACTATCATGTTCTATCGCTTGATGTGCCAATGTAGGGTTACATGCACCTAAAATGCGGTAAGGTTTGTGATCAATATCCAGTTTTTCTTTCATTACTGCTTGTACATTAATATCAGTGAGTACACCAAAACCCTCTGTTTTCAACGCAGCAGTGACTTTATCTACCGCTTCTTCAACCGAAACACCTGATAATGTTTTATGGAATCCATACATACCTTTTACTCCTTAGCTTAATCTAAAATGAAAAACTGTAGCACAAATACTAACAGTAATAAAAAATTATCACTATTCTTGTTTTTAATCAAAGAAAACAAGCTGAAAACTGGAAAAAAAATTACGCTAATGCTAAAGTTAGCATACATTATGATTACCAGGTAGCTATGATACCTTTATATTTATTATTAACTATTTTTTTATAATAACTGGGGCACAAGACATTGAGCGAACATATTGTTTATGTATCAGACGATAGTTTTGAAGAGGATGTGATCAATAACAATCTACCAGTATTGGTTGATTTTTGGGCAGAATGGTGTGGCCCGTGTAAAATGATTGCTCCTATACTGGATGAAATTGCACAAGAATATCAAGGAAAAATTTGCATTGCCAAGTTAAATATTGATGATAATCCTAATACTCCACCTAAATATGGAATTAGAGGGATACCTACACTAATGTTATTTAAGGATCAGAACGTAGAAGCTACTAAAATAGGAGCGGTATCTAAAAATCAATTAACAGAATTTATTGATAATCATATTTAAGCGATCAGGCTAAAATAATAACTGAGCTATCTATCTATACATACCATAAATAAATGATTAAAAAATAGTAGCTCAGAAAAAGGAAAAAGCTGGACGCAATATATAGGCTATGGTATTCTTCTCCGAACTCTTGGTTTAATGATGTGGTTGGGTGCTTCATATTAAAAAAGAGCCTCTCTTTACTTAATAGTATTATTTTATTGCCACTAGAGTCGATATTATAAAAAATAGATCATTACGCCTATTATTTTATCTCTCATTATCTAAAGTAACCTCACTAAATAATTAGTCAATGTATGCATCAACATCAATAATCGTTAACTTAATTATTATCTAATGTACTCAAACAGGTCATCATGAATCTTACCGAACTGAAAAAAAAACCCGCTTCTGAATTAATTACTATTGCTGAAAATATAGGTCTGGAAAATATTTCACGTACTCGTAAACAAGATCTTATTTTTACCATACTGAAATCACATGCCCGCAATGGTGAAGATATTTACGGTGAAGGAATTCTCGAAATTCTTCAAGATGGTTTTGGCTTTCTTCGTTCGTCTGATAGCTCTTATCTGGCAGGACCCGATGATATTTATGTTTCTCCTAGTCAAATACGACGTTTTAACTTACGCACAGGAGATTCTATTGCAGGAAAAATACGCCCACCTAAAGATGGTGAACGTTACTTTGCCTTATTAAAAGTAAAAACAATTAACTTCGATCCACCAGAAAAATCTCGTAATAAAGTGCTATTTGAAAATCTGACACCCTTATTTGCTACTGAACGACTATATATGGAAAAAGGAAATGGTAGCACCGAAGATATGACAGCACGCATTATGGATATGGTATCCCCTACCGGAAAAGGACAACGTGGTTTAATCGTATCGCCGCCTAAAGCGGGTAAAACCATGATGATGCAAAATATTGCACAATCTATTGCCTCCAATTATCCTGAATGTTATCTGATCGTATTATTAATTGATGAACGCCCTGAAGAAGTAACGGAAATGTCCCGTTTAGTACGGGGGGAAGTCGTTTCAAGTACGTTTGATGAACCAGCAAGTCGGCACGTACAAGTAGCTGAAATGGTGATAGAAAAAGCCCGAAGATTAGTAGAACATAAGCGTGATGTTGTTATTTTACTCGATTCGATTACCCGTCTGGCTCGTGCTTATAATACCGTTGTCCCTTCATCAGGTAAGGTATTAACTGGGGGAGTCGATGCACATGCCTTACATCGTCCGAAACGTTTTTTTGGGGCTGCACGTAATATTGAGGAAGGTGGATCACTCACCATTATTGCTACTGCACTCGTTGATACCGGCTCTAAAATGGATGAAGTCATTTATGAAGAATTTAAAGGTACGGGCAATATGGAAGTACATTTAAGTCGTAAATTAGCAGAAAAACGTATCTACCCTGCTATCAATATTAATCGTTCAGGTACTCGCCGTGAAGAATTATTATGTAATCCGGATGAAATTCAAAGTGTTTGGATACTTAGAAAATTATTGCATTCTATGGATGAAATTGATGCCATTGAATTTTTACAAGATCGCATGTCACAAAGTAAAACCAATAACGAGTTTTATGATTCTATGAAAAAATAACGGATTTAGTTCGTATTTTCCCAATGTTGTATAATACACTCTCGTATGTAACGTACTTTACTATGAAAAAAATGATCTGCATCATCCAAATAAATATACTTTGGAGGATATGCTTGCTGTTGTACCCATTGTGTTACCTCTGATGGATTAACAATCTCATCTTTTCCCCCTTGAATAACCATCCAATCCATTAATTTTGGCATTTGTGGTTGAAAAGAAAAGACATTTAAAGGTGGTGCAACCAATACTACTTTCTGTAGTAACAAACTATCTGTTTTATCTGCCTTTTTTTGTTCCATTAAGGTATGCACGACCCTTGTTACCACATACGATCCAAAAGAAAAACCCGCTAAACACAATGTATGTCCAGGATGTTGTCGTAAAAACCATTCTATCAATAAAAGTACATCCTCTGTTTCCCCTATCCCCTCATCAAATACTCCCTCACTTTCCCCCACTCCTCTAAAATTAAAACGTAATGTTGCCATACCTAAAGCATTAAAACCAGCATTGATCATGTGAACCACTTTATTTTGTAAACTTCCTCCGTACAAAGGATGGGGATGGCAGATAATACCTAATGATGCATTGCTAGCAAAATTTTTGGGGTAACTTAACAGCACTTGTATATGACCTGCATTACCTGTAATACACATTTCTTTATTTTCTGGCATCTTATTCCTCCAAAACTGTTACTATTTTTTAAAAAAAAACAGTTTACAAAAACCTGTTGACATTGCACAATGTAATTATTTATGCAAACATCCAAAAATAAATTCCATCAACAACTCGAACAACTGAGCAGTCAATGTGTTATGTGTGGCTTATGCGCCCCGCATTGCCCAACATATCAGTTACAACATAATGAAAATGCTTCCCCTAGAGGAAGAATAGCTCTTATCAGAGCCTTAGCAAGGCAACAAATTGATATTGACAAGTCTTTACAAGAGAGTTTACAAAGCTGTTTACAATGCCGTGCATGTGAAAAAGTCTGCCCTTCACAAGTGCATTACGCACAATTATTTTCTCTGGCACAACAACAATATTTATCACCCCGCCATAACCTTTTTACCTGGTTGCTCCATCGTTATATTCTAGTACAACAATCTCGTTGGAAAACAATACACCGACTTCTTAAAGGATATCAATATATCATTAACATAAAATATATTGCCCCATTATTTTTATCTTTTCCTGTGATAAAAAAAACTACCGCTTTATTGCCTTCACCCATTACATCGTTAACATGGAAAAATGTGTACCCTGCTAACGTAAAACAAAAGAAAAATATTTTATTATTTAATAGTTGCGCTCATACACTGCTTGATCAAGCAGTGATAGAACATAGTATCCTCTTACTCAATGCCCTCGGCTATAATGTATTTATGTCTGATAAACAAGCCTGTTGTGGCTTGTTTTCAAAGCATCAAGGTGATACTAAAAATATGGCACGGTGTAATCAAAAAAATCAACATCTGTATCAACAACTTTCTGTGCAATATGTTATCAGTATTAATAGTGCTTGTAGCGCTCATTTACATGAATCCGATATTGATAGCACAATAGCACATTTTGATATTATTGATTTTATATTATTACAACTTAAAAACACCCCTTTGCAGTTTCGACCCTTAGCACAACCCGTATTAGTACATATCCCTTGTAGCAGTAAAAATATTTTGCAACACGATGCCGCTCTACTGCAATTATTACACTATATTCCACAAATACAATTAATTTCATTTAATAATCAATATTGTTGTGGTGCAGCCGGAACCTATATGTTAAAACATCCTGACACCGCACAACAACTGTTGACAAAAAAAATTTATGATATTGAAAAATATCCTCAAAGTTACTTGATTAGTAACAATATAGCCTGTACTTTACATATCGCCACAGCATTAAAAAATGTACGTATATTGCATCCTGTCAGTTTATTGACACAACAATTAACTCTTACTACGGCTTAGGTAAATCTTATGACGACACGCAAATATTCATTACTTGATAAAGGTATTACTCATATAGATTATGGTATTCGTACTGTGTTTGGTAATCCCCCTGTTACCAACCGTCCTCATCCTGCAGAAAATATTGAAGATGCCAATCTCAATGCAAAAGAACAGCAACTCTCAGCCCGTTTAATGCGTATCAATCATGCCGGAGAAGTCTCTGCACAAGGTTTATATCAAGGTCAGGCTTTAACAGCAAAATTACCGCAGGTAAGAGAAAAAATGCAACAAGCCGCATTAGAAGAAAATGATCACTTATTATGGTGTGAGCAACGTTGTAAAGAACTAGATAGCCGTACTAGCATACTTTCTCCTTTTTGGTATACCGGATCATTCACTATCGGTGCATTAGCTGGATTAGCCGGTGATAAATGGAGCTTAGGTTTTATTGTTGAAACAGAACATCAAGTCATTAAACACTTAGATAAGCATTTACAACAAATTTCACCGCTTGATAAAAAAACCCACGCTATCTTGCAACAAATGAAAGAAGATGAAGCACATCATGCCACTACCGCACTCCAGGCTGGAGGAGAAAAATTACCCCTGGCAGTAAAAATATTAATGAAAGCAACGTCCAAAATTATGACACAGACTGCCAAATACATTTAAAATCCAGGGATATGACTATGCGTATCATCCATTTTTCATATTTAGTTTGCTTTCTTTGCTCCCTTAGCTTTGCACAATCGGATGAAAATCTTTTAGAACAAGCAATACAAGCGTATAGTAATAAAGATTACCATACCGCTTATCAACTCTTTCTTCCTTTAGCACAACAAAATCATCCTGAAGCACAAACATATATTGGTCGAATGATAGAATTTGGGCAGACAGTGCCAAAAGATGAAAAGTTAGCTGCCAAATGGTATCAAGCCGCAGCAAAACAACAATATCCTGCTGCCGCTTATAGCCTTGCTAATTTTTACCGTATGGGTGCAGGAGTAGAACAAGATTATAGCAAAGCCATTAAATGGTTTTTAGTTGCCGCAGAAAAAAAAATGCCTTATGCACAATTTAATTTAGGTTTAATGTATTTTAATGGCTTGGGTGTTGAAAGAAATTATCAAACTGCCCAAATATGGCTACAAAAAGCTGCTGAACAAAATCTGACAGAAGCAAAAACCGCTTTGGAAATTATAAAAAAGAATGCTTTAAAGAAGAGCCAAAGCAAAAAATAATTTAACTTTCAACAAGGAATAGTAAAACGTGTTATTACTTATTTCTCCAGCTAAAACGTTAGATTTTAGCCCTAGCCCTACAGATTTAGCGTATACCTTACCCAAATACTTAACCCAATCACAACAATTAATCCATCATTTACGCCAATTTACTCCCGAACAACTTGCCAAGTTAATGAAACTCAGTAATAAACTTGCTGATCTCAATGTGAACCGCTATCATCAATGGCATACTCCTTTTACCTTTGAAAACGCCAAACCTGCTCTGCTTGCTTTTAAAGGTGATGTCTATACGGGCTTATCTGCCGATACCTTTACCAGCAAACAATTTCATTACGCACAACAACATTTACGTATTTTATCTGGTCTATATGGTATTTTACGTCCTTTAGATCTTATGCAGGCCTACCGTTTAGAAATGGGTACAGCACTTTCTGGAGCATGGGGGAAAAATTTATACGCATTTTGGGGAAATATGCTTACCCAAGATATTAATCAAGAACTAACACAACATAAAGAAAAAGTCATTATTAATTTAACCTCAAAAGAATACTTTAAAGTAATAAAAGTCCCTTTATTACAACACCGATTAATACATATTACATTTAAAGAATTTCGAGGAGATAGTTATCGTATTATTGCTTTATATGCTAAAAAAGCACGAGGATTAATGAGTCAATATATTATTAAAAACCATTTACAACATCTCGATGAAATAAAATCTTTCAATTTAGATGGTTATCATTATAATGCTGTACTTTCTAATGAAAATGAATGGGTATTTACACGTGAACAAGACTAATGCCATCGCTTTAACCACCACCGATAACATCAAAGTAGGCAAAATGGCCGTTTTTACCGTAGCAGAACAGGAGATATTAGTTGCGAATGTAAAAGGACATTTTTATGCTCTTGACAATATCTGTCCACATGAAGATGCCTCTTTATATAAAGGCGCATTACACGGTGATTGTGTAGAGTGTCCGCTACATGGTAGCCGGTTTAATGTTAAAACTGGCGAACCACAAGAAGAGCCGGCAACCGAAATATTAAAGACCTATCCCTTACATATCGAAAATAACACCCTATATATACAAATTGATGAATGTTAAGTTGCTGTCAGTAATTCCCTTACGATTGCTGTTGCATAACTTCCGGCAGGCAAACTAAAACGTAATGCTAAATATTCATCACCAAATTGCCAAGAGAAATCTTGAGGAACCACACATACTGCACGCCGAGCTTGTGCTTTTTGATGGTTTTCTAATCCCTGTTGCCAATTTCCATAAGCCGATAATGCCTGTTGTTCAAAATGTTGCGCCATCTTGGTAACACTAGACGGTTCTTTTCCCCATAGTGGCGCAGTAACCCATAAATCATGTTTTTCTATTCGTTGTAATAAACTATCATCGAGTTGATCGGCAATAAAAAAAGAATGGCTACCGGCTAATTGTAATGCATCGCCTGATAAGGCTTGAAACCAGGTTGTTGGATACTGCCTTATACGTTCAGAAAGCACTCGATTAAACAATAACGCCCGTACCGCAGATAATAATATTCCTTTTTGATGTCGAGCTACTTTTTTCTTTCCCATAAACCATGCTTGAGCATGGTGTAAATTATTTTGCTGATGTCCAAAGCGTTGCTGCATAAAATAATTAGGCACACCATATTGCTGAATCTGTAATAAGCGTTGTTCTAATTGTGCTATATCAGCATGTACATGCCGTAATCGTAATACAAAAGCATTACCTTGTAATGCCCCAATTTTTAATTTTTTCTGATGATATTGAATGTTTTTAATCCATACATTAGGTAATGAAAAATCTGACCAAACAATACCCTGTTTTATTTTGGGAACACTAAACCATTGTTTGGTTAACGCATACCTATCTTTTAAGCCTGCATAACCGACTTCTTTTAAAGCTACTTTGGCAAACTGTGCTAATTGTTTTGCTATCCATTGCGTATTATGTTCTTGCTTTGTTATCCATAAATAATAGTGAGCAGGATAATTATCCAATGTAAAAGATAATATTTCTGATACCTGAAAATCTTCTGGAATAGAACATAATGTTGCTCTTGCATCCAACACGGGGTAAGCATAACTTAACTCAGATACCGTTTGATAAGGAAATTCTCCAGATACCGCCAATTAATTATTTCCCATCATAGATAATAATACCACCGCATACACGGCAATACCTTCTTTACGCCCAGTAAAACCTAACTGTTCGGTTGTCGTTGCTTTAATATTTATTTGCTCTTTTAGCAATGCTAAATCTTGTTGTAAATGGGCATACATTGCTATCAAATGGGTTGCCATTTTAGGTGCTTGAGCAACAATAGTAATATCAATATTATTAATAAGATATGCCTGTTGTTGTAATAACTGATAGACTCGACGTAATAAAATACGGCTGTTCATATTTTTATATTGTAACTGGGTATCTGGAAAATGCTGCCCAATATCACCTAATGCTGCTGCACCTAATAATGCATCACATAATGCATGTATTAAAACATCACCATCAGAGTGCGCTAATAAACCTTGAGTATAAGGAATGCGTACCCCCCCCAATGTGATAAAATTGCCTTCTGTAAAACGATGTACATCGTAGCCATGTCCAATACGCATCATGCTTTTTTGTTGTTTGGGTTTATGTAAGGTTAAATATATCTTTGCTAACGCTAAATCCTCTGGATGAGTAATTTTAATATTATCGTCTGCCCCGGGAATAAGCAATGGGTACTGCTGTACAAATTCCATAGCAGACGCATCATCAGTGACTATATAATGCTTATCTATTGCAGACTGCAAGGCTGTATGGAGTGCATTCAAGCGAAACATTTGTGGTGTCATCGCTTGCCAAAGACGATGGCGATCGACTGTTTCCTGGATATGTAGTGTTTTATCTGCCCGTTTTAACGTATCAGTTACCGGCTTTGCTAAAATACCACCTACTACATGGCAACTGGCTTTTTGTATTAGATTATTCAAATCCTTCTGTTGCAAACAAGGTCTTGCTGCATCATGTACTAATACCCACGCATCACTATTTAATTGTTGTTGTAAAAAGATCAAAGCATTTAATACTGAAAAACAGCGTTCACTTCCTCCAACAACGGTATAGACCGGTTTAGTCCATGATGCTATCTCCGTTAATGTTGACCAATACCTATCACCCTCAGATAACACAATAACGATACCGGCAATATCAGGATGCTGAGAAAAACATGCAATAGTATGTTCTAGCACTGTTTTTCCTAATAAAGGTAAATATTGCTTGGGACGATCGGCTTGCATCCGCTGTCCTGTTCCCGCAGCAGGAATAATCACCCAATAAGCTAATTGCTCTTTACTGTTCAAGACGTACTATCCGAAAACCAATATAATAATATTTCTCATTACCATCATTATCAAAACGTGCAGAACACCGTTGTGAACCCGCATATTCAAACCATCCCCCACCCCGATAAACTCGATTTTTGCCATGATCCTGATAGAGTGGATTTTTTTTACCATGTACACTACTTTCATAGGCATTATTACTATAGGTATCTTCTACCCATTCCCATACATTCCCACTCATATCATAGACACCCAAACCATTTTCCTGTTTAGAACCCACTATGGTATGTCCAGCCGTCCATTCTTGATTATAATAGGCTAGTGCTTTGACATCATCCCCCCCTGCATATTGCTCTTGCTCACCCCCACTACGACACGCATACTCCCATTGTGCCTCAGTGGGTAAGCTAAAGTGATATTTTCCTTGTGTTAAATCCTCTAGCTTATGTATAAATTTTTTTGCATCATACCAACTCACACTTTCCACCGGATAATTATCCCCTTTTTTAAAATTAGAAGGATTATTCCCCATTATTTTTGTCCATTGTCCCTGTGTTACTTCATACTTAGCTATCCAAAAACCATCTAAAAATACTTTATGTAATGGTTTTTCATGCGCTTTACATACCCCACTCCATTCACCACACCCCATTTCATAAGCACTTGCAGGCATCCATACAAAGGGCATTTGGGTGATAGCTTCTACCCATACTTCTCCTGGAACATGCTGTATGATGGCATTTTTTTTCACTCGTTGTTGAGGTGTTTTCAATGCTTCCAGATCCGTGATGGCTTTTTCTGCAAAAAGACACCCCCATTGTCGACATTCATTCAAATAATCCAGATATGATGCTTCAGTATGCGTTTGCCTAGCATACAGATAGGCTTGTTTATCATTTTGTTTACGTCTATGACGTAAATTTTCTAACTGTAATATCGCTTTTTGTTGATGTAAACAACCTAATAGAGTACATTTTTGTAAATAATTATCATAATCCACTTCTTGATTACCCTGTACAGCCATAGTGTACAGCTCATTATCTTGTTGTATCTTGATATTTTTTTGCATCCAAAAAAGATACCCCATATATCCTAATCCCATACCAAGTAATAGCAAAATAAATAAAAAAATTCTACGTCTATGTTTCTTTCTACCTCTACGTTCTTCCGCACGCCGATCTCTACGTGGTAACGATTTACGCCATTCTTCTATAGATTGAGGACGTAACTTTTCGTCCATCACCAATCCCCAATCGATAGATTCCAGCAAATTTTTACTATATCGCTCTTGTAATATTTCTTGTACACTTACCAGGGTATCTTTTTTTACTCGTTTCATTGCATCAACAGGACGTTTTCCTGTCATAGCATAATACATGACAGCACTTAAAGCATAAATATCTGTCCAAGGACCTTGATTACCATCACTTAAATATTGCTCAAAAGGAGAAAAGCTGGCAGTAACTATTGCTGTCATATTTTCATTTTTACAACTTATAGCATGTCTTGCTGCACCAAAGTCTAACAATACGGGTGAACCATCGCTACGAATAAAAATATTCTCTGGCTTAATATCCCGATGTAAAAAATTTCCCTTATGCACAACTTCCAGGCCTTGCAATAACGGATTAAGTAAATTAATTAAATACTCTTCGCTAGGCGGGCTAGTCTGGTTTTTTAAAATTTGTGCCAGACTTTCTCCTTGCTCGTATTCCATCACCATATAAGCGGTATTATGTGCCTGAAAAAAGCGTAATACCTGTACAATATTGTGATGTTTAAAATGTGCTAAGGTACGTGCTTCATCTAAAAAGCGTTCCAACCCCCATTTGAATAAAATTTCACTTTTAGATGATTTAACCAACACATCATTACCTTTGCGTAACGCATAGGCACTGGGCAAATATTCTTTAATCGCAACTTCCCGATGTAAATTTGCATCAATAGCTAAATAAGTAATACCAAAGTTTCCCACTCCCAAAACTGTATCAATCATATACTCATGTAATTGATAACCTAGTGGCAAGGCATTGTGATACAGTTCCTGATTCATATCATTTTATCAAAGAAAGGAGGTGAAAATAATGCTCATTAACCTTATTAATATTGTTTGGTAGGGCTAATACACAGTCGTTTTAGGATTTTATCAAAATTTTTACTCCACTTCACCTACACAAAGGTATTAACCGCTATTTAATTTTATTTTTTTACCCTATAGTTTTCTTTATTTGCTCAAGTTCTTGTGCATTTAATAATACAATTTGTTGTTGTTCTGGCGATGATAGTGTCTCATTTAAACGATATTGTCGTAATAAATAATCTAATAATGCCAATCGGACGGTTACTTGCATAACACCGTTTTTCATACCGTAATCACGCTCTATAACACGTTGCTGCGATTTTGTAAAAGAGGGATTAGCACCAATTTTAACATCTACCCACGTTTGCCAAGCCCGATCTTCCTCCAGATTAATAATATGTTCTTTTGTATTATCTTTAATAAACAGTATTCGAGATAATAAGAAATCTTTAAATAAACCACTATTATGACAATAACATCGACAATGCCAACGATGCTGATCATAGGCAAAAGCATGTGGGGTAATCCAACGCCATTTTACATTTTTTTTGCTTAAAGATTGATATTCTACTTCTAAAGCGTGCTGATTTCTTATTGCCGCTAAAATTTTACGTAAAATAGTATGATCAACTAAACGCTGAAAATGTGGAATAGTATCAAATTCAATTCCTTGTCCATAAAATAACTGAGTGGTCTCTTTTTTATTTTCTAACAAACGGCTTAAATATTGCTCTGCATCAGGGGTCATCATACGTAATTGAAAATCATCACCTACCAAATAGCATTTTAAACTTTTGTCATACAGCATATTACCTGGTGCAAGTTCACCATAACGGCGTATATCTGCTGATGCTTGGGGAGTGGATATACCAAAATATTGTGTAATATCTTTACGATTAAAACGTCCCTCCCAATATAAGAGAAACTCAATAAACTCCATTCTACGTTCTATTCCCCAACGCATAGTTTCTGATTTATCTGAACTCACTGTTTTTATTATCTCTTTCATTAATACCTCATAAACACATAAAAAATAAGTAAAAATATTTACCTATAAAGAAACATTACATATAATATAGTAAATATAAAAAAATACGACTAATCATAAAACTTAACTTATTAACTAGGATAATACATATTATTTAAAAAACAAAAAAATCAACAGGCTTATCAACGCTATCTGAAGAAAAAATAAAAATGTTTTATGATACATTTTTAGTTGGAGTGCTATAAGAATATTGCAAATTAGATTTGGGACTTAAATAGATACAAACTTCCTCAGGAAGATTGCCAGGACGTACACTTTTTTCAATTTTTACGTCTTTTTCTTCAGCTGTATCCCAAATAATTGCTTCTTCTTTAGGTATATCTGGATCATAGAGAATAATATGAGGATGTAATAAATCATTAGGATTAATAGACACTACTACGCCATACGTTCCATCTGATAATTGTACTAATGTTCCTGGAGGATAAACCCCTAAGCGATGAATAAAGATAGTCAACAACTGAGGATCGAGTTCCTGTTTTTGATAATTGTACATAAAAGACAACGATTCAAAAGGAGTTAATGATTTATTTCGATCCAGATGATTACATAAATTATCATAGTTATTTGCTATAGCCGTAATCTTTGCCAGAATGTTGATTTGATTATCTTTTAAACCTCTTGGATAGCCTTTACCATTATTTTTTTCATGATGTTGCCACACTATGTCTACGGCTGCCGGAGGAAAATGCTCCACTTTTGTTACAATATCTGCCCCATATTGAGGATGAAAATGTAGAAATTTACGTTCTGCGGGTAATAACGGCTCTTTTTTTAAGGTAATCGTAGTGGGAATTTTATTTTTTCCTACATCATGGAATAATGCCCCCATGCCTAATGCTCGCATATCTTCTTTTTCCAAAGCATACTCTTTACCAATCAATAATGCTAATACGGACACATTCATACAGTGAAAATAGGTATTTTCTTCCATGCTTTTATCGTTAATAACATTGACAACCACTTCACTATTATCTAATAAATCATCAACTGTTTTATCAATAATTTCCACCGCATCTTGTATCGCTTGTGCTGGCTCTGAATAAATACTTTTCATCACATTTTTTACTTTTTTTACTTCCTCCTGATAGTGTTTTTCACAACTATTCATATCTTCTCTACGTTTTTTTAAACGCTCAATACGCTCTTGCCGTTCTTTTTCTAATTGTGCTTCTCGTGCAGCTTCTTCTTGTGCCACACGTTCTTCCTCTGTTAAAGGTGCTTCTTGTTGTACTACTTTTGTTGCTAAGCTCAAAGGCTCACAATCACTTTTATCCGGATCAAAACGCACACTTTTAATACCATACTCTTTTAACTTTTTTATTTGTGCTTGGGTGCGAATTTTAAATTTATTAAAAAAGAAAGGATGATCAAACCACTTATTAGGAAGAAGAATATAAATCCCTGGCTGTAATTGATCAACCGTAATAATATCTTCTGACTCTTCAGACATAAGTTAACCTGATATCACATTATGGAACTACTAAAATCAAAACATAATGTTTCTGTTGCTGGTTGTAAAAAATCCCCTTGTATATAATCAACATTTGCAGACCATAAAGCAACCACTTTTCGTGCCTCATCTACCTTGGAAATAATCACTTTCTTATTTTGCTTATGTGCCAAATTCATTATGCTATTGAGTAATAAATCATCTTTAGATACATCATTAGCCTGTAAGCGAATAAAATTTACTGGTAAATGTTGCAATATTGTTGCAATATTATCTTTTAATGGTATATCTACTATTGCCGTACGCATACCTAATTGTTGTAATTTAAGTACATAATTATGAGAGGCTTTAATATCTTGTGTTAAATTACCGTAGGTAAATTCTAACATTAACCCTTTTCTAAATTTATGTTCCAGCTTTTCAAAAGCATATAAAAAACCCTCATATTTATCGGGACTAAACCAGTGTGGTAACAATAAATAAGTGCTACGTCCTTTTGGCTGTTTTTCTAATAATTGTAATATCTTGGTATATAACCAGCGTTCCAATAAATGTATACGTCCTGCTGCTCTGTATACAGATAAAATATCTTGCATATCCAACCTATTACCTTTTGCATCTTCAATCACAAATAAGACCTGATATTGCTCAATATTTTCTCCGTGTAATCCTATAATCGCTTGATATAAAAGGGTAATAAGATTTTTTTGCAGTGCCGTATCAATGATTTCTAATAATACCGTATCATTTTTCTTTTCTTGTGATGTGGCAATATTAATCACTGGCTGATATATCACATATTGCTTACTCTTATTTCTCGCTTCTAATAAACCGGATTGAGCATAACTTATCCATTGATTTTTATTTCCTATTCCTTCTAATAAATACGCCCCTGCTGTCATGGTTAAAGTAGTCGTTTTACCTTCTATGTCAAATAAATGTTCAGATACCTGGGTTAAACTTGCTTTTATCAATGAGTCTATATCTTGTTGCATTTCTGGTAATAAAACAAAAAATGTATATTCTGAAAATTGCGTTAAAATAATATTTTTTTGCTCTATTTCCAGCAAAATATCTGCTACCTGCTGTAATAAAATTTCTACCGCATCAATACCTAAATATTTAATTAATTCAGGTATATGATCTATTTCATAATAGATCAATAAGCCTTTTAAATTATCTTTATTCAAATAATTCAAAAATTGTGTTCGAGTCATTTTCCCTGTGCTAACATCCGTCATTACCGCTGATTTTTTTTGTATTTGAGTAATGCGCTGCATACGAGTTGTTACTGCAGAAATCAAATGCTTTGGGCTAATGGGTTTAGCTAAAAAATCGTCTCCTCCTACACTCAATGCATCAAATTGTTTATCCGGATCATGTTCTCCCGATAAAAAGATAATAGGTGTATCCAGCCATTGCTTATCTTCTCTAATGATTTGCGTTAATTCTAAACCATTACATTCAGGCATATAAATATCCATTAAAATCAAATCTGGTTGAAATGTTTTCATTGCATCTAAAGCATCTAATGGTTGATTAACAATGTCAGTTATCAATCCTGATTTAGCTAATATACGTTGAGCGAATTTTGCCTGTGCTTGATCATCATCAATAATCATCACCTTCCATGCATGTGTATTTTTTTCTTCTAGTAATTTCTGTATCTGTTCTATTACTATATCGGTTTGAATAGGTATAGAAAAATGGGCATCTGCACCCATACGCATAATCTCTAAGCGTTTTTGTATCGAATAATACGACATAACAAAGACTAAAGGCAATCGTATCGCATATTTTTTACGTATGGCTTGAACCCATTTTGCAAATACATCTTGTTCTACTACCACTTCACTATCTATTATCAAAGCACAAGGAACAGTAACCGCCAATAGCTGATATAATGCTGCTTCAGTATGCACCGATTTAAACTGATAATATCTATCTTTCCATGCAGGAATATCTAGCTCATCTCGTTGTAATACATACACTAAATCCTCCTGTACCACTTTTGCGACGGTAAAGGAAAGGTGTTGCTCTGAGAGAGGGAGTTTTTCATCTTGTAGCTGAATATGACACGCATCATGCACATGCTGCAATAAACGTGTAACTTCATTGACTTGCTTTTTATTTTGAATAAAATCATGTTCCATCAAAGAACTTAAATAGACTTCCAAAGATAAAGCGTAATCACTCACCTCATTTTCACCAAACTGTTCACTTTGTTCTGTAAAATCATGTACTAGATCAAACAGTGCTTCTGCCTTTTCTTGCGACCATTCTTGCCTTAACAAGGTATTCCAAGTATCTGTAATGGTTTTTACTAATAAAGGCAATTGTTGGATAAAATGTTCTTTGGTTTTACTATTCATTATTCATATCTTGCTTAATATCATTGATGATTCTAATTTTAAATACGATTTAATTATCTTGATAAATAACTGCTTTTCTTTTTAACCCTTGTCCTATTATACTAATGGGTAAATTTCTTTACCCTCATATATTTAATAAACAGGTTCACGGTAACTATGACAACTCATACCGTAACAATACAAAAGATTTCTGAATCAACACCTTACCTTACTCAAGTTAATATACTCTACTATCATCTCCCTGTGTTAATTTTCCTTACTCCATTGGGCGTCGCTTTATTGGCTTTTGTTCACTGGCCGGTAATATTTTCAAGTATTATTGCGGTTTGGTTAGCTGCTATGTTATTTCTTGGCACTATACCTATAGTGCTACATTTTACTTATACCCAACAAGTAAAGAAATACGCTCATAATTTGTCTTATCAACGTTGGTTTTTCTATTTCTTTCTCTATATTTTATTGTTCAGTGCAACATGGTCTAGTACCTTGCTACTGATGAGCTTCTATAATAGTAGTGTAACACATAGTATTTCATTTTTTATTTTATCCGGTATCGTATTAAGTGTACTCCCTGCCATCAGTGTATCACTCCCTTTAGTTATTACCTTTATTACTCCTTTTTTCATATTATTATTTTACACTAATCTTTTACAAAATTACCTTAGCCTCGGAATAATATTGTTATTTTTTATTACATTACTATTGACTTTATTACGAGGAATACAACAAACTCGCAACTTGATCAAAAAAAGCAATCAATATATTAATGAACTACATATCACCAAAGCCCAGATACGAAATCTCAAAGATCAACTCAAAAATGAAACCACTCAACATAATAAAATTGCTGATGAATTACGTATAGCTAAGGTACAAGCAGAAGCTGCAAGCCTTTCTAAAGGTGAATTTTTAGCAACTATGAGCCATGAAATTCGCACCCCCTTAAATGGTATTTTACCCATCCTCGATATTTTACGAGAAACTAAATTAAACTCCGAACAACAAGAATATGTGCAAACAGCATTTAGTTCCTCACAGCATTTATTAGGTATTATTGATGATATTTTGGATTATTCTAAAATTGAAGCGGGTAAACTCGATATAGAAAGTGTCGAACTTAGTCTAAAAGAAATTATTGAATCTGTCACATTATTAATGAAAAAAAGTGCTGAACGTAAAAATTTACAACTTATTAACAAAATTCACAATGATATTCCACTGCGATTACGAGGTGATCCCGTACGCTTGCGACAAGTCCTGACTAATCTTGTTAGTAATGCGATTAAATTTACAGAAAAAGGACAAATTATCGTTGAAGTTATCAAACAAGGTGTTGTTAAAAAAAATGTCATTTTATATTTTTCTGTACAAGATACCGGTATAGGGATGTCAGAAGATGTGACACAACGGCTGTTTCAACCTTTTGCACAAGCTGATGCTTCAACCACACGTAAACATGGCGGGACGGGTTTAGGGCTTGCTATTTGTAAACGAATTATTGAACTGTTAGGGGGTGAAATTGGGGTTAAATCTAAATTAGGACATGGTACTACTTTCTGGTTTACCATTCCTATGCGTAAATCTGCTACCGATAGTCCTAATACACGTCGGGATTTAGTTGATATACGTATTTTAGGATTAGCATTACCCAAAGAAATACATCACGATATACAGCTATATTTTAAATCTTGGGGTTGTCTTTATGAAGTGGCTAAAAATAGTACGGATGCGATTTCTAAACTCAAAAATTCAGCCATATTAGGGGAATCTTGGGCGTATGATGTTTGTTTAGTCTACACTCCACAACTCAATCCATTTGATGTACAACAATTATTACGAGAACTAAAAGCCAGTGCTAATCTAACAGGCTTGCAACTACTTGCAATTTGTCCGCGAGAAGAACACAAGACATTATTAGAAAAAGGCTTTCATGAATATGTTACTACCCCATTAAATAAAAATGAATTACAACGGAAATTACATTTACTATTTGATGTGGAAGAAGATTCGCTTCATGAATTTATTCCGGGTAATAACGCTGCTAACACTTTATTTTCTGGACAACGGATAGAATCTGCTGAAGATATTATTGCTGAAATACAAAGACCATCTACTAATCATAGCACTTCTTTAGAAACTAGTAATACGGTTCCTTCTCCTTCTACAACACCACAAGGGCTAGACTTTTTAGGTAATCAAATATTGTTAGCCGAAGATGATCCTGTTAATTATCGAGTCGCTATCAAGGTATTAAAACATATGGGATTAGAAATATTACATGCCCAAAATGGTCAACAAGCACTCGATATGCTAGAAGCTAATAATATTGATCTCATCCTTATGGACTGTCAGATGCCTGAAATGGATGGTTATGAAGCAACTACTCGATTACGACAACGAGAAAAAGAACAGCATTTACCGCACATACCTGTTATCGCTATGACAGCTAATGCGATGTCTGGGGATAAAAAAAAATGTATTAGCTCAGGTATGGATGATTATCTTACTAAACCCCTTGATCGTGATTTACTGAAAAAAACCTTGCATAACTGGCTCACTCCAAAAACACCTGCTCCACAAACACAACAAAGTAACGATATAACCGCCACAACTCCCACTAAAGACGTACAGGAACAACAAAATTCTCATCCTAATACCGATAAAACCATCCTTATTATTGAAGATAACCCACTCAATCAACGGGTTGCCAAAAATATTCTAAAAAAAGCCCATTATCATGTATTAGTTGCTAATCATGGCCAGGAAGGTTTGGATATATTAGCAACACAACATTGTGATTTGATCTTGATGGATTGCCAAATGCCAGTGATGGATGGCTATAGTGCTACACAGCATATACGACAAAAAGAGCAACAACAACAGACGAATAGAATGCCTATTATTGCTTTAACAGCCAATAAAATGCCTGGTGACAGGGAAAAATGTATTAATGCGGGTATGGATGATTATCTTACTAAACCATTAAAACAGAGTACACTTGTAGAAGCAGTAAATACTTGGATAGAAACACTACCTATTCTTTCAGATACTAACGATCCTGATCCCGCTGAACCACCCGTTCCCCCTTCATCAGAGCATCCATTATCTGCACTGGAAAATACCTCAGACACCACTAAAAAGCAGCTTTTAACCCCAGCAACAAAAATACTATTAGTAGAAGATGATAGCTTTAATTTAAAAATTGCTAAAAAATTATTAACTCGTCTAAATGTAAGCGTCAATACAGCTCAAAATGGTCAATTAGCACTAGAAGAGCTACATAAAGCATCTTATGATATAATTTTAATGGATTGCTTAATGCCAGAAATGGATGGCTATACTGCAACACGACATATTCGTCAGGGGGAAATACAAAAAAATATACCTATTATAGCCATGACAGGTAAAAATCAACCTGGGGATAAGGAAAAATGTCTCGCTTGTGGAATGAATGATTATCTATCCAAACCACTCAAACTTGCTCCATTACAATCCCTATTAGAAAAACACCTACAACTAAAAAAATCAGTGCCATCTGATAAAAAAATAACAGTGGATACCAAAACTATGAGTGTAATTGATACTGAAGTTATAAATGATTTATACGATATTATGGAGGATGAATTTACAGATGCATTAAATGATTTTATACATCATGCACCACAACTATTTAAAGAAATTGATACAGCTTACCAGCAACAAGATATTACTGCCATTATCCGTCCTGCCCATTCATTAAAGTCAGGAAGTGCTAATGTTGGTGCATTAACACTCTCGGAATATGCCAAAACTTTAGAACTCTACACCAATCAGGGAAGAACCGAAAAATTAGATATTCTCATTAAACGTACTAAGCAAGAATTTATTAAAGCAGCGAAGGAACTACAAGTTATGATACAACAAGGAAAACCATAAGATCATTGCTTATCCTAAAATGTCTTGTTGAATTTGCTGTAACACCTGAAGCGGATTTTTTGCTTGGGTAATAGGTCTTCCTATTACTAAATAGCTTGCACCCGATTGCATTGCTGCTTGCGGTGTCATAACCCGCTGTTGATCACCTAATGCCGCTCCTTGTGGTCGTACCCCAGGTGTTACTAACAAAAAATCAGTAGGGATCTGTTGTCGTAATAGAGTCACTTCTTGTGGAGAACATACTACCCCGTCTAAACCACTTTCTTTTGTCAATTTCGCCAGACGTAATACTTGCTGTTGAGGCGTATCAGTAATACCTATTACTAGTAAATCTTCATCACTTAAGCTAGTTAATACCGTTACTGCAATTAATTTACTCTCTGCATTGACTTGCAATAATGCTTGTTTTGCAGCTTCTAGCATCTTTCTCCCACCTGAGGCATGGACGTTCATCATCCATACACCTAAATCTGCTGCACGTTGACATGCAGCAGCAACCGTATTAGGTATATCATGAAATTTTAAATCCAAAAAAACATCAAACCCCATCGCTACTACTTTTTTTACTAAATCCGGCCCTGCATGAACAAATAATTCTTTTCCAATTTTCACCTTAGCTATTGTGGGGTCTAACTGTTCCAATAAAGAAAATACTTGTTTTGTATCAGAATAATCCAATGCCATAATTATTTTTGCCATATTTTAGACCTCTCATTAAGACTATTATTCACTTATTATTCTCCCTCAATACCTTGCACAGGGCGTACACTTCCCCATGATTGGCAACCTGGACATTCCCAATGCAACACTTTGCCCTTAAAACCACAACATTTACAAACATAAATTGGCTTTTTATCTAATAACTTACTTGTTAACTCTTTTAATAATAATAAATTTTCCCTTTCGGTTTCCGATACCATTTCCATACTTAATTCAATTAAACGATCTAAACCTCGTAATGAGGGGCGTTTACGTAAATATTCTGCGATAAAATTTGCTGCAACCCGTTTACCTTTTTCTTGCTGCAACCATTTTGCATACAACAATGTCGGCGTAATTCCATCACATTTTGCTACAATAAATCTTAAATACTCCACCATTTCTTCTGTACGCCCTAGCTGACGATAACATTGACACAAGGGCTCTAAGGTTTCATATAAAAAATCAGGATTTTGCTTTTCTATGGCCTTAAATGCTATAATCGCTTTTTCATATTGTTTTATCTGTTGCAATATATTACCTTGTATCAAACTCGCACGAGCACATTTTTCATCATACTGTAAAGCATTTTTTAATAGCAATAAGGCACTATCAACCTGTTTATTTTGATACTTTAACTCAGCTAATTCACAATAATAATGCGCTACTTTTTCCCGTATTCCCTGATCGGGAAAAGACAACATACGCAAGCTAATTTCAATCGCTTTTTCCCACTCTTTTTCCTTTTGATAAAGCGACAATAATTGTTTTAATGCCTTTTTAACATATGCTTGTTGCTCAATTAATTCCAGGAATAAATTTTCTGCTCTATCAAACAATCCTGCACGCATAAAATCAGTAGCCAATTCATAGACTGCTTGTTGTCTTTTTTGTTCTTCAATCTGTTCATTATGTATCACATTTTGATGGATCTTAATCGCTTCATCCACCTCTCCTCGCTGACGATATAAATTCCCAAAAGCAATATGTGTATCTACCGTTTCATTACCTACTTCCAACATTTTAATGAATACATCAATGGCTTTATCTGTTTGTTCATTTAATAGATAATTTAAGCCTTTATAATAAGCGGCATCCAAATTACAGCGACTTTTATCCATCTTTGCTTGACGCTGACCAGCAAACCATCCACTACCCAAAACGATCAAAAAAAATAAAGAAAATAATTCAACAGGCATAAAGTTTTATCCAAAAAAAAAGCACAGAGAGTATCTGTGCTTTTTTTAGTCAATATTTGGTACTATTTTTTAGCATTTACACGTTCTCGCAACTCTTTACCTGGCTTAAAATGCGGCACATATTTTTCATCTAACTGTACCGCTTCTCCAGTTTTAGGATTACGTCCCACACGTGCTACACGACGATGCAAAGTAAAACTACCAAAACCCCGTATTTCAATACGCTCACCAGATGATAAAGTCCTTGACATCTGTTCTAACATAGATTTTACTGCCAATTCCACATCTTTATACAATAGCTGTTGATGTTTTCTTGCTAATTTCTCAGTTAATTCTGAACGTGTCATAAGCCACCTAATTCCTTTTATAGATTTTGTGAGTTTAGAAAACCTCTCAATCTTTTATTGAAAGGTAGTGCATCCCCTTCTTACGTTTTAACACGCTATTTTTCCAGTTGCTCTTTCAATAAATCACCTAATGATGTCGTACCTGTTACCACATTTGCTGAATATTCTTGCATTGCTTCAGCTTCTTCCTGGTCATCTTTTGCTTTAATGGAAAGCGTAATAACACGGCTCTTTCTATCAATACCCGTAAATTTCGCTTCCACTTCTTCCCCTTCTTTTAATACAGTGCGTGCATCATCCAAGCGTTCACGAGTAATTTCAGAAACCCGTAAATAGCCTGTTACCCCTTCAGCTAAATTAATTTCAGCCCCTTTATCTGTCACGCTTATCACTGTACCAGTTACTATGCTATTTTTAGGATGTGCGGCAAGGTAAGAAGAAAAAGGATCTTGATTAATTTGTTTAATACCTAAAGAGATACGCTCTCTTTCTGGATCTACCGCTAACACAACCGCTTCTAATTCATCGCCTTTTTTATAATTGCGAATTTCATCTTCACCGGTGCTATTCCAGGAAATATCAGATAAATGAACTAATCCATCAATACCTCCATCTAAACCAATAAAAATACCAAAGTCAGTAATGGATTTAATCTTACCGCTTACCCGATCATTTTTATTGTAATTATTAGCAAATTCTTCCCACGGATTAGGCGTACATTGCTTCATTCCTAATGAAATACGACGACGTTCTTCGTCAATATCTAGTATTTTAACTTCTACTTCATCACTTACCTGGCATACTTTAGAAGGATGAATATTTTTATTTGTCCAATCCATTTCAGAAACGTGTACCAACCCTTCAACACCTTCTTCAATTTCAACAAAACAACCATAATCTGCTAAATTCGTAACATGCCCTTTAAGCGTCGCTCCTTCACTATAACGGCGTACAATATTGATCCACGGATCATCACCCGTTTGTTTCAATCCTAATGAAACACGTGAACGTTCACGGTCAAATTTCAATACTTTAACACTGATTTCATCCCCAATATTGACCACTTCGCTGGGATGTTTAACCCGTTTCCATGCCATATCAGTAATATGCAGCAAGCCATCTACACCACCTAAATCAATAAATGCACCGTAATCGGTAAGATTTTTCACTACTCCCTTCACAATCTGACCTTCTTCCAGATTTTCAAGCAATGCTTCCCGTTCAGCACTATTTTCAATTTCAACGACTGCCCGACGTGAAACCACTACGTTATTACGTTTTTGATCCAGCTTAATAACTTTAAATTCAAGTTCTTTATTTTCTAAATAAGTGGTATCTCTTACAGGACGCACATCAACTAATGATCCAGGTAAGAAGGCTCTAATATCGCCTAATTCAACCGTAAAGCCACCCTTTACTTTATCAATAATCGTACCAACTACAATCTCTTCATTTTCATAAGATTTTTCTAAACGCAACCAAGCCGCCGCCCGTTTTGCTTTTTCTCGTGAAAGGCGGGTTTCACCAAACCCATCTTCTACTACATCTAAGGCAACTTCAACTTCATCACCTATAGCAATATCACCATCTGATGCAAATTGTTCTCTAGGAATCACGCCTTCAGATTTTAATCCTGCATTCACTACTACAAAATCATTATCAATTTTAACAATCACACCCTTGATTAACGAACCGGGTTTCATTTCTACATTAGCTAGGCTCTCTGCAAAAAGTTCGGCAAAACTTTCGCTCATTACGTTTAAATCCTTGACCTCAAAGAGATCATTGTTGGGGTAAGACAACGCTTACAGTTGATTATTCGCTCATATTAATGGAGTTATACAAGCACATTCTGTTCTACTCTATTGTTAAATATAGTCCTGACAACGTCTTTTTATATCATCGAATACTTCGTCTGCACTCATCGTGGAAGTATCAATTATATAGGCATCAGAAGCTGCTTTTAAGGGGGATATACTACGCAAAGCATCCCGTTTATCCCGTTCAGAAATATCTTTAAACAGATTTTCTAGGTTAGCATTTATTCCTTGATCTTTCAACTGTAGATACCGCCTTTGCGCTCGTACCTTCGCATCTGCTTGCAAGAAAAATTTACACTTTGCTTGAGGAAAAACTGTTGTCCCCATATCTCGACCATCCGCTACTAAACCTGGTGCCAGCAAAAAATTGCGTTGTCGTTCTAATAATGCTTCACGTACTGCTGCAAAGGCTGCTATTTTAGAAGCGATTGCCGCACATTCTTCTGTCCGTATTGTTTGGCTCACATCCTGATCATACAAATAAATATTTTGCCGCTGAAAGACGACATCTAAATACCTCGCTTGATCGGCTAATGCCCTTTCATCTTGTAGATCAATCCCCAGCTTTTGAATAGATAAGGCTAATACTCGATATAATGCACCGCTATCTAAATAATGCCAATCTAAATATTGTGCTAAACGCTGGCTTACAGTACCTTTACCTACACCACTGCTGCCATCTATAGTAATAACAGGATAATCAACAATTTGTTGTACCATACCTACGCTACCTTAACCTGTAAACCACTCGCTTGTGCAAGGGAAACAAAATCAGGAAAGGAAGTATTCACATTTGCACAATTTTTAATACTAATTGCACTGCTTGCTCTCAATCCTGCTACAACAAATGCCATAGCAATACGGTGATCACCTAAACTATCTACTTCCCCACCATGAAAAGGTATACCCCCTTGAATTTTTATCCCATCTGGTGTTGCTTCTGCCTCCATACCCAGTACCTTCATTCCATCAGCCATTGCCTGAATACGATCACTTTCTTTCACTCTTAATTCTTCTGCTCCAGTTAATACTGTTTCACCTTCTGCACACGCTGCAGCAATAAACAAGACAGGAAATTCATCAATTGCTAACGGCACTTGATCTTCAGGTATCGCTATACCTTTTAATTGACTAGAACGTACTCGAATATCTGCAACTGGTTCTTTACCTACTTCACGCTGATTATATAGGCTAATATCTGCCCCCATCTGCTGTAATATATTAATAACACCAATACGAGTAGGATTTATTCCTACATGCTCTAAAGTAATATCTGAATTAGGAGCAATACTTGCAGCTACCATAAAAAAAGCGGCAGAAGATATATCGGCTGGTACTTCTATATCACAAGCGGTTAATGTCCCTCCCCCTTGTAGACAAATACGATTACCTTGCACTTTTACCGAATAACCAAAACTTTGTAACATCCTTTCAGTATGATCACGAGTAGGAGCTGGCTCAATAACACATGTTTCACCTTTAGCATAAAGTCCTGCCAGTAATATTGCCGATTTAACCTGCGCACTGGCAACGGGTAAGGTATAATTGATTGCTGTTAATTCTTTCACCGGATGAATATCAATCGGTGCAGTCCCTGCTGTTGTCGTTACTAATTTTGCTCCCATAGCAGCTAAAGGCACTGTAACCCGTTTCATCGGACGAGAAGATAAGGAGCTATCACCTGTCAAAGTTAAAGATATCCCTTGCCCTGCTAATAAACCACTGAGTAAACGTATGGAGGTTCCTGAATTACCCAAATCCAACGGCTGTTCTGCTGCCTTTAAAGCATACATTCCCACTCCTTCAATAATTACTTCTCCGCTTGTATTTGGCCCTTGAATATGAACCCCCATCGCTTTGAACGCCTGCAATGTTGCTAAACTATCCTCTCCTTGTAAAAATCCTTTAATATGTGTAGTACCTCTTGCTAACGAACCTAACATGATAGATCGATGTGAAATCGACTTATCTCCAGGAACACGTAAGTTCCCCATCAAATGACCACCGGCTTGAACCAAAAAATGGATTTCCTGTGCTTGCATAATAAATAACCTTAAAATAAGAGAGCGATATGTTATGTAAAAGAGCGTGTTTTAGAGAAACTATCCCTTGTATTTTTAGCTCGTTGAAAAATAGTCTGTATTGTTTCTGCATCTTGGTTTTCTAATGCCATTTCAAAAATATTTAAATCTTTTTGAAAATGATCAATATGTTTTAATAATGCCTTGCGATTTGCTAAACAAATATCTAACCACATTTGTGGATCACTCGATGCAATACGGGTAAAATCTAAAAATCCACCTGCTGCATACCGGAAAATTTCTGTTTTATCATTTAATTGTGCCAAACTATTTACTAATGTATATGCTAATACATGTGGTAAATGGCTGGTTGCAGCTAATACTATATCATGGTGTTCAGCGGACATTTCTAACACTTGAGCACCTGCTATTTGCCACATTGCACGGGTTTTTTGTAAAGCGTTCACTGATGTTGTAGAGCAAGGGGTTAAAATCACTTTATGTTGTTCATATAAGGTTGCAAAAGAGGCTGCTACACCACTATTTTCTGTGCCTGCAATAGGATGTCCTGGTACAAAATAATCCGGTACAGATTGAAAAACATTTTCGATTGCAGCCAGTACACTTTTTTTGGTACTCCCTACATCAGTAATCACCATATCATGGGATACGCCTTGCTGTACCACTGCATATATTTGCTGAAAAATATTTTCCATACTGCCAACAGGTACTGCTACTACTACCATATCAGCATCCATAATGGCAGTTTGCATATCAGTAGTAGCACTGTCTATCACTCCTAATGCAAGGGCTTTATCTAACTTTTTTATATTACGTCCATATCCTACTATCTGTTTTACTGCTTGTTTAGCACGCAATGCTCTTGCTAAAGAACCACCGATTAATCCTACCCCAATAATAACTAATTTATTTATCATTGCATTACCTCTTGTAATGCTTCTAATGCTTGCTGATTTTCTTCTGCTAAACCTAATGAAAAACGTAAAAATTCAGGCATTTGATAATTTGCAAGCGGTCTCACAATCACCCCTTTTCGTAGTAAATCTTCATAATATAACGCACTTTTTTTCCCCACTTTAATTGTGATAAAGTTCCCTAAAGAAGGAATATAACTTAATCCAATTTGCTCTAAACGGTGTACCATTTTTCGCATTTCCTGCCAATTCAATGCAACACTCTTATCTAAATGTGTGGTATCTGACAAAGCAGTGGTAGCAGCAATCAAAGCCAAACTATTAACATTAAAAGGCTGCCGTACCCGATTTAAATAATCGGCGATAGTTGCAGATGATATAGCATAACCCACTCGTAATCCGGCTAAAGCATAGGCTTTAGAAAAAGTGCGAGTGATAATAAGGTTTTCATATTGTGTAAGATATTGCATTCCATCAGGATAATCAGATACGCCTGACAGGCTATTTTTTGCATATTCAAAATAGGCTTCATCTAAAACAATCAGCACCTGCTTAGGAACTGCAGCAAGAAATTGCTCAAGTTCTGTTGCAACATTCCAGGTTCCGGTTGGATTATTTGGATTTGCAATAAAAATAACTTTAGTTTTCTCATTCACTGCCGCTTGCATAGCAGCTAAATCATTTCCCCAATTTTTTGCTGCTACTACTACTGACTTTGCTCCAATAGCCTGTGTAACTAAAGGATATACAGCAAAAGCATATTGTGAAAAAATCACCTCATCTTCTGCTGTAACAAACGCTCTTGCTATAAGTTCTAAAATATCATTAGAACCATTACCTAATGTAATAGTATCTATAGCGGTTGCTAAATGCTGACTTAATGCTTGTTTTAATATAAACCCATTACCATCCGGATAACGAGCCACTTCCTGAGAATGTGCTTGCATCGCTGATACCACTTTAGGACTCACACCAAGGGGATTTTCATTAGATGCCAATTTTATTGCCTGATCTATACCATATTCTCGATATAATTCAGCTAACGGTTTACCTGGCACATAAGGGGTTAAAGCCTCTACTCCAGGTGTTGCCAATAGGCTATATGATGTTTTTCGCATAATTATAAAACCGCTTTGGGATAAGAACCTAATACTTTAAAAAAACGAGTTTGCTGCCTTAATTTTTCTAATGCAGCATTAATCAGGGTATCATTTTGATGGCCATCTAAATCAATAAAAAAGAAATAATCCCCTAAATTATTACCTGCTGGACGGGATTCAATACGACTCATTGAAATGTTTTGATCTGCTAAAATAGCCAATAACGCATATAATGCACCAGGTCTATTTTGGATAGATAAAACCAGTGAAGTTTTATCGTTGCCACTTTCTGACACCATATCATTACCCAAAATTAAAAAACGTGTACTATTTTGAATATTATCTTCAATATTTTTTTTTAAGATAGGTAACTGATATTTTTGTGCTGCCCGTTCTCCTGCAATCGCAGCCACTTTTTCTCCTTCTTGTAAGGCTTTTTCCACCCGTTGTGCAGCTTCACTATTACTATTTAACGCAATCTGTTTTGCATGAGGCAAGTAAGTTTGCAACCATTGTCGGCATTGCGCCAAAGATTGTTGATGAGAATATACACAGATAATATCGGCCAATTCCATATTTGTTGTTGCCAATAAATGATGATGAACAGGTAATGTTACTTCACCACAAATCTTTACTGAAGTATTCACTAAACGATCCAAGGTAAAATTAATACCTCCTTCTGTTGAATTTTCAACAGGAATAACACCATAATGGCAATTACCTACTTCCACTTCCCTGAAAATATCCTCAAACCCATTCACCGGAACTATCGCTACAGCCTGTCCAAAATGTTTTAACGCTGCAGCTTCCGTAAATGTTCCAGAAGGTCCTAGCACTGCAACTTGCAATTGTTCTTCCAATGCCAAACAAACGGACATAATTTCACGAAATAAACGAGCGATGGTTTTATCATCTAAAGGCCCCTTATTACGCTCCATTACTTTGGATAAAACTTGCGCTTCACGCTCTGGTCGATAAAATTCTGCTTTATGCTTTTGATCTTCTGATAAAGCAGCTAATTTAATTTCTGCAACCTGTTGAGCGCAATACGCACGTTTATTTAATAGTGTATGGATTTGCTGATCAATACTATCTATTTCTGCCCGTACTTTTGCCAGTTGTTGTTCTTCCATATACTTATTGCTCAATTATATTAACTATAATTTGGCAGTTTAGCATAACCGCACAGACAAAACGCCCTCAATAGCACGTAACTTTTCTAATATTTCATCACTGACTGTGCCATCAATATCTACCAATGTATAGGCAAGTTCTTGCCGAGATTTATTGATCATATCAATAATATTAATTCCGGCATCTGCGATCAAGGTGGAAATCTGTCCTACCATATTGGGGACATTACTGTTTGCTATTGCTAACCGTACATTACTGGTGCGAGAAAGATGGACTTCAGGAAAATTAACAGAATAGCGAATATTTCCATTTTCCAAATAATCCCGTAAGTTATCTACAACCATTGTTGCACAATTATCTTCTGCTTCTTTCGTTGAAGCACCAAGATGAGGAAATGTCACTACTTTTTTATGCTGTTTTAATAAATTACTTGGGAAATCACACACATAACCATACAATAAATCTGCATTTAAAGCATCTGATACGGCTTCATCATCAATAATACCATTACGTGCAAAATTAATAATGATCGCTTCTTTTTTCATTAGCTTAATACGTTCTTTATTAAGCATATTTTTTGTTGCCTCAACTAAAGGTACATGAAAAGAAATAAAATCGACATGTGGCAACATTTCATCAATAGTTTGTGCCTGTTTAACATCTGAAGATAATTTCCAAGCACCTTCAACAGTGATACCTGGATCAAAACCTATTACATTCATACCTAATGATATTGCCATATTCGCAACATGCCGACCGATAGCACCAAGCCCTACTACGCCTAATGTTTTTCCTGGTAATTCAAAGCCTGAAAAATGTTTTTTTCCTGCTTCGACTTGCTTGCTAATTTCTTCATCTGAACCTTCTAAATGACGAGCAAAATCCCAAGCTGGCATTAAATGTCGATACCCAATCAACATCCCTGCCAAGACTAATTCTTTTACTGCATTTGCATTTGCACCTGGCGCATTAAAAACCGGAATACCTTGTGCGCTCATGGTATCAACCGGAATATTATTCACCCCTGCTCCTGCCCGACCGACTGCTTTGAGTGTGCTTGGAATCTCCATATCATGCATTTTAAAAGAACGTAATAAAATCGCATCAGGATGTCCCATTTCTGATGCTACTTCATATTTATCACGAGGTAATTTTTCCAATCCTGCAACAGATATATTATTTAAGGTCAATATTTTAAACATTTATTACTATACTCCCTAGTAAATTAACCATGTTTTGCTGCAAATTGCTGCATAAAATCAATTAAGCTATCAACCCCTGCTTCAGGCATAGCATTATAAATACTAGCTCGCATCCCCCCTACTGAACGATGCCCTTTTAAAGTTTTTAGATTTTGTTTTTCTGCTTCTTCCAAAAACACCTTATCTAATGCTGCATCAGCCAAGGTAAAAGGAACATTCATCCATGAACGATCCTTTACTGCTACCGGATTTTGATAAAAATCATTATTATCAATGGCATGATACAATTTTTCTGCTTTACGCTGATTAATCGCTGCCATAGCACTCAATCCCCCTAACTCTAATAACCAGTCAAACACTAAACCTGCTAAATACCAACTATATGTAGGCGGAGTATTATACATAGAACCATTTTTAGCGTGGGTCGCATAGTCAAACATTGCAGGTGTTGTATCCCGTGCATTACCCATTAAGTCTTCCCTTATAATGACTAAGGTCAAACCGGCTGGACCAATATTTTTTTGCGCTCCCGCATAAATAATACCGAAACGACTGACATCAACAGGACGTGATAAAATAGTTGATGACATATCTGCCACTAACGGCACATCAGCACAATCGGGTATCCAATGAAATTCAACCCCGCCAATGGTTTCATTCGGTGTATAGTGAAGGTAAGCCGCATCACTATTTAATTGCCAGGTAGAAAAATCAGGAATATCAGAAAACTGACTCGCTTCAGAATTTGCAACAATATTAACTTCACAATAGCGTTTTGCTTCTGCTATTGCCTTTTTTGACCATGCTCCGGTATGGATATAATCTGCTTGCGTTTTGTTTCCCAATAGATTTAACGGTACCATAGCAAATTGACAGCTTGCACCACCTTGTAAAAATAATACTTTATAATTATCTGGAATTTGCATTAAACGTCGCAATGCGCTTTCTGCTCGTTCTGCAATGGACATAAAATCTTTGCCCCTATGACTCATTTCCATCACTGACATACCACTGCCATGCCAATCTTGCATTTCACTGGCCGCTTTTTGTAATACTGCTTCAGGTAACATTGCAGGGCCTGCACTAAAATTAAAAATACGTGACATAGAATTATTCTTCCTTAGCTTTGAATAAAATTATTAATATATTGATTATTATGCCTGATCATCGTCATTATCGGCTTCATTCATATCTTCAATACGTTCAATACCTACCAGATGTTCATCTTTGTGTAAACGTATTAAACGTACCCCTTGTGATACACGACTTATCGCTGGTACTTCTTTTACACGGGTTCTTACTAGCGTACCTGCATTGCTTATTAACATTATTTCGTCATCTTCATTGACTAATGTTGCGCCAACTACTGCACCATTGCGAACAGATGGTTTTATTGCTAATACCCCTTTTCCACCACGCTTGGTAAAACGATATTCTTCAATACAGGTACGTTTTCCATAGCCATTTTCTGTTACCGTTAATACTTGATCATTACTTTCTTTTGAAATCGCTAACATAGATATCACTGATTGATTTTTATCTAAATTAACGCCTTTCACCCCAATCGCTTTACGTCCGCTAATACGTGCTTGTTGCTCATCAAAACGAATGGCCTTGCCAGCACTGGTAAATAACATAATGTCTTGCTGTCCATCTGTAATCGCAACATTGACCAACTTATCTCCAGCACGTAAATTAACCGCAATAATACCGTTAACTTGCGGTCTTGAGTAGGCCGATAAAGGGGTTTTTTTTATCATTCCAGAGGTCGTTGCCATGAGGATAAATTTTTTATCATCATATTCTTTAACCGGCAATACTGCATTAATTTTTTCCCCTTCAGCAAGCGGTAATAAATTAATAATTGGCCGTCCACGAGCATTCCGACTTGCTTGAGGTATTTGATATACTTTTTTCCAATAGACTTTGCCATAATTAGAAAAATACAACAGCGTATCGTGAGCATTTGCTGTAAATAATTTATCAATAAAATCAGCCTCTTTCATTGCAGTAGCAGATTTCCCTTTGCCCCCTCGTTTTTGCGCGCTATAATCAGAAAGCAGTTGTGATTTCACATATCCCTCATGTGATAGGGTTACCACCATCAGATCATTAGAGATTAAATCCTCCACATTTAACTCATCATGGGAAATACTAATTTCAGTACGACGTGTATCCCCAAACTGTTCTGTAATTGCTTGCAATTCATCACGAATAACTTGCATTAAATGACTACGACTATCAAGAATGACTAAATATTCTACAATTTCTATTAATTTTTCCTGATATTCCTCCAAAATTTTATCTTGTTCTAAAGCAGTAATCCGGTGTAAACGTAAATCTAAAATAGCTTGTGCTTGCATATCAGATAATTGGTAAATATCCCCTTGCAAACCATAATGCGCTGGTAAATTAGGTAATCGGGCATCAACTGTCATATCTTCTGTATTCGCTTTTTGCACTAAAGCCACTATATTTTTTGCTTGCCAAGTGGTTTCCATTAACTGCTTTTTGGCTTCTTGTGGACTACTCGATTGTCTAATCGCTGTAATCACTGTATCAATATTGGCAAGTGCAATGGCCAAGCCTTCCAAAATATGCGCCCGTTCACGGGCTTTACGTAAATCAAATAAAGTACGCCGATAGACAACTTCTCGGCGATGACGAATAAAGGCTTCAAGTAATTGTTTTATATTTAATACTTGCGGTCGTCCATCAACTAATGCGACAATATTAATACCAAAACCTTTTTGCAATGCGGTTTGTTGATATAAATTATTCAATAATACATCAGCAACTACCCCACGCCGTAGATTCATGACAATACGCATACCATCTTTATCTGATTCATCCCGTAATTCACTAATCCCTTCAATTTTTTTCGCTTTTACCAAATTAGCAATATGTTCTAATAAACGGGCTTTATTCACCTGATAAGGTAATTCATGCACAATGATTTGAGTTTTATTGTTATTTTCTTTAATCTCGGCTCTTGCTCGAATTTTTATACTTCCTCGTCCTGTTTGATAAGCCTGTTTAATTCCTGCTACGCCATTAATAATGCCCTGCGTGGGAAAATCAGGACCTGGTATATAGTCCATTAATTCAGTAATACTTAAATCAGGATTATCTATCAGCGCTAAACATCCTTGTATCACTTCTTGTAAATTATGTGGTGGGATATTGGTTGCCATCCCCACAGCAATACCTGATGCACCATTTATTAATAAATTTGGTACTCGTGTAGGTAAAACGCTTGGCTCTTGCTCTGAACCATCGTAATTTTCTTCAAAATCAACTGTTTGTTTTTCTATATCTGCAAGTAATTGATGTGCAATCTTAGACATACGCACTTCCGTATAACGCATTGCCGCAGCAGAATCACCATCAATTGAGCCAAAATTTCCTTGCCCATCGACTAACCTATAACGGAGTGAAAAATCTTGCGCCATACGCACGATAGTATCATATACCGCCGTATCCCCATGAGGATGATATTTACCTAATACTTCCCCCACAATACGTGCAGATTTTTTATAAGGCTTATTCCAATCCAACCCTGATTCATGCATGGCATAAATTACACGGCGATGTACAGGTTTTAAACCATCACGAATATCAGGTAACGCACGCCCGACAATAACACTCATTGCGTAATCCATATAAGATTGACGCATCTCATCTTCAATATTGACGGGGAAAACTTCTTTTGCAAAATCAGACATGAACGATTATCCTAAACTAATGATAGATTTTAGTCATTATACTATCCAGCAGAGCAGGCTATTATAGCATAAAAAACCGCTATAAAGGCTGAAAATTTTAAAAATACCCCTAATACTATGATGCCTTAAAAATGCTAAAAATTATCCATCATCAAGGCTTTTCACTTTTAGAAGTGTTAATTGCTTTATTTATTCTCAGCCTGTCTTTACTAGGGCTTGCTGCACTACATACCAATAGCCTAAAATTTAATCATTCTGCTTATTTATATTCACAAGCCATTACGCTCTCTACCGAAATGCTCGAACGTATGCGAGCAAATTTAATCGCTATCATGCCGACTAATCAACAAAGTCAGAAAACCTTTCAACAAGCTGGTTATAAAAAAAATCAGGCGAGTTTTTATCATGCCATGTATTTTCAAAGCCTAAATAATAAAAATAGTGCAAGCTGTAATCCATCAATACCCGCTTGCCATTTAGCATACGCTGATTTTCAAGATTGGAGACGACAAATAGCCACCCTTCTTCCACAAGCTCAGTGGCGTATTTGTAATACTAATCAAAATGATATGGATTGCTCTCAGGCATGTACCGCTGCGGTGTTAAATAGTACCATTCACACTATTACACTATGCTGGACAGAAAATATTGATTCCAATGCAACGACTAATAAAAAACATGTCAATATTACGGTACAACTATGATTATGTCGTCTCCCTTAACACCTACACAACAAGGAATTAGTCTTGTTGAACTAATGATTGCTCTCACTTTAGGAGCGATTATTTCAACCGGTATTTTTACTATATATTTACAAAGCCAACAGAGTTATAAAATACAGACAGCCCTTGCAAAATTACAAGATACGGGGCGTATCGCTCGTTATTTTTTTGAATCAGGATTACAAAAAGCAGGCTTCACTACCCATAAACAACAGCAATTATTATTACTCAATCCTCCTTTTCCTTTGGATAATAAGGTTACTCCCGCTTTTGCTAATAAACAAATTATTGCCCCTATTATAAAAAACACAGCTAATACCGGTTTTAGGGTACGTTATCAAGGATTGAATGATGGCACTATTGTCAACTGTTTAGGCAATCATGTTGCCGCTAACACAACCTGGATTGATAGTTTTGAAGTCGATAAAATAAATAAAACATTACGTTGTAATAATACAACCTTATTGACCGACATCAGTGATATTCACCTACGTTATGGTGTAGATAGTAATAATGATACGGCTGTAGAACACTTTGTTTCCCATAATAATATTACTGATTGGACACAAATTGTTGCTATACGTATTAGTTTTGTTGTACAAAGCCAACAAAATAATATCACTACTGAAAGCAAACAAAAAATGCCTTTTCCCAGTTATGATCCAGAAAATAGCATTATCTGCCCGGCACAACATTTATGTAAAGTATTTAATGCTACATATACCTTACGCAACCTCCCCCATTACTAGCTTATGAACCAATCATTAAAATATAACAACACTGTGCAACAATCTGGGGCAGTCCTTATTATTGCTTTATTGCTATTAATTGCACTCACAACCCTTTCACTGATGACAGCACACACCTCCCTTACCCAAGAAAAAATGAGTGCCAACCATCTACAATATTATATTGCTTTACAATCTGCTGAATCGGCTCTTCGTCGTGCTAAAAATTTACTGCAACAATTTTATCCCAATTTTTCTGATAATATCAATGCAGATGATCTTGATTTTGATCCTTATAGTTGTGGAAAAAAACTGCTTCCTCTGAGTCTAAATAAAAAAAATGCCACTACCTGGCAAATACTTTGGAATATATCTAACCCTACCATAGATACCACGTGGATAATCAAACACTGGGATACACAAACAAAATATATCTCTTCTTATGCTCATTCATACCTTCATCCAGAAGAACAATCTCAGAATATCATCCCCTCTGTAGGAAAATACCAACCTGAGTTTTTTATTGCCTTTGATTGCTTTGATAATTTCTCCTTAGATAAATATCCAAAGATAGAAGAAAAAAAAATCACTGCTGCAAAAAGCAGTTTATTTTATATTATTGCTAAAGGTATAGCAGAAGATGGTCATACAAATGTTTTTATAGAAAGTATTTATGCCATACCTAACCCTGTTTTTACAGGAAAAAATACCTTTAAACCAATAACACTTTCTTGGCGTATTCTATTTAATTGATGTTCCCAGTGTAAACTACCCGCCCCTAAAGGAGCGGGCTTAAAGAGCCGCCCCCTACAGGTATAATGAGCCTACTAAAAGAGTAACTTAATCACCAATACCGGGTGATTAAGTTACTCTGTTTTCGTTTCACACATCAACGGTCGTTGCCGGAATTTCCGGGCTTACATCTCCTTTGCTATCTAAAGACGGTCGTTCCACCACCTGTACCGCTTTTTTTCGAATGGCAATTTTACGCTTTGTTTTCCCATTGAGGAACGCTTTAGAGCGTAAATATTTGAAGGTTCTTTGTTTTATTACTTTTGTGGCATTATTATCGGTATTGTCTGTATGCCCGCATTTTAAACATAAGAACTCAGACTGGCTCTTACGGTTCTTTTTATCCGTATCACCGCACTGAGCACATTGCTGACTGGACGCTGGCACTTTTACCAGTAATTTACCTGAGTCTTTGAGTTTATATGCTGTAAACTGTCTGATTTGACCCAATAAAAAACCGTGTGTGCTTCAAACCATTTAGCTCCGGCATTTCGACGGATTTGTGATGGTATGGTTTTTAAAAAAGGCAGGGACTGATTAAGAAAAGCCACCTGTTGATTAACGACAGGATAGTTTTCTTTATCTTCACCAGCGGCTTCCCATTGCTGATAAGCCTGCTGTGCCAGACGGTTTTCTGGTTTTTAATCACGGTATAAGAGCCAATCCACTGCGCAATCACTTCGGCGGCCTGTGGCGACAATTGATCGGTGATTTTGATGGCTTTTTTGTGTTTGACTTTCATGCTGTAAGTTATATAGACTAAATACATTAACAGCAAGTCTTGAAGTGTGATAATATCCAGGAGTACAGAAATGGGTGGTGCTTCATTGAGCGCGGTCAGAAAGTATGTGCCACCGTCCTGACATCACGGGCTAACTCGCCCCTGAAGGAGCGAGACTGCGCCCTGCATCTTTTGTTCAAAATATTCTCTCCCAATAGCTTTAAATTACTGATCCAAGATGAAAAATAGGCAGATACATAGCAATAATCACTATCCCCACTACAATACTCAATATCACTAATATTAAGACCTCTACCGTAGACATAAATTTTTCAATTTTAGCATCGGTTTCATTTACAGTATTTTCTGCTACATATTGCATAGCTTCCCCCAAGTTTCCTGTTTGTTCACCTGTTTCTACCATCTGTAACAGCATAGAGGGAAATAACTCTGTTTTACGTAGTGCTAATGATAAATCAATCCCCCCTGCAATATCTTTCGCTACCATTAATAATTTTTTATCATAAATTTGATTACCGGCTGATCCAATACTTGCCTTCACTGCGTTAAGGATTGGAATACCTGCTTGTAATTGCATACTCATCACCTGTGCAAAACGCATACCCGCTATCGCTTGTATTACATCTTTAACACCAGGAAAAGAAAGTAATGCAACATCACGAAAATAACGCACTTTTTCACTTTTACGTTGTAATAAAGAAACGCCGTAATAAACAACCATAAAAAATAACAAGATCACCCACCAATATTCCATTAAGAAATTAGAAAGTGTTATCACCCATTGAGTAGCAAGTGGTAAATCAGCACCCATACCCGAATAAATATATGTTAGCTGAGGTATCACATAAATCATCATTAAGGCCAATAAGCCCATTTGCATAAATAAGGTTAAAGCAGGATACATCATTGCTTTTTGTAATTTTTGACGGGTTTGCCAATATACTTCTCTACGCCTGCATATTTCTTTTAAACTACTATCTAGTGTTCCAGACTGTTCTCCTATACTTAATAATTTACATTCAAATTTATCAAATAAAAGGGGATATTGCGCTATGGCTTTAGCAAAGGGTATACCATCAGAAACTTGATTACTCACTGCCATTAATAAATGCTTTAACTTCTGGTTATCCGTTGCTTCAATAATCGTAATCAATGAGGATACTAAGGGCAAATGCGATTCAAGCAAATTGGCAAGTTGCTTAAAAAATAATGTAATCTCTTTATAATCAATAATTTGATTAGAAATAGGCTTCGTTCCAATACGTTCATGAAATACCTCATCCATTATCAAAAAACCTCTTGTACCATATAATACGAAAAAATGCGTTGAATTTGTGGTCTATCAAAATATTCCCTATGCTGACTACCTAAAGTTACGCAGTAAGCTGCATTTACAGACTAATGTAGCATTTTTTACTTTAGTAGCACAAAAAAGAACGTTATACAGAACATCTGTTCCTACTATCCAACGATAAGTTTTTATTATACAATATCTGTTGTGCTATCTGCTGTTATTTTTGCTATTAACTTATATATTATTTATGTCATTACACTCTATCAAAAAATATTCCGGTTTTTCTTTAATTGAGGTGCTGGTTTCATTAGTATTATTAGCTGTCGGGTTATTAGCACTGAGCCAGGCGCAAGTACGTGCATTAAAAAATTCCCACACTGCCTTATTACATTCACAAGCAATTAATCTTGCTGTAGCAATTAGTGATAAAATGCGTAGTAACCGATTAAGTGCGATAGAAGGTAATTATGACTTAAAAACGACTGATACACCTGACAGCAGTAAAAATTGCATAGGCAAAGGGATTATCTGCTCACAAAAAGAGATGGCTCAGTTTGAATTAACATTATGGTATAAAGAATTAACCCAAACACTGCCTGCAGCTAAAGCAAGTATTACTCGAACCTTTAAAGATAAAGAAACACTCTACCATTTGCAATTAACCTGGCAAAACCCTGCTGATAATCAGGATATGACGTATGAAGTTGATACCCGTTTATAAAACATACCATTTTCCTACGCCCCAAGACGGTTTTACCTTAGTAGAATTGATGATTAGCGCGCTATTAAGTCTTATTATTATTACCGGAGTAACTACCGTCTATATCGCTAATAAAAAAACTGCTTTATTTCAACAAAGCTTGGTTCAACTACAAGATAAAGGGCAATTTGCTTTACTAAACTTACGTAAACATATCCGTCAAGCTGGAGCTTGTAATAGTAATCTTACTGCCACCAAACCCCTTCCTTGTTCCTATGATGCATGGTATCCCTTACTAGGTAGTGAAGGCAGTAGTGATCAAATCCAGGTACGTTACCAAAGCACTGGAAGTGCTATGGATTGCCTGGGTAATACCGTAGCAAAAAATAGTCTGATAAGAAATACCTATATGGTTAAAACTGAACGCTTATTATGCAATGGACAAGTTTTGCTCGATGGGGTGGAAAATTTACAAATACTCTATGGCTTTGATCAAAATGGGGACAAAATTGCCGATACCTATCTTGATGCCAGTGAGATAAATTGGTCGTCCAATTCCCGACAAGTCGTTAATGTTTGGATCGCATTATTATTACGTGGTGATAACCCTGTAAAAGATAGCGCTGAAAGCCAAACTTACCAACTTACTAATATTTCCATTACTTCTCCCAGTGATCGCTTTTTACGGCAAGTATTTAGTACTACCATTGCTTTACGTAATGCTGTAATTTGAGTCACTACATGCTACATCCTTCTTCCCTAACGGTAATAATCGAAAGGAAATAGATAGCTACTGATTTTCCCCAATATCCCTTTGCTATTATTTTGCTATAATAGATAGGTATATATTTGCCTGATATTTTTTTATTTACGGATACTTCACTTATGTCAATACTTTGTCATGCTCCTGCAACGCATCCAGCACAACAATCGGGTGCAGTATTATTAGTTACTTCTATTTTATTATTTTTACTCACATTAGTGACTGTTAATACCTTAAATAATAGTTTTTTTGAGCTACAAGTAGTGACTAATTATCAGGATCAAGAACTGGCTTTAGAAGCCGCAGAGTCTGCTTTACGGGATGCCGAAAATTGGTTAACCAATCAAATAGATCGTATTGAGCCAAATAGTGGTGGTAGTAAAGGTATTTGGAATTTAGATAGCCCTCCTCCAGTAAAAAGTGATATATGGTGGAAAAAAGCCCAGGTATTTGGTGAAAATGACGTACAACAAACCCTTAATTATCTCAGTGAGCAACCTCGCTACATTATAGAAGAGATCAGCTATGATCCGACTCTTTTTCAGGCTACGTACCGTATTACTGCCAGAGCAAAAGGCTCAACCCCCAATTCTACTGTTATTCTACAAGAAGAATATAAACAAATTTATATGAATATTATCTCCATGCAAGGCACTTGGCCGGTCAATATGGTTGGTATCGCTCCAGATGCCAGTTTTGCTATGTGCTTTAGTAATGCCTGTGATTATTACTTATTTGATCTGATAGGCCCTCCTCGTCCAGGAAAACCTGCCAGTATTAATTTTCAGGCTTATGGTCTTTTTGGTAATATGTTTATGCTCATGGATGTCCTTCCTTCTGGTGTAGATATGGCTGATTTTATGGTCAATTATCTCCCTATGCCTATTCCCCCCTTTATTGGTAGTATTGTTAAAAAACCTATTGAAAAAGCCCTAGATAAAATTCTTCCTAATAATACCGATATTAGCCATATTAATATCGAAACCTACGGTATGATGAATATGATGGGAGTAATGGATATGGCTGGCTCTATTAATAATAAAATCTGTGTTAATTCTCCCTATGGTATGAATATGGGAATGTTTATGGATCCTGGTATGAGTGGTACTGATTTTAATTTTGATTTGATTCTAGGTGAAATTGGTGCAGAAGGTACTGTTACACTCCCTATGATGCCCGATTGGATGTTTGGTGGTTCAGGTGGTAAAGGCAATGATACATATGAAATTAATTTTGGTAATGGCTTTTCCTTTTTTGGTGTCAATTGTTGTAATGGATTGTTTATAGGCGATGCTGCCGGGAATGATACCTATATTATTGATATGGGTACGACTAAATATCCTAATTCAGGTGGCGATATGGTAATGATTATGGATATGATTGGAGACGATAACTATACCATTAACACTAATGTCGGCGGAGGAGAAGACAGTCTATTAATGAGTTGTAGTATGTTTCCTATCCCCGATATGTTTTGCTTTATGGGGGTTATGGTAGATATGATGGGTAAAATGATGGGTAAAATGGATATGGTCTTTTTAGCTGATATGGCGGGTAAAGGTTTTGATGTTAACCCCTTTAGTAATAAATCACCCAGTACCGGTTTAGGACTCAAATTTGGTATGTTTAGTTTTAGCTTTTATTTTAAAATGCCCCGTTTTGACTTAGGTACCAAAACGGTTAAAGTATTTGGAATTCCGGTACAAATTGTTACTGATCCTATTGCTTATGCACTTGGCGTCTTTCCTATGGGAATAGGCAGACAACATACCAACCCTGTCGCAACTGAACATTGTAGCGATTTACCTGAGCGTTTAAGCTGGCGAGAATTAGGTTAATGGCAAGCAACAACAAACAAAATGATAAAATAAATAGTCGCCTTTATTTTTTATCAACTTGAGGTATCTTGTTTTTTGCATGTTCTTGTACTTTTTGCTCTATTTCTTTTTGCAATGCAGGAACATCCTCATCGCTTCCCCCTTTTTGCCTGAATGCTTCCATCGTATCAAAAATTACCTTATCTTGCTCCTGGTTAAACTTTTTCTCCCACAAAAATTTACTTAACATTAATTTTGCCGATTTATCTCCATTATTAGCTGCCTGTTTAAGTAAAAATTCTGCATAATCTTTTTCTTCTGGTTTTGTCGATTTAGCATAATAAGTACCTAAACGCCAACGTGCTTCCGTATCATAATTTTTAGCCGCTAATTCCAACCAATACAGCATTTCCTCTTTATTTCCTTTGTTTTGATACCAGGTTGCTAATTTTAATCTTGCTCGATTATTTCCTGATTTCGCTGCCTGCAACAACCAATATTCCATTTTTTCTAAATCTTTGGGGTAAAAGATACCCTCTTGATAATACGCTGCTAATTTTAATTGTGCTTGTACATTACCTACTGCAGCCTGTCTTTCTAAACTTGTCATATCTTTTTCAGATAACAAAGAAACCGCTTTTTTTGCACTAGCAGGATATTTTTCCTCATCAAAGGCAAAGTCCTCCTCATATTCTTCCGTATCTACCGATGTGTCTTTTTCAGTAATGGGGGTATCTATATCAGTTGTCGACACTTTAGCTGATTGTGCTTGCTGTGGCGCAGTATCTGATAAAATAATCACCAATACGGCAATAAAAATACTCCCAACTGCTGCAATCAATAACTGCTGTTGGCGGGTTTGCTTGACTTCAATCAGCGAATATTCAATCCCTTTTTTTTGTAAAAACATAATTAGAGTTTGCTTATCAGGACAATAAAATTGTCCCTCCACATACGATCCATTACTATCTTTTCCCTGATAATAAAATAATGTCTTATTTTTTGATTTTTTTGATTTTTTTGATTTATTTTCTCGGCGATTATTTTTTTTCTTCACAATGCTACCATCTATCTATTATCCAGGTTGTTGTGTACCACATTATTACGTAAATATATCGGTAATGCGTCAGCAATATTTATTATTTCTTTCTTTTTCCACAGTGATAGTGCTATGGGAATAATATCTTGTGCCTCAGGTAATGCCTCTTTATCTTGATATGTTAAAGGAATATCTCTATTTGCAAATATTTCAGGATAACAACGAAAACCACTACCTGCCAAAAATATCTTTCCATCGGGTATTGGTACTTTATCTGGGCTAGATAATTGTTCTTCACCCTCTATTTGCATTATTCCTGCTTGCAGGCTAAAGTAGCCCCAATATACTTCTTTCATCCGTGCATCATTAGCAACTAATACCTGGCTTACCTTCTTACGACGATATATACCCTGTGCTATCGTTGCTAAAGAAGAAACTGCCAAAATAGGTAACTGATCAGTTAATGCTATTCCTTGTATTACTGCACTCGCAATACGTACCCCGGTAAATGCCCCAGGTCCTCTCCCAAAAGCAAGTGCATCCACTTTATCCATTGTTATCTCTGCTTCATGCAAGACACTATCTAGCATAGGAAAAATTAACTCTGTGTGTTTTCTTGGCATAATCTGATAGCGTGAAATAAGCATATCTTGAGAACAATACAGTGCAACAGAACATGCATCCGTAGATGTTTCTATCGCTAAAATAGTTGGCATGAGTCAATATCCTTACGAAAAAAACAGATCAAATAAATACCTAAATAAACCAATAACATCACTGATTATGCTATTAAGTCAATAACTTGAGAGGAAGCATTAGGATTAACTAAATTATCAATATTACGTTGTACACGATCAGTAAAACGATTATCTGTTACAACTGTATTGCGGTTACTTGCAGTATTTGCATATATATCGGTAACAGTATTTTGCGACGTTGCCACATTACCCTTACTATTATCTATATCCGGCTGATTATTTTGCACATTAATTGCTTCAGGAGATTGCGTTTGTTCTGTATCACCCCCCTCTATCACTTTATCATCCATATTTTGTTCTTCACTCTCTTCTTCCCTTTCATCCTTGCCCTCCTTTTCTCCTGCTTTTTCTGTCGCTATTTCAGCACGTGCTGCTGATGCCATTTGAGTTGCTTGAGAGGCAACTTGTCTATCTTGTCCTGAAGGTTCTGCAGGAGCCAAAGCGGCCGCTCGAATTTTCTCTGCTTTTTGTAATGTTTCTTCAGGGGTACGTCCTTGCGAGGTATCAATCTGTACTTCTCCCCCTATTGCATAGCTTTGTCCATCAGGCCCTTTTTGGTAGGTAAAACTGGCAGCACCTTTAGCCAACTCCCCTGCTGCACTTAAATGCGCTTGCTCATGTTGATGCACTACCCTATCTCGATCTTGCAACGCATCTAATTTTTTTTGCTCTTCCTTAGATAAGGCTTCTCCAGTAATCTTTTTTGCCGTTTCCGATAAGGTGACTTTATCTTCAGACTGAGAAGATAAATGACTGTTTTCACTCCCTGTTTTTTTTGTATCACTGCTTGCAACAGTCGCTAACTCTGATTCTGTTTGCTTATTGGTGTCAGTATATAATTGCTCTGTTTTTGACGAAACGACAGACGATCTATCTACAGAACCCTTTTCTGTCGTATACAAATTACTGTAATTTGAATAACTTTGATCGCTAACCAGCATAATAAACACACCTCATCTGCTCCCAGTATAGCAAAAATGACAGAAAATTCTATACAGAAAAAATACCGTCATATTAGTATTAGATATGGTATATACTGTAGCCCTAAGAGAAAATATTTTAGTCGTTAATCATTAATCTTTGTTTATCTTATGAAAGATATAGTTACCTACCAACAATTACAATTTTTTGTACCTTTTAAAGCACTGCCAAAATCAGTACTAAAAAAGATATTACCTTACTTACAGTGTTATTCTGTTTTACCTGGAAAAATGATATTACAACAAGGTAATCAAGATGGCTTAGAGTATTTTCTACTACATGGTGAAGTAATACTGATCGCAGAAATTCCAAAGCATATACCTAACACATCAATTAATACTTTAGATCGTTTATCTTTACCCTACCTAACTGTTGTCTCTCACAGTTTACAAGCACAACACCCCATTGCCCATTTAAAGCCACGACAATATAGCGTTATTAGTAAAACAGCCGTACGTTATTTTACCATCTCAGAACAACGTATTAAACAACTTAGTACCCCTACGACAGTAAATACGGATCATTATCAAGTAGAGGAAATTAACCACGATGAATTACAACAAAGTCGTATTTATTTTGACATTCATAATGATATTCAAGACAAAACCTTTAAATTACCCAGTTTACCTGAAATTGCTTTACGCATACGTAAAGCATTACATAATGATGCCGGAGATTTTAATGAAGTTGCCCGTATTATTAGTACCGATCCCGCGATCACTGCAAAATTAATGACAGCTGTTAATAGTCCTCTTTATCGTGGAACAACAAATATTAATAATATTCTGATGGCAATTACTCGTTTAGGAACAGAAACAATAAAACAATTGGTGATGAGTTTTGCGCTACAAGAATTATTTCATAGCAAGAATGCTTTTTTACGCAAACAGATGGTAAATGTCTGGCAACATAGTGTTCATGTTGCATCTATCAGCTTTGTATTAGCCCGATTTACCCCTGGCTTCAATCCTGAACGAGCTTTACTCGCTGGATTACTGCATGATATAGGTATTGCACCGATTATTAATTATGCAGAAAATTACCCTGACATTATCCATAAACCCACAGAGCTAACCAAAGCAATTGAGGAATTGCGTGCTAATATTGGTGCGATGGTATTACAACAATGGCATTTTGATGAAGATTTAGTACACGTTGCTTTACATGCAGAAGATTGGTTTTATGAATCAAAAAAACCAAGTTATAGTGATATTGTTATCATCGCTCAAATGCATGCTTATTTAGGCACACCACAAGCTAAAAATATCCCTATCATTACTCAAATACCTGCTTTTAAAAAATTAGCACTAGGACACTTATCTCCTGATATGAGCTTACAAATATTAAATGATGCTAAAGAAGATATTAAACAAACGCAACAACTTTTATCAACCTAATCCTCCAATTATCTATTTATTCATATACTGTAAACGTAATATATACACTCCCCATACAAAACTACTGATCATTAACAAGTTACCCGTAATATCCATGATATTAGCAAAAAAATGATCAAATTCTAACATATCTAAATAGCCTAAAATATTTTCCCAATCATGCCCTCCAGGTCTATCAGCTCCTGTTCCTCCACCCAATAACTGTAACTCTAAAGCTCTTGCATCATTAATATAAGGTGCTAAATCCATCATGCTTTGTGCCAACCACCATAATCCAACAGAAGCTGCAAAATTATCTCTATTTTTTAACACCAAAGTCAGTATTACTATCAATGGCATTAATAATTGTAACAGGCTTCCCCCCAATACCATCATAAACCAACCAAAAGGAGCAAAAATAACATGCCCTGCTTCATGAAAAATCAAATTCACCCGATGCATAAAAGAATATCCAATGATATTCGTTTCTAAATCTAATAAAATGAAATAGCTACCCCAAAGCACTAACACAAGCCAAACACTGACCCGACCATAAAAATCAAGTGTATCTATCTTGTCAGGTACATACAACAAGGTATCAAACAGCTTTTGTGTTAAACCTTGTGAAGAAGTGGTAGTGACAGGTACATCAACTTTATCCACTTGTAGTTGATGCTGTAACCACTTTGAAAACTGTAAACCACATCGGGGACAAATATCCAACGCAGTGTTATCTGTTTTCTGGCGTTGATAATGACATTTAGGGCATACTCGATAATAAATATTTTTAGCCATTTTTCTCCCTACTGGAAATAGACTATAATACACGTCAATATTTTCATTCTATCTATTGTAGGTAACAAAAAACACTATGGCAATTACTATCACCTTACCCGATGGCACACAACAACATTTTGAGCAAGCAGTTACCGCAATGGCAGTAGCAACTTCTATTTCACCTGGATTAGCAAGAGAAGCGCTCGCTGCCAGAGTGAATAGTGAATTATGGGATCTTACCCGTAATATAGAAACTGATGCCGATATAACAATTATTACTCGCAATAATGAAGAAGATGCATTACAGTTATTACGCCATGACACAGCTCATGTGCTTGCACAAGCTGTCAAAGAATTATTTCCCGAAACACAAGTGAGTATTGGCCCTGCTATTGAAAATGGCTTTTATTATGATTTTTATCGAGACACTTCTTTTATTCCCGATGATTTACCCGTCATTGAAGCCAAAATGCAAGAAATTATCCAGCGTAATGAGGAAATTATCCGAGAAGTATGGGATCGTAAAGAAGCGATTGCTTTTTTTACTGAGCAAAAAGAACTATTCAAAGCAGAATTAATCCGTGATCTTCCTGAAGATGCCGTCATTACTCTCTACCGACAAGGCAATTTTTTAGATTTATGCAAAGGGCCTCACTTACCCTCTACAGGACGTATAGGAAAAGCCTTTAAACTCACCAGCATAGCAGGTGCGTATTGGCGTGGTGATGCAAAAAATGCACAAATGCAACGAATTTATGGTACTGCCTGGCGCACACCCAAAGAATTAAAAGTATATTTAAAACAATTAGAAGAAGCAGAAAAACGGGATCATCGCCGTTTAGGTAAACAAATGCACTTATTCAGTTTCCATGAAGATGCTATTGGCAGTATTTTTTGGCATCCTAGAGGCTGGAAACTCTATCAAAATCTGGAGCGTTTTATTCGTAAACAGATGGAACAAGCAGGTTATGATGAAGTGCGTACTCCTCAATTATTAGATAGAAGTCTATGGGAAACATCTGGACATTGGGGAAAATTTCAAGAATCCATGTTCACCACCGAAGCCGAAAATCGTATATTTGCTCTTAAACCCATGAATTGCCCAGGAGCAATCAAAATTTTTAATGAAGGTATTAAAAGTTATCGTGATTTACCCGTGCGCTATTCTGAACTTAATACCTTACATCGCTTTGAACTAAGTGGTGCATTACATGGAATGATGCGCTTACGTTCTTTTAATCAAGATGATGCCCATATTTTTTGCACCGAAGATCAAATTAATGCTGAAACCAAAGCCTTTTGTGATTTCACTTTAAAGTTATACCAAAGTTTCGGTTTTGAAAACGTCCGTATTAAATTTTCTGACCGACCTGAAAAACGAGCAGGTAGTGATGAAGTATGGGATAAAGCAGAAGCTGCTTTAAAAGATGCTATTCAAGCCAGTGGTTTAGAATATAGTTTTAACCCTGGAGAAGGCGCATTTTATGGTCCTAAAATTGAATTTGTATTACGAGATGCCATTGGTCGGGATTGGCAATGTGGAACATTACAGGTTGATTTTATCCTTCCTGAACGTTTTAATACGCAATATGTGGCCGAAGATGGGGAAAAATACTACCCTGTTATGCTACATCGGGCAGCATTAGGATCTTTAGAGCGATTTTTAGGTATTTTGATTGAAAGCACTGTAGGTAATTTACCACAATGGCTCACTCCTGTTCCTGTCGTCATTGCAACGATTACCCATGATTGCGATGACTGGGCAAAAGAAATTCAAGATACGTTAAGAACCGCTGGTATCAATGCAGAGCTAGATTTACGTAACGAAAAAATTGGATATAAAGTACGTCAACATATTACTGAACGTATTCCTGAAATTTGGGTTATTGGTAAACGTGAAGCAGAAAATCGCCAGGTTGCTATACGAAAACTCGGTAGCAAAAATAATCTAGTAACTGATTTTGATACCGCTTTCCAGACTCTAAAAAATGCTACACAACTACCGTGAAATAATAAATTATGTCGATACCTTTTTTTAAACAACATGAAAAACTCGCTCTTCACAGTAAACTAAATATTGTTAAAATATTGGATAATATTCCATTTAATGATGATGGATTAATCCCTGCTATTGCACAACAATATGATACCAAAGAAGTATTAATGTTAGCCTGGATGAATCGGGTTGCTATACAAGAAACCTTACAAACAGGACGTATCTGTTATTGGTCTCGTTCTCGCAATCAATTTTGGCGTAAAGGAGAACAATCCGGGCAAGTACAAATACTCAAAAATATGTACCTTGATTGTGATGGGGATAGCTTATTATTATTAGTCGATCAAACTGGCCCAGCTTGCCATACTGGGCGACGTAGCTGCTTTTACCATACGTTAAAATGTGATCACAGCGAAATCAATAGTGCACCAATTATTGATCCCGATACACTCTATACTCAGAAAACTTAATATCATGCCAACTATACAACTTTATAATACCCAAACCCGTAAAAAAGACCTCTTTACACCCATTGACCCTGAACGCATTACCATGTATGTATGTGGTCCTACAGTTTATAACTACATTCATATCGGGAATGCCCGTCCTATTGTGGTATTTGATATGCTTTTTCGCCTATTACGGCATGACTATCCACAGGTTGTATATGCCCGCAATATTACTGATATTGATGATAAAATTAATGCTGCGGCACACAAACAAAAACAACCTATTTCTACTATTAGTCAACAATTTATTCATGCTTTTCACCAGGATATTGCACAACTCAATACCCTAGCCCCTAGTATTGAACCCTACGCTACTGAGCATATTAAAAGTATGCAAACGATGATCCAACAACTTATTGATAATGGACATGCTTATCAAGCAAAAGGACATGTTTTATTTCATGTACCCTCTATGCCAGACTACGGCAAACTTTCTGGACGAAACCATGAAGATATGATAGCCGGCGCACGGGTAGAGATTGCACCTTATAAACGGGATTCAACTGATTTTGTGTTATGGAAACCTTCTACAGAAGATTTACCTGGTTGGGATAGCCCCTGGGGATTTGGTCGTCCTGGTTGGCATTTAGAATGCTCTGCCATGATAGCGCAACATCTAGGTACAAATATTGATATTCACGGTGGTGGACAAGACCTGATTTTTCCTCACCATGAAAATGAACTAGCACAAACCCGTTGCGCTCATTCTGGTACGGTTAATTATTGGCTACATAATGGCTATATTACTTTAGATGGTGAAAAAATGGCCAAATCCAAAGGCAATTTTTTTACTGTACATGACATATTGCAGCACTATCAAGGTGAAGTCGTTCGCTTTGCCTTACTCAATGCCCATTACCGCAGTCCTTTAGATTGGTCAGAAACGACCTTACCACAAGCAAAAAGTAGTCTGGATCGTTTATATAAAGCACTATTAGGTATGGATACTTATCATCATATTGATAATAATATAGATATTCCAGAGACCATTTTACAACATTTACGCAATGATCTTGCCAGTGCTGATGCGATTGCCCATTTACATCAAATAGCCCATGATATAAATAAAAGCACTGATGCTAACGAGAAAAAACGATTGCAACAACAACTTTTAAAAGGAGGTGAAATTCTAGGCATTTTACAACAATCGCCTCAAGAGTGGTTTCATTGGCAAGCCCCACAAGCAACAAACTTTAATGAAACCCAAATTCAGAAACTGATAGAAGAGCGTAATGAAGCACGGAAAAATAAAGATTTTAGCCGTGCAGATGCTATCCGTGCCGAATTACTCGATGCCAATATTGAACTGGAAGACAGCCCTCATGGTACTCGTTGGCAATATATACATCAATAAATAATACCTACATTATAAATATGCTGCTAAATAGCCTTGTTTTGCTTTAATAAATTCTATATAAAGTGTATCACAATTATCTACTACAGATTGTTGTACTATTTCCATATCTAACAAGGTCTTTTGCCAGCTATTAATTTTAGGCGTATGGGTATATAAATCCAGGGAAAATACTGCTTCAATAAATTGAATACGCATAAAAAAAGGCGCAAAACTTGTATCTACCAAAGAAAAATTATCCCCATTAAAAAAACTTTTTCCTTCTAATACTGCTTCTAAACGGAGTAGTTCTTTTTGTAAGGTCGCTTTTTTTTCATTGAACTCTTGCTCTGTTTTCACTGTGAAAACTGCCATCATAGTTATTAATAATTCTGATGCAAACGCTATCCAAGCACGGTTTTTAGCCCGTAATAGCGGATCAACAGGATGCATCATTGGCATATACACTTCATCCAGATATTCGTTAATCACTGATGATTCAAATAATACCTCTCCTTCAACACGTAATAAAGGAACTTTACCTAATGGAGAGATTTCCTTAAACCAAATAGGTGGATTAGCTAAATGAATATATTGTAAATCAAAATCGACCTGCTTATATTTTAGGGCAATGACTGCACGTTGCACAAAGGGACATAACTTAAAGCTAATTAATTCAGGTTTTTGCATAAATTCCTCATTTTAGTTTATGGCTAAAGTTTTTTCTTTACTAGACGATAATTGCATTCAGATAACTTCACTCTACAATGGTATAAACCATGAATAGTACTGCAATAGAGCAATATCAGGCAATTGAAAAATTTAGTCATTCATTAAATAATGCAGTGACTCAAAATCATGCAGGAGATTTTGCCTTGCTACTGAGTTTACTCTCTGAAAACAAGCAATTTAAACTCTCTCCCGAAAAAGCACAGACATCCCATATACCAACTTATCTCCCCACAACTGATTTTAATCATGCTGTTCATAACAATACGACACAATTTCAATTACTCAAGCACATTGCGCAAGAACGCCAAATATTTTCTCAAAGTTACTCTGAAATACCTGCTACTACAACAGCCAGCACAGATGCCTTAGAAACTATAGCAGCTTCCCAACAACAACTTGTTGGATAAATGAAAGCGGATATTTTCCTTCTTTTGTTAAAAAATTTACTCTCCTCTTAGGATTTTTGCTAGTATTAGCTTTACAATAATTAAAATAAATAAAAACCCCATATCCCTTTAGGTATAAAATATATTTAAATGAATAATATTTTACGTGTGCTAATACTCAACGACTCTGAATCTCAAACTATGGATATTCTCTACGCTTTGCAGAATGAAAAGTTTGAGCCTATTTATGAGCGGGTCACCTCTTTAACTGAAATGACTGCGGCATTAGAAAATCAAAGTTGGGATTTAATCCTTGCAGATTATCACTCCGAAAAATACAATGCCTTAGATGCGTTAGCGATTGTGCAAAGTACCCATATTGATATTCCATTTATTGTCTTATCGTCTAAAAGTGGTGAAAATATTGCGGTAGAAGCAATGAAGGCAGGCGCACATGATTATATTATGAAAGATAATATGAAACGTTTAATTCCTGCTATTAAAAGAGAATTACGTGAAATTGAAATACGTACTGCACATCGGCGTGCTGATGAAACCATTCGCTATCAATCTTATCACGATACCCTCACTCGTTTACCCAATCGAGCATTATTTTTTGACCGTTTACAACAAGCTATTTTAGTTGCCCATAGAACCAAAAAACAACTGAGTATTTTGCTATTAGAAATCCATAATTATCAAGATATTAATGAAAATATAGGTATCCATTTTGCCGATATATTATTACAACAAGTCGCAAGCCGTTTGCGTAATAGTGTCCGCCAATCAGATACGGTTGCTCGTTTAGGGGGGGTAAAGTTTGCTATTTTAATTCCTGATATAGAAAAAGAAATTACCTTATTTACTGCCAGAAAATTACTGGATATGGTACAAAAACCCTTTTTCCTAGATAGCACAAAAACCACTCATATTACCCTCAATATGGGGATTTCATTTTTTCCTGAACATGGTTATAATCTGGATAAGTTATTACAAAATGCCGATATAGCCTTACAAACAGCAAAAAAAGATAATAGCCAATTTATTTTATATCGCCCTGAACATAATAGCCCACATCGTAAACATATTACGTTAACATCAGAATTGCATCACGCTATCAATGATCAACAACTTTTTGTCAGCTATCAGCCTAAGGTTGAAATTCGCAGTGGTAAGATAAAAGGGGTTGAAGCCTTAATTCGCTGGCAACATCCCCAACATGGAACAGTACCACCTGATGCCTTTATTCCCCTAGCAGAAGAAACTGATGTGATAAAAGAACTCAGCCTGTGGGTATTAGATGAAGCCTTGCAACAGTATTTAAAATGGGAAGAACAAGGGTTAATTTTACATATTGCCGTCAACCTGTCTATAAAAAATTTACTTGATCCTGCTTGCCATGATCGTATTATTGCAATTATTGATACCTATAATATACCCTCTGGAGTGTTAGAGTTAGAACTGACTGAAACCACGATGATGTCTGATCCCCTGACTGCATTGCGTATGATGAAAACACTCACAGATAAAGGTATTCGTTTTTCCATTGATGATTTTGGTACTGGCTATTCGTCTTTATCTTATTTAAAAAAATTACCGGTGAAAGCACTAAAAATAGATAAATCATTTATTCAAGATATGACTAAAGATGATAATGATGCAGTGATTGTACGAGCAACCATTGATTTAGCGCATAACCTGGGGCTTATTGTTGTCGCTGAAGGTATAGAAGATCGAGCTACTTGGGATTTATTACAAATACTGCGTTGTGATATGGCACAAGGTTATTATATTAGCCAACCTATTCCAGCAGATAAAGTCTACCAATGGATGCAAAAATGTAACCAACGCTTTGCTAAAACACATGCTCTCACTTAAGAAAATAAGGACATATTATGGAATTTATTGATTATCTCAAAGCACTCATTAATGGTGGTGGTTCTGATTTATACCTTAGCACGGGTGCGCCAGCAAGTGCTAAATTTCAAGGTGAATTAACACCGCTTGAATCAACGCCTTTATCTACAGGACGAGTCAATGAAATTGCCCATCAGGTTATGAATACTGAACAAGCTAATGAATTTGCTCAAAAACCTGAAATGAACCTTGCCATTACTGAGCCAGGGGTTGGTCGTTTTCGGGTTAATATATTCAAACAACGCAATGAAGTCAGTATGGTGGTACGACATATTGCTACAGATATTCCCTCAGCGCAAGCACTTGGTTTACCTGATATATTAAAAGAAGTGATTATGTCTAAACGGGGGCTAATACTCTTTGTAGGAGGAACAGGATCAGGCAAATCAACCTCTCTTGCAGCACTGATTGATTACCGTAATACACATAGTAAAGGACATATTATTACCATTGAAGACCCGATTGAATTTGTCCATCCACATAAAAATTGTATTATCAATCAACGAGAAGTAGGTGTTGATACCGATACTTATGAAGATGCCTTAAAAAATACATTGCGTCAAGCACCTGATGTGATTCTGATTGGCGAAATACGGGACGCAGAAACAATGGAACATGCCCTCGCTTTTGCCGAAACAGGACATTTAGCCATTTCTACCTTACATGCTAATAATGCCAATCAGGCATTGGATCGGATTATTAACTTTTTTCCGGAAGAACGACATAAACAAATCTGGAATGATTTATCTCTCAATATCAGAGGGTTTGTTTCACAACGCTTATTACCCACCGTTGATGGCAAACGCTGTGCAGCTATTGAAATTTTGCTAGGTACCCATACAGTCAATGGTTTAATCGCTAAAGGTGATGTTGCCAGCATTAAAGAAATTATGGAAAAATCTGAAAATTTGGGTATGCAAACCTTTGATTCAGCATTATATAAACTTTACAAAGCAGGTAAAATTACCCTGGATGAAGCATTAAAAAATGCCGACTCACCTAATAACTTACGTTTAAAAATCAATTTAGATCAAGGGGTGAAAGAAGAAAGCAGTATTGGTTTATCCCTAGAAGAAAAACCTTCAGAAGAAGAGGATGAAAATAATCCGACTAAAGAAGCCAAAGAAGATTCAAATGAACAATCAACAGAAAAACTGACTCCAGAACAACAAAAAGAACTGGTTAGAAAAAAAATAAGAGCTAAAATTCTAGCACAAAAAAAGGCAAAATTAGAAGCACAAAAACGGGCATTGGAAGAAAAAAAGAAAAATCCTAATCATTCAGGTCTTAACCTCGAAATATCTCCTAATACAACATCAAAAAATACCAATACGAGTAGTAGTGGCAGCGCTGCTATATTTAGTATTGATGATACGCCACCAGAAAAACCACAAGAATAGAATCAAACAGAAGGTGTAGGTTTAATTAGCCAAGGGGACTGTTCACGCCATTGTAAAAAGCGTTTAGCCGATAAGGGGCGACTAATAAAATATCCCTGCGCTACATCACATTGAAACCGTTTAAGTATATTTAATACTTCTTCTGTTTCAACCCCTTCTGCCACTACCGATAACCCTAGATTATGTGCCATTTCAATCGTTGAAGCGACTATCACCGCATCATTTTCATCTTCTGCCATATTAAGAACAAATGATTTATCAATTTTTAATTCTTTTACTGGATAATCTTTTAAATACGATAAAGAAGAAAAACCCGTACCAAAATCATCCACTGATAAAGAAATGCCCATTTTCGCAATTTCTGTCAATACATTTTTTGCATACCTTGGATCACTCACTACAGCACTTTCTGTAATTTCAAGTACTAAAGATTCAGGGGGAATATTCCATTTTGGTAAACGTTCACGTAATTCACTAATTAATTGTGGATCACGTAAATTTTCTGCAGAAATATTGACCGATATTTTTAAATGGCAACCCATTTGACGCCATTTTGCTACAACTGCTAAAGAAGCCTCTATTACCCAAAAAGTCAATGCATTCATTAATCCAGATTTTTCTGCCAGGGGAATAAATTCTTCTGGATCTAAATCTCCCCAAATGGGATGGTACCAGCGTACTAAACATTCTACACCGATTAAGGTTTTCGTTGTGATATCAATTTTAGGTTGAAAGAACACGGCTAACCCCTCATTATTAATCGCTTCTTTTAATTCTCCTAATAAACCTAAACGATCGATACGATTAACATCTTTTGCAGGGTCGTAGAAAGCAATGCCACCACCTTTAGATTTAGCTAAATACATTGCAACATCCGCTTGTTTTATTAAAGTATGACTATTATCACCATGCTCTGGATAGATTGCTATCCCCATACTAATTCCCACATACAAACGATGTTCACGTAGACTAAACGGCTTATCAAAAAGTTCTAATAATTGATTAGCTAATTGTAAAATACCTTCCCGATTTTTTTCTACTTCTAAATTTTCTACTAATACTGCAAATTCATCGCCACCAATCCGTGCAATAACATATTTTTGTCCCAATAATTCGGATATACGTTCCCCTACTTTTTGTAATAACACGTCCCCTGCATAATGTCCTAAGGTATCATTAATTTCTTTAAAACGATCTAAATCCATTAAAATAATGCTAACCTCATTTTCACCACATTGATAAATCGCTTCACGTAAACGCTCTTGTAAGGTATTACGATTTGGTAGGCCGGTTAATTCATCATGCATACTCATATGCTCAATGGCACTTTCTCTTAAACGCATTTTATTTTGCATTTCTTTAAAGGCTTTTATCAACTGGTGTATTTCTTCGGTATTACTATCAGGCAAGCCCACAAAATTTTCTCCATAGGCTTCTGCACGGAGTGCCTGGCTTACTTGTGCCATTGGAATTAATATCCAACGTAAAATATAGATATAAGCAAATCCTATCAAAGCAATACCTATAAATGCTATACCCCAAAGAATATGCGCCAATATGTTTATCATCTCATGCGACATGGCAACATAGTCTTTTTCAGTCTTTTTCAACTGTTTATCAACAACATCCAAGCGTTCCCACATTTGGACGTACAAGGGGATTACCGCTTGTTTTAAAAACTGTAAATCTTTACGCCACTGTTTCATAGTATGTAGCATTTTTATTTCAATAAAATAGTCATACCATTTTTGAATATTTTTTTGTACTTTATCTAACTGTGCCTTTTGCTCAAAAATCAACTTATCTTTCTTTAATACTTTAATATAATTGATATTTTCTTGATATAACTGGCTTATTTTTTTTTCTGATAATAACCGTTTTGACTCACTGATAATACCTAAGTTATCAACCATATAAATCCGAAAAACATCCAGTAAAGTCTGCCAATTTTTACGTAGAAGGAGTAATTTCTTATATCCTCCCTGATCTTTATCATGCAATAATGCTTCTAATTGCTGCATAATATGATCATATTCAGGCAACATCTCTTTTGTTAATATTTCCAATGCTGGATACTGCATTTGTGCATTGTTACGCAACAGAAATAAGGCTTTACCTTTTTCCATTAAGATAGTATGAGTTTCAAGTAAACTTTTAAAATAGGGAAGTAGCTCATAATTGGTAACCCAGGTCGTTTTTGAGGCACTTTGCAAGTTTTTTTTAACCGCTTGTACCTGATGCTTCCATGCTATGATGGTATCAGAGTCAGGATATAACATTTGTTGATATAATAAAGCTTCACTTTCTTGTAATGCCTTACCTGCTTGCTGATAATAAGCATATAATTGATATTGCTGGATAATCTGTTTATTCACCGCATTATCTAGCTGTGTTAAATAATATTGTACGCCCCCAGTAATCAATAAAATAATCAGGCAGACAAATACCGTCCCCCATAGATAACGGATTTGTATACTTTTAAAAGCACGTGGCCTAGTCTGTGTCTGCGCCATATTTTCTTTTATACGCTAATACTGCTTGCAAATTTTCTTCCATGTTAGGCTTTTGCTGCAAAAATTCAATAACATGATTTAAGGTTACAATACTCATCACAGGGATGGCAAATTGTTGTTCTATTTCTTTGATGGCAGAACTATCTCCTTGCCCTCTTTCTTGTCTATCTAAAGCAATAACAACCCCTGCTGCCTGTGCATTGGCTTGTTGAATAATTGTCATTGATTCACGCACTGATGTCCCGGCAGAAATAACATCATCAATAATCATAATTTTTCCTGCTAATGCTGCTCCAACAACATTCCCCCCTTCACCATGATCTTTCGCTTCTTTACGATTAAAAGCATAAGGCAAATCTTTTTGATGCTGATCTGCTAATGCAATACTACATGCAGCAGCTAAGGGAATACCTTTATATGCAGGGCCAAATAACATATCAAATATTGCATTTTGACTCATCAAGGCTTGAGCATAAAAGCGTCCTAACTTTGCCAGAGCTAAACCATGATTAAATAATCCACTATTAAAGAAATAAGGGCTGATCCGCCCTGATTTTAGGGTAAATTCACCAAAACGCAATACCTGAGATTGCATGGCAAATTCAAGAAATTTGTGTTGATATGCTTGCATAAACTACTCTCTATTGTTCGATATAACCGTCGATTTTGATCTATTCCATACTGCTAAGCTCATTAGCAGCATATAAAGTACACCTAATCCCCAAATATTTAAAGTAGGAATAGAACTTGATGGGGAGAATTATCCAAAAAAGATTCTTCACGGATAACGGTAATTTCCACTGAGGATTCATCATCTTCAGTAGGAAAAGGATTTGCATCCGTTTCCGCATCCACGCTAATACCTAAATACACCGTGCTGCCAGTAATTAGATGTGCTACACCGACCCCCTCACCATTATTATCACTAGCATCTGTTGCATAACTATCAGGCGCATCACCAAAATCAAAAGCAACTGCATTAGTATAATCTGTATCACTATTATTGCCACTAAATGTAGCAGGCTCATTGCCTCCCGAAATAATAACAGTATAGCTCAATAATTGCCCTAATAACCCAGTTCCTACCGTTACGGTTATCGTGATAATATTACCGCTACTATTTGCTGCTATCACATCCGATCTGTTATCGTTCCATTTTTTCTATATTTTGTTAGAATGGTCTTTCTCATAACATACCTGTATTATTCTATTATTTATGAAAATTATTTCAGTCAATCTTAACGGTATTCGTGCTGCAGCTAAAAAAGAATTTTTTACCTGGATGAAAAAACAACAAGCGGATATTATCTGTATACAAGAAACAAAAGCACAGCCTTTTCAACTTGCTGATCCTCTTTATCACATTGAAGGATACCATATTTTTTTTAACAGTGCAGAAAAAAAAGGATACAGTGGCGTTGCTATTTATAGTAAATCTCGTCCCGATAGTATTGATCTGTCTTTAGGTACGCAATGGGGCATACTCGACAAAGAAGGCCGATTTATTCAGGTAAATTTTGGACAATTAAGTATCGCTTCTTTATACCTCCCATCAGGTTCATCTGGAGAAACAAGACAAACCCTTAAATATCAGTTTTTAGATAAATTAACTCCCCTATTACATGCTATGCGTCAAAATTCCCGTAGTTATATACTATGTGGGGATTGGAATATTGCTCACAAAGAAATCGATCTAAAAAACTGGAAAGCCAACCAGAAACATTCTGGTTTTTTGCCTGCAGAACGGGCTTTTATGGATCAGCTCTTTAATAATATGGGTTTCGTTGATGCGTTTCGGGTAGTAGAAAAAGACCCTGATCACTATACTTGGTGGTCTAATCGAGGTAAAGCATGGGAAAAAAATGTAGGTTGGCGTATTGATTATCAAATTATTACACCTGATTTAAAAGATACTGTAAACACTGCCAGTATTTATAAAGCACAACGATTTTCAGATCATGCACCACTTATTATAGAATATCAAAAAAATATTGCTGATTTTTACCTTTCAGTTAACACATCTGATAATGCCTGAACACAGCCTGTATTTTTCTGCATTGTTAGCTGGTTTACTCGGAGCAAGCCATTGTATAGGTATGTGTGGTGGTATTGTTACGGCTCTTACCTTAGGGGCATCAACGAAAACTGCCCCCCCTTTGCTATATCTTTTCGTATATAACAGTGGACGTATTTTAAGTTACACTTTCGCAGGTTTTTTAATGGGAGCGATAGGCAGCACTCTGTCTTATTATTTACTTCCTCTGCATCAGGTACAATTCGTTTTAGGTCTTGTTGCAGGTATTTTTATGATACTACTTGGGCTTTATCTTGGTCGATGGTGGCATGGATTTAAGAAAATTGAACATCTAGGGGGACAATTATGGCAGCTTATTGAACCCTTGAGTAAACGTTTTATTCCCGTTTCATCCCTACCGCAGGCATTTATTTTAGGTATGCTATGGGGTTATCTGCCTTGTGGGTTAGTCTATACCATGTTGTTTTGGAGTATTAGCACAGGCAATGCCTCACAAGGCGCATTGATTATGTTCAGTTTTGCCTTAGGCACATTACCCCTATTACTGACAATGGGGATATTTGCTTGTCAACTACGCCAGCTAATGCAAAAAGATTGGCTCTATCAAATAACAGGAATATTAGTGATTGCGCTTGGTATAGTGCATTTATTTACTCTTTTTACAGCGTGATTGATTTATCACAAACGTCGCATTCTACGCCCTCTAGGGGGCTTTATAATACTCTCGCTGAGCTAATAGATAAGTCCATGTTTGTCAAACAAAAATCAATATGCTATGTTATCGAAATATCCACTTTTTATTGCATTCTTTGATGCGATCATATAATAACAAATTCTGGAAATAGATAATTTATGTGTGGAATTGTTGGCTACATTGGCAAAAGGGAAGCTAAACAGTTACTTTTAAGCGGTTTAAAAGAACTGGAATATCGTGGTTATGATTCAGCGGGTATTGCTCTATTTCAAGAACAGGGCATACAAGTCTTTAAGGCAACCGGAAAATTACACCATTTAGAAGACAAATTACATGCTGTCAGCACACAAGGATTAACAGCAGGTATCGGACATACCCGTTGGGCTACGCATGGTAAACCAACAGAACTTAATGCGCATCCACATGGCCTAACACATAGTTATGTAGTACATAATGGGATTATCGAAAATTATGTAGCACTTAAAAAACAGTTAGCCAGTACTTTTATCAGCCAAACTGATAGTGAAGTGATAGTCCATTTATTTGAACAACATCTCAATAAAGGAAAATCTCCCACTACGGCATTTACTGCAACACTTGCCGATTTAAACGGTGCGTATGCTATTTTACTTATCACTGAACACTGCCCTGAACAAATTTTCTTTGCCCGCAATGGCTCTCCCTTGCAAATTGGTTTTTCTGAACAGGGACTATTTTTTGCATCTTCTGATGCGCCCTTAGTGGGTATTTGTCAAAATACTTGTTATTTAGAAGATGGACAATGGGGCATTGCCAATGCCCAAGAGGTATTATTATTCGATACACAACATCAAGCCGTGACAATATCCACTTCCCCTCTTCCTGCAAGCAGTATTACCGCACAAAAAGAAGGCTTCCGATTTTTTATGGAAAAGGAAATATACGAGCAATCTACTGTTATCAGTGATATTTTAATGGGTCGTTTGCAAGCACAACACATCCATATTGAAGAAATTTCCCCTGATTGGTTAACCACTTATCAATCCATTACCCTTTGTGCGTGCGGTACGAGTTATCATGCTGCCTTAACAGGTAGTTATCTATTAGAACAACTTGCTAAAATCCCCACCAATGTTGCGATTGCTAGTGAATTTCGCTATCGCAATCCAGTCCTTAATCCAGAGGGTTTATTGATTGTTATTTCCCAATCAGGAGAAACGGCGGACACCCTTGAAGTGCTTAAGTTAGTAAAAAAACAAGGCATCAAAACCTTAGCATTATGTAATGTCGATAACAGTTCTATCGTACGTCTTGCAGATAAAAGCCTGTTATTGCGGGCAGGAATAGAAAAAGGGGTGGCATCAACAAAAGCCTTTAGCGCACAAATTATGACACTATGGCTTTTAGCCTGCTATTGGGGACAAAGTAAAGGATGTTTACACGGCATCGCATTGCAAAAAGAAATACAAGCATTAGAAAAGACCCATCAAGTGCTACGTAGTGCTACATCTGTACATGATCGTATCCACCGTTTATCTAAACGTTATCTACATGGTCATGGCTTTTTCTTTATTGGGCGAGATATTTTTTACCCTCTTGCATTAGAAGGTGCATTAAAATTAAAAGAGATTAGTTATCTACATGCTGAAGGATATCCTGCAGGGGAAATGAAACACGGTCCTATTGCTCTTGCTGATGCTGAATTGTTTACTATCGCTTTAATGGGGAAAAGCCGTTTGTACAATAAAATAAAAAGTAATGTAGAAGAACTCTCTGCCAGAGATTCCACAATTATAGCCATTGCCACCGAATATTTTGAACTCGCTGATGATTTAATTAAAATTAATGCCTACACCCATCCTATGTTAGAATTTTTTGAAATGTTAATTGTTGTACAATTATTAGCCTTGGAAATTGCTATCCGTTTGGGCAATGATGTGGATATGCCTAGAAACTTAGCTAAAAGTGTGACCGTAGAATAACTTTTTGATTGACTTATTTTCTAATAAAAAATAAAATAGAAAGCTTTTCTTAGCAGTCCTTTGACTGCTTTTTTGTTTGATAGGGTTCATTTTTTTTAGGTTTTAATTATGGGTACATCTACATCATATTTAATGAATAATTATGCACCGTTACCTGTTACCTTTAGCCACGGTAAAGGTATCTATTTATGGGATACCGATGGTAAACAATATTTTGATGCACTAAGTGGCATTGCCGTATGTAGTTTAGGTCATTCCCATCCTGCAGTCAGTGAGGCAATTTGCCAACAGGCAAATACCTTATTACATACCTCTAATTTATATCATATAAAGCAACAACAACAATTAGCTAAAAAATTATGCCAGCTTGCACAAATGGATAATGCCTTTTTTTGTAACTCTGGTGCAGAAGCTAACGAGGCAGCTATTAAACTTGCACGTTTATATGGACATAAAAAAAATATTCAAAATCCACAAATTATTGTAACCAGTAATAGCTTTCATGGCCGTACTCTAGCAACGCTTACTGCTACTGGAAACCGTAAAGTACAAGCCGGATTTGAACCTTTAATGCCCGGTTTTATTCGGGTCGATTATAATGATATAAATGCTATCAATACCATTATTGCCCAACCTAATCATAATGTCGTTGCAATATTAGTTGAACCTATTCAAGGAGAAGGGGGGGTCAATATCCCTGATGAAAACTATTTATCACAATTACGGCAATTATGTGATGCACAACAATGGCTCTTAATTTTAGATGAAATTCAAACCGGTATGTGTCGTACAGGGAAATGGTTTGCCGCACAACATAGCAATGTGGTAGCTGATATTATGACGGTTGCAAAAGCATTAGGAAACGGCGTACCAATCGGAGCCTGTTTAGCAACAAGAGAGGCAGTACAATTATTCCAAGCTGGTAATCATGGCTCTACATTTGGTGGCAATCCCCTTGCATGTAGTGCGGCATTGGCTACTATTGAAGTCATGCAAGAAGAAAAACTGGATCAACAAGCCACTTTGCGAGGTAAACAATTACATCAGGGGTTACATGCAGTACTTGCTGATAAGCCTTATATTCGTAATATTCGTAGTCAGGGATTAATGCTCGGGATAGAACTTACGCAAAACAGCACTGAATTGGTCTCTATCGCACTACAAGAAGGTCTATTAATTAATGTTACCGCTGGTAATACCGTGCGTTTACTTCCTCCTTTAATCGTAACAGATACGCATATTGAACAACTTATTGAAACATTAAGCCGAATTATTATGCAGTTTGCAGAGCATTAATCATGTTTTTTAGTCAACTCAAATCATTGAGCTACCGTTAGCTACCAAGGAAGTTACTATGTCTACTCGTCATTTTCTCACCCTATTAGATTTAAGTACTAAAGAATTACAAGCGATTATTCAACGTGCCAGACAATTAAAATCCTTACAAAAACAACATACTCTCCATGAAAGTTTAAAAAACTATGCGTTGGGTATGATCTTTGAAAAATCATCTACCCGTACCCGAGTATCTTTTGAAACGGGTATGATGCAACTTGGTGGACACGCCCTATTTTTATCTTCTAAAGATACCCAATTAGGACGAGGAGAACCTATTGAAGATAGCGCACGAGTGCTATCACGCATGGTAGATATTATTACGATCCGTACCTTTTCTCAACAGACTTTAGATACTTTTGCAGCATATTCTCAAGTCCCTGTTATTAATGCCCTGACAGATAGCTATCACCCTTGTCAACTGCTTGCTGATATGCTGACATATCAAGAACAACGTGGGGATATTGCAGGAAAAACAGTAACCTGGATAGGGGATGGAAATAATATGTGTCATTCCTATATTAATGCCGCAAAACGTTGGCATTTTACCCTTCATATTGCTTGTCCAAAAGGCTATGATCCTGATCCTCAAATAGCACAACAAGAAGGCGTAGACGTTACTATCTTTCATGATCCCATTACTGCAAGTGAAAACAGTGATCTTATTACTACCGATGTCTGGGCAAGTATGGGTCAAGAACAGGAACAAGCCTTACGTGAAAAAGCCTTTGCTGATTTTCAAGTGAATGAAAATGTGATGTCTGTTGCCCATCCCGATTGCTTGTTTATGCATTGCTTACCTGCTCATAGGGAAGAAGAAGTAACTACTGCCGTATTAGAAGGTAAACAAAGTGTCGTCTGGGAACAAGCTGAAAACCGTTTACATGCCCAAAAAGCCTTATTAGAATTTTTATTGCATGTTAATATTTGAAATTATCCGTACCGCTTTTTTTATTAGTGCGCCGCTACATATTATTTTTTCTATCGGGCAGTGGATTGTTCAATTTCGTTTGATAAATAAACCCCATATAGATAAATGGCAAGGGCTACGGTGTATTTTTTTTAGCACAGGGAGTGCTTTTATACTTTCTCTCCCTATTTGGTTATTTTGGCCATTTAACGATATTAACGTACTCTATAATAATCGCCTTAGCCTACCTACTATTATGGCTCAATGTATTACTATCCCTTATTTTATGCGTCGTTATCACTATTTTTAATAGGAAAGATTATTTAACTGATCCATTCTTTTTTGCTTCGTTTTTTCCATATAGTTATCAATATCTTGCTCAAACTGTGGAATATCCTTTAAATTATTGGGTATCTTAACAGGTAATGTTATTTCCTGTTGCGGTAAATATTGTTGTGTACTGACAGTCGGTTGACTGAGCTGCTTACTTACAAGCAAACCAATAATAGTTAATACTATTAATAATAAAATTAAACGCATCTATTTTTAACTCTAGCTATAATTATTCAGGTAATAAAATTGCTGTGTTAGAAAAAGCACTAACACAAACACCTTGATATGATTGTACTACTAAATAAAACCGTTGTGTAGCATTTAAATTTTGCAATACAACATGATTACGCATCACTAAATCAGTATATTGAATGTGCTTGGCATCAGGATAAGGAGCATAATATAAACGATAAAATGAACCAGTAGATGCTGCTGTATCAATATCAATTTGAAAATCATGACTAGATAATGCTTTGATACTCAGTTGGGGTCGATCTGGAATTTCACTTGCTCGGCAGATGGTATCTGAAATCCATTGGGTATAGTATGCAACACGTGTGTACACACCATAAGCATTTTCTTGGGCGCAACCTGCCCCAAAACTTACAATCCCTACTTGTGTCCAACTATTTACACCCGCTCTAGCAACCAGTAAAGGCCCGCCACTATCTGCTTGACAACTGTCTTTTCCTCCATTTGCCAGGCCCGCACATAACATACCTGTTGCAATATTAATATCAAATTCTGGATAATACGTTGTATAGGCATTTTGGCATGTTTCATTGGATACTAAAGGAATAGAAACTTGCTGTAAACTTTCTGGAAAAAAAATTTCTTCGCTCGGATCAATAAAAATGGAGGAAGGTTTGATATTTCCCCAACCCAAAAGCGTAGCCGCTGTTCCAGCAGGCATCACCGGATCAGTAAAATATTGCCCTGGAAGGTCAATGGGCATAATATCTGTTACCGGTTTTTTTAATTCTAACAGGGCAATATCATTTTTATCTGCGTGAAAATCATAATCAGGATGAATAATGATACGTTGTAAAGCAATGCGTTTTCCGGTATCTGTTTTTAAATTATGCACACCAATAAACACTACTAAATTTTCTACCGCAGTTATTAAGCCGTCCTCAGTATTGACTACACAATGTGCTGCCGTCATTGCCCAATTTGGATGAATAAGTGTTGCGCCACAATATTGACCAAAATAATTCTCCTTTTCTGCATAGCCTAGCCCCATCATCCAGGGCCATGCTCCAGGCTGTGCTTCAAACCCTCCTACTACACGAGGATTTGCTATACTAGCTGTGCTATACAGCAGTAATATTAGCATTAAAAACAAGCATCTATTATATTTTTTAACTATCACTAACGTACCCACTTTAACCTATTTTCTTAAATAATATTATTAATTTCACATTGTGAATATAACATAAAAAGTACAATAATATGTTATATTGTTAACAAAACTATCTGTAAACAAGGGGGATACCATGATGTTTAGAACAGCCGAATTAGGGCGTACATTAAGTAAAAAAGCCTATAAAGAACAAGAAATTTATTTGCGGCAAGAATTACTCAAAGCACAACAAGCTGTCCGTAGCTTTGGAAATTTTCCTGTTATTATCCTGTTTGCCGGTGTAGATGGTGCAGGAAAAGGGGATACTGTTAATTTACTCAATGCCTGGATGGATCCCCGTTGGCTTGTTAACCATGCTTATGGTGTAGCATCTGATGAAGAATCAGAACGCCCTGAATATTGGCGATTTTGGCGTGATTTACCCCCTAAAGGTCAAATGGGTTTATTCCTTAGTTCCTGGTATTCTCGTCCGGTATTAGATAAGGTATATGACAAGGTAAATAATGCACAATTTGATGAACAACTCGATCATATTATTAATTTTGAAAATGCACTCGCAAATGATGGAGCATTAATTATTAAGTTTTGGATGCATTTGAGTAAAGCAGAACAAAAAATGCGTTTCCAACATTTAGAAAAAGATCCCCTATTAAGTTGGCAAGTAACAGAAAAAGATTGGGAACATTGGCATAAATATAAGGCATTTACCAATGCTGCTGAACGGACGATTATGCGAACTAGCACAGGTAAAGCACCCTGGTCTATCGTTGAAGGCGTTGATATTAATTATCGCCGTGTTACCGTTGCACACAGTATTTTAGAAAGCATTAATAAACATTTACAAGAAGCTGAATTAAAACAAAAACTCAAACAACAATTACGAGAGCAACAACGAGAAGAACAGCAAGCTCTTAAAGAACAGTTAAAGAAAAAAAGCAAATCTAAACAGGATAAAAATAAAACAGAAAAATCATCTAAAGTGTTAACAGTGCTAAATACGCTTGATTTAACTAAACAATTAGATAAAGAAGATTATAAAAAACAACTAAAAGAATATCAAGCAAAACTTGGTATTTTACAACGTCAGGCTCAAGAACAAAAAATTTCCACTTTATTAGTGTTCGAAGGAGCAGATGCAGCCGGTAAAGGTGGGGCTATTCGCCGTTTAACCTCCGCTATGGATGCCAGAAATTATCTAGTTATTCCTATTGCAGCTCCTACTGATGAAGAACGAGCGCAACATTATCTTTGGCGTTTTTGGCGACATTTACCTCGTGCTGGACGAGTCACTATTTTTGATCGTAGTTGGTATGGACGTGTCCTTGTTGAAAGAGTAGAAGGCTTTGCATTAGAAAATGAATGGCGTCGAGCTTACTCAGAAATTAATAATTTTGAAGAGCAATTAGGTGAAGGAAATATTGTAGTATTAAAGTTCTGGATTCATATTGATAAAGATGAACAACTTTCCCGCTTTAAATTACGTGAAAAAACCCCTCATAAACGTTGGAAACTAACCGAAGAAGATTGGCGCAATAGAGAAAAATGGGATGAATATGATATGGCGGTTAATGATTTAGTAGAAAGAACCAGCACTCGTAACGCACCCTGGATATTGGTTGAGGGAAATGATAAGTTATATGCACGGATTAAAGTATTAAAAACCGTTTGTAAACATTTATCTCAGGCTTTGGAAAGACAAACGGCTAATTAATAGATACTCCTTCAACTTCAGCATATTAATTTTCATCAATAATCACATTATCTTCTTCCACTTTTAATTTTACTGTAGCACGCTCTGTTGCCTCTACTACAGTAAAACGGTATCCTGATTCAGTAATATGCTCCCCTTCTTTTGGGATATGTTTTAAACGTGCCATCACTAACCCTCCAATCGTATGAAACTCTACAGCAGAAATATTAGTGCCAAGAATTTCATTCGCTTCAGATATAGGTAAACGAGCATCCATCAAATAAACATCTTCAGCTAACATTTCAAAAATACGTTTACGTTTAGGTAGATATTCATCAAAATCATAACCTACATCAATTTCCCCAACGACTTCTTCTAAAATATCTTCAATGGTAATCATGCCTACTGCTGAACCAAATTCATCCACCACTATCGCCATATGATCATCCCGTTTTTTTAATATTGGTAATAACTGATCAATAGTTTGATAAGGGGATACGTAATATGCTGATTGAATGAGACTTTCCAAGGGTTTTTCTGGTAAATCATCTTCCATTAAGTCCCACGTAGTTAAGGTAACAATACCAATAATATTACTAATATTATTTTTATATACAGGCAAACGGTTATAGCCTTTTCTACGTACTACATTAATCACTTCTGGTGTGGTATGTTTACAATCTACAGCAATAATTTCTGCTACCGGGATCATTGCTTCTCCTACCGTCGTATCAGCAAAACGAATGACCCGTTTTATACGAGTCCTATCGAAATCATCAACATTTGCCCCCCGTTCTGCCATTTCTACGACCATCCGTACTTGCTCACGGGTAATAAAAACATTTTGTTCTATTTTTCCGCCCCCAAAGAGACGAGTCATTAAGCGAGCAAAGCGTGAAAAAATAAAAATCAAAGGAAAAAATAAAATAGAAAAAAAACGTAAGGGATAGACAACAATTGGAGCAATCAAATCCGATTTTTGTTGATAAACACTCTTTGGCACAATTTCCCCAAAAATTAATAAAATAGGGGTTAAAAATACAAATGCCAAAAATTCCCCATGCTCACCAAAATAGCGCATAAATAACATCGTACCAATCGTTGTTACAATCACTGTAGAGGTACTCGTACCCATTAAAGTAGTACCTAATAAGACATCTGGTGCTTTAAAAACCTGCAATATCATCTCTGCCCCTTTATGTCCTTGCTTGGCTTTATGATGGATTTTCAACTTATCTGAATTGACCATTGCAATCTCAGAACCAGAAAAAAAACCTTTCAATAATAATAAAAAGAGCATAATAAAAAGAAAAAATATAACGTCCATTTATCCTCTATCTCCTTTTTTTTCCAACATACTAACATCTTTAGGCTGTTCTAAAATACTTAAATCTTCCTTCTCTTTTTCTAATTCTGTTTTACCGGTAATTGCTTCAATGATTTCTTCCTTTATTTCTTCATCAACATTATCGGCGTGTGTTATCCCCTTAACTACTCGTAAACGGGAAATTCTATGCCCATCCATTTCTAATACCGTCATAATAATATCTTCTACTACCACCTGTTCATTAACCTGTGGTAATTTATCCAAATGGCGAAAAGCCACCCCACCAATAGTGGTCATACGTGGATCTTCTATACCAAAATGCGTTAAATTGTTAAAATCATTGAGTGTCATATCGCCCATCACTTCATAAATATTATCATCCCGTTCTTGATATAAATTTTCCCCTCGTACTCCACCTGAAATTTGACCAAAAATAAACGTTAACACATCTTTGATAGTAACAAAGCCTTCTACTCCTCCAAACTCATTCAGCACTACTGCTGCCCGAGCATTATTAGACTGAAAAAAATCAAACATTTCATCTACTTTTTTAGTTAGTGGTACTACAATGGGAGGATGTAATATATCATGTGGCTCTAGGCTACTTAAATCGACTTTATCTAATACTAACCCTAAAATAGTTTCTGCATGGAGAAAACCGACTAAATTATCTCGTTGACCATGATACACTGGTACACGAGGATGCTTATAATGGCGAAATACTTCTACCATTTCAGGGACTCGCATTTGGACATCTATAAAAACCGTTCGGGTGCGTGGTACCATAATTTCAACAACTTCAGTATCACCGGCTTCTAGCAAATTATAAATTAATGCCCTTTCTGTGGCATTGAGTTCTCCTTCTTTAGATACTTCTTCCACTAAAGATCGAAATTCATCAATTTGTAAAATATTTTCAGCCGCTTTTTCCTCCCCAACTAAAAATGTGGTTACTCTGTCGGCAATACCACGAATAAACCAACGCAAAGGGGCAACAAAACGTATCCACCAATGCATAGGAGAAGCAACTAATGTTCCTATCCTGACAGGATTAGATACCGCCATTGTTTTTGGTGTCACTTCACCAAATAATAAAATCAGTGGCACCATAATTAATGTACTGATCCAACCTGCTTTTTCTGTACCATATAACGTCACTAAAATACCCGTCATATTGGCTGTTGCCGCAATATTTACTAATTCATTGCCTGATAAAATAGAGATAATTAAGCGACGAGGTTGATCGAGTAACTCATGCAATGCTTCAGAACACTGATTACGTTCTTTTCTGAGTTTTTGTAAATCTAAACGAGATAATGAAAAAAGGGCAGTTTCAGATCCTGCAAAAAAGGCAGCACATAATAACAAGAAAATTTGCAATATAAGACGGATAATCATATTAGGATCATCCAGGCGACTCATATCAAAAATAAAAAAATTAATGAATGTTTGCCAATGTAAATGCAATTGCTCTAATAGGATTTCCATGATAATCAACCAGTTATAAACCGTTTATATTTGCTGCCAAAGACACAAAAATCAAGAGCAAAGATATTTATCTATTACCTGATAATCTACATCCAATACTATTTTTTACTGTTGGCAACAGGAAGCTCAATATCCAGCTCCAAAATGGTACAATTTTTATCATGTGTATCAACTTGTACTTTTACCTGCTCAGGTGCAATTTCTACATATTTACGAATGACTTTTAATATATCTTCTTTTAAAGATGGTAAATATTCCGCAGCTTTCCCTCTTTCTTTCCGCTCATGCGCTACAATAATTTGTAAACGCTCTTTTGCAATAGATGCCGGCGTTACCTTTGGGCGGAAATAATCTAAAATCCCCATCATTTCAGCCTCCAATCAATCGTTTCCAAAATCCTTTTTTCTCTTCCAGAAAACGATGTTCCACATCTTCCCCCATAAAGCGTGCCACTGCATCTAAATAGGCTTCTGCTGCATCGCTCGAAGCCTCTAGCGTTACCGGAATACCCTTATTTGAGGCTTCTAACACTGCTTTGGATTCAGGTATTACACCTAACAGTGGAATTGCCAAGATATCTTTAATATCTTCAACGCCTAACATATCCCCTGTATTAACACGGCTCGGTATATAACGTGTTACCAATAAATGCTGAATAATACGCCCACTTCCCTCCTCAACTTTCTTACACTTGCTATCTAATATGCCAAGTATCCTATCTGAATCCCGTACTGATGACACTTCTGGATTGGTGATAATCAAAGCAACGTCTGCATAATACATTGCCATCATTGCTCCCATTTCTATGCCTGCCGGTGAATCACAAAGAATATAATCAAAATTAAAGTCATTGATCAATTCTTGTAAAATTCTACCTACCGCTTCTTTCTTTAAAGCATTTTTATCCCGTGTTTGTGATGCGGGTAAAATATACAAATTATCAACACGTTTATCTTTAATCAGTACTTGATTTAAACTCGCTTCATTATTTATAACATTGACAAAATCATAAACTACCCGCCGTTCACAACCCATAATTAAATCTAAATTACGCAACCCAATATCAAAATCAATAATAACAGTTTTAAAACCTCTTAGTGCTAAACCTGTACCAAAAGCCGCACTTGTAGTTGTTTTACCTACACCACCTTTACCAGAAGTTACTACAATAATCTGCGCCATTATATCTTTTTCATCCCTTCCAATATTGTTATTTTCTACCCGAAATTATTTACTTAAATAACTCATTAATAACTAATTTGTCATTTTCTAATCGTACAAAACATGGCTGTTTTAACATTTTATCCGGTAAATCTTCATTTAATAAATAGCGTCCTGTAATAGATACCAATTCAGCTTCCAAACTTTGACAATAAATACACGCTTTAGATTGTCCATTAACCCCTGCTAAAGCTCTACCCCGTAAACTTCCATAGACATGAATATTACCCGTTGCTAGTATCTCTGCCCCTGGGCTTACTGATGCGGTGATAATGAGATCACCATGTGGTGCATACACTTGTTGCCCTGACCGTACGGTATAATCAATAACCTTACTTTCTGCTGCCACCAACTGTGAGGATGCACGACTATTATCCTTTTGTTGTTCTTTTTTCTCTAAGCTATCTTCTTTCTCGCTTTTATCGCTCTGACGCATATCTTTAACACTATTCAAACTAGCTAAGCCTAGTGCCAAGACAAGCTCTTTTTGAGCTTCTGGTAACCCTTGTATCCCAATAGGTAATAAAGAAAAACGGCGCATAATCGTCAATAACTCGGATAAATCAAGCTGCACTGTGTTATCTAATAATTGCAAATCTATCACAACGGGTGTGTGATCAAAAAAACCCGGCGCTAAAGCTACTTTTTCTTCTAACTGTTCTGCTATATACTGTAAATCAGAACTAAAAAGCTGAAATACGGATAATGAAAAATTATTACCCTTTAGTTGAAATCCGGAATTTTTATCGTTTATCATCAGTCAATATTATAATTATAAAAAAAAGAAAACATTTATTACAATTTGGATTGCTTATTATAACCTGACTATACTCACCTGCAAGTAAAAATAGAAACAAATACAAACATTAATAAAATAGTATATTGCTATATAATAAATGGTATTTAAAAAATAGGATTGTGCTGGTTTATTTGGTAGAATACGATCTGTTTTCCGTATTGACACATCCTATCTGCTATATGGCAGATATTGATAATTAATACCAATCAAAACAATAGAGAAGATTTAAAGTGAGAAAATTTACACATCACACTTATGGGGTATATACTATCCATCCTCTTGCTAAAGAAAAAAACGTTGTCTACTTTTTTTTACAATATATATTGCTGTTTTGTGTATTACTGCTTAACACCATTACCTTTGCAGCGGATACGGTCTATGTAAACGATGAGCAAGTGATTAATATGCGGGCAGGTATTGGTTCGCAATTTCGCATTGTAAAATTGTTAAAAACAGGTACCACGCTAACTCTTTTAGAAACCCATAAAGAAGGTTATAGCAAAGTAAAAACCCAAAGTGGCAAAATAGGTTGGGTACTTACCCGATTTTTAACACATCAACCGGTTGCACGGGTTCGTCTACAACAAATAGAACAACAACTACAGAAAATGAATGCAGAAAATCAAAAATTAAAAGATTTTTTACAACAACTGTCTTCTGAAAAACTCTCTCTTTCTGAAAATCAACAAAATTTAAATTCTAGTAATAATAGTTTACAAAATAAATTACAAACTTTGAGAAATACCTGTTCTCGTTCAGTTGAACTTTCCAAAGAAAACGATATATTAAGAAAAACCTTACTAACCCATGAGAATAAAATGACATTGCTCAAACAGCAATATCAATTATTACAAGACAATCACGATCAAAACTGGTTTTTAATTGGTGCAGGTGTATTATTAGGTGGGTTTATCATAGGATTTATTGCCCCTCGATTACGGATACAAAAGAAAAGCTCCTGGAGTTCTTTATAACCTCACCTCACCCACGTTGAGGTGAGCGTTTATATCCTCCCACAGCTAAAACAATGGCTCTTATGTATTAGTTTTTTAACAGATTTTAGATAAAAGTTACAATTGTTTAATATCTCTTACAGCACCGTATGCCGCTGATGTTGTCATTGCTGCATAAGCTCGTAACGCATTACTCACTACCCGTTCACGTTGCAGTGGTTGCCAGGCATTTTTTCCCTTTTCCAGCATTTGTTCCCGACGCTGTTGCAATATCGTATCATTAACATCTAACCGAATACTACGAGCAGGAATATCGATCACTATACTATCACCTTCTTCTACTAAGGCTATCGTTCCTCCTCCTGCAGCCTCGGGTGAAATATGTCCGATAGATAATCCAGATGTGCCGCCAGAAAAACGTCCATCGGTCAATAAAGCACACTGTTTACCCAATCCTTTAGATTTTAAATAACTGGTAGGGTATAACATTTCCTGCATTCCAGGCCCTCCCTTAGGCCCTTCATAACGGATAATAACAACATCTCCAGCTTTTATACGATCTGCTAAAATTGCTTCTACCGCTGTATCCTGGCTTTCAAAAATACGAGCAGGCCCTGAAAAAACCAAGCATTCTTCGGCAACCCCTGCAGTTTTTACTACACACCCGTCTTGCGCTAGATTTCCATACAATACGGCTAAGCCACCATCAGGACTATAGGCATGTTGTACATCTCGAATACACCCTGCTTTTCTATCCAAATCCAGTGTATCCCAACGTTTTTCCTGACTAAAGGCTTCTTGTGTCGGGACACCACCAGGCGCAGCACGGTAAAAATCTATCACGCTTTGATCACTCGTATCTCTAATATCCCATTTTTTTAATGCTTTTGCTAAACTATCACTATATGCAGTAGGTATATCCGTGTGCAATAATCCTGCTCTATCTAATTCTGCCAATAAAGCCATAACCCCTCCAGCACGATGTACATCTTCCATATGATATTGCTGAGTACTTGGGGCAACTTTAGACAAATGCGGGACTTTTCGAGATAAACGATCAATATCTTGCATAGAAAAATTGACATCTCCTTCTTGTGCAGCAGCGAGTAAATGCAAAATAGTATTGGTTGATCCGCCCATAGCAATATCTACACTCATCGCATTTTCAAATGCTTTAAAACCCGCTATAGTACGAGGCAAAACGTGTTCATCATCTTGTTCATAATAACTTTTTGCCATCTCTACAATTTGCCGTCCAGCTTGTAGAAATAAGGCTTTTCGATCTGCATGAGTGGCTAATAATGATCCATTACCCGGTAATGCTAAACCCAATGCTTCAGTGAGGCAATTCATGGAATTTGCGGTAAACATACCCGAACAAGATCCACATGTTGGACATGCCGAACGTTCCATCGTTAAGGTATCTTCATCACTCACATTATTATCCACCGCAGCAACCATAGCATCAACTAAATCCAGATGCACTTCTTGGCTATTCATAATGACCTTGCCCGCTTCCATCGGCCCACCGGATACAAAAATAGTGGGAATATTCAAACGCATTGCAGCAAGTAACATCCCAGGAGTAATTTTATCACAATTTGAAATACACACTAACGCATCAGCACAATGTGCATTCACCATATATTCTACTGCATCAGCAATTAATTCTCGTGAAGGTAAACTATATAGCATCCCTCCATGTCCCATAGCAATACCATCATCTACAGCAATAGTATTAAACTCTTTTGCCACCCCCCCCACTTTCTCTATCTCTCTTGCAACTAATTGCCCTAAATGCTGCAAATGTACATGCCCAGGCACAAATTGAGTAAAGGAATTAGCAATAGCGATAATAGGCTTATCAAAATCTGCACCTTTCATTCCGGTAGCTCGCCATAAAGCTCTAGCTCCGGCCATATTTCTTCCGGCGGTTGTCGTTTTTGAACGATACTCTGGCATTTTTTACCCCTTTCAATCATTTTCAATTATTTGCTATACTAAAATACCTTCTATCATGTAGTATTTTTTGATGCCGATAACAACTGAGCAATTCCCACAATTTGTACACTGGTTTCGTAGTACGACCCCTTATATTAATACCTTTCGTGGTAAATGTTTTGTTATCTATTTTTCTAATAAATTACTAGATAACACAACATCTATACAATTTTTACATGATATTGCTCTACTACATAGCTTGGGCATTCATCTTGTGCTGGTCTATGAAAACCATCTCGCTCCTTATCATACCATTATTGATAGCGATTTATTACTACAACTGAGTAACCAAATAAATCAAACACGTCTTACTATTGAAGCCAAAATAGTCTTAAGTTTGGCAAATTCTCCTTCTCCTTATGCTAAGATACGTATTATTTCAGGTAATTTTATTACTTCTAAACCCTATGGTATACATCAAGGTATTGATTATCTATATCGAGGTAAAGTCCGTTCTATTGATAAATCTGCCATTTTATACAGCCTTCAACATCATGCTTTAGTCTTATTACCTCCTTTGGGTTATTCTTCAACAGGAGAAACTTTTATCCTCTCTGCAGCAGAAATAGCCACACGCACCGCTATGAGCTTACAAGCGGATAAATTGATCTTTTTATTAGATGATAAGTGTTCTGTATTACATCATTCACAAGCCATTAATTTGACAAAATTACAACAATTTAAAGCGCAATTACCATCATCTCAACATCATTATATTGATTGTATAACCCAAGCAGTACACGCCCATGTTCCCCGTATCCATATTTTAAATGAGCAAATGGATGGTAGCCTGTTAATGGAACTATTTAGCCGAGACGGGATCGGCACATTGATCAGTGACGATCCTTTTGAACATCTTCGCAAAGCTACTATTCAAGATGTTGCCGGTATTTTGGAATTAATCAGTCCATTAGAACAACAAGGTATTTTAGTAAAACGCTCTCGTGAACATTTAGAAATGGAAATTGAATATTTCTATTTAATTGAACGTGACCATGCTATTATTGCTTGTGCTGCTCTTTATCCTTATACCTCGGATAAAGGCACACAATTAGGTGAACTCGCTTGTTTAGCCGTAGAAAAAAGCTACCGTTCTGCCGGACGTGCTTCCCGATTGTTAAACCTGATTGAAAATAATGCGAAACAACAAGGTATAGAGCAACTTTTTATTCTTACTACTCAAACCACGCATTGGTTTTTAGAACGTGGCTTCCAACAAACGACGATCCAACAGTTACCCCTGAGTCGACAAGCCTTATATAATTATCAGCGTAACTCCGCTATTTGTATTAAAATATTGTGAAAATATTACATAAACCCTTTCTAAAATGGGCAGGTAATAAACACCGTTTACTTTTTCGTATCTTACCATTACTCCCTTCTGCACAACGTCTAATAGAACCTTTTGCTGGTGCTGCTGCAGTATTTTTAAATAGCCATTATAATACTAATATTATAGCCGATAATAATCCCGATTTAATTAATCTTTATCATCATTTGCAACACGATAAAGAGCATTTTATTCGATATTCCCAGTCTTTTTTTCAAGATAAATATAATCAAGAAGCACAATATTATGATCTGCGAGAACGTTTTAATAAAACTCGCTCCCAACACTTAAAAGCGGCTTTATTCCTTTATCTTAATCGACACGGCTACAATGGACTATGCCGTTATAACCATCGTGGTAAATTCAATGTTCCCTTTGGACATTATAAACAGCCTTATTTTCCAACTAAAGAGATGCAATATTTTTATCAAAAAGCCTATAATACTCAATTTCTTCACCAAGATTTTACCACTACCTTAAAAGATGCACAAAAAGGGGATGTTATTTATGCCGATCCGCCTTATCTTCCCTTAAATCACAATACTACTTTCACACAATATAGCAAACAAGGATTTAGCCTACTGCAACAACAACAGCTTGCCCAATTAGCTGAACAACTTGCCCAAAAAGGTATTCCTGTACTTATTTCTAACCATTACACCCCTTTAAGTAAGGAGTTATATCGTCATGCTGCATTACAGCATTTTAGAGTACAACGTTTTATCAGTTGTAAAGGGGCGCAACGCACTAAAGCGAGTGAAGTATTAGCATTATTTACACCCTATTAACATCCTACAATCTTTGATTTAGAGGGGGATAGAATAATCATAGTATTTATATGCTATGATTGATCTCTGTATAGCTATTATCCCTAGCAAAAAAAAAGGAGCAATACCTTGCGATATATTATCTCTTTCCCTCTTATTCTCTTCTTTATTAGTTTTCAACATATACTTTTTGCTTCTGATTATTCCCATATTGCTGAAAAATTTTCACCTATTATTTTTCAAGAAGTAGATCGAGGAACAAAAACATTAGCTCATAAACCTCGTGGTCGGGAAGATTTTATTTCTGCTGTTAATTATGATGGTGATTTACAAGCTAATAATAACTGGGAAAATATTAATAATTACCCTTTATTACCGGTTATTTATTACTCTTTACTTGAAACCTCTACACATTATTTTATTTCCTATTCTATCTACCATCCCCGTGACTGGAATCGTTACCCTGTCTTTCGTTGGATGAAACCTTATTCTGAACATGAAAATGATATGGAGAATACCCAAGTTGTTGTGCGTAAAGCGCATAATGAACAACCTGATAAAGTGATATTACTTTTAACTCAAGAACATCTTGATTCTGATTTTGCAAAACAAGGACAAGCAATCCAAAGCAAAGGCGAGGCACGTTTATTTACTGATCCTATTTTACTATTTAATGCAACCGGTGAAATTGATCCACAAGGTACTCATGCTGGAATTTTTGTTGAACGTAAAGGACATGGTATTTATTCTGTCAATAATCACAATAAAATACGTTATAAAGTAGCTAACAAACGTATTCAATTTTTAGAAAAAAAACGGGATGCGTCCGCTAGTTTAATCTGGGAGTCCTTTCCTATTGTACAATATACCCCTGCAATGGGAAGAGAAATAAAAGAGCCGGCTATTAAATTAGTTTCAGGGATGGCTCAACGTATAGAAAATAATGTTGCCTATCAACTACAAGATATCTACGCTACCTTTTGGACAGAATTTGAATCTGGCGCACCTTATGAACCCTGGCAAAAATGGAAATTATGTGGCGATGGACATATCTTTGACAAAACATTTGTGTATCAAGATCAACAATTTTTAATTAAAAAAGTCCCTCGTCATTTTGATGCCGATATGAGCAGTGGCCCTGGAAAAACCGATGCCGGTATCTCTATGTTTACTATTGGATTATGTGTTAACCCAGCAAAAGGGGATAGCTGTCAAATTGGCACTTTCTTTTTTAACCCAGCAAATAGTTATCCTAAATATTTTAACTTTAGCGGTACATGGTCAACAGAATATCTTTATAATCCGTATCTAAACAGTACATTAAACCATGCATTGCAAAAATAATATATGATAGCTCCCCCGCCCGAGTGGGCGAGGGTTTACGACTTTATTTTTGCTAAAAAAACCATGCAAACGAGCCTAAAGGATATGCTTATAGTCTATGAGTTAAGAAATGATAATGAAGAATGGTGCCCAGGGCCGGAGTCGAACCGGCACGACCGCAATGGTCGAGGGATTTTAAGTCCCTTGCGTCTACCTGTTTCGCCACCTGGGCATTATTTTGGAGGCTGAGACCGGAATCGAACCGATGTCGGCGGATTTGCAATCCGCAGCATAACCACTCTGCTACTCAGCCTTAAAGTAACATCTACTGGTTGAATAAAAATTTGGAGCGGGAAACGAGATTCGAACTCGCGACCCCAACCTTGGCAAGGTTGTGCTCTACCAGCTGAGCTATTCCCGCAAATTTGCTAGTCCGAGTATTCTACTGAGTGTAAAAAAATTGTCAAGATATTTTTATATCTACTATCCATTATTCACTATTTTTCTGTTAACTCTGGCCATGCTAAATGCAAATAAGCAATCATAGACCATAAGGTTAATAATGTTGCAACATATAGTAAAAAAAAGCCTAACATGACAATATCTATCCCAAATAAAGGTTCACCCAGTAATAAAAAACATAATGCTGACATTTGTGCCATTGTTTTCACTTTTCCAATAATGGATACTGCCACACTATTTCGTGAACCCACTTCTGCCATCCATTCTCGTAATGCAGAAATAGTTATTTCTCGCCCAATAATAATTACCGCAGGAATGACCATAAAAACACCATCTACATTCACGGTATTTTTATCTAATAAGACAATTAATGCAGTAGCTACCATAATTTTGTCTGCTACAGGATCTAAAAATGCCCCAAACGCAGAAGTTTGTTGTAGTTTTCTTGCTAAATAACCATCAAACCAATCAGTGACGCCAGCAAGAAAAAAAATACTTGCCGCAGCTAATGATGACCATGCCACAGGCAGATAATAACAAACCACAAAAACAGGGATTAATACAATACGTAATAACGTTAATACATTAGGAATATTTAATAGCATAACCTTTAAACACTTTATTGAAAGAAAGAGTATTTTATTTGTGAAAACGGTTGTATATTTGTTCTGCCAGTTTGTAATGAATGCCTTTAACTTGCATTAAATCTTCTATTCCTGCTCGCATAATTCCTTGTAAGCCACCAAACTGTTTTAATAATAATTGTTTTTTCTTACTACCAATCCCGGCAATTTCCTCTAATACAGACTGTTTACGCATCTTATCACGCTTTTGACGATGACTATAGATAGCAAATCTGTGCGCTTCATCCCGTAAATGGAGTATTAAGTGTAACGCTTTTGCATCAGAAGCCAAGATAATTTCCCTCTTATTAGATAAAACTAACTTTTCTAACCCTGCTTTACGTCCTGCCCCTTTTGCAATCCCGATTAATATAACATCCTTTATGGATAATTGTTGCATAATATTTTTAGCTTGCTGTAATTGTCCTTTCCCTCCGTCAATAAATACTATATCAGGTAATTTTTCTCTATCATAATGCTGATAACGTCGTAATAATACTTGCGACATCGCTGCATAATCATCTCCTGGGGTAATATCTGTAATATGAAAACGTCTATATTCTGATTTTATCGCCCCCTGTAGAGCAAATACAACACAAGAAGCCATAGTTGCCTCCCCTTGTGTATGGCTAATGTCAAAACATTCTAATCGTCTTGGCAAAAACGGCAATTCTAACACCTGTTGTAGATGAAGGAAACGTTGATGCATATTTACTTTATTCGATAACTGCATCATCAATGCTTGCTTGGCATTATTTTCTGCCATAATCAACCAATGTTTTTGTGCCGTATCGGTTTTTTTTAAAGTGGTTTTAGTGATTATTTGTACCGGAATAGTGGTATGTTGACTCAGAGCTTGTTGTAATATTGCTATAGTATTTTTATCTATGACATGGCTGATAATAATTTGCGGTGGAATAGCAGTTATCCTCTCTGCATGATCGGCAAGATAAACTTGCCCTATAAAGTGATGAATGGCTTCTTCTGCTAAGGTAGCATCTACAAAAGGAAAGAAATAACTCCGATTTCCTAATGTTTGCCCCTGACGGATAACAAATAATTGCATACATGCAAGCCCTTCTTGCTGATGCAAAGCAATAATATCCATATCCCCTTTTTCAGCATTAATATGTTGGGTTTCTTGTACACGTCTTAAATAAGTAATCTGATCACGTAATATTGCCGCTCGTTCAAAGTTTAATTGTTGTACTGCCAAATCCATCTGTTGTACTTGCTCATCAATCACTTGACTACTTTTACCCGTCAAAAACATAATGGTATGACGCACATCTTCTTGATACTCTTTAGCACTGATTAAATGAACACATGGCGCACGGCAACGCTTTATTTGATACTGTAAACAAGGTCGAGAGCGATGCCTAAAAATACTATTTTCACATTGGCGCACTAAAAATAATTTTTGTAGTAATTGTATACTTTCTCGTACCGCATTACTGGCAATATAAGGGCCAAAATACTGCCCTTTCCCCTTACGTGCGCCATAATGCACACTGATCCTGGGAAAAGGATCATCGGAAAGATAAATATAGGGATAATTTTTATCATCTCGAAAGACAATATTATAACGGGGTTTTAAGGTTTTTATTAAATTACTTTCAAGTAATAATGCTTCGGTTTCAGTGTGGGTCACTGTCGTTTCAATATATGCAATTTTTGCTACCATCATTTGTGTTTTAGGTGGAAGGTTTTTATTGTGAAAGTAACTGCTCAAGCGTTTTTTAAGGTTTTTTGCCTTCCCCACATAAAGCACTTTTTTGTTACTATCTATCATCTGATAAACACCAGATTGTTGACTAACTGTGGCTAAAAAATTATTGGTATCAAAAGGCATAACGGAAGGTATTAATTATTAATTAAATGATACCGAGATGCTAAATGTATCAATTCCACATCATTTTTCACCCCTAATTTATCAAAAATACGATAACGATAGGTACTCACAGTCTTAGGGCTTAAATATAACTTATCTGCAATCTGCTGATTTTTAAGCCCTTGTGTCAACATTAACATCACTTGCATTTCTCTAGCGGATAATTTATCAAAAACATTACCTGTATCAGGCAAGATATTTTTTTCTGCAATTTCTCGTGCTAATTTGGCACTAATATAACGCCGCCCCTGCATGACTTCTTTACAAGCTAATAATACTTCTTCAATACCACAACTTTTATTTAAATAGCCCTTTACCCCAATACTAAATAATTGTTGTGGAAACACATCACCATTATGTACCGTTAAAATAATAATCTTACATTCTGGATGTGTGTGTAAAATTTTTCGACTCGCTTCCAAGCCCCCAATCCCTGGCGGCATATTAATATCCATTAAAATAATCTGTGGCTGTAGTTGTTTTGCTAACATAACAGCCTGCTCACCTTGTGAGGCTTCGCCTAATACCTCAATATGAGCTTGATCATCCAATAATCGACGCATTCCAGTACGCACGATTTCATGATCATCTACTAGCAATACTGAAATCATTACCTCAATACCTGTTTATTATAAATTTATTTTATCCCGTTCTGGAACAGGTGACATAATAACACAGTTACGTCCTTCTTCTTTTGCTTGATACACTGCTTCATCTGCATACTTAAATAATTCATCAAAAACTATACGCCGCTTTTTAGGTAAACTAGAAATACCTATACTTGCTGTAATATCTAAGCCTTCAGGACGTAATAATTCAATTAATTTTCGTATCGTTTCCCCTTTTAAAAAGGCTTTTTCCAGACTACAGCCTGCCATTAATACAACAAATTCTTCTCCCCCAAAACGGGCAACGAAATCTTCACCCCGAAATGATGTTTTTAATAATTTACCTACCGAAGATAGCACGATATCCCCCTTTGCATGACCATAACTATCATTAATACTTTTAAAATGATCCAAATCAATCATCAATAAACTTAATGCTTTTTCATGCCGATAGGCATCACTAATGTATTTATTTGAAAACTCAACAAGGCTATGTCGATTATATAAATCAGTTAATTGATCAGTCATAGCCATATCATATAATCGTTGTTGTTGCAAGGTTACTTGATCAAATAATTGTTTAGTAGTAATGAGATTAGATACTCTCACTACTAATTCTTCTTCAATAACCGGTTTAACAATATAATCATTCGCTCCCAAACTTAATAATTGGATGCGTCTTGCCGTATCATCGTGTCCTGATATCGCCAAAATAGGTATTTTTCCTTTTTTACCTTGCAAAGAACGAATTTCACGTACCAAACCAATACCATTCATTGAGCCTTCTAAAACAATATCAGTGATAACCAAATCATATTCTTGAGAACTGGCAAAATAATGCTCAAAGGCTTCTTCTGCATTAAAGAAATGATCAACATCTAATTGTAATTTTTCTAATTGTTTAGTAATTAAATGAGCGGCTGTTTTGCTATCTTCTATATACAAAACATAACCACTTAAAGTATTACGTTGTCGCTCTACAGAAGAGCTTAAATGTAAGGATAAATCTTTAATATTAGAACGACTATAAATTTCAGTTACCCCTGCATCATAAGCTATGCTAAAGGTGTTATCAATATCATCAGAGGTCAGCAAAATAACTGGAATATCCTTATATTTCGTTTGTTTACGAATATATCGGCATAACTCTATGCCATTATGATTATGCGGTAACTGTAAAGCAGTACAGACAAAATTAAAACGTTCTCTATGTAAAATATCTTTTGCATTGTCAATATCATTTGCTACACTAACCACCAACCCTTCATTGCTGAATATATTACCTATAAATTGTTGGAAAAAGCGTGACCCTTCAACCACCAGTACTTTCATAAAATTTTAACCTAAATTCAGGATATAGAACCCTTTTGATTTAAAAGCTACGCTAACATGAACCATCTACTCATGCAGTATAGATATACTATTGACTTAAACCTTACCATAAAGGAAATTACAAATATAGTAGTTATTTATAATATTCTAAATAACCACTTTATTGAATACGATTCCAAATATCCAACGCTGCAATTTGATAGGCTTCTGCAAGAGTAGGATAATTAAATACTGAATGTAAAAAATATTCTAATTTTGCTCCCAAAATTAGTGCCGTTTGCCCAATATGAATTAACTCGGTAGCACCTTTGCCTAAAATATGCACACCTAGCAAACGTTGATCATCGAGAGAAAAAATCATTTTCAACATGCCAGCTTGCAACCCCATGATATGCCCACGTCCTGTTTCTCGTAACCTTGCTATACCAATTTCATAAGGTATTTCTTCTGCTATCAGTTGTTGTTCTGTTTTACCCACCATACTCATTTCAGGTACAGAATAAATCCCAAAAGGAAAAAGCATTTCTTGCTCAGGATGACACATGTCTGCAGCAAAAGCATGACATGCTGCCATTCGCCCTTGTTGCATAGACGTCGATGCTAAAGAAGGGAAACCCACGACATCTCCTGCTGCATAAATATGTGCTACAGTTGTTTGGAAAAATTCATTCACCTCAATTAATCCTCGTGAATTGACTTCCAACCCTGCATTTTCCAAATTCAATTCAGTGATATTACCGCTTCTTCCCGCTGCAACCAATACCATATCTACTTTAATCTTTTTACCACTTTGTAGTGAAATCAATACTTTATTCGTTTCTATTTTTTCTACTTTTTCACAGTTTTCATTTAACCGTAGCATCACTCCTCTATCACGAATTAAATGAGTAAATTCTTCTACTAATTCCTTATCCATAAAACTTAATAATTGCCCACGCCCATCTATTAACGTTACTTTTACATCTAACGTACTAAAAATAGTCGCATACTCTACGCCAATCACCCCTGCACCAATCACCGCTAGGGTACGGGGTAATTTTTTTAATCCTAAAATTCCATCGCTATCAAAAATAGAATGATTATCAAAGGCAATATTATCTGGATGATGTGGTTTACTTCCTGTTGCAATCAAACATACACTCGCATAAATATCTTCATTCTTCCCCTCATTATTATGTACTCGTATATGATGTGCATCAACAAAAGAGGCAACACCAGAAATAATAGTAATACCATTACGAGCAAGTTGATGACGAATAACATCCACCTCTTGACTTTGAGTAATCTCCAAACGACGAATTAAATCTTCTATATCAGGATTTTCTTTTAACCGATAACTGCTACCATATAACCCTCTTTGATCCCAACCTGACAAATATAATGCTGCTTCCCGTAACGTTTTACTTGGAATAGTCCCCGTATGTACAGAAACGCCCCCAATATTGGGATTTTTTTCAACAATAGCTACCTTTTTTCCCAATTTAGCAACCTGTATAGCCCCCTTTTGTGCCGCAGGCCCACTACCAATGACAACAAAATCAAAATATCGCATAATTGTTTCCTTATTTATTTTATTTATTGTTATACTAAATATTGATTAAGTAATAGCAAAAACCCCCATAAAAACAAGTTTTTTACTACAAGTAACTACTAAAAGGATGTTATTCCATCATGTACACAAAGCCCTTATTTCTCTTTTTCATGCTTTTTAGCATTACTTTATTATCTATTGTCGGTTGTAGTGATCAACGTTCTGAAACAGAGAAGCAACGTATCCATGAACGAGCGATGCAAAACGCACAGATGGAACATGAAAAAGAGATGGCAAAGATTGCTGCACAAACTGAGCAAACCCGTATTCAAGCCGCTACACAAACAGAAACAGCCCATATTCATGCGAATAACCCTACAACGACACAAACTCAGCAATACCTAGATAAGCAGGGGCAAGCCATTAGTGAGCAAGAATATTTACGCCGCAAAGCGCAATCTGCACAGGATAAACAACTACAGACTCAAGCATTACCCCCATCGCTTAGCACAAAAAGCATAAAAGTTGCTACGCCCCCTTCTGCTATCACAGCCAATAATTCAGCACAACATTTTAGCTCTAGTTTGACGCAACGTTTAAAAACCAAACAAAATACTAAAACCCAACATACAACCCCAATCACTAACCCATTTAAAGCAACATCTAACAGTACCGGTAATACGTTAAAGGATGCACAATTACACGCTAATAAGAGTACAGCAGAAGTACAACGCTTGGAAAAATACCTTAATAAATTAAAAACGAAAGCACAATTTCTTGATGCCGATGTAAAACGAGTAAGAAAAACTATCCAACAAACAACAGGTAACCATAAACAAGAAGCCATCAAAAAAGAAAAGAGCTTAAACAAGCAACTAAAATTACTACGTAAAAATCTGGCATTAACGCAAAAGCAACTCAAAACAATCCGTAAAAAAGCCCAACAGGCACAAACGGCATTACGTCAATTATCCACTAAATAATCCTTGTATTCTGGAGAAAGCATGTATTATAAATACCCCTTATCCCTTATTTTTACTTTTTCATTTATACTCTTATATTCTGTATATAGCTTTGCAGAAGAATCCGAATCGGTTTATTCATTTGACAAGCAACAACTAACTATCCCCGTCCTGCGTATCGCAGAGCAGTATTATCGTATCCATTTAAAATTAACAGATAGCGAAACATTACAACTTAGTTATCAAGATGCAGAAATAATTACTACGCCTGATCTAACTACCTTTATTCCCACACTACAAGACACACAAGTTTTTTTACCGGTAGTCAATATCAATGAACAACGTTTTTCATTAAATTTAGCACTTATCCCTGAGAGTAATCCAGTACGCTTACAAATTACTGCCATAGAAAATATTGATGTCGCTGTTATGCGTACCAATTTTGGAGAGATACGTTTACGTTTATTCCCGGATAAAGCACCTATTACTGTTGCCAACTTTATTCGCTATGTAAACGAAGGTTTTTATAATAATACCTTATTCCATCGTATTATTGCCGGATTTATGATCCAGGGAGGCGGATTTGATACTAACTTTACACAAAAAGAAACCCATGAAGCCATTATCAACGAAGCAGATAACGGTTTAAGCAATATTGCAGGTACTATTGCCATGGCAAGAACTACTGCGCCTCACTCGGCAACTTCACAATTTTTTATTAATGCCGTAGATAATACTAATTTAGATTATCAAAGCCCTAACCAGTATGGTTATGCTGTATTTGGAGCAGTCTATGAAGGCATGAATGTAGTCAAAGTAATTGAGCAAGTCAGCACTGGCACATTAACTATTAACGGTGTGCCGACCTATCCTGATTGGCCTGAAAATCCAGTTATTATCCAATCTATTACTATTTTAAATTAATCGTATTTATATCCATAGCGAGTAAAAAAAAGAAACTTTTCTTTCACTCGCTTTCGCAATGGCTGCATGATACATGCTGCGACTTTTTTTCCTGAATGCTGCCAGCTATAATGATTTTCTACAAAGTGTCTGCCCTTTGCTCTGATGTTTTCACCTTGTTCAGGATTATTGCGTAACCAGGATAATTTCTCTCCAAATTCCTCTATACTCGAATACAACATAATATTTTCTTTATCTTGAAATCCCATACGTTGATCTTCTTCCCCTTGTCGCCAGGCAAATACTATACAACCTGCTGCCATTGCCTCAAAATTTTTAATCATATATTCTCCCATCCCAACATCAGCACTGACAAAAAACCGTATACGGTTTAGCATTTGATTATACGGTTCACCCGATTCTGTACGTATAATATTCAGTGGATAATGTTGTTGTAATGCCTCTAAATATTGTTGTCTTTGTCTGTAAATTTTATTTTTAATGCTACCAACAAAGGCTAACTCTATATCACGGAAAGAACCCAAATCCCTAATTAATGCTTGATCATAACCTTTTGGCGCATACACTGCATCAATCCCTTCTTGTTGTAATTTTTCCGCATTCACATTGCCAGAAACTAATACTTTCGCCCACGGTATTTTTTTATAAAACGCCGAAAATTGTCCTTGATATTTACCCGAATAATAATTTTGACAGGTATCATGATCAATAAAAATCAATGCCTTAAGTTGTCTTAGTGTATTGACCTGTCGTAATAATTTTTTAAAACGTAACATGACTACAATCCGATCATACGCATCCACATCTATATTTTGAAGGGTGTTAGATAAATGTCTTTGTTGCTCGGAATTTAACCGATATACATCACATTGCTCAAACTCAGCTGCCATTGCTGCATACATATTATCTAAAATAATACGTTGTTCATCCATTACTAAAAGTGCTATCTTCATAAATTTATATATTACTCTTCTTATTGTATCCACATTATCAGAATATATTGAAGATTCCCTGCATGGTAATGACATTTTTGTATCAGGTCAGTTATAATCTCTTCTTATAGATTATAATAATACAAATAATATCAACGCTAAGCAAAAGGATACTCCCACATGTCCACACATGGATTCCAAACATTAGGTTGGTGGCAAGCTGATACACTTCCTCCAGCATTTAATAGTAATGAAATGTCCCCGTATATCCATAATATCCGCCATCCTATACATATTATTCAACATCCCTCTGGTGTTATTGGAATTGCCCAACAAGGGCAAGTAGGGACAGGAAATAACACTGATCCAAATAGTTATCCCCTCCTTGCCAGCTTACCCGCACTTTACCCTGAATGGTTAGGTGATAGATCTTTTTTAGAAATGCATAATACTCGCTTCCCCTATATTGCAGGAGAAATGGCACGTGGTATTGCCAGTGCAGAAATGGTAATTGCTATGGGTAAAATGCAAATGATGGGCTTTCTTGGTACTGCCGGTATGGCATTAGAAACAGCAGAACAAAGTATTGCTAAAATTCATGCTGCATTGGGGACTCAGTGTAGCCTGTGGGGAACAAATTTAATTCATTCACCTAATGAAGCAGGATTAGAAGAAGCAACTGTAGATTTATTTCTCAAACATCGAGTACATCGTGTCTCCTCTTCTGCTTTTATGAATTTAACGCCCCAAGTCGTACGCTATGCTTGTAAAGGTTTAACGCAACATCCTGACGGTCATATACAACGAGAAAATTATTTATTTGCTAAAATATCCCACCCCACTGTAGCACGTCACTTTTTATCTCCTCCTCCAGAAGCTATCTTAAATGAATTAGTCCAAAAAGGACAACTTACTACACAAGAAGCACAACTTGCTAAACATTTACCTTTAAGTGAAGATGTAACCGTTGAATCAGATTCTGGTGGGCATACCGATAATCGTCCTCTAGCAAGTTTATTCCCTGCTATCCGTGATGTACGTGACAGTGTGGTACAACAATATCAATTTACTCGTCCTATTCGCTTGGGCGCGGCAGGAAGTCTAGGTACACCCGATGCAATAGCAAGTGCCTTTGCATTAGGTGCTGCATACGTATTAACCGGTTCAGTAAATCAAGCAGCAATAGAATCAGGTCTGGCAGTAGAAGGTCGAGAAATGTTAGCAGATTGTGATATTGGCGATGTAACCATGGCACCTGCTGCGGATATGTTTGAACTTGGAGTAAAAGTACAAGTATTAAAACGAGGCACCTTATTTGCCTCCCGTGCAACACAATTATATGATTTATATACTCGTTATAATAGTATTGAAGAAATTCCTGCCAAACAACAACAGCAATTAGAAAAAGCCTATTTTCATGATAGTATTGATAATATCTGGGAACAAACTTGCCACTTTTTTGCACGCCATAATCAAGCTGAAATTGATCGGGCTAAAACGGATCCTAAATATAAGATGGCATTACTTTTTAGGTGGTATTTAGGTAAAGCCAGTCAATGGCCTATCCAGGGTGAAACAGCTCGTAGAGCTGATTATCAAATCTGGGCAGGTCCTGCACAAGGCGCATTTAATTCTTGGGCAAAGGGCAGCTTTTTAGAAAAACCTGAAAATCGTACCGTTACCCAAATAGCACTCAATTTGCTTGAAGGAGCTGCTGTAGTAACCCGAGCACAACAGCTTCGTAGTTATGGGGTTGCAGTACCTGATGCAGGGTTTCACTTTACTCCACAAAAATTTGGGTAATTAACGGTAAACAAATACATAGAGATAACAATGGATATATAATAGATATCTATTAGGGGAAACACTAATATTTTTTATCCATAAAAGTATTTATACTTCCATATATAATAAATTGGATGCAGATACCTATAATTTATTGCCTATATTTGCACAATATAGTGTAATATTCATATTCCATACGATGATAAACAGGTACTACAAAATATAAAAATAAGTCTATACTTACTTATCTATTGTTATCTAAAAAAACAAATTACCTACAGTCATCACACCCCCTATTGCAGGTGGATGATTAAATACATATAAAAATGTAACATATTATTATTGCAACAATTACAAGTTAAAGGTTATTTTTCATGCCTAAATCCACAGATACTCATTCAGCTATTGCCGTTGTTGGTGTTAGCGCGTTATTTCCTGGTGCCACTGATAGCCGTGGCTTTTGGCGTAATATCCTCTCTGGTGCAAACCAAATCAGAGAAGTGCCAGAAAGCCACTGGTTAATTGATGATTATTATGATCCTGATCCCAGTGCCCCAGATAAAACCTATTGTAAGACTGGCGCATTTTTATCCCCTGTTCCGTTTGATCCCATGAAATGGGGTATCTTGCCTAATGCTTTAGAAGCAACAGATACCGCACAACTTTTAGCCTTGATTGTAGCGCAAAAAGTATTAGACGATGCCTCACAAACTCAGTTTAACCGTATTAATAAAGACCGAATCAGTGTTATTCTTGGGGTCGCTTCTGGTACTGAATTATTGGGTAATTTAGTCAGCCGTTTACAACGTCCAATGTGGGTTAAAGGCTTACGAGATGCAGGTATTCCTGAAAATGAAGTACAACAAGCCTGTGATAATATAGCCAATAATTTTGTCCCCTGGCAAGAAAGTTCTTTTCCTGGTTTATTAGGCAATGTTGTTGCCGGACGTATTGCTAACCGCTTGGATTTAGGTGGTACTAACTGTGTTATTGATGCAGCTTGTGCAAGTTCTTTATCTGGCTTATCTATGGCATTAAGTGAATTACATTTAGGGCGTTCCGATGTAGTGATTACCGGAGGTGTGGATGCTTTAAATGAAATCTTAATGTATATGTGCTTTAGTAAAACACCTGCTTTTTCTGCGACCCAAGATTGTCGTCCCTTTTCAGATCAGGCCGATGGCACTATTATTGGTGAAGGAATCGGTATGTTTGCCTTACGCCGTTTAGAAGATGCTGAACGGGACGGCAATCATATTTATGCCGTCATCAAAGGGATTGGCGCATCCTCTGATGGGCATGGCAGCAGTGTGTATGCTCCCCAATCGGATGGACAAGCCAAAGCATTACAACGTGCCTATGAAGAAGCAGGTTATAGCCCTCGTACAGTAGAACTGGTTGAAGCACATGGCACGGGTACTAAAGCGGGCGATGTGGCAGAATTTGGTGGATTACGACAAGTTTTTGACAACGGCAAAGATAAACAATGGTGTGCCTTAGGTTCTGTCAAATCGCAAATTGGTCACACTAAAGCTGCTGCAGGTTCTGCTGGCTTATTTAAAGCGGTAATGGCATTACAACATAAAATTTTACCACCGACGATTAAGGTGGATAAACCTAATCCTAAAATGGATGTGGAAAACAGCCCCTTTTACCTCAATACAAAAGCCCGCCCCTGGATTAATAATGGTAAACATCCTCGCCGTGCTTCAGTCAGTGCTTTTGGCTTTGGTGGTAGTAACTTCCACGTTGCACTTGAAGAATATCAAGGAGCAGGACAACTTGCTCCTCGGTATCGTACTTTACCCAGTGAATTAATTGTCTTGAGTGCCGATGATAGAGATGCACTCAATACCTTGTGTCAAATTACCTTAGAACAATTAGAGGATGATAGCTATTATCTTTATGACATTGCCCGTCTATCTCACACCGATTTTAATCCTAAATCCAGTTTTCGTTTAAGTTTGGTTTGTGATGACGAAACACACGCTAAAACTTACTTACAAGAAGCCATTCAAGAATTAGCTAAAGGTAGTACACAATTTAACCTGCACGATAATGCTATTGTATTTCAAAACAGTGAAGCCAGTAAGGATAAAATAAGTTTTTTATTCCCCGGACAAGGTAGTCAGTACGTCAATATGGGTGCAGAGCTAGTGATGCATTTTGATGCTGCAAAAGCAGTATGGGATCAACAAGCTGCCTTAGATAAAGATGCTGACATCCCATTGCATCATATTGTATTCCCACATCCAGTGTTTGATAAAGCGGACGAAAAATTACAATTACAAAGTTTAACTACCATAACAGCAGCACAACCTGCTATTGGTGTAACCAGCCTTGCTTATCTTGCTGTTTTACAACAACTCGGTATAGAAGCAGATAGTACCGCAGGGCATAGTTTTGGTGAAGTGATCGCACTTGCTGCTGCAAATAGCTATGATACCACAACCGCTATGCAAATCGCTGCTCAACGAGCAAAATGTATGCAAGAAGCTGCCAAAAGTACTGAAGGAGCGATGAGTGCTGTATCCTTAGATCGAGAGACCCTGGAAAAACATATAAAAGAAGGCAAATTGGACGTTATTATTGCAAATCATAATAGCCCTAAACAATCGGTTTTATCTGGTAATTTACACGCTATAGAAGAAGCTGAAGCCTATTTAAAAAAACAAGGTGTTAATGCCAAACGCTTAGCTGTTGCATCCGCTTTCCACTCTTCCATTGTAAGTGCAGGAAGTAGCCCTTTTGGCGAATTTTTAGCACAAGTTGAAATACATAAGCCAACTATTTCAGTATTTTCTAATACTACTGCTAAACCCTATCCTAATAATCCTAAAAGTATTACTAAACAACTTTCTGAACAACTAGCTAAACCCGTACGTTTTGTTGAGCAAATAGAAGCGATGTATCAAGATGGTAGCCGAGTATTTATTGAAGTTGGCCCTGGGAATGTCCTGACTAATCTGGCAAAACAATGTTTAGGTGATAAACCTGCCAAGTATATTAATTTAGATCGTAAAGGTCGTAATGGCGTTACACAACTATGGAAAGCACTTGCCCAGCTTAGTGCAATGGGCTATAAACTGGATTTTTCTCAATTATGGAAAAATTATGTTGCATTGGCAGAAAAAGAAAAACCTGGCAAACATAGCTTTATGATTCAAGGTAGCAATTATGGTAAGCCCTATCCTCCCAAAAATGGTAAAGCCGGATTACCCCAACCCAACCCAGAAAGAAAAGCTGAAGTCGAAGTACGGATAGAAGAAAAAGAAAAAATTGTGTATGTCGAAAAAGAAGTAGAAATACCAGTATACATTACCCAAGAAAGTACTATTGAAACGACAGAGAATACTACTATGGCCGACACCCCCCATCAAACACCACAGCAGACAGAAAACACCCCTACCACAGAAACACAAAATGTAGCGCCTGCTGCTTCAGCACAGCAATTTTCTGAACGCCTTGCCGCATTCCAACAATTTCAAGCACACACTGCCCAAGCGCATCAAGCTTTCCAACAAAATATGGCAGAAAGTCATCAAGCCTTTTTAAATATGGCAAGTCAGGCACTAGGACAATTATCTGGAAATACCACTAACACACAACAGCCCTCGCCTATCCATCACACGCCTGAAGCATTATCTACATCATCCGCCGTACGCCATACGCCTCCTGTACCAGAACCAGTAGTAGCAACACAGAAAAAAGAAGCAAGCAGCGTCAGCACACAAACTACTGCCCCTGTACACACGCCTCCCTCTGCTGTAACAGAACCTCCTTTAGCAGCAAAAGCTGAACCTCATATTACCCCCACAGCGACCTCTGCTCCGCATCCAACAAGTACCTCTGTGGCATCATCACCCACACCCAGTGATACGGTTATAGCAACGCCTACAGCACCGGCTACACCCAGTGTTGATCTCAATGCCATTTTATTGGATGTGGTATCAGAAAAAACCGGCTATCCCGTCGATATGATTGAAATGGATATGGATTTAGAAAGCGGCTTGGGAATTGATTCGATTAAACGGGTAGAAATTCTCTCTGCTTTTCAGGAACAAGCCCCAGGCTTACCCGAAATTGAACCCTCTGATTTAGCAACCCTCAACACCTTAGAAGAAATTGTTACCTTTATGCAGGATAAAATGCCTACCCAGGCCAGCACACCGGCTACAAGCCAAACTGCTGCTGCACCGGCTGCACCCAGTGTTGATCTCAATGCCATTTTATTGGATGTGGTATCAGAAAAAACCGGCTATCCCGTTGATATGAT
>JALWRI010000112.1 GCA_026994225.1 Gammaproteobacteria bacterium | reverse complement strand
ACTTTGTCCAGAAGGTTAGAAATGCCTTCTTTGCACCAGAAACTTCAACAGGTTGAGTTATGAAATAGGTATAATTAGCTTTTACATCCACAACGGAGGAATAATCTGCAGGGATAATCCCCCCAGAACTTGAAGATGGCGGAGTGTAATCTATGTAGTACACGACCATCACATCGTCTATTGCTATATAATCATCGGTGTTCACGACTGTTATATTTATGGTATATGTAGATAAATCATATATAGAAACGGGTATAGTAACAGAATAATATGCCTCATCCGTATCTGATAAAACATGGGTAAGTGTTGTAAGAAGTTGACCATTAGCATATACATTTATAGTAGCATCAGGGTAGTAAATATCATCATCGTTATCACCAACCCAAAATCTTATTTCAGCTCCTTTTATAATATAACTACCAGGATAATGATATTTAAGGACATCTCCTGGATATATGACATGTTCAAGATAAGACCCATTAGTATTCGTTTGTGCTACCCAATATTTATCTGTCCAGCCCAAACTTTGACTCTTATAATAGTAATTTCCATCATTTGTGGAAACTATGGTAAAACCACTCTGATTCCATTTACCCAAGAATCCTGGGGTATTAGCATCATCCGGAGTCCCTGTTTTTCCTTCTTTAGCATAAGCTCTAAATCCATCAGAAAACACAACGGCCCCAAGACCTTGGATTGTGTTTGAAGCATACAAGCTATCTCCGAAATTGCCTGCATAAGAAGACATCGGTGCAGCTGCTCTAAGTCCACCTGTTGTTTGCTGAATGAGAAGTTGAATAAACATAGTAAATACTTGTTCTATAGCCACAGGATCGTCTTCAAATAACCCCATAGATACTCTCCCTTGAGATGAGTTTCCAATAGAGAATAAACGTCCATCCCAAGCATCCGGAGCCACAGAAATTGCCAAGAGATTATAAGGAACTTTGAGAAGCCCACTGCTTACTCCTTTCTGGTAATCATTAACAACTCCACTTTCTACCTCTCCATAACCTGTTCCAGGAGCATATATGTATTGCTGGCCATCCGATGTACCATAGGTGTCATAATTACTTAATCCATCAGTAAGAACAAGTATACCTCTTGTTGCATCCTGCCTATTTGGATTGTCTGCGGATTGAGTATCCATATAGTAAACTGCCCAAGATAACGTATCATATAACGGAGTTCCACCATTAGCTTCTAAACTTTTTAATGCAGGTATAATCACATTTTGAATATTTTCACTCGTAGCATATGTAAAATCAAGCTTCTCTATAGGATGGGTTCCAGTCCGCCTATTATACTCAAAGGCAAATAGTGCAACTCTATCATTGGGTCCCAATTCTTTCACTGCGTCAATAGCAGCTTGGATAGCTACATCAATTCTAGTATTTGATTTACCATCACCATTAACATCCCCAACATTGGCACCAGGCACTACACTATTCATACTACCAGAGGTATCTATTACAAATATTATATCAATCGGCTTTCTCTTGTTTAATCTTGGTGCCTCGGGCATCCAGAATGCACTTGAAGCAGAATGATAAGCACCACCAGTGAAATTCAGAACCTTGGTATCGTTTGTATAGAAAGTATTACCATCCTGTGTGTATACATTATCACTATCGGTATCTCCGCTTAATGTCCAGTCCCAGTCACCCACCACATTGGTACTAACATCTCTCCGATTTATAAAGTCCAGAGGCGACTCCCCATTTATATCAAGCACGGTTGCCTCGTGAATCCAGTTTCCAGCACCATTTTCCATATTATCCCAGAAATAGTAAACTCTGACAGTTTTAATTGCTTCGTTGTTAAAATTGAATATTTCCTTACCGTTGTTGGACGTTCCATTAAATACCGTCTCTTTAACTTCGTTTAAAGGATCAACAATAACCCTTATATGCCTAGCCGCTCCTGCAAACATAGGGGTCCATTTTATTTCCACTTGAGCATAGCTATTACCAGGCACATACACGGTTTTACTTCCTATCCAATCGAAATCATCATAAAATCTCACAACAGCATTTGTACCCTCTGCACCATAATTGTAAACTTTTGTACGAAGCATATAGGAGCGCCCAATTATTGGAGGAAGATTTGGAATATTTCCCCCATAAGTAATATTTATATCCGAGGTATAAGTGGCCAATTCAGGCATATTGGGTTTGTAACCAAACCAGTTAAACAATTTATAGAGCAATAACGCCTCACCCTGATCTGCAGGAGCATACGGCTTAGCTATACTTTCATTTTTTAGACCAAATATACCTATAATGTTCTCTAAATTGAATGGAACTATGGCAAATTTACTTCCACTTCCAGTTATCTTCGATACTAATCCATAACCAGTAGAAGGTATGGAATTCTCGTATACTGCAGATAAATTTTCTAAATCGAAATAACCTGAAGTGACAGACTCGTAAGTCCTGAAAAGTGATTGGGCATCTGCAGCAGAGATATTATACAGCTGAGTATTTTCTTTTATTACCAGGGTAATACCATTACTAACACTGTTCACATTATTAACGCCATAAAGTACACTCTCACTTTCAACATTCTCTGAACTCATCTGAGATATCCCCAAATATCTTTTTAAATCACTATTGCTATTAATATATCCCGCCATATCATTACCTAAGAAAATTTGGCCAGTATTTGGATTGTTGCCAAGGGAGTCTGTTATCGCATTTATATCTCTCTTTCCAATAGGCGTATCTGACCAGATAACTAAATTGTATTGAGCAAAGTAATCCCCTGTTTCATACCCATTGGGCAAATTACTAGAATGCGTGTCAAGTGTTTTGTATCTATAACCTAGGTGCTGAAGAGTTGAAATTACAATATTTCTCTCATTGACTGAATATTGCTTAGTGCTATTATAAACTACAAGAGTCGAAAAATGAACAAATACGCTTGTATCCACAATTTCCTGATTTATTATATTATTTTGATAGTTGGTTTCCTTTATAGTATGATATGGATTTACAATAGCCGTAAGAGTGTGCTTTCCTGGCTGAGTAGGTATCCATGTAAAATTAACTGTAACGAATCCGCCCTCTGGTGGTATAGTACCTGTAGAGTTCGGATTTGTGGTGTTTATATTTAGAGACACTATGCCATCCACTTCAAGTAAAACTTTGCTAGTAAGAGGAGTCCCACCATTATTCGA
>JALWRI010000111.1 GCA_026994225.1 Gammaproteobacteria bacterium | reverse complement strand
GAGGGTCATGAATAATTTTCGCTCCAGTTTCCTTTGCTAAAAAAGCCTCGGCTAGCAAGCCAACAATATAGTAACCCTCAATAAAATCACCTTTTTCATCGAACAAGAAGCATCTATCAAAATCACCATCCCATGCTATTCCCATATCTGCTTGGTGTTTAATAACCGCTTCACTCGTATCAGAGCGATTTTCAGGCAATAATGGGTTGGGAATGCTGTTAGGAAAGTTACCATCGGGTTGATGATGGATCTTAACGAAAGTTATTGGCACATTTCTTTTATTAAATTCAGATTCTATTTCATCAATAATGATTCCTGCTGAGCCATTCCCTGCATTGACGACTAGCTTTATTGGTTTAATATCATCTAGAGAGATATAATTAAGCAAATGTGAAATATAAGCACTCATGCAAGAAGCCTTAGAAAGTACTCCTCTTTTTTCTACAGGCGAAAAATTATTTTCCTCTGCTAATCGCTGGATATCCTTTAACCCCGTGTCACCACTAATGGGCTTTGAATTTTCACGAATAAGCTTCATGCCATTAAAGTTCATGGGATTGTGACTAGCCGTTACTTCAATACCTCCATCAACTTTTAAGTGTGATGTTGCAAAGTAGATTTCTTCTGTACCCGTTAGACCAAGATCAATGACATCAACACCTGCATCTAATAAACCATTAGACAGTGCCTTTTTTAAGGCTTCTGATGTTAACCGCACATCTCCTCCAACAACCACTTTTTTGGGTTTTAAATACTTCCCGTAGGCTCGACCTATACGATAGGCAATATCATCATTTAGTTCGTTGTCTAATTGACCTCGGATATCATAGGCTTTAAAGCAGGTTAAAGTAGTCATTTAATTTTTATTTACAGATTTTCTAGTTATAAGCCAATTACCCATAACCAAAACATCCATTTTAGTTCTCAAAAAACAATCCAATGCTTCTTGTGGTTTACAAACGACTGGCTCATTTTCATTAAAAGAAGTATTAAGTAAAATAGGTATTCCCGTGAGCTTATCAAAAGCTTTTATTAAATGGTAATAACGGGAATTCGTTTCTTCTGTTACTGTTTGTAGGCGTCCAGATCCGTCTACATGAGTCACGGCTAATAATTCAGGTCTTTTTTCTTCACGTATTTGGAAGACCTGCATCATAAAAGGAACATCATCATCTTCTTCAAACCAGTTACTGACTTCCTCACGCAAGATTGAAGGGGCAAAGGGTCTAAATGACTCTCTACGTTTGATTTTTAGATTCAAAATATCTTTCATATCTGCACGACTAGGGTCACATAATATTGAACGATTGCCTAAGGCTCTTGGTCCCCATTCCAGTTTTCCTTGAAACCAGCCTATAACATTCCCATTAGCAATATGGCTAGCTGTACGCTGGCTTAGCTCATTTTCATTATCAATAAATTCTACTGTGCAATCCTCTATTTCAATTTTGCTACTATTAGCATCTATTATGTGCTTTATTTCATCGTTAGAGAACTCTGGGCCACAATAAGCATGATCCATAACAAAATTACGCTCAGCATCAGGATTTAATTTATACCATGCAGAATAAGCAGCACCAATTGCTCCACCAGCATCCCCTGCAGCAGACTGAATATAAATATTTTTAAAGGGTGTGTTCCTATATACCTTACCATTGGCAACAGAGTTCATTGCACAGCCACCAGACAAGGCTAGGTTATCTAAGCCATGTTTCTTATGGAGTGTATTCAAGAGATGAAAGAAAGCCTCTTCATACATTTTTTGTATAGAGTGGGCAATATCAAAGTGATGTTGTGTTAATTTTTCTTCTTTACCTCTGATCGAGCCTAATAGCTCCGCAAGTTTAGGAGAAAATAATTCACCAATTTGAGGGGAGCCATTCTCCCACTCATAATCAATTTTTTCTTTATGGTGTCGAAAATAATCGAGATTTAATTTATAACTCCCATCCTCTTTAAGCAATACGATTTGTCGCATCTCTTCTATATAAGTAGGCTTTCCATAAGGAGCAAGCCCCATTACTTTGTATTCATCACCATAATGAGGAAAACCAAGATACTGCGTTAATGCTTGATAAAAGATACCAAGTGAATGAGGAAAATAAACACGTCCGTCAATTTCTATGTCTGTTCCTTTTCCTACTCCCCAGGCACCACTAGCAAAATCACCAAAGCCATCGACAGAAACAACCGTTGCATTATCAAAAGGTGAAACATGAAATGCAGAAGAAAGATGTGCCTCATGGTGTTCAATAAAAACAACTTTTCCATTAAAAGTTTGATCTGGAAATAAGTCTTTTAACTGATTTTCTACAGATGCTCTTTCTTTTTTATTTTTTGCACGATCTAACAGCATCTTTAGATCAGGGCGTTTAGCAAGCGTGAAACCAATTTTTTTCCAGATATTTGCTTTAGAGTCTTGATTGATTGCCAATATATCAATATCAGACAAGGTCAATCCTGCATTTTTCAAACAGAATTTAATCGATTCAGAAGGAAAACCAGCCCAATGTTTTATTCGACGGAAGCGTTCTTCTTCAACGGCTGAGATTAATTGACCATTATTGACTAAACAAGCAGAAGAATCTCCATGATATGCGTTTATTCCTAATATGTTCATTGATCGTCCTATAATTTATTTAATATTTCTTTGTAACAATTTAGATGTTGCTTTGCTATTTGAAGGGTGTTGAAGTTTTCTATAGCAGTTTTTCTAACTTTTTCACTATATAAAGTTATTAACTCTGGCTTCTTATAATAATATGTAATACCGTCTAGTAAAGATTTTGCATCTTCTGTTTCACAAACATATGCAGATTCCTTGTGAATAAGAAATCTGGCGACATCACCTACGTCTGTGCTGACGATAGCTTTACCCATACTCATTGCCTCCCATACAGAAACAGGGGAAGCTTCAGAAGTAGAAGAGCATATATATACATGCGCAGTATCTAATAATGGTTTTATCTCTGATACTCTCCCCATAAAAGTAACTATACTATTTAAATTTAATGATCTAACCATAGCCTCTATCTTAGAAATGTATTGTTTTTGATTGTCAAATTTTTCACCAATGATTTTTAGTTTAATATGCATACCTTTTTGATTAGCAAGGCTAACAGCTTCAATAAGATACTCTAGCCCTTTTACAGGGCTTATATTACTAACAATAATAATTTCTAACGGATTTAATAAAGAAAACTTCTTAATTTCAAACCTTTTCTTTGGGGAAAAATAATCGGTATCTATTGGCGACTGTATCTCATAAATGTTTTTTTTCCCTAACTCTTCAGAAAGGTAATATTTTTTAACGGCATCAGCCGCAACGATGAAATTGTCACAGAACTTTTTTGCTAAAATAGAAAATATTTTTTTTACAATGCTTGGGGTAAACGTATCATTCAAATGCCAAACAACCTTAATTCGTGCAAGTTTTGCCGCCAAAATACCTTTAATTTGAAAAGCCCCATTACAGTGAACTAATTGTATATTATATTTTTTTAACTGCCATCCCAAAGATGCTATTTCATAAGGAAAAGTAAGAATATAAATAATAATTTGTATTTTATTTTTTGATAGTTTAGTTAATTTTTTATCGACATACTGAGTATTTTGAGATTTTAAAATATTTTTAAATGAATTAGAAGAACGTGATTTAGGTAAAAATACAATCGTAATGATTCCATGATTAATTAATTCTTTGCTTACTCTGGCAATACGAATTTGGGGACCGCCTAAGCGACCCTCTTCGATAATATTTGCAACTTTTATTAAATTCAATTCTTCTACATTCATGCTCGGTTTCTTCTTTTTTTAAGTAACTTAAATATCAACAATCCTATAAACAATAAAATCAAAATATTAAGTATGTTGCTAGTTGCAGCAGTAAGCCCACCTTTTGATAACCTGATGCTAGCCCCAGCAATCACTGATGCAGAAAACAAATTTTTTCTAGATAATGAACAATGAGACCAAGATAATAAATACCCAATGAAAATATAATAAAGAAATCTGAAGTTATCAGATAACATATATCTAGCTTCACCAAAAACCCCCATCGAAAATGTTGTTGATAAATCAGAACTATAAAGATTTGCTGTAAAGATTCTGTTTGGAGATAAAGGAATATTAAACAATTCTTTAATACTTGAAGGTATAAATCCTAGAATTGTGAATAATAAAGTGGATAAGTTAAAGTTACCATCAAAAATATTATTTTGTATTGCAATAACATAACCAATACCCATGGATAAATCTTTTTGGATTCCTTCAATAAAGTTGAATTCATCGAGAGATATTCCAGATCTAATAGCTTGAAAGGCACTTAAAAAAACTATAATAGATAAAGATCCTATAAAGCCTTTTTTAAATGATATTTTAATACCACACATGGAATTCATGTAGACAGCTGCTATCGTAATCATGATGGCTTCAGTTCTTGACCCCAGTAATAACATAGGAGCAAGTAGAGTTATTAATATTAAATAATTTCTAAAAGTATATGTATCTTTGATAAGGTTTTTTTGCCACCATAACAATACCCCGAGAAATGATAGGTATGTCAAAATAACTAAAACTCCTCGCCCTTGATTTCGTGTTCTATTATTAATATTCTCCAATATGTTATTTAAATCTCCATTCAAATAAAACAAAAGAAAAGACACAAAAAGACCTGAAATATAAAAAAATGCCCAGTATTTTTCAACACCTGAAATCATAGTGATATTATTATTTATTTTACATTTAGATGATAAAATAAAAACAAGAAAACCAACATATAAAGATAGACTAACAATCAGCATTTCCAATGGTAAAGTAAGAATTTCTTTATTTCCCACTGGAAATTCATACCTAAAAAAGGATGATGATTCACCATAATCAGTTATTAACCAAACCTGATCAATAACTGTATAAATACCAGTAAATACAATAAATATTTTTATGGGTGATATATTGGAGTAATCTTTAGTTCCAATAATAAGTGCTATAACAGAAAGAACAATAGAGGAAACTGTGAAATATATAACATCAGTAACTACATACAGCGCTGAAAATAAAGTACTCAAAGACAGTATAAATAAGAAAGTTATAATTTTTTTATTCATACTAATTGATTATACTTTAATTTATTAAACAAGTTGAATGAGCGAAAAATTATCATAGATTTCCACGTAATAATAGTAATACAAATTGCTAAGGTGGCACCAATACTACTAAAATAATATCCCATAATTATTGTAATTGCTATTCCTGAACCTCCTGCAATGATGGATACTATTGAATAGTAATAACTATCTCCATTCATTATTAAGAAGTTCCCAAGTGGTCCTGAAGCAGAATGAAAAAACAAGCCAAATGCAAGTAGTGGAAGAAGCTCTACAGCGGATAGGTACTTTTCTCCAAATAAAGTCTCAATAATAATCTCAGGAAAGAAAAAGAGTAAGAGAAAAATTGGCAGAGAAAGGCAAAGAGAGATTATCAACATCTTTTTAAGTAATTTACTCAATTTTTTTGTATTTTCAATAATGTTATAATCTGCAAATTGTGGCGTTACATATGTTCCAATTGCAGTAAAGGCTATAAGTTGTATGGCTGCTAGCTTATAAGCTATGGTAAAAAGCCCCATATCATAGTCAGAAACGACAAAGTGTAAAACGACAGGGAGTTGAATAAAAATTAAGGCATGCCCAAATTGTGAAAATAGAAACCCAAATGAAAATGGCATCCATTTATCCCATTTTATTTCTATGTTTGTTGACAATCTAAAACCCTTAAAGTACCTGAGAAAAAAAATAACCATTCCAACTGCAGATGTCATCCCTACCGCAATGTAAGTTATAATAACTTTTGAGGGTGTTGTTACATCAAACATAAAAATAATAAATAGCATGATAACAGGCATTAACACCATATCTGTTATCATGGATAAGCTACTTTGCTTAATGCTTTGATAAATATTTCTTGTTAACTGTATTGTGAATGATGCCAGAAGGAATATTAAAAAAACATACCATGTAATAGAATCAGTTATATCTGAAAATAAAAAATAAAATCCACTTGCTATTCCTATACCCAATATGGATACGATTATATGCCAAATATAATATCCAGTTAATAATGCATTAGACTGCCCACTAGGTTTTCCTAATCTTAGTTTTATAATAGCCATGCCGCTGCCTAGTTGTCCAACGGTAGCAATAAAAGTAACTGAGCCTAAAATAGCAGAATAAAAACCATATCCTTCAACTCCCAATATACGTGCTAAATATACTCCTAGCCCAAAAGTTGCGAATGCACCAAAAGCTCTCAGTGCGAAAATCTGTAAAATCATTGATTGAGTATGCCCTTTTTATTTGAAATGATTAAACAGTAGCTGCGTTGCAACATCTTGTTGTTTCTCGATTGTAAAATTTCTTAGAATATAGTCTCGTGCAGCGATACCATGCTTTTCTCGTAAATAGGGATTATCTTTATAATGAATAATGGTTTTTTTAAACTCTTTACTATTGGAAACAATCTCCCCTGTTTCACCTTCGATTATTGCTTCAAGCGTACCACAACTTCCAGGATTGGTAATAATAGGTAAACCACAATAGCTAGCCTCAAGTACTACATTTGGAAAAGCATCAAGACCTGACAAATAAACACAAATATGACTTTTTTTATAAAACCTAATAGTATCCTTACAGTAACCATGTATGGCAACTCGACCATTAAATCTTTCAATATTGACTTTATCTTTAAAGTCTTTTAAATAATACCCATCTCCTATTACATCCCATTTTATATTATATCTTTCAAGGAAATATGGGTCTATCCACTTAGTTAAGGCCATTATGAGTGGCGCTATTTTTTGAGGGAAATGGAAATTTGTTATTGTTAATAAATGAAATTCAGGAGTACTTCTTCTTTTATTGTTGAGGGAGTGGATATCTATTTTCTGATGCTCAATCATTAGTGGATTATAAGCAACGCCAGATTTTTTTTTAAAAAATTTATAAGCTTTTTGATTTCTTAAATGCTTAGAATTAAAAAGAATATAATCAGCTCTTCTCAAAATAAACCTTGTCATTATCACCCTAGGATAATATGAAAATAGGTAAGGAGCATGTTTAAGTACATTAAAGGCATCGCCACGCAAACGAATGACAATTTTATAACCACCTACATTTTTTAATAATGTTAAAAAAAGAGCATTCCAACCTTGATCATCGTGAACAATGACAACACCTTTCATTAACTTTTTAGTAAGCATCTTAAATAAAGTTTTTTTATCTACATCCTCATAAATATCATTAAGTATTTTTTTTAAAAGTGATAATGTTGTATTTCTATAAGTCCCTCTTAGATAAATATACTTCCTCATAGTAGTTTTAGTTCAAGTTCAATTAACTTTCTAAAAAAAGTAGATTTTTCATCACAAGCAAAAAAATTATATCCAATATCAATACCTTTTTTTATATCATCCAGTTCACTAACATCTTTAATCATTCGAGTTGACAAATTATCATCTATATAAAAGACTTTAAAATTTAAGGCATCCATTATAAATTTAGTTACTGAATGCTCCCGATCCTTTGCATGGTCTTCATAGGCAAATAAACAGTCATTATTTTTAGTGGTTCTTGATGCCCCTTTGAGGGCATTAATTTCTTGTCCTTCAACGTCAAGTTTTATAATTAGTTTTTTACTCTCTCTAACTTGTTGCTCTTTAACAATATCATCAACTGTAATTGAATTTACATTACCTTGAGTATTATCGTCATCTATATTTCTATCTATTTGGTTGGCAGCATGATGAATAGCACTCGTCATAGAAAAAACATGCCCACTCTCACTGTATAATGCATTATTTAACGTTATAAAACGCTTATTATTTAGATCTCTGTTTTTTTTCAAATAAAGATAAGTATCTGGTGATGCCTCAACAGCAATACATTGTTTATTTCCAAATAACGGAGAAGAAACAAGTACAGACCAATAACCGATATTTGCCCCGCAATCAATAAAAATGTAGTTTGTTTCTTTAAATACATTAAAAACGTATTCTAGTTCTGGCTCATAACGATAGCCTTCCATTAGGACTCTGTTCCAATAATAGTCATTCAACTCGAAATTAAATATACTACCGTCCTGAAATTTACCCCTTATCTGTTTATTAGGTAGTATTTTCATTAGATTTCGACTAACTATATTATAGCCTCGCCCAAGCAGTTTATAAGTCAAAAAATAAATAATCTTTAATATGTAAATTCTTATAGATGGCGTATATTCAACTTCCTCTAGGACGGAAGAGGTGTGTTTTAATAACATTCTGACTTCCTTATTTCCAAGCGTAAAGATAAATATCACTACATAATGAGGGGCGTAGCTGTAAAATCTTATCAGCGATAGGCATGGCGGTTTTTATAAGCTTGTTCGGGTGTCTGTACCCAATCCAGTTTTTACCTTCAATGGTTACTTTTTTAGCCCCAAGATCTTTAGCGATGTAATGAAGGTCTCCAACATCTGGTTCTCTGACATGGCCTCGAAATATTGGGGTCTCATACCAGTCGAGCATTTGACTCCATTTTCCTTTTCCAAAAGGCACAGTTAATCTTTTTCTTAAGTTGACACAATTAGGAACTCCTAGCCATAACAGACCTCCTTTATTTAATTTCTTCGAGAGGCTATGGAATAGATCCCTAGGTGATTGATGCCAATGCTCCATGCTATCATGTGAGGTAACCATATCTAAGTGTTGAAACTGATCGGCAAAGCCATCTGCAAAGATATCTCCTTGAACCATCTCAACGCCTAGTTTTTTAAAGTACTCTAAAAGGTTGCTCATTTCTTTGCCTTTATAATAATCATCACCATAATCATCTGCCATTATTGTTTTATAACCAAGGACTTGGCATAATGCCATAAAAGGTACTGCTCCACTACCGAGATCTACTATTACCCCACCTTTTGGAACGTGTTTTAGCACTTGCTCTGCCTGCCATATCATGCGATTCCAATTATCCATTAGCATTGGCTTTAATGCAGGTGGATAGTCTACTGCTAGCTCTTTAAGAGTGTTTTTTATTTCTATCTTATTCATATTAAAAACCAGTTTACTGTTTTTTCAATACCATCATTAAGTTTAGTTTCTGCTTGCCAGCCTAACTGTTCCTTTGCTTTTGACGTATCAGAAAAATTTCGCATCACATCGCCCAGTCTTTTTTCGCCATATTTAATATCAAGCTCGATCCCTTTTGCTTTAAGAGCAGGCTTAAGAATATCCATCAGCTCATTGAGCGTGGTTTCACTGGCTGTTGCAATTTGATAGGTTTCCCCTCCAATCTCTTCAACTGTGCCAGCTTTAATTACGGCATCGACAAGATCATCAATATAGATAAAATCACGAGTTTGCGAGCCATCACCATATATTTCGACTTGTTTTCCTTCTAAAGCTAAGCGAATAAACTTTGCTACTACACTAGATTTATGTTTCGAGCCAGGACCATAAACATTACCAAAACGTAATGATACTGTATCTATACCAAAGGTTTTGAAATAGGATGAACAATAACCTTCTCCTGCTAATTTACTTGCACCATAAGGTGATACGGGATGTGGAGGTAATTCTTCATGAATAGGTGGCTCAACCTCGCCAGCAGGTGCGCCACTAGATGCAAAGACAAAACGCTTTATTTTGTTCTTTCTTGCGGCTTCTAGCATATTAAATATGCCAATAACGTTGCATTCCATATCCAGACGAGGATCTTCTACTGAGTTGGGTACACCCGTATTAGCAGCAAAATGGATAATAGCATCCATATTTTTACAGATATCTTGAGCTATCTCCTGATCTCGTATATCGCCAACGATTAGTTGGCAGTCACCATCTTGTAAATTGGGTAAGTTCTTTTGTTCTTGCTCTGTAAATTCTATTGCTTCGGCAAGGTCTTCTCTTGTGCCTACGGTTAGGTTATCGAGAATACGGAAACTATGCCCACCTTGTTTTACTAGCTCTTTAATGACACTAGTGCCTAAAAAACCACAACCACCTGTTATTAACCACTTCATCCCCATTTTACTCCTTTGAATATTACGTCTTTACGAATATTGTCTTTGTATTTTTCTATTATTTTAAACATACGCTCCATTACATCCTCGGTTAGCAGATGTGGTGTTACGCCAATGTCTTGCAAACCCTGATAGGTCGGATTGTAATAATGTTCTTCGGCTTCTTTTCTGGGGTTTTCAATATGGTCTATTTTTACATTATAACCTAGCTTATTGCCCACTTTCTGTGTAAGTTCAGCTAGTTCATTAGCTGAAAAGGTTTCCATAATTTGATTGTAAATTCTCAGTTCGCCTTTATTAGCAGGTTTTGTTACTGAGGCATCTATACACTGGAGTGTATCTTTAATGTTAAGGTAGCCACGTGTTTGTCCGCCTTTTCCATAAACTGTGAGTGGATAGCCGACGATGGATTGGACAATAAATCGGTTTACAATGGTGCCGAACACTTCATCATAGTTGAAAATTGTTTTTAAGCGATCATCAATGTTTGATTCTTCCGTTTCTATGCCGTAAACAGGGCCTTGCATAAGGTCTGTTATTCTTAAATCCCACATGCGGACACCAAACCACTCAAGATCTGTATCCATGATTTTTGTTGTGTGGTAGAGCGAACTAGCTTGTCGAGGGAATAAAAATCTATCGCTTCTTTCCTTGTGTTTTACGTCTAGCCATCCTTCTTCTATATCAATATTCGGCGTGCCATAAACTCCCATTGTGCCAAGCTTTACAATATGAGTTTTAGGTGAGAAGTCTCGTATTGCCCATATCAGATTGTTTGTAACACGAAGGTTGTTGATGAGTGTAAAATCGGCTTGTTTGTAGTTTGCTACAGAGTAGGGAGCTGAAGGTTGTTCTGCGTAATGGATAACTGTTTCAGGTTCTCCAGAAAACTTATTGTTAATAGCCCATTGATAGGTTAAACCATTACCTGTAAACAGGGAGCGCATCATTTCAGGCTGAGCTAAGTCATCAATAACTACCTTTATTTCTTTTCCTGTTTTTTCATGCCAGATTTTAGCTCGCTCAATCAGTGTTGGAACAGGGTAAAGCATGCCTGTATCTAATTCTGTACAGGCATTTCTGCGAAAATAGTTATCGACAACGGTAACTTTATAGCCACGATTTGAGAAGTACATAGCAGTTGGCCAGCCCAGATAGCCGTCACCGCCAAGAATCAATATACTCATTGTTGTTTTTCCTCCTTGTCGCCAGGCCAGTAACGCTCCCCAAACTGATCTTCGGGTATATCTAATAGATTATTCCTAATGAGGAAGTCTTTTATTTCATTTTCAGTCATCATGGTTGCTTCTGATGAGACATAGGGATCATCAACAATTTTATTAACCAAGCTGTCGTATTGGTAATCTATATTATGAAAGCCTCTAAAAGCAGGTAATACCGCGAAATATTGATCCAATTCAACTGCTCGTCGTGTTTCTTCATCACTCATTAGTTCTTCATAGAGCTTTTCACCTGGCTTTGAACCGATAATATTAATTTCAATATCATTTTTACTGTACCCAAAATGTTCTGCCAATAAATCAATCATAACCTTTGCTAAATCAGAAATTCTTAGTACAGGCATTTTAGTGATAAAAACTTCACCACCTTGGGCTTGCTGGGCTGAATCTATTACTAACCTTACTGATTCCTCTACTGTCATTACAAAACGTGTCATTTCAGTATCAGTTAAAGTAACAGGGCCACCTTTTTTGATCTGTTGTTTGAAAATAGGGATAACAGAGCCATTAGAACCCAATACATTACCAAAACGCGTAGATGCAAAAATGGTATTTGATTTTCTTGAGCTACCATTTGCTGCAGTCATCAAACGCTCTCCCATTAATTTGGATGTCCCCATAACATTAGTTGGATTAACAGCTTTGTCTGAACTAGTAAATATGACTTTTTTTACATCGTTGGCTTCTGCTGCATAAACAATATTTTCACAACCAAGAATATTTGTTTGCACCGCTTCATGTGGGGAGCGTTCACATAAAATAACGTGTTTCAGTGCGGCAGCATGAAAGACAATATCTACATCTTGCATGGCTCTAGTGAGAACATCTCTATCGCGTATATCGGCCAAGTGAAAGCTAGCTCTTGAATCATCTAGGTATAACTGGTCGATAAAAAAGAGTTCTGATTCATTATTATCGAGGCCAATGACTGATTTAATTTTGTAATTTTTATCTTGCAATAATGCTCTGACCAGTTCCGATCCTACTGTGCCACAAGCACCCGTGATTAAAACACGTTTGTTTTTCAAGTTGTCCATATCTTTTGTTAACGCTTTCTCTAATTATTCACTAAAATATCTACTGATAGACCAGCTCATCTATTCGTCCATACTGATCTTCAAACCGCACAATATCATCCTCTCCCAGATAACTCCCCGTCTGCACTTCAATCATCTCCATAGGTAATTTACCTGGGTTGGCAATACGATGTTTAGATCCTTGTGGAATAAAAGCTGCTTGGTTTTCAGTACACAAAAATACTTTATCCCCACAAGTTACTTCAGCCACACCACTTACTATAATCCAATGTTCCGCACGATGATGATGCATTTGCATGGAGGTACTTTCACTAGGTTTGACCGTAATCCGTTTAACTTGAAAGCGTTCACCCATAT
>JALWRI010000110.1 GCA_026994225.1 Gammaproteobacteria bacterium | reverse complement strand
AGATAAACGCCAGGGTCATTAAAGGAAACAGGTAATTCAGGCCACTACAGGCCTCTACTACCTGTAATTTATACACGCCTAAATCAATTACATTGCCTTCAAGGTAAACACTGATGTCAAATAAGCGGATAAAAGCCACGCCAATTTGGGAGGAGATAAGTTGCAACTGGGAAGAGAGGTTATAAAAAAAGAAGTTAGGTAGCGGTATCATAAATATAAGTATGGTCAGGGGCACAAAAACAATCTTAAATGCAGCATACCCCATTAAAGAAAGAGCTAAACCAAATATTGCGATCACAAACGAATATTGAATAATAGTGAATAGAGAGCTTAATTCCCCTGCGTAATACAAAAACAATGCAAGAGCAGTTACAACAACACCAACCCAAGCTCCTGTAAATTTAATTTTTTCCAATTGATCACTTTTTTGCCAAATAAGAAAAAGGGTAATAAGTGGTATAATATACCCATGGCCATATTCTTCTCTTGTTTCCCACCAATGCGCCATTTCCTTCAAACCACTCCAATACACGAAGATTAATAGCACAACCGCCAAACCTAACTCCAACCAGAAAAAATTTGACTCCTTCCATATTTTAACGCTTATTTTATTCTGATTTATTTTCATTGTTCACCCTAAATATAATTACGAGCACAGCATCATAAAACCATACGATGTTACTTAACTATACTATCCATTAAAGCAACTATTTCATTTACTTGAATTTGAACAGCAATATTCATTCTTTCAATAATGTCTTCCCTATTTAAAAGCAAAGCCTGCATAAACTCTTCAAAGCTCTCAGTACGATTCTCTATATCGTATATCAAATCATCCAAACCCATATCTTGATATATTGAAAAGATTTTTTCATCTACAACAGGATCACCTACACATACAGCTAACGTCTCCAACATCATGGCAGGCAATAATACATGAAGGCGATTACTAATTACTATTTTCGCATCTGATAAGAGATTTGCAGCTTTATCTATACTCTCAAATTCTTCAGCTACTCTTGCTGACACACCATTTAATTCTAGATATGATTTAAGTAATCGCTGTTCTTTAACATCAAAAGCCACTTGGGAATAACATAACACTTCACTAAATTCTTTGGCTGCCTGCAAAGGTATATCATTATATATTGCCACTTCATAAGACTTATTTACTTTAGGATAACGCCTATCTCCTCTTACGGAAAATACAACTTTATCTTTAACGCCCCCATGATTTGCTTTAGAATTTAACTGCTCAAAAGCCAAAAAACTCAAATCAGGAACTACTAAGCACTCTTTCCTTGAAAACACCAATAATTTTTTCCGGCTATTTTCATCTCTCACACAATAAACTCTAAACGCAAGCACGCTAAGTGATTCTATAAGCCTTCCAGCAAAGTCAATATTACCAAAAGAAACACCTACCCTGATAGTATGCACTCCTCTCATACGCAAGTATGCAGAAACTAGTAAAACCAGTATTCTTTTAACATTCGCTTTTATACTAGAGCCCCCCATGTGGCCAGGCGACAAAACAACAGCATTTATAGCTAATCTTCTTACCAAGCTTGTAAGATAAAAACCCAGTGTTTTAACTGAATATTTTTGTGGATCACATGATGCTTTAATTACATTAGCGCCACCAACTGCATATAAAAATTCTTGTGGAACCCCTTTTTCCTCAATGACTACTACAGCAATTTTAGACAACCAACGTATAAGCTGCTGATTAATTAATAAATCACCAAGATTCTCATGCTGAGTAGCCAGTGAATATATAAATATATTATTTTTATTCATTATCAATTCGCTTTAATTCTACTAGCAAATGATTTTGTTTCATCCCACCAATCAAGACCGTCAATCCACTTACTATGCTGTTGAGATTTATCATCCCACCCCCCCCAAATAATTACGCCATCAGCATATTGATAAACAGCCTCTAATTGTAATCTCCAAAAGTCACCTTCAATATATCTCCCCCCATATAGTAGGCTAGACATATGATATTGAGGCCATAAAAAAGGATATACTAACTTAGTTGGATAATTCCTCCTGGCCTCTTCAATTTGGGCCTTTGCATATTTCAACCAGCCTTTCCTATCAGGAAAATATGTATAAATCGAAGGCATAATTATATCTGCATATTTCGATATATTTTTTAATGCATTATTATTATCTTGCCATCTTTTATATTCTTTACTGGATTTATCCTTTTGAGAAGCCCAATAATTACGCTCTGGGTACATGGAATATATTCCAATCATTTTATCTGGGTATAGATTCTTTACATATTTCACAATATTAGTATACCTAGGTATATTAACCCGCCTATCCTCATCAGTTGCCAATGACCAGTTTTCGATATTTATAACAACAACCTCTTCTATTTCGTTAGATAAATAATATCCTGATATTTTATTCTTTATTTTATCCTTATTTTTATCCAATAAATGCACATGATTTAATAATGTCAATGGCTCTATACCCAAACCCTGCATATCGGGCTTACCCCTATATATCATTGCATCATATATCTTGAAATTACTTTTTCCATAATAATCAGAAATAGCAACATTAATCTGCAAGAAAAACAGACTAATAACTAAAATAGTTTTCAGAAAAGAACACCTTATCATCACCAATATATTACACAGCATCACCCACCTAGTAGTTTCTATATAACTCATATCTTTTTTATCAACTCAACCACGCTACGGAAATTCTTAAACTGAAATTTGTATGAAATTAAGGTATATAAAGCAACAAATGCAACCACATAAAAAAACACTCCAATAATCTGTCCACTTCCACCCATTACATCCCTAAAAAGAGAAGCCAATATAGCCGATACAACTGCAACCATTACAGTTCGCATTAGATTATTTACACAATATTTATACTCTTCATCTACAATAAAAAATATAGACATAGACTGAAAAACACCAATTAAAGCTCTTATCCCAGCAACTCCTAAAGCAACATATGCAATATTACTCATTGACTGCGCAATTAACACGGCAACCAGCATACTAAGAAGCCCATAAATACTAAGATAAACTAACCGCTTCTTCCAGAGTCCAAGCGCCTCTAGGCTGGCTCTACTTAAAAAAACCATTAACCAGAAAGGCATACCTAGAAACATAATCTTAGTTACATTAATTGCCTCATCCCATTTCCCCCCCCACACCCAATGAATAACAGAATGAGATAACTCAGATAAAACAATAGCCAACGGCATGGTGATAAAAAAAATCTTTGAAAGAGCTTCTGTATAAGAA
>JALWRI010000109.1 GCA_026994225.1 Gammaproteobacteria bacterium | reverse complement strand
AGTCGCAAATAAAGCTGCTCATGATTTTCTAGAGCATTATCAGCGATTAAAAACTGAATATTCACAAAAGAAGAAAGTAAAAGTTTTTTATCAGATATGGAATAAACCAATAATGACGATTAATGGTAAACATTTAATATCTGAAATTATTAGTTTGTGTGGAGGTGTAAATGTATTTGCAAACCTTAAAACGTTAACGCCAAATATTTCATTTGAATCGGTATTAGCTTCAAGGTCTGAAGTCATTGTTTCCGGAGGAATGGGTAAAGCGCATCCGGAATGGGTGGAGGAATGGCGTCCATGGTCTGATTTACCTGCGGTTAAAAATAATCACCTTTACTTTATTGACCCTGCATTAATGCAAAGGGTTGGGCCTCGTATACTTTATGGTGCAGATAAGTTATGCGAGTTACTTGAAAAAGCAAGAAAGTAACTTAAAGGGTGCTTTGTATTTCTTTTAGTTTTTTCACTTCTATACCAGACTTTGTCGCTAACTCAATTGCTCTTGCTAAACGTGCAGGAGCAGAACGTCCCATACACATATGTGCCAAATCGCCATCAATGCCCGCTTTAAACCCTTTTAATAGGGTATCTCGATTAAGTTCATGTCCCACTAAGGTTGCTTGTATATCCATGACTTCATTTGCCACCTCAATGGCAAGATCATAATGATTATTCCACAGGTCTTCAACATTCCCTTTTGTAATTAGTCCTGCGATATTCGTTGTTAGAATATAAATATTTTTAATTAACAACTCTTCTTCCATTTTATCTGCGGAAGAAACTTCATGCGCGGGAATATCCAGAGTGGCTAATGCATTAACCAGTAAAGCAGCATTAGGTCCAAAACAGGGTGAAGGAATAAGGACTTTTGAATCTTGTCCTTTTTTCTTTTCAAACCACACGGAGATAATAGTTGGTTGCTTAAAATTATGTGGTTCCCAGTCTCGTGGCAATAATTCATTCTGCAATAAAGTGATACGATCTTTCCATATGTCAGGAAGTTTTTCTAAACAAGCTTGTAAATCACTTTCACCAACCGATACCAACACCATAGCAGGAGCGGGTATTTCTTTTGATAATTCATTTAAATCAGTTTTACGTGAGGCAGGGTAAACAGGATGCCCGAGCTTTAAAATAGCACGAGCAAAGACACTGCCCATTTCTCCGAGACCAATAACAATAATAGGTTTTTTAATCATTCTATAATTATATAATATTAAAATAAAAAAAGGGGAGCCACCCTTATAAAATTTTATAACTTAATGGTTTTTATACCTGCATTTATTAGTTGCATAGAAACTATATGTATAACATATGGTATTTCTTTGATCGTGTTTCAGGTGAAATCGGTTCCTTATTGCTGGAGTATACTATTATTTATAAATTCATTTAACTTTCGACTCTGTTAGTTGCATTTTCGATCATTTCAGTATCAGGTAGAATATCAATCGTTTTATTTAATTTGTAAAGCCATATAAGACTCTGTGAGTAATGTGGTGGCACCTATAAATAAGAAGTTCCAGCTGATACCTAAAAATAATAATGCCAGCCAGAAATGATTAACAGAAATTCCCGAGAGGTTAATAAAAACACTAATAAGGGAAAATACGGCACCGATGAACATAACGGTTAATAGGCCGATACGTTTAATGAGAGTACCGGTAATAAAAGAGGGAGCAAACATGCCCAGAACATGCCATTGAATAACAAATGCTGTATCGGAATAAATATGTTGATGATGATGCATGGCAAGAGGGGTTGCGGTCATAACAAGAGTCATGGTTGCATAACCAAACATACCGCAGATAACGGCAATGATAAATCGAGGTTGTTGTGCAATAGTTTTTAATGAGCGCCCCGAGGTTGTTTGTACTCGATCAGTAAATGGTTTTTTATTATGCGGTAAATCAAGAAAACTCAGAAGTATAAAAGATAAAATGTATAAAAGAATAATAGACGCATAACTGCCTGCGAATATTGCACCACTTATACTGTCACGGGTTAAGTTGGCTAAGTTAGGGCCGATTATTGCAGCCAGCACCCCTCCCGCCAGCACGTAGGAGATTGCGCGGCTTTTGTGTTCTTTATCAACATCATCAGCGGCTGTAAAACGATAGAAATTAGCGAAACCGGAAAAGATACCAATAAAAATACTGCCAAATATAAATAGTAAAAAATCACCTTTTATTACAGCATAAGCACAAAGTGCAGCACCAAGCATGGCAATGATGCTACCAAGGAGGAAGGTTGCTTTACGTCCTATTTTTGCCATTAATATTGCAGCAGGAATACTTGTGAGCATTGTTGCAACCAACTGCAAAGTAAAGGGCAAGCTGGCATAAATTTTATTATCAGCGAGGGCAAAGCCGACTAACGCCGTTGTCGCAACCATTAATGATGTGCCACTCATAAACAAAGCCTGACAGAGGGCTAATATTGGAATGTTGCGCTTAAAACTGTTTTTTACTGACATAAATAAATACTGGTGGTTTGCTATGAGGAGTGATCAGTATACAGACTGAATATGAGGAAGAAAATTAGATATCCAATAGTTTTACCTTTGTTTTTGCATCTTTCTTGCTAATGATAAATTGTAATTCACAGTATTCATTTTGTTCGTCGACAGGCGTTGGATCATCTGAGCAGCTGCATCCGGCTATTATCCCGGTATAAAAAATACCCACTTTAGCGTGAATATCATTATCTTCTTCAGATATGGATAATATTATTGTTTTAAACTGGCTTGGGCCGACATAACTGCTTAATGATAATCCCTGTTGTAACGGGAGTAAGTTCTTATCAATATTCTCAATCTCGGCTTTAAGTGCTGAATTAAAATTAGTAGTAGAAAAATTATCAAGAGCATGGCTGAGTATTATCATTTTCATTTATATCAAGTGGCTACCAAGAGTAAAGTAAAAAGTTGCACCTTTACCTATTTCACTTTCAGCCCAGATATCACCGCCATGTTTTTGAATAATGCGTTGAACTGTTGACAAACCAACGCCTACACCTTCAAATTCAGTTTTATTGTGTAAGCGCTGAAATGCGGTAAATAACCTGTTTGCCTCTTTCATATTAAATCCTGCGCCATTATCACGGATAAAATAAATTAAAATCTCATCTTTATACAGGGTGCCAAATTCAATGACCGGATTTTCAACATGTTTGGTAAATTTCCATGCATTACTGATTAGGTTATCAAAACATATTTGTAAGAAATCCTTGTCAACTAAAGCAAAGACTTCTTGCTTTATAATGAGTTTAATTTTCCTCTCCGGATCATATTCACGCATAGTAT
>JALWRI010000108.1 GCA_026994225.1 Gammaproteobacteria bacterium | reverse complement strand
CTAAATAAACACCCCAATCATGTGTATGCAAAACATCAACTTGATGGTGCTGTATTAAGTCACGTATTTTAAAAGGCAGATGAAAATTATTGCCTTCTGGACTATTTAAACAATAGACATTCACTTTACTGTTCAGATGCTCTATTAGCTCGCCTTTTCGTTTTGTTAAACATATACTTACTTTATAATCAACGCATAATTTATTTGCATAATGAACAACGACTTTTTCAGCCCCACCAAATTCAAGCGACTCGATTAAATGCATAATGTGGATCATATAGTTTTCTCACACTGCGAAAGACTTTTTATCTTTGTGTACATTTCCCAGGCAGTAACATAATGTAGTTTGTAACCATCCTTCTTATATTTCTCTTCTAAAGTAGCCCATAACACTTTGAAGCCATTTTGGCTAAAAAACATATCAGGTGTTTTATCCTGAAGGCCATGTGTATGCAACTTAATAAAAACATGTTCATCAGCACCACTGATAGAAATATTACAACTCTCCCACAAATCAACCCGGGAAGCAGATGGTGGGTTATCGTAAGATAACTCACTGGATTCAATTCGGGGAATTAAACCAAATTTTCTGGATGTCCAATTTAATGTTAAAGGGCCTTGTATCATTAATAATTCGTTATATTTTTTCCAGTCACCTACTTTTAATTTTTTTCCTTTGTTATGAGATTTAGATTTCCCATCCTCTTTCGCCAAATAAATGTTATTTATAGTTGATGTCTGAGTATCACTAGGAGCAGACGGCATAGTCATATCATATTCACAGCCAGTATTTATTAGCACATCAATCTCATTATCCACGCCACACCATTTTCCATCTGGCCTGGAATTGTCTAATGCCCAGTTACCGTGTATAAAGCCATATACAATTTGGCCATTTTCATTCTTTCTTAATAAGTTATGTTTGCTGTATAAAAGCTCTTTAAAGTCATTTAACGTTTCTGATAAATTTTCTGCCGTATCATTTTCATGGTGAAGGTGAATTTCTACGTCACCTAAATTAGCTTCTTTCATTTCCTTTAGTTGATCTAAAATCCATTCGTCATACTCTTCAATAGGGTAAAAATAACTATGCTGTGGATGTCTACCATTGCTATCTGTATGGTCAATCGCAATCAGCTTATACTCTTTAACCCATTTTTCTACTCTCGAGCGAGCCAGTTCTTTTGTTGCAGAGCCATAATATGGTTCATAATGGTCTGCCAAACAAAAATAAATATGCTTGGTCTTAACCGTGGAGTTTATTTTTGAAAATATCTTTTGTTTAATATATGAAGATATCCATATTTGCATATTTCTTGCTTTAAGTGTTATCCAGAATAAAATAATAACAAGCAATATAAAAATGATAAAATAGATCATCTTTCTGCCTTCTTCCAAATTGACTGGGTATTTTTGCTAAGAAAGCGTATCCCGCCACGAAGTAACGCAAGATTCATAACTGTAAAATACATCGGCACATATAATAATGTGTTTAATTTTTTATCACGGTTTAACCAGGCGTACAATGAAATAACATAGAATATTACCTGCAAGACAAAAAACATAAGCATATCAATACGTTCAAGTTTTAAAATTGGAAGAAAAAACATGAGAAGCAAGAAGTATGGCGCAAACCATCTCAAAACTTTATGTGATATAAAAGTAAATGAAAACCAATTTTTCGGAGGAAAAATATATTTTTTCTCAATAGTTAAAGTCTGAAATGCGCCTGCTGCCATTCTTACTTTTACATTAAAATCGTCAATAAGATCCTTTGACGCTTCTTCAAAAGCTTTAGCATTTTTTTCATAAATAATTCTATGTCCGGATTTAATAACACTAAATGTTATTGCGGCATCATCATTAATTAGATTTACATCTATTGGTTTAAACAATGATTTTCTGATTGCAAGAATTTCTCCCTCAGCACCAGTGATTGATCCCAAATCACTCTCGGCTTGTTTTATTTTCGATTCATATTTCCAATACAAACCATCACCTTTTGAAGATTGTCTGTCAGAACTACCATAAATGTGTTTTGCTCCGGTAACAGCACCAATATTTTTATCTGAGAAATGTTTAACAAGTTCTTTAACAGAATCCCTACTAAAATCATTATTAGCATCAGAAAAAATGATGATTTCACCCGTCGATAATTCTACACCACGGTTTAATGCTGCAGATTTACCTTTTCTTTCATCTTCATGCAGACCAATTACTGATTGTTCTGAATATCCGGATACTATTTTATTAGTATCATCTGAAGAGCCGTCTGAAACGACAATTATTTGAAATATATCCTTTGGATAATCTATAGCTAAAGTATTTTCAATTTTTTTAGCGATTACCTTTTCTTCGTTATAGGCAGCTATAATAAAACTAACGGCTGGCAACTCATTGTCTTCCAACATTTTAACCCTGGTGTCTTTTTTAAACCATCTGGACAGAGAAATAATGAATACAGGATAAAATAAATAATTATACAAAAATAAAAATATTGATGTATAAATAACGATCATCACAACATCCGTCATAACTCATCTCCATCAATATAATTTAGTACTGTTTCTAATGAAATCTTGTAGTTCTCATAATCATAACTATCCTTGTAATTAGAATGAAACCTGCATGAATAATGATGAACAAAAAACAAAATAAGCAAACGAGATTTTTGTTTTTCATTTAACTTCAATTTTGAGCAATATATTTCTATCATTTTATTTTCATAACACTCGATCCGGGAGTTAACTAAAGCGGCAAATGCTTGTGAAAAATCACAACCATATTTAATCTGGTAATTATAAACGATCAAATAATACAGATCGATCAAGGGATAACCGTTAATCATTGACTGTTCCCAATCTATAACCCCGGATACATTATGTTTTTTATCTAAAACAAAATTTTCAATTTTTGCATCACCATGCATAAACACAGACAACTCCAGATCTAAATCAGAAACATAATCCAATATTATGTTGTGAGATTTAATATCGTTTGGTGAGCGCGCATTTAAAATACTAAACCAATTAGGAATTACATTTAAAATAGTTTTATCTTTTTTTAAGGTTCCGTTTACCAATTCAAGCAAAACATCAAAAATACTTAATGTCATGTCTTTTATATCTTTAGCAAGTGCGTCAACTGTAATTCCCTTGCTACCTTCCATTGTAAAAATATTGTACCCAAAGTATTTAAATTCAAAATAATCATGTGGAACGTATTTTGATATAGAAGGTGTTTTGGCTAAATATTCAATTGATTTCTTTTCGTTAACCCTTTGGCTGTAGGCTTCTTCTTCATATGTCACAATCACTATTAAGGTTTTACTTCTTTTCCTAGTATGAATATATGTGAATATTAACTTTCCTCTTTTATATAAAATACTCGCAATAACATATTTCTTATTATTTTCTGGCAATTGATTTGTGATAAACTCTAATAGACCATCATGAAAAAACTTACTCTTGGCGTTTTTATTTATTAACCAAATGTTGCTACTGACAAAAAGACGAGACAAACGGGAGTTAAACAAAAAGCTGCGAAACTTTTCTTTTATTAAAAAAGTATTTTTATTAGAGAAATATGATCCTTCAGAAAACGATTCATAAGGTTCATTATCATAATAAATTGTAGGAAGTTTTTTTATTGTTGCATTGCTTATTTTTTTGCTTAATGAATGACATCTGCAATCATAAAAAACATTGATGATTTTTTTAACAAGGGAGCTAGTGCGAGATTTTATACTGTAATAATTTTCTTCTAAAAAACATACATCACCATCTGTACAAAGATTGTTATTAATCAAACTGATAATATTCTCTTCTTGAAATATAACAGGGTCTTTGATGGCATCCACAATAATCGCATTGAACTTAAGCCCTGCAAACTGATCGCAGGTTATATTAGTTACTTTGTTATTAGATGAATGAACATTGTTACCAAACACATAAAGCTCATCACAATATTGTGTTATATACTCGATCGCATCATGATTAAAGCTACCAACGATCAACACTCGTCCTTTCAAATGAGGAACTAAGTGCATCCACCATGCAACCACCATATATTCAACCCATGACTTAGTGTTTTTTATTATATAATTCATTTAATTTATTAAATCAGGTTAAATTAACGGAGAAACAATTTTTGTACACTCAACATACATTTGAATAGTGATGTGCTGATATATCTTTCAATATGATATCTGTTAATGGTAAATTCATTTTTCAATGGCCATTTATTCGCGCCACTTAAATATGAAAAACCTAACTTATATCCTGCCAATCTTGATTCGCTAATCACTTCTTCATTGAAAGCAGATCGGGTCCCCACCGGATACGCGATCGTATCAATTGAATGATTTATGTTTTTTTCAATAATTTTTTTAGACTCTGCTAACTCATGTGTTAACTCAGCAGCATCCAGCTGGGAAAGTATTGGATGACTTAACGTGTGTGAACCAAAACTAACACAAGACTCATCCATTTCTTTTATTTGTTGCCAATTAAGGGTTTCACTATAATGCATATGGTTTTCGCTGTACGAAAAATCGAATACTTCATATAACTCTTTTAGCAATTTTTCTCTATCCGAATTTGGAATTATCTTAACGTACTCCATAACCTCTTCCAAAATTTGTCGCCTACTTTTTGCTGTACAATTAACTTTAAACTTTTCTCTCACAGCCCCCTTCATTAAACCTTCATCATAATTCATAATAAAGTACGACAGCCTGTCGAACCAAAGAGTATTATCAGATGAAATAAAATCTGTACTTAAAAAAATTGTTGCAGGAACATTGTATTTTTTAAGGATAGGGAATGCATTTTTATAATTATCAGCAAAGCCGTCATCAAAAGTAATTAAAATTGATTTTTTTGGTAGCTTCAAATTATTGATATAACAATTGACTACCTGTTCAATTGAGACTGGTACAAAATTCCTGCTGACAAAAGCCATTTGTTCATCAAACTGCTTACATGATGCGCTGATCAATTCAATATCAAATGGGTAGTTATCATCCACATCCATGATACGATGGTATGCCAGAACAACAAAATCGTTCTTACAAAGATTAATTAAGTAACGATAAAATGAATTAGGTATTAGTGTATCAATACATTTAGCTAAAATTTCCTTTTTTGACATAATTGAATCCTTAATAGTATAGAGATACAAATATCTTTAATACAACTACCCAAGCAATACAGATCGAGGCAATGATAACATAATCTTTTTGACCAATTTTAATTTCTTTACCGTAAACATTACCAAAGACTGCTGCAAGTGCCAGTAAGAAATACATTGTTTCGTACTCAAGCGTGACAAACATTGAACTTAGTAAATATCCAATTAAACTTAATGCTGTCGCATTTGAGTAAGAAACATACAATGCATTAGTACTTGTTGATGAAAATAAATATAAATAGCGAAAAGCAATGTAAAGAAATCCCACCCAAAAGAAGAGTCCTGGCATACCCAATTCGCCCATATTTTCAATTGATGAATTATGTGCAATCAGAGTGCCTGTGTACGAAGCATAATTTCCCTTGCCAATACCAAATAACGGATTTTGTTGTACCATTTCGATACCCTGCATCCACATATCAACACGATGTTGTGCCGAATTATTATCGTCTTTAACTTGTGTGAGATGACTAGGTGCAAGCATTAAAGCAGAAAAAGAAAGCGCCCCTACCAATAAAATTCTTGATATTGATATACCCATTGTTTTCGCTACACGCATAACACCATATGAAGCAAAAATTCCAAGTGTAGCTAGTAAACCACCTCGAGACCCCGTATACCAAATTGCCATGAGCAGAGGTATTAGAGCGATAAATGCAAATATTTTTTTCTTGGAACTATAGTGTTTATCAAAATACTGAATGACAAAAGGCAAACCAATTGTGTAAAGAACACAAAATACACCAGGACCGTCAAATATATTAATCCATTGTGTTCTTCCTGTACCACCTGCATCTAGCACACTCTGATCTACCCAGCCAAGTGGCTGTCCTGCCCACCCCAAACCATCACCACTAAATTTATGATCAAAACCTTCCCAGACTATGATATAAATAAGAAACAGCATTTTCAATACTGATGACTTTAACTTATCAATATCATCTCCTATTGTCGTAACAACGAGTCTGTACAATATAAACCATTTAATATAGTCAATAATAATTTTACTTGTATGCTCATTTTGGTCATTAACTAGTGCAGATAATATAACCCAAAAGATAAAAAAGAGAATAAAATAATCCAGAGATTTAAGTTTGAAAAAATAATTCAATTTCCCACTCATTATGATAACAATAAACCATAATGGATATATTAAAACATCCGTACGCAAGCCTACAAAAGGCTCTATCCATAATTGCGGCGCAATTATTAATGTGATCAGATAAAGAAATATCATTTTTAAGTTCTTAAAATCTTTTTCGAAATAAAATCATAGACATGATGCACTTCAATATCAGTAAGAAAATAATGACTCTTGAATAATACAACAATGTAAATCAAGACTAATGTCAGCTTTATTAATACTGAGTAAAAAATATTCATATCAGGTAATAACAATGAAATTAAAAAGATCAAAATCGCAACCAATAACGAAGAAAACAATTTTATGTAATCATAATTAACATGAAAATATTTTTGTGATTTTATATGCATCAAAATAAGAGATAGCACATCAGTTAAAATCAAAGCATAACAAGCCCCTAATAAACCATATAAAGGTATAAGCGCCAGATTAGCTGAGACACTTACAGTTGCAGTTACAATGCTTATATAGAAAAAATATTTTGTTTTTTTAGCAAATAATATCCCTGTTTGAAGAGGGTAATTCATTATCTTCATAATCGAAGAAAAAATCACAATAGGAACAATATTAGCAGCAGCCCAAAAAGACTCATCTGATAAGACTTCTAATATTTCATTTATTAACAAACTTACCGAGAGAGAAATAGTTAATGTTACATACAGTAGGTACCTGACAATTTTTGCCTGTATTTGTGCAGCATTTTCCTGTTTCATAATGGAGAATCTAAATGAACCGTATGAACGACTAAATGGCTCTCCAATTAATTGCTCAATTATCATGCTAAATTTAATAGCCAGCATGTATATCCCAACCATTGAAAGAGAGTCGTAATAATTAAGACCAAATTTGTCAACATTTGTAGATATCAGCTGGGTAATAGTCCCTAATAAAAATGGAAAACTGTAATGTAAAATTGGTATCAGTTTTTTAAAATCAACTTTGACTCCACAGTTTTTAAGTGTAAATACGCTCAAAATAATCCAGCCAATAAAGACAGCAGTAAAGTTACCTGCGAGTACGCCAACTACTCCCTGCTCTGCATAGATAACTAAATATATATTAATTGAAACCTGAATTAATAATTTTGCAATCGCAATATAAACGAAAAATAATGACTTCTCGACAGCTCGCACATATGCAAGACATATTTGTGAAGATAACTCAAAAACAATAGTTGCAAGTATAAACAATATCCCTAAACTGTATTCTTCAGACGAGAATATAAGAACTGAAATTTCTTTATACCAAAAACCGACAAATGCCACACCGATAATACTAACAATGAGCGAGCTAACATAGTTTGTACTAACGACCTGATGCTTATCTTCTAATTCGTCGTATTCAAAATAAAACCTTAATGTAGCATGTGCAATCCCCATCGAAAGAAAACCAAATACGACCGCACTGACAGCGTAAAAAAGTTCTATTGCACCGTATTCTGAAGTCGTTAAATAATTAGTATAAACTGGCAATAATAAAAACGCGCCAATTCTATTAATAATATTTCCAACAGCATATATATAAGAATGCTTAAAGAAACGTGATATATCTTTTTTTTGTTCAGACACGTAAGTTAACCCGCCTTTAATAAATCAAGATCTTTCAAAACAGATTCCATTGTAGAAAACTTAAAATCATCGAGCAAAGTGTTTAGACGTGAATGACAGCGTTTTAAATTTGTATAGTGTCTGAAACGTGAAAAGGCAGATGTGCCTTCAATGACAGGCTGCCCCGGATCAACCTCCCAGGGATGAAGATAAAAAACAAAAGGTTTATTTTTAGAATTTAATGTGCCCAGCCCCCATTTTGTATATAAATACGGGAATATTCTAAAATATCCTCCACCTGCAACGGGTAAAGTTGCAAATTTTGTTTTAACAGTAGAAATTGGAAACTCTATAAGCTGATTCCCCATAGGAGTTGTTATAATATGAGGATCAGGAAAAGCATCAGCGATGCCATATTTATCATGACGCATTGGAAATATACTTGAGTCATACAGAAATCCCGACTCGTATAAAATATCCAGTGCCCATAATGACTGTTTGGTAATTGAATATGTTGCTGCTCGATAGCCAATAACATCTTGTTGCGATAGATCTTGCAACAAAGCTCTCGAATCCTGAGTCTCTTTACGAAAAACCTCTTGAGTTTGTTTGTATATTAACTGGTGCGTCATCCCGTGTGATGCAACCTCGTGCCCCTCTTTCGCTATTAGTTTTACAACATCAGGATAACGCTCGGCAATCCAGCCGAGTATAAAAAAAGTCCCTTTAATATTTTTTTCGTCTAGTAATTGCAATATTAAATCTGTATTTTTTTCAACACGACATTCAAAATCGTTCCACTCTGAAAAGTCAATATTATTTTTGAATGCTTCCACCTGAAAATAATCTTCAACATCAACAGAAAAAACATTTACAACACTCATTAGCATATACCTGCTCTTATCTTTTTAGACAGCATCTTCATCCCACGCAGTCAGAAATATCTCCGGTTCTTTTTCGTTAAAAACAGAAGTTTTATTAAATTTGTAAAAAACAGGTCGTGAATCACGCAGTCTAAACCCTGTCGATCTAACTGAAGAATCAATGCATTCAGTACCAGTATATTCCACGGATATAGAAACAATGTTATTTCTACGCACATTAAATACAAACATTGAAAATAATGTCCTTGTATATTTATCTTGATCTAAAGCAAAAAAATCAACTATTAATATAGTCTTGAGTTTATTGTCCAATATATATGCAATATAGCCAACGATACCCCCGTTTTTTTTAATGATAAAATAATTCACTTTTGCAGAGGTACATTCCTTTTCTCTCCAGTCAATATAATTCTTGTTACGACGCTGTAATAGGCAGTTGTTCTTATACCCTGCTTTATCCCATAAATCATTAATAGCGACATTCATATCCTTACGAAATTCGTAATTAATTGAATTTCTATAAAAAGTAAACCGCATACCATCAACAATATAAATTGAACCATCAATTAAAGGAGCAAGAAACAGCGATACTACTTTGGGTAAAATCTGCTCAAGATAATGAAAGCTTTTAATAATTTTTACATAGCGGTTAATATTCTTGTGCAATTTATATCCTGACCGTTTAACAACAGGTACCGCTTTTGTATTTGGAAAAGAATAAATAAAATCATTATCACTTAAAGCCGCAGTCATTGTTGACTTTAACAATTTTAGACCAGGACCAAGCGTTCTGTGATCTTTACTCACAGCAAAATCTCCTACTAAACCGGTCGATATTACTTCCCCATGAAATTCAAAACATCTGGCACTAATACCCTGTATACCTACACGTTGCTGACTTTTGCCATGTATCAATACATATAGCTGTGAATTTTTATAAATATTTTTTTTATATAACCAGTTATATTTATGTTCAAAATATCTGGTTTTTGGAAAACTTTCATGCCAAAGCTTTAGAATATCATTCTTATCACTATCAACACATGCTTCTTGAACAAAATAATCTGACATAGTTAACCGTGTGTTGTATACGGGCCATCAACTTTTTCCAGTAATAAAGCTGGCCAATGCTGCATAGCAGTTGTTCGACGTTTATTTTCAATATCTTTAAAAATAAACTCAACATGTTCCTTATCAATATCTAACCATTCTGAAGCTTCATCTGATGATTTATTATTATTAAACGCCCATAATGCGATATCCATTTTATCGTATGCTAAAGCGAAATAAAATTCATCCTGACCTTGAGCAAGGCTGTATGTGTCAGTTGTTGGCTGAGCATTGCAGACTTCTTCAGGTAGCCCTAAATATCTTGCCAAGGTATATACTTGTGTTTTATATAAATGAGCAATAGGTTTAATATCAGCAGAACCATCACCATTTTTAACAAAAAAACCCTGATCATACTCCAGCCGGTTGGGTGTACCTACTACAGCATAATTTAATCTGTCGGCATGAAAATATTCAATATTCTTTCTTATTCGTTGTTTGTAATTAGTTGATGCAACAATTTGCAAGTAATCTTTTAAACTTAAACGATGTTCTATGATTTCACCATCAGGCTGTTCAACAACTAATGCAAAGTGATTTAATGTTCCTTCTTTACCGCCTTTGATTATAATTTTATTTTTCCATGTGCCATCATATTCAGGAAAAACATTTTTAATTGATGCATCACGCCATTTATAACAACCAATTTCTTCGAGTGTTTTTGCAATATTCTGAATCTCATGCTCAAGCTCTAAGCTTTTAACTACCTGACTACCAAGATTCACACTATCTCCGGAAGAATCATGTTCTGGCAGTAATAAGGTGAAGACTTTTCTCTTTCCTACAGCTTGTGTAGCAAGGCCAGCACAAACGGCACTATCTACACCACCTGATACCGCAACGACTAGCCCTCTTTTACGTAAATCCTGTCGCAATAGTTCAACAGTCTTTTTACTGATTTTCTCAACTTCCTGTTCAGGATCAAATTTTACCAAGTCATTCAAGTCCATATTATTTATCCTTAACTACTTTTATAATTGTTGATTACTTCTGCATAAGAATGACACGAATATTGCCATTTTCATCTTTTACTGATTCAAAATTTTTGTATATGTTTTTTTTCTTTTGACGTTTAAGAATCGCTTCACCCTGCCCCAAGCCAAGTTCAAAAACTAACCAGCCATCAGGTTTTAAATATTCCAGTGATTCCTGACAGAGTCGGTTAATAATTTTTATTCCTAGCGCTCCACCATTAAAAGCAAGTTCTGGTTCAAATTTAATTATCTCATCAGGTAAATCATCCAATTTCCCCGAAGTAATATAAGGCGGGTTACAAACAATGACATCTACCTGACCTTGTAGCTGCATATCTTTAACTGGCTCAAGTAAATCGCCTGCAAGAAATTGAATAGAATCATCAAGCTCCAATTGTTTTTGATTAGCTTTTGCAAGATCGATCGCATCCTCAGAAAGGTCCATTGCGATAAATTTAACGTTATCTTGATGACTTGCTATTGCTAATGCCAAATTTCCACATCCGGTACACACATCAAAGACTAAAGCACTAGAAAACTTCTCTACAGATTCTTTTACTTTACTCAAAGCTGCATACCCGAGTAACTCCGTCTCTTTACGAGGAATTAAAGCCTGATCATTTACCTGAATATCAATTCCCATAAACTCTTGTACACCGGTAATATGTGCTAAAGGAATGCCATCTAATCGTTTCTTTATTACTCCATCTAAAATAATTTCTTGATGTTGGTCGAGATTTGGTAAGGAATAATTATTTACTTTTTGAGAAGCAACAGATTGGCCTGCAGCAACTAACCAAAGTGCCTTTAACGTCGTCATGACAGTGTCTTCAGGTTTGTCTGAAAGTACAACCAGATTTTTCTCAAGTTTATTTAATGCTGATTCAAATATTAGCTGCGATTGTGAGTTCATAAATTCACCTGCAACATTTTTTTATCAATCTTTCCATTAGTAGACTTTGGTAAATCATCAACAATATGATATTTAGCTGGCACCATAAAATTCTCAAGTTTTTGTACGCAAACTTTTTTAATATCTTTAATCGCAATATCTTTATCTCCGGTTAAAGACACATATGCATGAATAACCTCGCCTAAAACATCATCTGCAACGCCAATAATTGCCGCATCTTTTATTCCATTAATGCCGTGCAAAACATTTTCAACTTCTATTGGACTAACTTTTTCACCTCGTGTTTTAATAATGTCATCACTTCGACCTATAAAATAATGTAAGCCATTTTCATCAACTTTAAATAAATCATGTGTGCATAATATTTTTTCACCCGGCCAGAGTCCGGCTTTCAACATTTTTTTACTTTCATCCGGCTTATTCCAATACCCCATCATTATATGAGGACCGCGAACGTGAAGTATGCCCTGCCCTCCTCTCTTAACGGGTTTATCATTTTCATCAAACAAGAATATTTCCGTGCCCGGTATTGCAGTCCCCACTGAAGAAGGGTATTGGTGCACCAACTCTGGCTCAAGGTAACACACTCTTTTGCACTCAGTTAAACCATACATTTTGTAGATAAGTGCATTTGGAAATATTTCCTGTAACTGGGAAACGTATTCTGCCGGTAAAGCTGCAGCAGTATTCGTTATCCGAGTGACATCAGGAAATGTAAGCGCTTTTTTAGCATGCGATTTAAGCAGCATCGAATATATTGTGGGCACTCCGGGAAAAACGGTTGCTTTTGTATCTCTTAATAAATTATAAACTACAGCCGGGTATGTAAAAGACCGCTCAAGAATTAATGTTGCACCAAGATAGACCGTAAAGAAAAGCTGATATAAACCATAATCAAATGCAAAAGGAAGAAAATTAATAATTCTGTCTGAATGCGAAAGTCGTAAATACTCGACAAGGCTTTCTATTGAAAATAATATTGACTGGTGTGATTGCATAACACCTTTAGGAAATCCTGTACTACCGGATGTGTATATCAAAGCAGCAAGATCGTTTCCCAGTGCCTTACTGCCACAAGCCAGACTGGCATCATTATTTGTTACTGTATTCTCAAAAATATGATAATTAGCATGAGTAAAACTTATTTTTGTATCATTACCTGAACAATATACATCGGTAATCGAACTCAGCTGATTAACAACATCAACAAATACATTTTGTAAATGTGCATCGGACAACAGTACTTTTGAACCGCTATCTTCAAGAATGTACTTGAGCTTGTCATTTTTGGTTTGCGGATTTATCAACAAAAAAACTGCACCACTCATTGTAATCGCAAATAGTGCTACAACACAGGGCCAGGTATTGTCCATGTAGATTGCTATACGGTCTCCACGTTGAATCCCCTGTTTTTCTAAATCGAGTGCAATAGAACATGCTTGCTCTAATAATTGCTTATAAGAATATGATTCTCCGGAACACTGAATCACCGTTTTATCCGGATATTTATTACTCGTTGAAAGTAAAATATCTGCTAAATTTCGATTTGGAGTAACAGTCATCTCTGTCTTTACCGTGCCTTAAAGCCTGTTTAGGCGAGCTTTTTAGCAATAAAAGCAAGGATATTATCTACAGAATCCAGGTTCTCTGGTACCATTTCATCGTCTTCTATCGTTACGTTAAAATCGT